>SVPY01000044.1 GCA_015065615.1 Oscillospiraceae bacterium | reverse complement strand
GTCACAACAGTGAGGAAATTATAATCAGACTGACTGATAACTTCCTCACTGTTGTGACATTCATAGTAGCCTTTTAATGTAAATACACATCTGCCAAGACCCTTAGTAAACCTTATAACCTCCTGTGGATAATTTATAGAGGTGGAAACGGGCACACTGCCTTTTATTACTGCCATTGTACCTTCGATTTCCTGCGGAGTAAATTCGCCGCACATTTTGCCTATATCGGTAATTACTCTGCCAACAAGATCCATAGGTACGGTTATCTTAAAATCGTAGTAAGGCTCTAAAAGTAAGGACTCAGCGCTTGCAAGACCCTGCCTTACTGCGCGGTAGGTAGCTTCGCGGAAGTCGCCGCCTTCCGTGTGCTTTAAATGTGCTCTGCCCGATTTCAAGGTGATTTTCATATCGGTAATGGGAGAGCCCACAAGCACGCCTACGTGCGTTTTTTCAAGCAGATGAGTTAAAATAAGCCTCTGCCAGTTCTTTTCAAGCACCTCTTCACGGCAGTCGGTATCAAATACAAGACCCTCTCCTCTCTTTAAAGGTTCAAGCAGCAGATGAACTTCCGCATAGTGGCGAAGGGGCTCAAAGTGACCTACACCCTCCACCTTATTTTTTATGGTCTCTTTATATAATATACTGCCGCTGCCGAAAGTAACATCCATATCGAAGCGCTCTTTTATAAGGCGCTTTAACACTTCAAGCTGAACTTCGCCCATTATTTCGGCGTGTAATTCTTTAAGCCTTTCAACCCATTTTAAGTGGAGCGTCGGGTCCTCTTCGCTTAATTTATGAAGCTTTCTTATAGCTTCGGGTACGTTTATACCTTCGGGTAAATTGATTTTATATGTGAGTACGGGTTCAAGCAGAGGCTCTTTTGAATCCTTCTCGATACCTATACCCTGACCTGACACAGCTTCGCTCAGACCAGTAACCGCGCAAACATCGCCTGCGGAAACAGAATCTACGGATTTATATTTAGCGCCTGAGTAAATTCTTATGCCGTTTATCTTCTCTTCTTTTATCTCGCCGTTTTTACCCTTATATTTAACGGTGCTTTTTACGTTTAAGCTGCCGCCCGTAAGTTTAATGTGTGTAAGGCGTGAATTCTGCTCATCCTCGGTGATTTTATATACCTTTGCGCCGAATTCCTGTTTATACTTTTTCTCGTTTGTAAAGCGGTTTATATATTCCAAAAGCTTATCGACACCGGTGGGCTTCAAGGCAGAGCCGAAGAACACGGGGAATATTTCCCTTTTATCTATAGCTTTTTTAATACTTTCGTCCTTTAAGCTCATTGTATCAAGATATTCGTTTAAAAGGCTTTCGCTGTTTTCCGCCACCGCTTCTAAATCACCTGAATCTAAAGCAGCAACTATATCGAAGGCGCCTGAATTCAATTTATCCTTTACTTCTTTAAGCAGATACTCTTTATTATTACTTACTATATCCATCTTATTTATGAATATAAAGGTGGGAATTCTGTAGCGTTTCAAAAGCGCCCACAGAGTTTCGGTGTGGCTCTGAACGCCGTCCGAGCCGTTAATTACCAGTATTCCGTAATCCGTTACCTGGAGGGTTCTTTCCATTTCAGCAGAAAAATCCACGTGACCCGGGGTATCCAGCAAAGTAAACTTATTGCCCATATAGTTTATTTCCGCCTGCTTAGAGAATATGGTGATACCTCTGTCGCGCTCGATATTATTATTATCAAGATATGTATTTTTATGGTCCACTCTGCCAAGCTTTCTTATTGTTCCCGAAAGATATAGCATCGCTTCGCTTAAGGTGGTTTTGCCTGAGTCTACGTGGGCGAGTATGCCCAAAGTTACTTTTTTCATATTCATTTCCGTTTATATAATTTATTAATGTCTTTTCAAATGCTTTTAAATGTAGTATACTTTATAAATGGAATTCTTGCAAGTATTTTAAAAAACGAGTGGTAAACAGTATGAAAAATATCAGTATTATAAGCGATAAAACGATAGGTAAAAACGACAGATTCTGGCAGGCTGCGGGGCTTGACGAATTATTCTCCTTATCCCTTACCGAATCAGGCGATTACTTATTAAATAGAATGAAGGAAAAAGGCACCTGCAAATACGTAAGAAATCACTTTACTTTAAGCAGCTGCTACCGCTACGGTCTTCGCTGCGGCGGTGAAGTTTACTCAGAGGATGAAAAGGGAAATCCCCAATATCATTTTGAATGGATAAATTCCTGCTTTAAAAAGTTTGTGGATAACGGAATTAAGCCTATAGTTGAAATGGACTTCGTTCCCGACGCGCTTATTTTAAAGGGTGATATAATTCAGGAAGGTACGGGAGAAAAGCAGCCGGAAAGATATATCCCCAATAACTGGAACAAATGGCACGATTTGCTTGTTGCCTTCACCAAAAATCTGCAGGATACCTTCGGTGTTGAAGAGACCCGAAGCTGGTATTTTGAAGTGTGGAACGAGCCTGATTCATGGCCTGTATCTACTTGGAAGCACTTCTATAAGCTTTACGACGTATTCGTGGATGCGGTAACAAGTGTAGACGATAAATTAAGAGTAGGCGGCCCCGGTTGCTTTAAAAATAACTTTATGCACCCGTTTTTAGACCATATCACCAACGGCACGAACTATGTAACAGGAAAAAGAGGCACAAGGTGCGACTTTATCTCCTATCATATTTACGGTATGAGCGGCGGCTGGCTTAATGAATGGCCCGTAATTATGCCCACCGTTCAGCGTTTCACACAGGAATTAATGTGGCTGCAAAGAACCATAGAAGCTTACCCCTCCCTAAAAAATACCGAAGTACACCTAAATGAGTGGGGCGTTGTAAGTAATTACGAGAGAACAAGTAAAGATTATCCTATTTTGGATATAAGAAACAGCGAATATTCCGCACTTTTTATGCTGAAGCTTATTGACTGTATATTTACTCTAAGACGCAAATACGGCTTGAATTTAACTCTTATGCTTTACTGGGGCTTCTGCGGTGAAGACCACTTCTCTGAAATTTTCAACGGTAACAGAAGCATCACGACGGCTCACCATATTCTAAAGCCTATCGGTACACTTTACGAGATGCTGAATCTTTTAGGTGATGATTTAATTGAAGTTAAGGGAATTGAGCCCGGCAGTGACTGCGGATGCTTAGCAAGCAAAAGCGGTAATAAGCTTTGCGCCGCAGTATATAAATATAATGAATACGATATAGAAAACGAAGGGGCAAGTGAAACTTTCAATATCACATTCGAAAATTTGGAAAACGGCAGATATGAAATTTCCCTCTACACAATGGATAACGAAGAAAACAACAGTTTCCGCCTATGGGAGAAGCTCGGAAGGAAAAATGAGCTTTCAAAAAATGAAGCAGAGCTTATACGAAATAAGGGTGATTTTAAATTAAGCGATAGTTTTGAAGCTGATGCCGAAAGCCAAAGCCTTACACTTAACTTGGAAATCAAAGCCCAGAGCCTTACTTTTATTAAACTAAACAGAATATAAAAAGAAAAAAACGGGAGAGCGACTATCTTCCGTTTTTTATTTTAATTTATTATTATCTTTTAAATATCTTTACTTTCCTTAAGAGGAATATTAAGGGTAAACCCAAAACAAAAAGTACTAAAAGCTCACCCAAACCCACAGAGAGAAACTGATAAGAAAAGGCGGCAAAGGATACAGCTGAAAGATTAAAGCCGTTTTCTGTAATTGCCGCAATCTCGAAGCCTATTATCAGTGCGTTAAATATAACGGGTGATAAAAGGGAGATAAACGGGATGTCAAAAAGCTTTACTTCTCTCATTTTTCTTGTAACAAGAGTGGCAAGCAAAGTAGCTATGGGACCGAAAATCCAGTCCACAATTCCCAAGGGGCTTGCCAAATTGGAAATAAGGCATCCCATCGTAAGCCCGGGAATTGCCGCGGGAGTAAAAATGGGAAGCACACAAAGAGCTTCGCTGAAGCGAAACTGCACACCGCCGAAAGCTAAGTTCATTACTGCCGCAATATAAGTCAATACGGCGTAAAGAGCGGCAATCAGGGCGCTCTCCGTGATAAATTTCACGTTGGTTTTTTTATTCATTTTTTCTTTTCCGTCACTTTTAAAAGTGCCTTCCGTAGTATTTTTTAAGGTCAGGAGGTCGCGACTGACCGCAAACTTGGTTTGCAAAAGGTATAATACATCAAAATGCCGATTTATTCAAGTAACTGTGAGCAATTTTTCAAATTTTTTCATAAAAATAAATATACCCCTACACATTAAGAGAATTTTGTGATACAATACTAAAGTAATTATTTTAAAATTTAAACTGGATTTTTATTTTTTGAAGGAGAGATATTATGGGCGGTATGTTCGGTGTTGTTTCAAACACAAATTGTGCTCTCGATTTATTTTTCGGTATTGACTACCACTCCCATTTAGGCACTAAAAGAGCCGGTATGGCAGTATATACAGAGGACGGTGACTATAACCGTTCTATTCATAACATTGAAAATTCACCTTTCAGAACGAAGTTTGAAAATGACCTCGACGAGCTTCAGGGCTACAGCGGTATAGGATGTATTTCCGACAATGACCCTCAGCCTCTTTTGGTTCAGTCTCACATCGGTTCTTACGCTATTACTACTTTAGGTAAAATAAATAATATGGATGAACTTGTTGAGGACTGCTTTAAGTACGGTCACACACACTTCCTTGAAAGAAGCGGCGGCAGAGTAAACGCAACCGAGCTTGTGGCTGCCCTTATCAATCAGAAAGCAAACCTTGTAGACGGTTTACTTTTTGCTCAGGAGAAAATTAAGGGTTCTATGTCTATTCTTATTCTCTCCGGCGATAAAATTTACGCAAGCCGCGATAAACTCGGCAGAACTCCCCTTATAGTAGGTACTAAAGATGGCGCTAAATGTGTATCTTTCGAAGATTTTGCCTACTATAACTTAGGCTTTACAACAGAGCATGAGCTTGGTCCCAACGAAGTAGTCGTAATTACAAAAGATAGCTTAGAAATAGTTGCTGAGCCTAAAAAGAAGATGAAAATCTGCTCCTTCCTCTGGGTTTACTACGGTTATCCCCCTGCAAACTACGAGGGTGTTAACGTTGAAGCTATGCGCTATATCTGCGGTAAAATGCTTGCTAAGCGCGACAAGGAAGAAACGGGCATTAAGCCTGATATTGTAGCAGGTGTTCCCGATTCAGGTATTGCTCACGCAGTTGGTTATGCTAACGAATCAGGTGTACCTTATGCAAGACCCTTCATTAAATATACTCCCACATGGCCCCGTTCTTTTATGCCTCAGAATCAGGCGCAGAGAGCAAGAATTGCTAAGATGAAGCTTATTGCCGTAAACCAGCTTATTAAGGATAAGAGCCTGCTTTTAATTGACGACTCCATTGTCCGCGGCACTCAGCTTGGCGAAACTACCGACTTCTTATATCAGAGCGGTGCTAAGGAAGTTCATATACGCCCTGCCTGCCCTCCCCTTCTTTTCGGTTGTAAATACCTTGACTTCTCCCGTTCCAAGAGCGAGCTTGATTTAATAACAAGAAGAATTATTAAAGAGCGTGAAGGCGATAACGTAAGCAAAGAAGTTTTAATGGATTACGCTAACCCCGATAGCAAGAACTATCAGGAAATGGTTGAAGAAATCAGAAAACAGCTTGGCTTTACCTCCCTTCGCTTCCACCGCCTTGACGATTTAATTGAATCCATCGGTCTTGACTCCGATTGCCTCTGCACATACTGCTGGAGCGGTAAAGATGATAACGACTGATTAATATAAAAATAACGGAGATACATTTTAGTATCTCCGCTTTTTTATGCTTAAAATTATTTTAAGATTTCAATTTCATCGGGAGCACTTATCACTAAATCTGCTCCGTCAAAATAAACTTCTACCTTGCCGTAAGGAGTGGGGTAAGAACCTCTTACCCACTTTAAACCTGCTAAATTCGGCTTGATTCTTACCTTTTTGCAGCCGGGCTCCAAAATTTCGATGCCCAATACGTACCTTAAAAGGAAGGGCACGGGACCTGATGACCAGCCGTGGCAAAGGCTGTGGCGAAGCTTTTCGTAGCAATATCCGCCGTATGAAGCGTGTACGTCAATTTTACCCTCAGGTGTTAACTCGTCGATTCTTGCGGCGTTTTCAGCCCACTTGATATCAAAATCCTCCCAGAAAGTTGTTGCGCCTAAATTGAGCATAGCGCCGTAATAATCCTTCATATCCTTTAAAGCGCCCTTTACGTTGCCTGCAAGAGCCTTGGCGCATAAGGTATAGAAGCTATAGAAGGTGGTATAGCCCTCGGCGCCGCCTTTGGAAATAACCTTTTCGTCAGCTTCCTTGGGATCAACTATACCGCTCATACCGATAAGACCAGCAACCGCTTTTGATACACCTTCAATATCGGGCACGTGCTTTGTAAGTTTCTCTGCATTAATTTTAGCATTATCAGAAGCTTCGGTTTCTCCCATTGCATCAAACATTAAGGCGCACTTATCAAGAGTGATTTTTAAAAGTCCCTGTAAGCCGCAGTGAAGTGTTTTTTCCTTGTTGCTATCAGGCCAATTGAGGAAGCGGTTATCGGGTATTATCTCGCTGCCGTTTTCATCAATAAGTTCTGTAAGGTACTTAGTAAGTTCCTTTAAATATGGCATCTGTAATTTGAGATATTCTGTATCGCCATTTTGCATAAAGTATTCGTAGTGGCACATTATCCACCACATTGAATAAGAGCTTATGCCGTTCATCCACTTACCTACAGGCGTTACGTCCCTTATAAAATCGAGGCTCTTTTTAACTACTTCGTTACTGCCGAAAACAGAGCAAATAGTCATAACCTCGGGGTGCATATCGCCTATCCATACAAGTCGGTCACGCTTGATGCCGTCCCACATATACTCCTGCATATTAAGGTGTGCTGTGTAAGCTGCTGTATCGAATATTTTATTTATTTCGCCGTCATTACATTCAAAAGAGCCGATATAATCGATATCGCGGTAAATAAGTACACCCTGAACAGACTTAAGGGAAACGCTGCAGTTTTCACCTAAAAGCTCTATGTAAAAGAATCTGAAACCAGTCTCGTTAAATTCATGCTCCATTAAAAAGCCTACATCCACCACCATATCGCGGTTAGCATGGTCGTTTCTTGCGTTATTTTCATATACGGGAGTTAAAGCCTCTGTGCAGCTTTCACCGAAGCGAACTAAAAGCTTGTTTCTTTCGGGATTACATCCCTGTGTACAGATTCTTACAGTACCGTGAATCTCCCTGCCAAAATCAAGAAGCACGGCTGCATGCTTACCCTTTGTGTTTACAAAATTAGCAGAACCTATATCCTCAAGAACAGCCTGACCAACTTTATCCTTTAAAAGATGCTCAGCGTTTTCCACCTTACCGAAGGTTTTAACAATTCTTACGGGAGTTAAATAAGTTCTCACTCTTGGGTCATTGTTTACAACTTTTATATCTTTTAATTTTTCTGTTAATTTCATATTGCACCCTTATCTGTCGGTATAGGTATAAACCTCTCCGCCTTCAAAATATTTTGCTTCTATACCATCAATTTTACTGTTAATTAAATCAGTAACGTATTTCATACCGTCGCGCTCTGAACCAATATGCCCCATTATAATCAAAGCTTTTTTAAAGCCTAAATCCGCGGCGTCCCGCGCATATTCACCCAGCGCCCACTCGCAGGCTTCACCAGTTAAAAGCACCTGACATTTATCGTTTTTAAGTTCCTCGAATACGCCGCCGGGTGTACCGAACATACCGCTTATTTCATCGCATTTAACGTCCGCCGCACCGCAGATTCTTAAATGAGCTATACCGCAGTTTATTTCTATCTGCTTTGCTATCTCTCTCGGAGTCATAGCTTCTTTAAGATGAATTCTGACCAAATCGAACACGCCCGTTCTTTCGATTTCGCCTTCAAAATTCATATATTTAAGCATACCCTCGGCTATCATATCGGGCTTTGCGGAATGAGGATAATCGTGATAGCGATAAATTACAAGCCCCGAATCCTCAATATACTTTCTTTTAAGGGATTCTATTTTTTCATCGCTGTGTTCATCCATGTGGTTATAATAAGTGGGCTCGTGAACTACCAAAAGGTCGGCGCCCCACTCCTTGGCTTTCTTGATTACGGGAATTGTGGCAAACATGGTTACCGCCACTTTTTTAACTTCCTTATTTTCATCTCCTGCTTTTTTAGTATCGCAGGTTTTGGTAAAACGTTTATCATTTGCTAAAGAGAAAAGTTTTTCCATTACTTCGCAGGCTTTCATAATACCGCCTCCTTTTAAATAATAATATCATTTCATACTCATTTTTACAAGTAAATATTATATATTAAAAAAAACAATGAATAAAACTTGACAAACCGTAACAAAAATAGTATTATATACATCAAACCGAAGATTAAGAGTAGTATGGTAAATTAAGCTTTCAGAGAGCCGCTGGGTGGTGTGAAGCGGCAGTGAGATTTATTCGGAATGGACTTATGAGGGCGGCCGAAAGTAAACAGCAGCGCTGTTTTTAGTAGTAACCGACGGGAAACGCACCCGTTATAAAGCGGATAACATTGATGGATGTTAGTTGAGCCTGACTTTTAGTCAATTGGGTGGCACAGAGATTTTCCCTGTCCCAATATGGGGCAGGTTTTTATTTTGCCCTTTAGCTGCTTCATCCTACTTTATTTAAGAAAGGATTTATTATTATGAACAAGGAATTCACAGAGATCCCCTACAAAATTTATCTTGAAGAAGACGAGATGCCCACTAAGTGGTATAACGTAAGAGCAGATATGAAGAATAAGCCTGCTCCCCTTTTAAACCCCGTAACACACGAACCCGCAACTCTTGAAGAGCTTAAGAAAGTTTTCTGCACCGAGCTTGCTAAGCAGGAGCTTGACGATACTACAGCTTACTTTGATATTCCTCAGGAAATTATGGACTTCTATAAGATGTACCGTCCCTCCCCTCTCGTACGCGCATACTGCCTTGAAAAGAAAATGGGTACACCCGCGCACATCTACTATAAGTTTGAGGGTAACAACACTTCAGGCAGCCATAAGTTAAACTCTGCTATCGCTCAGGCTTACTACGCTAAGAACCAGGGCTTAACAGGTGTTACAACTGAAACAGGCGCAGGCCAGTGGGGTACTGCTCTTTCTATGGCAAGTGCTTACTTAGGTCTTGACTGTAAAGTTTATATGGTTAAATGCTCCTACGAGCAGAAGCCTTTCAGACGTGAAGTTATGCGCACATACGGCGCAAACGTAACTCCTTCCCCCTCTATGGAAACTGAGGTAGGCAGAAAGATTAATGCTGAATTCCCCGGCACAACAGGTTCTCTTGGCTGTGCTATCAGTGAAGCTGTAGAAGCTGCTTCTATGGACGAAGGCTACAGATACGTACTCGGTTCAGTTTTAAATCAGGTTGCCCTTCACCAGTCCATTATCGGTCTTGAAACCAAAACAGCTCTTGATAAATACGGCGTAAAGCCCGACATCATCATCGGCTGCGCTGGCGGCGGCAGTAACCTTGCAGGTCTTATCGCTCCCTTCTGCGGTGATATGCTCAGAGGCGAAGCTGATTATCAGATAATTGCAGTTGAGCCTGCTTCCTGCCCCACAATGACAAGAGGTACCTTTGCTTACGATTACTGCGATACAGGCCGAGTTTGCCCCTTAGCTAAGATGTACACCCTCGGCAGCGGCTATATTCCCTCCTCAAGCCACGCTGGCGGTCTTCGCTACCACGGTATGAGCCCCGTTGTTTCTCAGCTTTACGCTGACGGATATCTTGAAGCAAGAAGCGTAACTCAGACAGAGGTTTTCGCAGCTGCTACCGAATTTGCAAGAGTTGAAGGTATTCTTCCCGCTCCCGAAAGCAGCCACGCTATTAAGATAGCTATGGACGAAGCTATGAAGTGTAAGGAAACAGGTGAAGAGAAAGTTATCGTGTTCGGTCTTACAGGTACAGGTTACTTTGATATGTACGCTTACCAGAAGTTTAACGACGGTATTATGAGCGACTACATCCCCGGTGACGATGAAATAGAAGCAAGTATTTCTAAGCTCCCCAAAATCTAATATATTTTTTAAGGCAGATGCACTTATTGCGTCTGCCTTTTGTTATAATCCTGCAGAACATATAAGAATAGTGCAATTTATTTCATTGACATCAATTTTTCTTTATTCTATAATTTAATTATCAAGTACTCTTTTTAGTTTAACGAGAGGTAATATTATGAATAACGCAAAATATATTGATCCTATTATCGGTACAGTAGGCGATGTTGTAACTGCAAGTATACATGGTGGCGGTAAAACACACCCAGGTGCAGTGCTACCCGGTGGAATGGTTCAGCTCTCCCCTGACACAATTACAGGCGGCGATAACGGCACAGGCTACAACTACGTTAACAATACAATTGAAGGTTTCAGCTTTAACCATATGAGCGGTATCGGCTGGTATGGTGATTTAGGCAATTTGCAGATTATGCCAATTGTAGGCGAAACTGATTTAAGAAGCGGCAGCAATAAAGAAATCCCTTTTACAAAAGGCACAGAAGGCTGGAAATCAGAGTTCAGCCACGAAAATGAAATCGCTAAAGCCGGATACTATAGTATTTTTCTTGATAGATATAAAATCAAAGCCGAAGCTACCGCCACAATGCGCACGGGTATCCTTCGCTTCACTTACCCTGAAAGTAAGGAAGCAGGTTTAATATTTAATTTTTCCCGTAGAATTGCCGGTAAAAGTGACTATCAGTATATAAATGTTGTTAGCGACACTCAAATTGAAGGTCATATTATCTGCAATCATACAAACGGCGGTTTCGGTAGAGGTGCAGGTAATATTGATTATGATTTATATTTCTGTATTGAGCTTTCTAAAGCCTTTAAAAGTAAAAGCTTCTTTGCTAATGAAGAACTTGTAAAGGAAGATATAAATTACTTTGAGAATGAAGATGCAGGCTTAATCTTGCGCTTTGATACCGAAGATAACGAACAAATCGAAATCGTATGCGGTATTTCATATACTGATATTGAAGGAGCAAGAAATAATTTTAAAGCAGATAACATGAATTTTGACTCTGCTTTATTAAACGCAACAAAAGTTTGGGATAATACACTCGAATGCGTAAAAGTAGAAGGCACCAACGAAACTGACCTTACTTTATTTTACACTTGCCTCTATCACGCACTTTTAGACCCCCGCACATCTATGGATGCAGACGGTAGATTTAAAACTGCTCAGGGTGATATTTTGAAAGCAGACTACACCCACAGAACAATGTTTAGTGGCTGGGATGTTTACAGAAGTGAATTCCCGCTTTTGACATTAATTCGTCCCGATATAGTTAACGACGAAGTTAATTCTCTTTTGAATATTGCAATCAAAGCTAATTCAAGCTTTCCCAAATGGGAGCTTATGGGTATAGATTCCTGCTGTATGTGCGGTGACCCAGGTCTTTTAGTCTATGCTGATGCCTACATTAAAGGAATCAGAAATTTTGATAATGATAAAGCATTTGAAATAGCAATGGCTTCAGGTATGTGCGAAACTGAATTCAAAGGCAAGCCGTTTGCTAATCTCCACCCTAATCGCAATGACTTTAAAAACAAGGCATATTGGTCAGGCCACCTCAGCTATACATTAGAACTCCTGCTTGCCGACTTTGCTATGTATAAGCTTTGTGACACAATGGGCAAAAAGGATGAAGCAGAGCATTTTTTAAAGAGAGCTATGAGCTACGCTGAAAACTATAACAAAGACCTTGGTTTCCTCTGTCCAAGGGATGAAAAAGGTAATTTCCTCGATATTAAAAACGAATACGATGAAACAGGCTGTGTTGAAAGTAACATCTATCAGCAGTCCTGGTTTGTCCCCTATGACGTAGAAGGACTTTCAAAAGTATTTGGCAAAGATAGATTTATTGAACTTCTTGAAAGATTTTTCCGCGATGCAGATTTTTCTCAGCTTTGGAATATTAACTATAATCATTCCAATGAACCCTGCCACAATATAACTCATTACTTTAACATTTTAGGCTTACCCGAAAGAACGCAGTACTGGACTCGCCGTATACAAAAAGAAGCCTACCGATTAGGAGCTTTCGGCTTCTGCGGCAACGAGGACGTTGGTCAGATTTCCGCATGGTACGTGCTCTCTGCTCTGGGTTTCGCTCAGGTTTGTATTGCAGACCCAAAATATTATCTGAATACACCCCTGTTTAAGAAGGCTGAAATCAAGCTCTCCCCTCTTTATCACAATTGTAAAATCTCCGATACCTTTACTATCAAGTGTGATAAAGACCCTCTAAAATATCCTTATATAGATGAATTTTTCTTAAACGGCAAAAAAATCGAAAGAAGCTACCTTACTTACGACGAAATCACCTCAGGCGGCACGCTTCTTTTCGTACTTAAAAACGCAGAGCCTTCGGTTTAACCGAAGGTTCTTGTTTTATTTCTTAATTTTTATAAGCACAAAGGAGTTTCCTTTTAAAACAAATTCACCGTTTTCTAAAATTTCTTCCTCATACATTTTATCTTCATTTACTACGTATACTTTAGCACTGCTTATATTGAAATCCTTTATATCAAGAAGAAACTTTTCATCTTTGGGAGGAGCTTCATTATATTTGAAACCGTTAAAAGATGTTACCAATACTACTATCTCTTCTTCTCCCTCAGCTACAACTGCATACAGGTCAGGACTATTGGTTTCACTGTAAATTTGCTTTCCTGCTTTATAAAGCTCATTCCAGTCTTTTAATACGTAGTAGGGTCTTTCGGGTTTTGCTTCCGTTAAAGCTACGCAATCGGTTTCAAAAACGTCGAAGTTGAATGCACCACCAAACTTTCTGCCAAGATGCGACTGAACATCATAGAAAATACAGATATCTGTTCTATGCTCCTGATGATGTGTAAGATAGGCAGACATAAAAGCCGCTCTGAATGCAGTATGGCGAAGAGCAAAATCTTTTGTGAGCACACTCCAATTTGTTGCCATATTTCACTCGCTGTCTATACTTTATATGTTATCAAAGCCGTATTTGTCAAGCATATCTTCAACAGTTCCCAAAGTTTTAACAACTTGATCCATACAGTATGCATAATTATGCCATGAAATAAAGTCCAGTGGTACACCGGTTTCCTTCACGTGTATAAGGAAATGTCCGAAAATTTCATCAGAAAGAGGTACACAGAAAGCAAGTCCGCCAACTTTTACTTCAGGATGGTCGCGCTTGATAGCTTTAGCAGCAGCATCATACATCATAAACAATTCTTCCTCGGTGCCTTCAAAGCAATCGGCAACCTCAGGTTCATTCCATATTTCCCAATATCTTATGTTATAATGGAAACCATTTGCCCAGCCTTTGTTATAGTGAGCCACAATATGCGAACAAACCTCAGCCCATTTATTCAAATCCTTAGGAAACACTGTATATTGTCTTATAGGATGGTGTTCAATGGTTTCTCCCAATCGGTAAAAAACCTCAGCACCTGCCTCGATGATTTTTTTGATGTAATAGTCAGTAAGTACAAAATTATATGCCGTAGGGTCATCAGGGTCACGGGTAAAATCTCTGAAAATATTATGTATATCAATATACTCACCACCGCCGTAAGGACCTTCTATATCATGTGTACGCGAAAAAGGAATATTTGCTTCTTTAAAAAATCTTGTTGTTCATAATGGCTATTGCCTGTAACCGGACCTCCATTAACTCCATGAAGAGGTTTAATATTTTTAATAAATTTTTCTCTGTCAATTTTAACTACGTTCATCTGATACACCTTAACTTTCTTAATTTTTTATCATTATTTAATACTAAAAATTTAAATTCAATAACAAAATCAATATATAATCCAATTTTAATTTATATTTGATTTTTGTTTCAAACAAAACATAAATCTTAAATAAATTATTGACAATTCATTTAAGCTAATGTAAAATGTTTAGGAAATATTTTTGCAGAGTTGTCCGAGTGGTCGATGGTGCAGCACTCGAAATGCTGTGTGGGGAAACTCACCTAGGGTTCAAATCCCTAACTCTGCGCCAAGAACAGCCGTAATCTCAGGATTGCGGTTGTTTTCTTTTTGCGCACATAAAACTTATACTTTTACATTTTTAATTTTATATATAAATATAGAAAAAAACGGTCTCACTCCGCAATAATACGGAGAAAGACCGTTTGACCAGTGACACTATACGATAAAGTTTTTATTTTCCGGGTATGTCCTAAATAATCCAGATTATTTTAAAACAGCAACAGCATCACTGATAGTCTTTTCAAATGCTTCTCTGCCGTACTTATCCACTTCGGCTTTGTTTTTCTCGCCGTGGGTAAGGCAGCCCGCACCGCCGATACAGCCCCCTACGCAAGCCATACCTTCGATGAAATTAGCATCAAGAACATTTTTACTCTTTTTAAGCAAAGCTACTCGGCACTCTTCAATACCGTCACAGGGAATTGCCTTTAAATCGAACTCAATGTTCTGTTCTTTCAAACCCTGTGCAACGGCGTCTGAAAGTCCACCTGAGCGGGCGAAGATTCTGCCGAAATAAGACGCGTTATCAAGTACGTCTTCGGGAAGTGTTGTGATATCAACTTCCTTACTGTCATAAAGCGCCTGCAATTCTTCAAAAGTCATTACAGCATCTATGTAAGGCTTTACACTTTCCAGCTGTGCTTCTGCCTTTTTAGCAGTACATGGTCCTATAAAAATAACCTTAGAATTTTCATCGGTACTTTTAATATACTGAGCTAATGCAGCCATTGGTGAAAGATTGTGGGATACCAAGGGCAGCAGATTCGGGAATGATGATTTTATATACTGCACGAAAGCAGGACAGCAGGAGCTTGTTAAAAATCCCTTTTCAGCAAGTTCCTTTGATTCAGCCTGAGCTACCATATCGGCGCCGAGGGCTGCTTCGATAACGGTGAAAAAACCAAGCTTCTTAAGGCCGGTGATAACCTGACCCAATTTCGCATAAGTAAACTGGCTGGAAATAGACGGAGCTACGATGGCATAAACCTTATATTTAGTGTTATTCTCGCTCTTTTTTATAATATCGATAACGTTCAGAATATAGGATTTATCCATAATCGCACCGAAAGGACACTGATAAACACAGGCACCGCACTGAATGCACTTATTATTATCAATAGCGGCGGCTTTATTATCGTTAATTGTAATTGCCTTTACCTTGCAAGCGATCTGGCAAGGACGCTTACGGTTAACTATGGCAAAATAAGGACAAACCTTTGCGCACTGACCGCATTCAACACATTTGGATTTATCTATGTGGGCAACGTGGTTATGGTCGAAAGAAATGGCTCCCCTTTTGCATACGTCTTCACAGCGGTGTGCAAGACAGCCGCGGCAGGAATCGGTAACTTCATAACCTGCAGCCGGGCATTCGTCGCAGGCGATATCTATAACCTCGATTATGTTTGGGTTATCTTTATCGCCTCCCATTGCTATTTTTACACGCTCACCTAAGATTGCACGCTCCTTATAAACACAGCAACGCATTGTGGGGGCTTTGCCAGGTACGATCATTTTGGGAATTTCAATAACATTCTGAAGGAGAGTATCATTCCAAGCCTGACGCGCTACCTCACGCAAAACCTTATATTTCAGGTGTTGTACTTTTGTATCAAACTTTCGCATTCATTTACCTCCTTAGAAATAACTTACTTTTATTTTCTTTCCCATCTTTTTGAGGCACTTTGAAAGCTCCTCTACAAGATTCATCTTTATATTAAAATTAATTGGTAATTCGGGATTCTGGTGAGCAGGGTTTACTGCTCTGCCTACGTAGAAATTAATATCGGTAGCTTCTTCAAACAGCAAGCGGCAAATAAGCGAAGCTCCGTCGCGCTTAAAACTCCAATGCTCGTAATGCTTGTTTTCACCGAGATAATCGTTAGCGTATTCAAGCACTTTATTGACGGTAATAACGCCTTCGGTAACAAGATCCACGCCTTCGATTTCAGCTATGGGCGGCACATCGCTTACTTCGAAATTAAGGCTGGCTTTTACGGGCTTACGGAGGAATTTTGCGGCAATTGATGAAGTTGTTCCGCCGCAGATAATATGCTTACCCTCTTTTGAGAAGAACAGCGACATCATACGGTCGGCGTCGTCTCTGTTTGACGGCGGGCCAAAGAGCATATTCATAGGCTCTCTCTTTCTTATACGTACAACGCAAGCCGTAGCATCGTCGCCGGGTTTATTGCCGTAAAGCTTATCGCACTCATCCACAAGCATAGTAGAGAGGGTTTTAGCCGTATATCCGCAGTGAGAAAGAGTTTCCATAAACACAGCAATATCTTCGCGTTTCCAACCGAAATTATACGCCGTACCTATACCTGCATGGGGACAGCCGTCACTCATAGCGATAAAAATATCGTTTTCCTGCAGTTTTATTACAGATTTATAAATCTTTTTGCCGCCGATATTCATTTCGGTTTTCGGATAATCCCATACTGCCTCATCACGGATAACTATGGTGTGGGGATTATCGTACTGAATAAGCTCGGCGATTTGATTATTTTTAAGGTGTATAATGGTAAAAGTGGAGTAAGCCACGCCGCGCACCGAACAGATAGGAAGGGTTGCAGCAATAGTTTCAACACATTCTTCCAAAGATAACCCCTCTGCCAGCATTGTTGAAATAATTTTAGAGGTAAGAGTTGAAAGAATACTTGCTTTAACACCGCTGCCGAGGCCATCCGAAAGCACGATAACCGTGGAATCCTCGCTTGGTTCTACTATATCTACGTGGTCACCACATAGCTGCTCGCCGTAATGATTTATACTTTTGTATCCGATATCAGCACATAAATCATTCATTTTGGATTGACTCCTTTAATTTTGCCAGAGCAATTTTTGTTTCAGCAGCAGTTTCACCGAGAAGTGAAGCTATTTCCTGAACGATACGCATTTGCTTATCAACAACTTTATCGGCAACCTCAATGGTCTGACGGCTTATATTTTCCTTCTTTTCACGCTCTTTTTGCTCGTCGGTAATATCGCGCATAATTGCAACCAATAGATGTGAATCCCTATCGTAAACAACGGACTGCTCAACGTAGCGCTTATATTCTGCAAGGTATACTCTCTCATCGCGTACGTTTCTGCCTGTTCTGAGAACGTCCATAAACACCTTGGGGTCAAGAATACGTATAACCTGATCGCCGAGAATATCGTTTGCGGAACGGATATTCATAATATCGCGGGCTGCTTTGTTAATTTGCTGAACTTCCAGCTGTTCGTTTAAAACTATAAAGCCGTTGGGAGTATTGCTTACGATAATATCGGAAAAGCTTTCTGCCTTATCCTTAAGGTAGGGTAAACACATTGAGATCTCTGCTTTACCCTGAATAATGGCTATTGCTTTTTCACGGCAGGTATTATAACCGCAGGAACCGCAGTTAAGCTCCTGAGAAGGCTTGAATTTACCCATCTGGCGAAGAATATTCATAATTTCCATTTCAGATGGCATCTGCGAGCGCTGTTCGATAAGAGCAAAGTTCTTTTTTAGCTGACCGGATTTAGGCTGTGAAACCTCAAAATCCTTAGCTCCTGCATATTTTGATATAGCGATATAATCCTTAACGGCGGAAGAACGGTGATATTTTTCCATAACGGGACCGCCTACACAGCTTCCTACGCAGGCAGACATTTCGATAAAGCACTTATGTATTCTGCCTTCGATAATATCCTTAAGTGCGGCAATACAATTATCAACACCGTCAAGGGCGAGATAGGTATAGCCGGGGATATCCTGAGCCATTGTTTTAAGTACGCCTCCGGTTGTGGGGAAGAAACGGGCGCGGGAGCATACGTCGTTATCAATTTCTCTTTCAAGTTCGATTTTTTCCGCATTTAACCAAACGCTCAGTTCTTCAAAGGTAAGAACCGCGTCTACTATACCTTCATAATACTGCGCTTCATCTTTTTTAGCCACGCAAGGACCGATAAAAACAGTTTTTGCTTTGGGATATCTGCTTTTAATATCCTTACAGTGCGCCTGCATAGGTGATACTACGTCAGCAAGATACTCAAGGGCAGCGGGATAATGCTTCTGGATTAAAAGATTTACAGAATGACAGCAGGATGTGATAATGACGTCTCTCTCATCCTCACGGAGCATTCTCTCATACTCTGTTTTAACTATGGTGGCGCCTACTGCCGTTTCCTCAACCTCGTAAAAGCCCAGCTTCTTTAAGGCTCTGCGCATAGCGTTGATACCTACGCCTTCGTAGTTTGCAATGAATGAAGGAGCCAGACTTACTATTACGGGGTCGCCGCTTTGCAGAAGAACCTTAACCTTCTCGGTTTCATCTACTATTTCTTTTGCATTCTGCGGGCATACAACGAAACACTGACCGCAGAGAATACATTCGTTGCCGATAATGTGCGCCTGATTTCCCGAAAAACGAATGGCTTTAACGGGACAGTTACGGATACATTTATAGCAGTTTTTGCAGTTTGATTTTTTCAGGGTCAAACAATCAGACATATCCCGTTACTTCCTTTCCAATTTATCTAATATGTTTTCCTTAAGAAACTCCTTAAAGTTTTCTTTTGTAACACCGACGTGAATATCGTCGTCAACCTGTATCGTTACACCGATACGGTTACACTTGCCGATACAAAAACTACCGGCAAGTGTAACTTCGTCTTCCAGATGATATTCAGTAACGACTTTTTGCAGAAGTTCCACTATTTCGGGTGAACCCTTTAAGTGGCAAGAACTACCTACACAGACCTGAATAATCATATTATTATACCTTCGCTTTAACGTTCTTCTCGAAGAATTCTTCAACTGTTTCGGGTGTTACGGAATAAAAAGCATCATCAACCGTAACGCAAACGCCCTGCTGGCATTTGCCCATGCAGAAAGTACCGCCTAGCTCTACCTTATCACCCAGTTTATTCTCAGCAATAAGATACTGAAGCTGTTCTACAACCTGACGTGAGCCTTTAATGTGGCAGGAACTGCCAATACAAACTGTAACTTTCATAGTTTTTCTCCTTTAACCTTATTCGTAATCTACAACGTTTACCCAAGAGAGTAAGAATTCGCGCTCTTTTTCATTACCCTTAACGGACTGAGAAGCTGCTACGATTGGCATCCACTTCTGAACGTACTGCTTTGCTGTATTGCTTTTCTCGCAGAACATATCGAGGTATTTTTTAGCTCCCTCAATATCGCCGTTAAGCCAGAATAAGAGATAAGTACGGGCTGCATCTGCTGAAGCGTTACCCTGAGTTGCATGAGACCAGTCGAGGATATAAGGTGTGCCGTCCTCAGCAATAATTATATTGGAGGGGTTGAAATCGCCGTGGCAAACCTTGTTGTGCTTGGGCATACCTTCAAGACGTGTATGAAGGTCATAACGTGTGGTAGCATCAAGCTCTGTGGAAGCGATTTTACGGCTCATCTTATCCTTGAGCTTATTAAGGAGAGGGCATTTCTTGGAATGAACTTCAAGCTGCAAATTAACGAATAACTCAAGATATTCGTCTTTTTTCTCGCTGTCTTCATCCATAAGCTGAGCTAATGTCTTACCCTTTATATACTCAGATACGATTGCCCATTTTCCGTCAACCATTGTTACTTCAAGAATCTTGGGAATATTAAGACCTGTCTCTTCGATTCTTGCCTGGTTTAAAGCCTCGTTTAAAACTTCAGCCTTGGAATAATCCTCGTTAAATACCTTAACGCATCTATCACCGTCTCGGTAGATAGTTTTATTGTTTCTTACTGCAATTACTCTATCAAGTTTCATTACTTTTTTCCTCCCTTAATTATGCTTTCTTACCTTTACGGTATGTTACTTTAACGTCGTCTACCTTAGAAGTATCTTCAATATCGGCAGCTGTGGGTTTCTGATTTTCTACGAAATGCTTGCCGTAATAAGCGTTAAGATACATCTGTTTGATTTCGCTCATTAAAGGATAACGGGGGTTTGCGCCTGTGCACTGGTCATCAAATGCCTGCTCAACCATATCGTCGAGACGAGCGATGAAATCGTTTTCATCAATGCCGTAATCCTTAATTGTATTCTTAATACCAACCTTAGCTTTGAGCTCGTTGATTGCATTGATAAGATTTTCGAGTTTTTCTTCGTCTGTATTGCCGCCAAGACCGAGGTAATCGGCAATTTCAGCGTAACGTGCAAGAGTATGGGGATGATTGTACTGAGAGAAAGTACCCATCTTGGCAGGAGCTTCATTTGCATTGAAACGGATAACTTCTTCGATCATAAGTGCATTGGCAACACCGTGAGGTAAGTGATGGAAAGCACCGAGCTTATGAGCCATAGAGTGACAGATACCGAGGAATGCGTTGGCAAAAGCCATACCTGCGATAGTAGCTGCGTTAGCCATCTTTTCACGGGCTTCAACGTCCACTAAGCCGTTTTCGTATGCACGGGGTAAATACTTAAAGATGTTCTTGAGAGCTTGAAGAGCAAGACCGTCGGTATAATCTGTTGCGAGCATTGCTGCGTAAGCTTCAACTGCGTGAGTTACGGCGTCGATACCGGAAGCGGCTGTAAGTCCCTTGGGAGCGCTCATGTGGAAATCTGTATCGATAATAGCCATATTGGGAAGAAGCTCATAGTCGGCAAGAGGATATTTTACGCCTGTTTCGCCATCTGTAATAACTGCGAAGGGAGTAACCTCGGATCCTGTACCTGCAGATGTGGGAACAGCGATGAAGTATGCCTTCTCACCCATCTTGGGGAATGTGTATACACGCTTACGGATATCGATAAAGCGCATTGCCATATCCATAAAGTCTGCTTCGGGATGCTCATAGAGAAC
>SVPY01000043.1 GCA_015065615.1 Oscillospiraceae bacterium | reverse complement strand
AAAAATACCTTTTTCACATCTACAAAATCGCTTGTAAAAATTTCGACCGTAGAAACGGCGAAACCCCCGATAAAATCGGGGGTTTCTTGGGCAATATCTTTTTCATTGCCCTTTGATGGTCCGAGTGACAGGAGTTGAACCTGCGGCCTCTTGAACCCCATTCAAGCGCGCTACCAAAACTGCGCTACACCCGGGCGACTTGTATATAATAGCACAGGGGGTTCAAAATGTCAACACTTTTTTTAAATTTTTTTAAAAATTTTTTCTTTTTTAAAATTAAGCCGAATTTACCTTTTCAGCCCCTCTTTTTCAACGATTTCACTCATCGGGACGCCGCTGTTGAGGCGGTGTTTATTCTTTTCAAGTATTTCTTTTTGTTCCTCGTTTAAATCATTCAGGCTGTTTACGGGAATAATAATACCTGCATCGTTTTTGGAGAAAGCATCCGTCCTTAAAAAGCCGTCGTCATAATAAGGTCTCATAAAATCACCTCCGATTATATTTTTATCGGTAAGGGATTTTTTATCAATTGAAAAATTTGCTTAAAAAAAGTGCCCATCAAAGGACAGGCACTTTGCATTTTTTATTCAAGGGGAGCAACGCAGGGAGCTGAAAGAGGACCGCCTATTTTATTGGGGCAAGCCCACTCACAGGCATTACCGATAATTTTCTGTACGTTTTCGTTATGGAAAGAAGCAAATTCCTCGTGACCCGGGCGGAAATAGAAAATTTTGCCTAAGCCGCGCTTAAACGTGCAGCCGCTTCTGAATACGTAGCCGCCGCTGAACCAGCTCATAAATACAACTTCCTCGGGCTCGGGAATATCGAACCTTTCACCGTACATTTCTTCCTCAGGAAGTACGAAGGTCTCATCCACTCCTTTTGCAATAGGGTGATTGGGAGCCACAGTCCAGATTCTTTCTTTTTCGCTTATATGCCACTTAAGGCTGCAGGAAGTACCCATAAGGCGCTTGAAAATTTTGGAATAATGGCCTGAATGAAGCACGATTAATCCCATGCCGCGCATAACTCTTTCGTAAACTTTATCCACAATATCGTCCCTTACATCTTTGTGGCGGCAATGACCCCACCAAATAAGCACGTCGGTATTATCCAGCACTTCATCGGTTAATCCGTGCTCAGGCTCCAAAAGTGTAGCTGTTTTAACTTCGAAACCTCTTTTTCTTAAAAAAGATGCAATTAAACCATGGATGCCATCGGGATATATTTTAGCCACGTGTTCTTTTGTTACCTCGTGACGATATTCGTTCCATACTGTAACTCTCATTTTATTTCTCCTTATAAAAGATAAATTGGGGATCTCTCCGCCACTTTATTTAAAAATTCAATTATTCAAGGGGAGCAACGCAGGGAGCTGAAAGAGGACCGCCGAAAGAAACGGGGCAAGCCCAGTTGCAGGCGTTCACTATAATCTTCTTAACGTTCTCGTCGTAATATGTGGGGAAAGCCTCGTGACCGGGACGGAAGTAGAAGATTTTGCCTAAGCCGCGCTTAAATGTACAGCCGCTTCTGAATACGTAACCGCCGCTGAACCAGCTCATGAAGATAACTTCCTCGGGCTCGGGAATATCAAATCTCTCGCCGTACATCTCTTCAAGGGGGAATGTGAAGGTCTCGTCAACACCCTTTGCGATGGGATGGTTGGGAGCAATAGTCCAGATTCTTTCCTTCTCGCTTTCGTGCCACTTAAGGTTACAGGAAGTACCCATTAACTTCTTGAAAATCTTACTGTGGTGACCGGAATGGAGAACAACAAGACCCATACCGCGCATTACTCTCTCGTAAACCTTTTCTACGATTTCGTCCTTAACTTCGCCGTGAGCCATGTGACCCCACCAGATAAGAACGTCCGTGTTCTCTAAAACTTCAGCTGTTAAGCCGTGCTCGGGCTCATCGAGTGTAGCTGTTGTAACGTCGAAACCGTTTTCTTTAAGGAAGGAAGCTATCTGTGCGTGAATACCCTCGGGGTAAACTGCTCTGATGTGCTCTTCGCTCTTTTCGTGACGGTACTCATTCCATACTGTTACTTTCATTTTATAATCCTCCGAATAAATTTAATTAATTTAGTTGAATTAATTTCGGTTATACTTTAATTACATTTTAGTATATAAAAAGGCTTTTGTCAAAGGGTTTTTGAATTTTGAAATCCAATCGTAGAGGAGACCTTTACGGTCTCCCTTGATATTGTTGCAAATTAGAAGGGAGGGTATATTTCTTGCGAAATTGCCCTCCCCTACGTTGTGGAATATTTTATTCAACACCGAAGAATGAAATATCGGTGATGGCGGTATCGGCGTACTTGGCGCCTTTAACTGCTTCTAAAATTGTAATTTTGATAAAGCTTGTGTTCACGGGCTCCCTGAGGGTAATGATGGCAGGCGCATCCACGCTGTCAAATTCCGCGATCTCAGTATATCCGCCTTCAAATTCAAGAAGAACTCTTGTGGGCCAGCCGTTGTTTTTGAGAAGTCTTTCGGTTCTTTGGAAGCCTAAATTAAACTCCAAAGCCGTAAGGTTAAACTGTGAGCCGTCCTTAGTTTCGAATTTGACCCATTCGCCGGCTCCCGTGCCGTCAACGCCCTCTATCCATGCGGTGTTGATATCACCGTCAAGCAAAGCTTTGGGGTCGTAATCCTCGCCCTTTTCTATGTATATGGATGAAGCGGTGGCTTTTAAATCGGGTGTGATTTTTACCGCCTCTTTTTCAGGCTCGGAAATTTCCCCGATTTCAGTTTCGGCTTCGATTACATTTTCGGGTTCATTTTCCGTTTCGGCTTCAACCTCTGCTTCAACCTCTGTTTCGCCTTCAGCTTCAACTTCAACCTCAAAGCTTATTTCGAACTCATCTGCTTTATCGGGTGTGCCTATAAGGGCTGAATCGTCGGCTTCCTCTTCTTCAAGAATTTCCGTAATTTTTCCTTCTGTATCGGAAGAAGCTGCCTGAGCGTTTTCATCTTCCGCTTCTTTTCCGCCGAATATGGAATTATAAATATTTCCAAGGGAAAAATTTTCAAACAAACCGCAGCCGCTTAAAGAAAAAGCCATCACAGAAACTAAAAATACGGCAATAATTTTTTTAACTTTATTTTTCATCTTAACCTCTAATAGCTTATATAAAATTTAAAGGGGTAATTTCCGCAGAAACACCCCCTTTTATTCTTTATCAGTCATTCATTTCGAAGAACTTTGCGTGGATAGCCTGAACAGCTCTTGCGCCGTCCTGCTTATCGATAAGAACGGAGATTTTGATTTCACTTGTAGCAATCATCTGGATGTTGATGTTAGCAGAGAATAAAGCCTCGAACATATCGGCGGCAACACCGGGATGGCTCTCCATACCTGCGCCAACGATAGAAACCTTTGCTACATTAGAGTCTGTTACCAGACCTGTAGCGCCGATAAGCTCAATGTAGCTGTTGAGAATTTCAACTGCAGCGTCAAGCTTATCCTTATCAACTGTGAAGCTTATATCCTTTGTGCCGTTTCTGCCGATAGACTGAAGAATAATATCTACGTTGATATTCTTTGCAGAGAGCTTAGAGAAAATTTTGAATGCAAGACCGGGCTTATCGGGAACACCTATAACTGAAATTCTTGCAATATTATCATCCTTGGCTACGCCGTTAATTAACATTTTTTCCACTTTGATATCCTCCTTAACAATGGTACCCGGCTTACGGGTATAGCTTGAAAGCACCTCAAGCTCAATATGATATTTTTTAGCCATTTCAACACTTCTGTTGTGAAGAACCTGAGCGCCTAATGTAGCGAGCTCAAGCATTTCGTCGTAAGTAATTTCGTCAAGCTTTTTAGCTGCGGGAATCTTACGGGGGTCGGCTGTGTAAACGCCGTCAACGTCGGTATATATCTGGCAGAGATCTGCGTGCATAGAAGCGGCAATGGCAACTGCGCTTGTATCGGAGCCGCCGCGGCCGAGGGTAGTCATATCGTCGTAGCGGTTAACGCCCTGGAAGCCCGTAACGATAACGATATTCTTTTTATCCAGCTCTTTTCTGATTCTTTCGGGATTAACGCGCTTGATTCTTGCGTTACCGTAGTTTGTTGTTGTTAAAAAGCCTGCCTGCCAGCCGAGAAGAGAAACTACGGGGTAGCCTAATTTCTCGATTGCCATGGCAAGGAGTGAAGCGGATATCTGCTCGCCTGAGGAGAGGAGCATATCCATCTCTCTTTTTGAAGCATTGGGGTTGATTTCCTTTGCTTTGTCTATGAGGTCATCGGTAGTATCGCCCTGAGCGGAAACTATAACCACAACCTGGTTGCCCTGCTTGTAGGTTGAAGTAACAATATCCGCAACGTTCATAACTCGTTCAGCGTCTTTAACCGATGATCCGCCGAATTTCTGTACTATAAGTGCCATAAGAACATTCCCTTCAATAAAATTTCGATTTTACTCGATATATATCTTCGCACCGTGAGGGTCAGCCTTCATAATTTCGACCCTCCAGCCGTTTATACCTCTTTTTTCAAGATGTGAGGCGATATTTTCGCAGAACGTTTTGTCACAGGCGTCTATCATTGAGATGATAGTGGGGCCTGCGCCGCTAATATAGGTACCTAAGGAACCCATTTCGTAGCTCATTCTGAACACTGTGTCACAATTTTCTATAAGAGGCGAACGGTAAGGCTGATGGATTTTATCCTGAACCGCAACGCGGAGATTTTCTAAATTTCCCGAGAACAGTGAAGCGGTCATAAGACCTGAACGGGAAAGATTATAGACGGCATCCTCCCTTGAATACATTTTGGGGAGAACGCGCCTTGCTTCCTCTGTTTTGAGTTCGAAGGGAGGAATCATAACCGCGAAAGCGATTTTCTCGGAAACGGGAACGCTTACGCTGTATACTCTCTCGCCCTCAATGGCGGAAGCCACAAGACCGCCCGAAATAGCGGGGCTGGTGTTATCGGGGTGACCCTCAATTTTGGCGGCTAAGTTAATAAGCTCTGTCTGGCTTAAGGGCGAACCCAAAAGGCGGTTGGCGCCCAATATACCTGCCACAATACAGGCTGAGCTGGAGCCAAGACCCCTTGCCATGGGGATGTTATTTTCCTGCCTGAGTTTAAGGCCCGGCAAACTTTTACCGCAAATTTTATAAAGGTGGTCGGCAGCCCAGTAGATAAGGTTACTTTCATCCGTGGGGATAGCCGTGCTATCCACCGACTTTATATCAATTTCATCCCACTCTTCCATCCACACCCTGTTGTGCATAGTCAAGGCTATGCCCAAAGAGTCGAAGCCTGCACCAAGGTTTGCGCTGGTTGCGGGGACGTCTATTCGTATCATACCAAATTATCCTTAATATTTATTAATAATCGGAAAGTCTTATTACACCTAAAACGCTTGCGCCGTCATTTTTAAGACCTTCGATGGAATTATTCATAACTTTTTCGTTTGTAAGATTGGTAACGAAAGCTATCTCGCCCTCGGGCTGATTCTCTCTTGTCAACTCTCTTATCTTGCCGAAGTACTTATATGCAAGTTTTTCGGCTAAATCTGTGGAGAGTGCCTTGATTCTTACGTAGTATTCGAAGCTTTCCTCCTCGATATTTGCCACGTAGTCGAGCTTAGCATCGTCCCAATAGAGGTACTTTCTTGCCTTGAAGTGCTTTACACAGTCGATAACGTCGGCAACAACCGCGCTGGCTGTGGGAAGCTTACCTGCACCCTTACCGTAGAATACAACGTCGCCCGTAGCGTCGCCGCGAACCATAATGCCGTTGAATACGTCGTCCACGTTAGCAAGCTGGCTTTCACGGCTGATAAAGCGGGGTGCTACCATAATACCTATCTTACCGTCATCCTGCATTTTAACAGAGCCGATAAGCTTAATAACACCGCCCCATGCTGCAGCATACTGAACGTCCTCCAAAGTTATTTTGGTGATACCTTCAGTATATACGGAATCGGGGTAAACGTGAGTGCCGAAAGCAAGAGAAGCGAGGATACAGATCTTTCTGCAGGCGTCGTGACCTTCAACGTCGGCAGCGGGATTTCTTTCAGCGTAGCCTAAATCCTGAGCAAGCTTTAAAGCCACCGCGAAATCCATATTTTCTCTTATCATTTTGGTTAAGATAAAGTTTGTGGTACCGTTTAAAATACCTGCAATCTCCCCTACCTCGTTGGCGGCAAGGCACTGGCTTATGGGACGGATAATGGGAATACCGCCGCCTACGCTTGCTTCAAAGAGGAAGTTGAGGTTATTTTTCTGAGCTAAACTTATAAGCTCGGCGCCCTTTGCGGCAACAAGTTCCTTATTGGAGGTTACAACGCTCTTGCCGTTTTCAAGGCAAGCCTTTACGTAGTCGTAAGCAGGGGTAATGCCGCCCATAACTTCAACTACAATTGCAATTTCGGGGTCGTTTATAATAAGTGAGAAGTCCTTTGTAAAAATATCAGCGTAAGGAAGGTTTGGGAATTCGCGCAAATCGAGAATTCTTTTTACCGTAATTTCTTCCTTGGCTCTTCTTTCAATACTGTCGTGATGTGTGTTGATAACTTCAAGAACGCCTGAACCAACAACACCGTGACCCAACACAGCTATTTTTGCCATATCAATGCTACTGCCTTCACCCTCGCAAAGGCTCTCCTTTATTCTGCAATACTATCTATTTTAACTACACCGTCAAGTTCTTTTATTCTTTTTATGAGCTTATCGGCATTTAAACTGCCGCTCCCCTCCCTTGCTGAGATAGAAACGAAAGCTTTGCCTTTTACGGGGATGTTCTGATTAAGGGTAAGGATATTTGCGTTTTCCTCGTAAAAAACCGAGAGAAGATTCATAAGCACGCCGGGCTTATCGCAAAGCACCACCTGCATTGTGATTATTCCTCCTCTTTCCCTCTGGTAGGGGAAAATCATATCCTTATATTTATAATATACACTTCGGGAGATTCCTGCCATTTTTACAGCCTCCGAGGTGCTTGAAGCCTCGCCGTTTTCCACCAATCGGGTAACGTAGAGTATCTTATCGTATATTTCAGGTAAAGCAGCCTTATCGATTACAAGATACTGCTTATTTTCCGTACTCGGCACCATATCACCTCCAAGCAAGTCCACGTAACAAGTACAAATGTATGAGAACAGAGTACAGTTTAACACAAAGAATGACTAAAATCAAGAATAATTACGCTATTTTTTACACTAATATATTTTTTGTACATTTTGCATAAATGAATATATTCGGTGTAAATTTTTTGTGTATTTTTGATTTTTATCTTTATAATTTAATTTGAAAACGTCAGTTTTATGTAAAAAGAAAATTGGGAGAAACTTCATTACAAAGCGTCTCCCAAACAGATATTTACAAAGCTTTTTATTTTAATTGATCTGATTCAGAAAGAGTATCAGCCGCCGCCTCCGAAGAACCAATCCGGGAAGCTCCAGCCGCCGTCGCTTGCCCCTGTGGGCTCAGCCTCGGGAGCCGCCGTGGGAGAGGGCTTGATGGTGACGGGAACGGGTGTAGCGGAGGGACTTACGCTGGGTGAAGGCAGGTCTGCCTTTTCGGCGCCGTACTTAAGGTGGTCGGTGTAGCCGTTGCACTTTGCAGGCACGTTGTTTCTTACGTACCAGCCTGTGGAAGTTTTCTTACAGCTTTCGCCTGCCAGGAGACCCGAAGCCTCACAGAAGGTTCTTGATACCACGTTTTCGCTGTATTCAAATTCCGTAGCCATGCCTTCCTCGAAATAATTATCGCGCAGATATTCCATAACCGCGGGGAAAAGCATACGGGAGGTATTGTTTGAGGGGAGAGTAGTCTGGGATTCTGCATAACCTGACCACACACCGCAAACGGCAAAGGGTGAGCCGCCTACGAACCAAGTGTCGGTAGTGCCGTCGGTAGTACCTGTTTTACCGAAAATCTGCACGCCGTCTACCTGAGCCATGGTACCCGTACCGTAATCCACAACTCTTCTTAAAAGTCGGTTCATAATGGTGGCGGTATCGCCTGAAATTGCCTTTGAAGGAGTATTGTTTCTGTTATCTAAAACCGTGTTATTGTTGTTATCGGTAATATAGTAATAGGTATAGGGCTCGTAATAATCGCCGCCGTTACCGAATACCTGATATGCAGCAGTCATCTCTCTTACAGTTACGCCGTCGGTAAGACCGCCGATGGACATTGAAATAGTCTGGTCATCAACGGGGTCAAGAGTTGTAAAGTGCATTTTATCTACCAAAAGGTCATAAACCTGCTCGGGGTGAATCTCCTTACACAGCTGGGCGGCAGGAGCATTCTGTGAAACCTGAACGGCTCTTGCAACGGTCATCCAGCTCTCGTACTTACGGGAGAAGTTGTAGGGGCCGGGCTCATTTTCGCCGAAGTAATCGTCAATAGGCTGGTCCTCCAGCATTGAGCTGTAGGTGATATATCCGCCCTCGAAGCCTGCGGCGTAAACGCTTACGGGCTTGAAGGAAGAACCGGGCTGACGTTTTGTATTTGTGGCGTAGTTAAGCCAGCGGTTACCGGTTTTTCTGTATCTTGAGCCTGCCACCGCAATAACCTTACCCTCGTAATCCATTACGAAGCAGCCGTACTGGATATTTTCGTCGTCGGTATCTACGTAATCGTTGGCGTTATAGAAAATCTTCTGTACGCCGTTCTGTATCTCCTCGTCCATAGCGCAGTAAATACGCAGGCCGTCGTTATATAATTTATCCCATGCAAGCTCGTTGGAAATATTATAGGTCTCCTGAAGGTCAGTAATAATATCATCCACCATGGTTTCGATGTACCAGTTCCATACGCCGCTGGGTGAAAGCATCTCGTCCTTTTCTGCCTCGGTGGAACCCGTGGAAACCTCTTCGAAAGCCCAGTTCATATTTTCGGACTCAGCCATGGCTTCGTCGTACTGGCGCTTATTGATATAGCCGTATTCGTACATTGCGCCTATAACTGTCTGCTGGCGTTCCTTGTTGTTTTCGGGGAAATAAACGGGGCACAGCGCGTAGGGGTTTTTGGTAATACCGGCAATAGCCGCACACTCAGCTATACTGCACTCACTTATATCCTTATCGAAATATGCGTTGGCAGCCGCCTGAACGCCGTTGCAGCCGTAGCCGAAGTTAACAAGGTTAAGGTAGTATTCCAAAATCTCATCCTTGGTGTACTTCTTTTCAAGGTTTAAAGCCGAGAAAATTTCCCTTACCTTTCTTAAAACGCTGACGTCATTCTGCATCGTAATATTTTTAATAAGCTGCTGGGTAATGGTGGAGCCGCCTGCGCCGCCGCTGCCCGTGGCAAGGGACAAGGTGGCTTTTATGGTTGTAATCCAGTCAACACCGTCGTGCTCGTAGAAGCGGTGGTCCTCGATAGCGGTCATCGCGTCCTTCATGTGCTGGGGGATATCGGTAAATTTAACCCAGGTTCTGTCCTCCGTTCTGTGGAAGGTCATATATTCCTCCCACTCACCGCTGTCGTTTTCCACGTAAACCTTACTTGATAAGCTTAAGTTGTAGTCGGTTAAGCTTGCAACCTGAGTATCGCGAAGGCTGAATATGAAAGCCATAACGGAAATAAGCACCAGAGTACCCGCAATTGCAAGAATGGTAAATATTGTTATAAATGCCTTCCAGAGCATACTGCCCATACCTTTGGCGGTTTCGCCTGCGGCAATTAAAATTTCGTCGTCGGAAGGTTTAAAAACGTACTGTTCTTTACGCTTGTTCATTTTACTCAAATTTTTTCTAAGCACCTTATTTGCTCCTTTTATTTTTTTATATTATAACTTATAAATTTGATTTTAATGTGAATATATGTATTTTTTCTTTATTTCATAAGAAAATATTATTAACTCAGCCTGAAAGGAAATTCTTATGAACAAAAAGCTTACGGATAAAGGTAAAATTTTCGTTTTGTCCCTTTTTATATCCCTTCTTGTGGGCACCCTAATTATAATAAGCTTTGAAGCCATGTTCAAAAAGGGTGAATCGGAAAAAGAAATACCTATAAGCGATACTCATTATACCAAAAATATTATGTTAAGTCAAGAAAACAGCGAAATAGCTGAAAGTAATTCCCCCAATTTATTGCCCTCTCCCCTTTTTACCGTAAAGGAATATAAGGGCGTTATCGGGATTTATAATTTCGGGGAAAGCACGCCTTTTGAAACGGAAAATTTATTCGTCAATAACCTCCCCGAAAAGGACAGAGAAATTTTAAAAAACGGCAGGGATTTTTATTCCTACCGTGAGATGGTGGAATTTTTAAAAGATTATGAGTGATGTGAGAAATTCGTATACCGTAGGGAGCAGGTTAAAATTCTTCGAATTTGACCTGCCCTATTGCCGTCAGGCAATTAAATAATAAACGCTCACGCGTTTGGACAGCAGTAAATGCTGTCCCTACGGTATATGATTTAAACATCCGCTGTAGGGGCGTACGAAAATTCGTAGAATTTCGACGCAATTTGCTTGCAAATATAGCGCCATCGGCAGTCCGATAGACTCGACGTGCGCTTGGCTACAATGTTGGACAGGAATAAATCCTGTCCCTACGAAAAACCTTCCCCTTTGGGGAATGGGGGTAAACGACCTGCGGTTGAAGTGGATGAGGAGTGTCACGGGAGTTATTCAATGGATATATGCAAATTTTAAGGGCGCCCGTGATTTGCTTGCAAATCTGACGCCACCTACGTTGTATGATTTAACCCCCCGCTTGTAGGGGCAAAAAACAGGCGCGATACCCCAAAAGGATATCACGCCGATTTTTTAATTTTTCTTACTTCATATTTTCTTCGTAGGACTTGATCATATTCTTAACCATCTGACCGCCTACGGAGCCTGCCTGCTTACTTGTGAGGTCGCCGTTGTAGCCCTGCTTGAGGTTAACGCCTACCTGATTAGCGGCATCCATCTTAAACTGATTCATCTTTTCCTTTGCTTCGGGAACTAAATTCTTATTACTCATTTTTAAAATCCTTTCAAATTTGTTTTCGTTTGTGTGTTATTATTGTGTTTTGTGAAAGGAATTTTATTAAAGGTAATTTATGTTAATAATTATCGGGATCAAAGATACCTGTAATTTTAACTGCATCTTTAAAAGCTTTAATTATATGCTCCCTTTTATAGCCTTCGGGAATTTTAACTTCGCCTAAATACCAAGCTGATTTTTCATAATCATTTAAATCTATATAGGCTTCGCTGGGAATAGTATAATATTCATTTTCTCCCTCGTTATGAAGCCAAAACGGTATAAGATATTCGTGCCCTTCTTTAAAGGTATTTCTTTTTAATCTTCCCTTCATATCACGGATTTTTATTTCAATTTCAGTGCTTTCGTATTCACCGTAAATAATTTCTTTTATTTTGAATTTTAAAATCAAATATTCGGGCAGTTCATCAACTTTATATTCTTTATCGTACTCAGCTGAAATAATTTCACACACAGCGGCCATAGTGCTGAACTTTGTTACGTCGGTTAATTTTTTACTTCCGACTTCTGCAGAGGAATCCATATTTTCAATTGTTTTAAGCAGAATTATTTCTCCCTCGGGCATCATTATATCGGCTACTGTATTGCAGGAAGGAAACAAAATGAGAATATTCAAACAAAAGGTTAAAAAACATAATTTTATTTTACTTATTCTTTTCATTTTATCACCCTTTCATTCTTTCTGATTTTATTATAATATTTTTTAGCTTCAGAGTAAAGTATTAAGGATAATAACAACCATCAAAATAAAAAGGAGACAGAATTATCTGCCTCCATTATCTTAAATTCAATCAGTAACTTTGATTTCATCCGTGTCAAGGTTGACGGTGACGGTGGTGCCGTCAGAGAAGGTTGTGCGCTGGATTCTTCTGTCTGCTGTTAAGAATTCGTGCTTTTCCATTGACGCAAGGGCAAGCTTTCCTGCAAGGGCGCAGACTTCATTAGCCTCGTCGATTTGAGTCTGGTCAGTATCTGTGCTGTGTGACCAGTTGCTTATATGTATGGGTCCTGCATTCAAAAATGCGTAGGTGTAGCCGCAGTCAGTTTTGGGAATACCAAAGCCGCCTTTTTTGCCTTTTCTGCCTATCCAGGGGATTACTATACAGTCGTGATAAATAAGGTTAACAAGGGGAATAGGAGTGCCTGGGCACACCCCGTTATTATCAAGAGGAACTGTAAAGAAAGGCGCGTGGTGGCAAAGCACCTGCGAAGGCATATAGCAGTCAAGAACCTCCTCGGAGCTTGCTACAATACCTCTTGCCGTTAAGAAATCAAGGCACTCGCGTCTGTAGAGTACACCCTGCTCACGTGTTACGGGGTGGGCGGGATTTATACATTCATCAGGCGGGCAGGAGGAAAATACGTCTAAGTAAGCTCCTTCGATGTTGATTCCGTATTTTTCAAGCATACGGTAATTACGGCGGACATAATCCCTTGCAACTGATGAACAGAGGAAGGTCTGCTTACCGCCCGGCCACTCGGTACCAAAGAAGTAAGAGCCGTCCACGTTTCTTACGGCGTTATCGAAGGAGAAATCAGGTCCGTTGTGGTAATAATCACGGTACTGGTCGTGGATGCCAAAGACGTAGCCTAGTTCGGCAGTTACGTCGGCAAGTTTTTTCATCCCCTCAATACCGCCTGCCTTTTGGTGAGGCGGCAGTGGACTTGGATGGTAATTATCATAGCCCCCTGCACCCCAGCCGTCCAGATGTATGTAAGCCTTGTTAAGTCCCTTTTTCTTAAACTCTTTCAGCTGTTCTGCACGGTCATAGAAGGAGGTATAGCGGTCATTCGCCTCAGGTTTACCCTGCTGGTAGCAGTTAGATTCAGGCTCACAGTGCCAGGCAACGAACAAATCTATAATAGGCGCGCCGAATATTTTTTCCACATTGGGGTTTTTTGCAATCTTTTCCTTTAATGTGGAAAGCAAGCCGTGGTCACGGGCATACTCGCGGTAGGATTTTGCAATAATATTGTGGTCGCAGTTTTCGAAAAATCTGAATAAAAGCTTTCTGGGGTAAGCCATCAAGCCTAAGGATGGCTTCCAGATAGGCGCTATTTTATGTCCGCGGCGCTGGTAGGCAGCATCAAAAGGTGTTTCGAATATGGCTAAATATCCGCCCTTGTTTCTCACCTGAGAATATAAAGGCAGGTAGCAGTTGGCGGCGTAGACCATTACCGTGTCGTCATTGGCGTTTACGTTTTCGAGGCTATACTCCTCGTCGGCAGGAATAAGTGAGCCCTGCTTTAAGGGAAGAACAGTATAACATCTTGGCAGGTTATTTTCAAAAGCCTCTCCGCTGTCACCGTACTCTTTACCGTAATCAAAGGGTGCAGGGAAACTTATACGCTTGATTTTTCTGAATTCATCCTTTTCCGTTTCAAGGAGGAATAAAACGTCCTCAGTAATTACTTCGATAGCTACTTTTGTTCTAAGAGTTACGTTATAATCGCCAAAATCGGAGTAAAGAGCCTCAATACCCTCGTGTATGCCCGTTTTAAAGTAGCCTTCATAGGAAGGAGCGGGGAACTCCACCTTATTGCCGTCCTCAAAAATCACGTAAGGCTTTTCACTCATTACCCACTCCTCTGCCCCGCATTTAACGGAGTAAGTAAGCTTTTTGGGATCGCCCGACAAAATTATATTTTCACCTTTAACCGTAAATAAAGACATACCATCACCTCATATTAATTAATTTCAATTTCATCTGTGTCAAGGTTGACGGTGACGGTAGTGCCGTCCGAAAATACTGTGCGCTGAATTTTCTGTCTTACTGATTAAGAGCGTCAAGATACGCAAGAATACCGCATAGGTTTATAGCGCTCTCCCAAGGGCGATAGGGACAGGAATCCAAGGATGGCTTTCCGTTTCGGTAATATTCCGTCCATACTGCACCCTCCACTCGGTTTGAAAGAAGTGCGTTCAGAAGGTCGCGGTAAGAAGGAAGCTTGGAAGCGGGAAGGAGTTTTGCAAGTGTATATAGGATAACGCCATACTCGTAACCCACGGCGTTTTTGGGGTTACTTGCCCCGTAGTTGCTTTCTCTGATAGTGTTAATGGAACGTTCAAGGGCAGAAAAAAGAGTAGCTTCAGGCAGCAATGTACAACCAGCATAGACTGTCATCCACAAGGCACAGTCGGTACTGTAGCGCTCCCTTGTTACTGGGGCGTTGGTTTTACCGTAGCAGGCGGCACAGAGGTAGCCACCCTCCTTATCGCGAATAAGATTGGTCATTTTATTACAGTGGTGGCATACACCTTGGCGGTAAGCAGGGGTGTCGCCAATTTCTGCGCGGTAGGGGTTATTGATATATACGGTGTTTCTGTCGGTGAAATTCTCTGTAAACCGTTCACGGGCGTCAGCCACCTTTGCCTTGTGAGCAGTGATTTCCTCGTAATTCATAAGGTTGTATTTTTCTGATACTTCAAGCAAGCGGGAAGCAGAGCCGATATAAAGAGCAGTTGCCTCCAAAGAACCGTGGTCGATGCCGCTGCGAGGGAAGATGCCGCCTGCAATATAGGTCTCGTCACCGTTGAAGGGTAGCATGCCATTTTTTAAGTGCTTTTCCTGAGCAGTAAGCAGATAGTGAGCATAGTCCATTCGCTCACACAGGAAAGTTATATCCTCCGTTTTTTCTGCGTAATCAAGCAGTTCAAGAAGGTAGTAACCAGTCTGCTCCACATCGTCGTTTTCGTGGCAGTGGGAGCAGGACATTCCCATGCCTGAGGCATTGGGCATAAATCCCTTCTTTCGGTAGGTTTCGCACATATATTCCACCATGCTTCGGGCATAGCCGTAAAGTCCCAATGCCATATAGCCGCGGAATACACCGTACATATCACGCCCGTAGGCAAGGTGATAGAAGGACCCTGCTACAACACCGCCCTGCGCAGAAGTCTGTGTTATAAGGGCGACAGCCACCGACTCAATAAGTTCATCGCCATCATTTACAGAAGCTAGTATGGAGGGAGCAATTTTAATGCAGCTTAGTATTTTATTCCAATGGGCAAGAAATTCTCTGAAAATTTCGTCGAGGTCGGCACTTTGTATAAAGTCTGAGAGAGCCATACAGTCAGCAAAACTTTGAGTACCGGTATCACCGTGGTCACCGCCAACGAACAGAAGATGTGACATTCCTGCAGGGAAGATTATATTCCCTTCCTCTGCCACGCAATTCTGTGAAAGAATAAGACGACAGTAAGTTTCTTTGTCAGTTTTAGACTTGGTGAAAATAACACTTCCCTCAGGAATTTCAAAGAGATAAGACCTACCGCCTTCAGTGACAGAGTCGGTGCAAAATTTAGCAAAAGGATATTCCACCGAAAACTCAAGCGGACGGCTGAGGTTTAAGCGGCGAATGAAAACAGGAAGTGTGTGGTGGGTGTAGTCGATAATTTCGCCCACGGTACTGCCGTTTTGGGTTAGTTCGGTAATATAGCCTGCTGAGTTAGCAATGCGGTTGCTTTTGGCAGTTATTTCAGTTTCTTTAAGGCGCAGGGTCATAACATTTGGCATAGAGTAGCAGGGTGCAAAAAGCTGGACAATATCTGCACCGTTTCCTGCCATGGCAACATGACCGTTGCCTATAAAGTGAAGGGCTTGGGTAGGTATTAGTTTCATTACGGAAAACTCCTTTCAGTAAGTTGGGTGCTTTCCTATTTGGAGCTTGCAGTCAAGTCATTTGTATTTAAAGAAAGCATTCTGTTTTGTTGTTAATAGGTAAGCAGGGTTAATTTATCATTGCTTAAATCAGTTTATATTAACTTCATCCGTGTCAAGGTTAACTGTAACGGTAGTGCCGTCAGAGAAATAAGTACGCTGAATCCTTCTGTCGGCAGTTAAGAATTCGTGCTTTTCCATAGAAGTAAGGGCGAGCTTTTCTGAGAGTGCGCAAACCTCTTTAGCTTCGTCAATTTCATCTTGCAGAGCATATACCTCTATGTGAACAGGGCCTGCATTCAGCATTGCGTAGGTGTAACCTGAGTCGGTTTTAGGTATACCGAAGCCGCCTTTCTTGCCTTTTCTGCCTATCCAGGGGATTACTATGCAGTCGTGATAAATAAGGTTAACAAGGGGAATAGGTGTACCGGGACAAACACCGTTGTTTCCGAGAGGAACCGTGAAGAAAGGCGCGTGGTGGCATAAAACCTGAGAGGGCATATAGCAGTCAAGGACCTCCTCGGAGCTTGCTACAATACCTCTTGCAGTTAGGAAATCAAGGCATTCGCGTCTGTAGAGTACACCCTGCTCACGTGTTACGGGGTGGGCGGGATTAATACATTCATCAGGAGGGCAGGAAGAAAATACGTCGAGGTATGCGCCTTCAATATTTATTCCGTATTTTTCGAACATTCTGTAGTTGCGCCTTACGTAGTCCCTTGCAACCGATGAGCAGAGGAAGGTCTGCTTGCCGCCGGACCACTCGGTACCGTAAAAGTAAGTTCCGTCCACGTTCCTTACGGCGTTATCGAAGGAGAAATCGGGAGCATCGTGGTAATAATCGCGGTACTGGTCGTGCACTGTGAAAGTATATCCAAGGCCTATGGTAGTATCCGCTAAAGCCTTCATACCCTCTATGCCGCCTGCTTTTTCGTGAGGAGGAAGGGGGCTTGGGTGTAAGTTATCGTATCCTCTTGAGCCCCAACCGTCAAGGTGAATATATGCATTATTAAGTCCTTTTCTTTTAAGCTCTCTAATTTGCTCAGCGCGTTCAGAAAAAGTATGGTAACCGTCGTTTTCATAGTCGTTACCGGGAATAAATTCACTGGATTCAGGCTGTTTATGCCATGCAAGTGAAACGTCCACAATAGGAGCACCGAAAATTTTCTCTACCTTTGGGTTTTTAGCAATCTTTTCCTTTAAAGTGGAAAGTAAGCCGTGGTCACGGGCATACTCGCGGTAGGATTTTGCAATAATATTGTGGTCGCAGTTTTCGAAAAATCTGAATAAAAGCTTTCTCGGGTAAGCCATCAAGCCTAAGGAAGGCTTCCATATAGGTGCTATCTTATGTCCGCGGCGCTGATATGCTGCATCAAAGGGCGTTTCAAATATCGCTAAGTAACCGCATTTGTTTCTTATTTGCGAAAATAAAGGTAAGTAGCAGTTAGCAGCGTAAACCATTACAGTATCGTCGTTGGCATTTACGTTCTCTAAGCTATATTCCTCATCGGCAGGGATAAGTGAACCCTGCTTCAAGGGTAAAACCGTGTAACAACGGGGTAAATTATTTTCAAAAGTCTCTCCGCTGTCGCCATATTCTTTACCGTAATCAAAGGGTGCAGGGAAGCTTATGCGTTTAATTTTTCTGAATTCATCCTTTTCCGTTTCAAGGAGGAATAAAACGTCCTCAGTAACTACCTCGATAGCGACCTTTGTTCTGAGGGTGATATTATATTCACCGAAGTCGGAGTAAAGAGCCTCAATACCCTCGTGAATGCCCGTTTTAAAGTAGTCTTCATAGGAAGGTGAGGGAAACTCAACCTTGTTTCCGTCCTCAAAAAGCACGTAAGGCTTTTCGCTCATTACCCATTCTTCACTTTTGCATTTAACAGAGTAAGTAAGCTTCGTTGGGTCACCTGATAAAATAATATTTTCGCCTTTTACTGTGTAGAGAGACATATAGATCACCTCGAAAATAATTTTAAAATTAATATAACCGTAATATAGCAATTGTAAAAATTCTTGTCAATGAAGAATTTATAGATAAAAATTTAAATATTTTAATTTTATAAAAAACGCCCCTCCAAAATGGAGAGGCGAAGCTAACGTTTATAAATTAACCGAAGAAATATTCCTCAATCATAAGGCAGAGGGCATGGTAAACGGGGAGGGTGAGTTCCTGAATCTTATAAGTCTCCTTTTCGGGGAGGGCGATAACTGCATCAGAAACCTTTGCGATTTTACCGCCGCCGAGACCGCTTATCTCAACAACCTTCATATTAAGTGCTTTTGCTACTCTTGCGGCTGCAAGAACATTCTTACTGTTACCTGATGTGGAGAGGGCGATTAAGGTATCGCCTTCCTTACCGTAGCCGAGAGTCTGCTGTGCAAAAACCAGAGAGGGGTCGCAGTCATTCATAAATGCTGTCATTAAAGATGTATGGGAAACAAGGCTTATGGCAGGTAAAGCGCCCTGAAGACCTGTGAGTAAATCCTCGGGATTTTCGTCGGTAGCCTTTAAATTCTCAACGAATTTTTCGGGTAAAGCTCTTTTTAAAACGAAGGACTTCATCAGTTCGCCAACGATGTGTTCACTATCGGATGCGCTGCCGCCGTTACCGCAGATAAGCACCTTGCCGCCGTTTTCGTAGGTAGTCTTTATAATTTCATAAGCTTTTGCTATCTCGTCCTTTACGCATTCCAAAACAGGATAACGCTCTATAAGTTCGTTTAAAATTTTCATATTATTTTTGATCCTTTCGGGTTTAATATTTTTTGTCAGTAAATTATGCTTTGCCGTTTTTATCGTAGGCTACGCTTAAAGCCGCGAAGTCGCCTATAGCGTTGCCAAGCTTAGCGGGCACTACCTTACATACTGCGGCAGAAGCGGGTAAAGCCTCCTTAGCAATAACTCTTGCGCATTCCTCGGCAAGTAAGTTTTCGCTTCGGGCATAAATAGAGCCTAAAACGATAACCTCGGGGTTTAATACGTCGATTAAAATTGAAAGACCCTTGCCTAAATAGTGAGCGCACTCTGTATAGATGGAGATAGCTAATTCATCGCCTTCGTCGGCGGCAATTGAAACGTTCTTTGCGTTTAAATCGTTAAGACCGTTAACGTCGGGGCAGAAAGAGGGCTTTTCACCGCGCTGAATTCTTTCAAGTACCTTAGTTTTTGCGATCTGAGCAATACCGCCGCCACTGCAGAAGCCCTCAAAGGAGCCTTCTTTGCCGTAGCCCACGGGGCCGTGGTCACTTATTCTCATGTGGCCTACTTCGCCTGCGTTGCCGTTGGTACCCTCGTAGAGCTTGCCGTTTAAAATAAGACCTGCGCCAAGCCCCGTACCGAAGGTGCAGAATATTGCGTTATTATAGCCTTTAGCGGCGCCGAACTTCCACTCAGCTAAACCGCAGGCGTTGGCGTCGTTCTGTAAATATGTCTCAATACCGAATTTACTTTGAAGCATATCAACAATCGGGATATCATCCCAGCCGGGGAGATTTGGGGGAGATAAAACTCTGCCCGTTTTGCTGTCAAGAGGTCCGCCGCAGCTTACGCCCATAGCTTCAACATCATCTTTAGTTAAGTTATATTTATTTAATATCTCCTCAATGGCGGCGTAAATGTTATTTACCGCAAACATATAGCCTTTGTTTGATTCTGTGGGGAAAGCGATTTTATCCACGATGGACATATCACCCTCTACACATTTACCGAGGATAACGGCGCATTTAGTACCGCCTACGTCAATACCTATATAAAATTCTTTCATAATTTTTTACCTCTTTCTTTTATTTTAGAAGTATTATCTTTTTTAATCATAAACAATTTTTATACAATTGTCAACATTTAAATAAAGTACCAGTTTGAAAGCCACTCAAGACCCTTTAAATAGTAATAGTCGCTCTTAGCGCCCGAAATTGCGGGGTAAAAGACTGTGAACATTATAAGGGCAACAGCTAAAAAGCCAAGGGCGAAAAGCTCGTTTATCTTTACTTTTGAAAGAACACCCTTATTCATAATGGGCTTACCTAAATTTTTCACATTTTCAAGCTTATTAAAGAAGTAAGCCAAAGCCATAATTATAAAGGGAACAGCAGTGAAATAGTGGTAGACAAAGGTAAGGCGCGAAATAAGCACCCAAGGCAGGTAGCAGGAAACAAAGCCTAATAAAACTACCGCCATACCCTCTGTTTTGTTTCTTATAAAATCGAAAGCAAGAATTAATAAAGCGCCTAAACCCGCCCACCATGTGATGGGATTACCAAGGCAGACTATAGTGGAAGCTTCGGTACTAACTGATAAATTACTCTCGCCGTAGTACCAGATATTCCTTAAATCCAAGGGCCACTCGTACCAGGGGGATGCAAAATAGTGGGTGGCTTCTAAATTTGCGTGGTAATCGAACATATGGCTCTGGTAAGCTAAAAATCTGCCGAAAATATCGTAAGTATTCTGGGGCAGTAATGTGCATACAAGGAAGGATGCAAAATAGATGCCGAAGGGAATTATAAGGAAGAATAAAATACACCAAAGTGATAAAATCAAGGGTCTTTTAATTACTTCCTTCAGGTTGCCTTTGTAATTTTCTTTTGCGCTTACAAATATTTTAATAAAGTAAATGAAACAGAGGCCCAAAGAAGCGTAAGCAACGTTCCACTTTGAAGCAATACCCATTCCCATAAAGAGACCCGAAAGACCCAAGGGAATCAGTAATTTTATAAGCTTTTCTTTATAAATATCCTTACTTGCAAAGCCCACCATAAAGTTAAACATCAAAAGGATAAAGAACACCGCGTAGGTATCTATGGTGGCAATTCGGGTCTGGGTATAGTGCATAAAATCGAAAGCGAAAATAAGAGTGCAGGAAGCGGAAATAATTTTGCTTTCAAAAAATCTTCTTAAAAGCCTATATAACACGGGCAGCATTAAAATGCCGAATATAACTCCCACAATTCGCCAGCCGAAGGGGCACATACCGAAAATAAGTATACCGAGGGAAATAAAAAGCTTACCTAAGGTGGGGTGAGTGTTTTCGTAGGGCTCCGCACCTATAATATATTCGTAGGCGGTGCGGGCGTGGTAAATTTCATCGAAATAGGTGGAATTTTCCCAGGTTGATTCAGCGGGAACCATTTCCTGCTCGTCTAAAAGTGCCTCTCCCTCACCCTTTAAAAGCTGCAGCTCTGCCTGCTGACCGTTATAGAAGGCGCCTATCTCGCCTATGGTGGTATTCATACCTATGGAGGTGATTCTTAAATATTTAAAGCCGTCGCCTGCTTCTATCTCCTGCCACTGGTAAACGTAGGGATTTTCCGCCCTTGTTAATTCCATAAAGATTTCGCCGTCGAGGGAATATTCAATCAGAATATTTGCGCCCACTCTTGAAGCTCTGTAGGTACTGCCGTTGTAATTAAGTTCATTTACCCCTATGCCCGGCAGGTACAAAATTGTATCCACGGGGGAGTCGCACTTTAAAATAACGCTCTCACCGCTTTCGGGAGTCCAGCTTTTCTCCACAACTTTAGTTGAGCCTACGCTACTTAAAGCAAAAATACTGTAAAATAAAGTTACTGCGATGGCGATTATTACGTCCTTTTTATCGAACTTTTTACTGTTTTCAGGGAATAATTTCCAACTTCCCCTGTTTCTGCCTATATTCAAATTGATTTTTTTCACTATTTTGCCCTTTTTGAAAACTGAGTACAGCACGTAAAGGAAGTAGAAGTAAACTAAAAGGTGCAAAAGGGAGAGGAAAATAATCTCGAAGGAATCGGGGGCAATATACTCGTTATTTAAATAAAGCACGTAGCTTACGTTTAAAAAGTGTATAAAGGAAGCAAGTGAGAAAATAAGCAGAAAGCGCTTGTCGCTTGTAAAAACGTAGCTTAAAAGTATGAATAAAAGGGCGGGGAATAAATACCTCTCGTGCATTTTCGTGGCGAAAATATACACCGAAAACATCAAAAGCGCGGGGCAGGCAAAATACACAGCCTTATATTTATCGTTTACCGCAAAATCTTTTTCCAGTTTCTTCTTATATAAAAGCACCGCTGAAAGAATTACCGCTATTACGGGGCCCAAAGCATTTAAAAGGAATGAAGCAAAGCCCTCGGCGGGTAAATTTTTCCAGTTAAAGCCGATTAAGCCCCAGAAATTATAGGCGTTTATGGTGTAGTAGGCGTAATAATCAATGGTGCTTATATATTTTTCAATAAGCCAGGTAAAGTCAAAATTCCTTGTAAAGGGTAAAGCCAAAAGTAAAATAACCGTAAGGGAAGTAAGCACACCCATTATAAGCTTTTTAAATTTTCTGC
>SVPY01000042.1 GCA_015065615.1 Oscillospiraceae bacterium | reverse complement strand
ACAACCATGAGCGAATCCAAAACAGAACGGGAGTGGCGCCGCTGACGCTACGCCACTCCGCTTAAAATTCAATTATCCTGCAAGGGAATCCCTTTTTTGTGCTGTTCGCACAAACTGGGGCAGTCTACGAATCGGTTCCCTTAATTTTATGCTTTATTCTTTTGTAAGCTCATCAAGCTCGTCAATAAGGTCGCCAAACTGTGAAAGAGCTGTGTTTACGGGGTCAGGTGTGCTCATATCAACGCCTGCCATTTTGAGGAGGCTGATGGGGTCAGTAGAGCAGCCGCCGGAAAGGAACTTGAGGTAATCCTTTACTGCTGCTTCGCCTTCTGTAAGAATTCTCTTGGAAAGAGCCATAGCAGCGGAGAAACCTGTAGCGTACTGGTAAACGTAGAAGCGGCGGTAGAAGTGGGGGATTCTTGCCCATTCGATTGCGATATCTTCGTCAACTACGGTATCCTCACCAAAGTAATCCTTATTGAGCTGATAGTACATCTCGCTTAATGCCTTGGCGGTTAAGGTCTGACCCTTTTCTGCCATTTCGTGTGCCTTAAGCTCAAATTCGGCGAACATAGTCTGGCGGAAGAGTGTGGTTCTGAACTGCTCGAGGAAGTGGTTGATTAAAACTGCGCGCTCCTTCTTATCCTCTGTGCGCTTTAAGAGGTACTGCATCAAGAGTGCCTCGTTGCAGGTGGAAGCAACCTCAGCCACGAAAAGTACGTAATGGGAGTAGATGGCGGGCTGATTTTTAGCGGAAAGACAGGAGTGCATAGAGTGACCGAACTCGTGCGCCAAGGTAAATTCGCTGTCTAAAGTATCCTTGTGGTTTAAAAGCATAAAGGGGTGAACGTCGTAGCAGCCTGTGGAGTAAGCGCCTGAACGCTTGCCTACGTTCTCGTAAACGTCGCACCAGCGGTTCTCAAAGCCTTTTTTAAGTGTGCTTGCATATTCATCGCCTAATACCTTAACAGCCTCGCAAACGTCCTTCTTGGCTTCTTCGAAGCTTATTACCTTGTCGCTGCCCTCTAACATATCGGCATAAACGTCGAAAAGGTGCAGTTCATCAAGGTTCATTATCTTCTTGCGAAGGGACATATATTTGTGAAGCTTAGGGAGGTTGTTGTGAACAGCTTCGATTAAATTATAGTAAACGGACTCGGGAACTTCGTTGGGCTCAAGGGAGCTGTTGAGAGCGTTTTTATACTTTCTTGCCCTTGCCATAAATACGTTCTTCTTAACTTCTGCATTGTAAGTTGCGGCAAGAGTATTTTCGAAGCTTTTAAATACCTTGTAAAGGCCGTGGAATGCGTTTTCGCGCAGAACTCTGTCGCTTGAAGATACAAGGGAGATGTAGCTGCCGTTTGTTAACTGGTGCATATTGCCTTCGCTATCTGCTACCTCGGGGAACTTCATATCGGCATCGTTTAAAGTATTGAAAATAGTGCCTGCGCCTGAGAATACTTCACCTGCGGAAGCAAGTAATGCTTCCTCTGAGTCGGAAAGCACGTGAGCCTTGCTGTTTCTCTCCATATCGAGATAACGGCGGAATTTATCAAGACCTTCGGTTTCCTCGTAGAATTTCTCCAAAGTTTCGTCGGGGATTGCAATAAGCTCGGGGCTTTCCCATGCTGTGGCGCTGTTGAGCTTAACGATAAAGCCGAAGCACTTGCCTTTCATAGCCTGATAGGTGGGGTTAGCCGTATTTTCGTCTGCTTTCATAGAAGCGTAGAGGAAAAGTCTTCTTAGTTTAATGCTGATTTTCTCGCTTAAATCCAAAAATTCAAGAAGCGTGGCGCCGCTTTCACCGAGTTTGCCTTTGTAGGAGGCGGCTTTTTCGGGCAGGTCGCTTAAAGAAGCGAGGTATTCTTCCCAAGCTTCGTCGCTTTCGAATATATCCTCTATAGCCCAGCAGTAGTTTTTATCGAGTTCTTCTCTTTTCGGAATTCTCTTTCCCATAATTTTCATCCTTCCTTTTAAAATAATTATAATTAACAGTACGGGTTTAATTTAGTTTACTATACCACAAATTTTTGCAGGGCGCAACAAAGAAAAGTGCGAAAGCGTTAAACTTTCGCACTTAGCTTATTCTTTATTGTTTTCAAGATAAGTTTCTATCAAAAATCTGGGGCGCGCTTTTACCTCGCTGTAAATTTTACCTATATAGGTACCTACAACGCCAAGGCAGAAAAGCTGAATGCCGCCTAAAAGCCATATTGAAGCGATTATTGCAGTCCAGCCCGGTACCGCTACGCCTATAATGAATGAAACAAGGGCATAAATAAGGGCAATAACACTTAAGAAGGAAATGATAATGCCTAAATTAGAGATAAGCTTTAAAGGTTTTACGCTGAAGGAAGTTATGCCGTCGGTGGCGAAGGCTATCATTTTCTTTAGAGGGTACTTGCTTTCGCCTGCAAATCTTTCGTGGCGCTCATAGTAAACATTGCTTGTTTTAAAACCAATAAGGGGAACTATACCGCGAAGGAAAAGGTTAACTTCATTATATTCGCTTAAAGCTTCAAGAGCGCGCTTGCTCATAAGGCGGTAGTCTGCGTGGTTAAATACTACGTCCACTCCCAGCACCTTCATAATTTTATAAAAGCTTTCGGCGGTGAATTTTTTGAAGAAGGTATCGGATTCACGGCTGTCTCTCACACCGTAAACGATATCGCATCCTTTATTAAACTCCTCAACGAATTTATCGATAACGTCGGTATCGTCCTGCAGGTCGGCGTCAAGGCTTATGGCGGCGTCGCATTTTTCCTTGGCGGTCATAAGGCCTGAGAGCAGAGCGTTCTGGTGGCCGCGGTTGTGAGCGAGCTTAACGCCCTCCACAAATGGATTTTCGGTGTTTAATTTTTCTATTATTTCCCATGTCTTATCACGGCTGCCGTCATCTACGTATAAAATACGGCTTTTGGAGTCAACCATATTCTTTTCTATCATAGAATTCAGTTTCTCGGCAAGTCTTTTTGTGGTTTCAAAAAGTACCTCTTCCTCGTTATAACAGGGAACAACCAAATAAAGTACCATTTTTAAAAATTTCCTTTCAGCTGGGTTTTAAAAATAATATAAATATCAGGGAATTTTTTTACTTTTCACTTTCGCTGTTTTCTTCGGCTTTACCGTCCTGCTCATAAAGCTCGTAGATATCCTCGTTATCGATAGTTTCGGAAACAAAATCTGCGCTTATATCCACGTCTGTATCTTCATCCTCAAAGGGCAGGGGCTTGGTTTTAAGGTATTTGCCGTGAACACGGTTTTTGAAGCTTGCACCCTTGCTTTTTGCGTAGTCGGAGAAATTGCCTAAGGGGCGCTTTTTTGCTTTTTTGAGAGCCTTTTTTACGGGCTTCTCTTTAAGCTTGAACATTAAAAGATAGATACCGATTACCATAATAGATAAAAGGGAAACAAGTATACCTGAAACAAGACCCGGAGTTGAGTAGGTGAAGGTGATTTTTATATCGGTACCGCGGGGTACTATTACGCCCATAAATCCTACGTTTACTTTGTAGATGTCGGCGGATTCGCCGTTTATTGTAGCTGTCCAGCCGCTTTCATAAGGCACACTGAAGAAGACAACCCTCGTTTTCTCGGAGGAGAATGTGGCGGTAAATCCTGTTTGCGTATATTCAAAGTCGGTGCAGCTCATTTTTGCACGCTGGATACAGTCTTTTTCGTAAGTATCTTCATCAAGGCGAACGGTGTGGGGGTTGAAGGTGGTCATAAATTCAGAGAAGAATTCTTCGTCCTCGTCTTCAATAACTACGCCTCTGAGCATTGCAAGCTCGTGCTTTGCTTCGGAAATAGTCTCGAAATCACTCTTAGTAAGATATTTATCGTAAGAGAAGCCCATGGGAATATAATATTCATTTTCCCAGATATCGAAGCCATTGGCGTTGCCGTAGTATATCCAGCCTGGCATTTCGGGTTTATCGTAATTTTCACCTGCGAAATATTTATCGTCGCCCTCCTCGTCAAAGAGCCATCTTGTACTTGTAATAGCTCTCAGGCCATAGTGGCTTGTATCGGGGCGGGATGCTACGTCTCGCTGTACGCCTATGGAATCGTAAAATTCCATAACTGAGCCGGGCACGATGCTGTGGAAGGTCTGAATAGAGGGGATACCCCAATGCATTCCCATATTATCCTGAGTATCGTAGAAATCGGAACGGACGCTGTCAAGATTTTCCAGCTTAACGTCCTCGCCGCCGTTAAGAGCGTACGGAATATAGAACTCGTAAGGCTCCTGAGACTGCATTTTGCCTACGATAAGAAAGAATACGGAGTAAACTACTATGGCGATGTAAACGCCTGTATTTAAAATCTTTTTGAAAAGCTTTTTGTTTTTTCTCAGGCAGGCAAAAATAACAGCAAGAAGTGCAAGTGAAAGAACGGCAACCGCTACGTTGGTCCAGAATCTTGTGGGATAAGCTTCAAGACCTATCGTAAGGGTAGTTTTTTCGCCGTCAAGGGTCTTAGGCATAAGACCTATGGGAATAGCTATACCTAAAGTGATTGCCGCGCACCATTTTATACTGCGGTGCCAGTCCACTCTCTGGTCTTCAAGGCTCATAATTGTAGCAAGAGAGGTAATTAAAGTGAGCATATAGAACCATCTTGCATAGTAGGAGCTGTTGAAAAGCTGGAATGATGCGTTTAATACGGGAATGAGCGCCATCAGGAAAAGAGTCCATATAAGCTTTTTAAGCCAGGATTTACGCTTTACCTGTAAATATCCTATAACGCCTGTCATACCGAATAACGGAAGCCATGCGCCCAAAGATGCCCACTTTGAATTGGAGTCGGGAGTGAAATTGGGTCTTGCCGCGTGGTCCGGCGGGAAGAACATAGACTGCAGTATGTGAAGGTACCTCTGCTCGTTGCCGTACATAAGGGCGTTCCAGCCGTAAATGGGGTCGTTTACACGCCAGTTCTGCAATACTGCCATAATTGACGGGATAAGCAAAAAGCAGCTCATTCCCACACCGCAAACGGATTCAAGGGCAAGTGAGAAAAAGTCCTTAAGCTTTAAAGTCCAGCTGTAGCTTATCATTCTTATTACGAAGTAAACTATCAGGAAAGTTACCTGACCTACAAAGAAGTAGTAGTTTACCGTGCAGCAAAGGAAAACGGAGAAAGCAAATACTCCCCTTCTTTTGTGGTACATATATTCGTCCAGTGCCCAGAGCATTATGGGGAAGAATACTATGGCTTCGTGGAAGTGATTGAAGAAAATGTTATATACGGAAAAACCTGAGAATGCGTAAAGTATACCGCCGAGAACAGCGTAGTCCTGATTTTTGATATAGCGGTGAATATAAAGATAACCCGTGGTAGCGGCGCAGGCTATTTTGAGTATAAGCAGGGGACCCATAAGGTACTGGATGAACTCAGTGGGGAAGAACACGGTTATCCAGAAGAAGGGGCTGCCTAAAAGATAGAAGGAATATGAGCCTACGAAATTTGCGCCGAGGTCGGTGGTGTGGCTCCAGCCCATATTGCCGTTTGTTACAGCTTCGTGGGCAAGCTTATAGAAGGGAATCTGCTGGGCGTTAAAATCGCCGTAGAAAATAAACCTGCCGCCGTCCCTTATAATAAAGGGTAAGAAAATAATGGATGCAAGTAAAAATGCTACAGAGAATGCCTTAAAATAATAGCTGTACCTGAAGCCTCTTTTTGGTTTGGATATTTTATGTTCTATGGTAGAGGCGTCGCGGGCGTCAATTTTTACGTTTTCTTCCATTTATATAAACCTGCCTTTTAAAAGTAGTTGAAATCCGAATATATTTAGTATATTATACCATATTTTTTTCAAGGTTTAAACCTTTTGTGAGATGAAATTTGTATGAATTTAATTAAAAATTTCTTAATTTAAAAATGTTCCCTTATTTTTAAGCTCTTTATGCCGAAACGCTTGAAAAAAATACAATTTTAAATTACAATATATAATGTATGATTATGCTCAGAAGGTAGGTTGCCGAAAAAGGCGATAGGAAATAAATATGAAATTCCATTTTTTCTCAATGATATCAAGAATGAAATACATAAACCGCTGGGGTCTTATGAGAAACACCAAGGCGGAAAATTTAAGTGAACATTCGCTGGAAACTGCAGTAATAGCTCAGGCTCTCGCGTTGATAGGCAAAAAGAGGCTCAATAAAAATATTGATGAAAATAAAGTGGCGGCGGTTGCTTTGTATCACGATGCAAGCGAAATTATAACAGGAGATCTGCCTACGCCCATTAAATATAACAGCCCCGAAATAAGGGATTCCTACAAGGAGATTGAACTTAGCGCATCAAAGCGTCTTTTAAGTTCTCTTCCAGATGATTTAAGGGGTTTTTACAGCGAGCTTCTTTTAAATGAAGATAGGGAAATAGAGAGATACGTGAAGGCGGCGGATAAAATTTCCGCCATAATTAAATGTATCGAGGAGAAAAAGAGCGGAAACCGCGAATTTTTAAGCGCGGAGAAAACCTTAAGGGAAGCTGTAAAAAATATGAATATGGAAGAAGCCGAAATTTTTACCGAGGAATTTTTACCCTCCTTCGAGCTTTCTCTTGACGAACAGAACATTTAATATTTAAATTTTTGATACATTAAATTCACAATTCAGGGTTAGTATAATTATGAATATAGGAAACGTAAAAATAGAGGGCTTGGCCGCGCTGGCTCCCATGGCGGGAGTTACGGATAAAGCCTACAGAAAAATCTGCCGTGATTTCGGTGCGGCTTTTACGGTTACCGAGATGGTAAGCTCCCGTGCCGTAATATATAACTACAAAAAAACCAACGAGCTTTTTGATATAGAAGGGGAAGCTTACCCCACGGCTATTCAGGTTTTCGGCGACGACCCTCAGATCATGGCAGAGGCATCTAAAATTTTAGCAGAAGCAAGACCTGCATTTATCGACGTGAATATGGGTTGCCCCGTGCCTAAGGTTGCAGGTAATAACTGCGGCAGCGCCTTGATGAAAACTCCCGAAAAGTGCGGCGAGATAGTTTACGCTATGAGCAGAGTTATTGATATTCCCGTTACAGTAAAGATGCGCAAAGGCTGGGATAAGGACCATGTTAACGCCGTGGAGGTTGCGAAAATCTGCGAGGAAGCAGGCGCAAAGGCTGTTACAGTACACGGCAGAACAAGGGAGCAGATGTACCGCCCCTTTGCGGATTTAAGCATTATAAAAGAAGTAAAGGAAAACGTGAAAATTCCCGTTATCGGCAACGGCGACGTAACAGACGCAAACTCAGCGGTAAAAATGCTGGAAGAAACCGGCTGTGATATGGTTATGGTGGGCAGAGGCGCTTTAGGTAAGCCTTGGGTATTTTCCGAGATAAATGCCGCACTCAGAGACGACGTAAGAATTATGCCCGAGCCGCCTTTAAGTAAAAGACTTCTCGTTATGAGAAAGCATATTGAAGATATGTGCAGTTTAAAAGGTGAAAACAGGGCGATGCGTGAAGCAAGAAAACACGTAGCCTGGTATATTCACGGTCTTCGCGGCGCCGCAGAATTCAGAAGAATCTCAAGCGAACTTTTAACACTTAATGACCTTGATGAGCTTATTAAAGATATTTATATAGAAAATATGAAAGAAGAATAAAATGGACAGAACTGAAAAACTAAGAAACGGCAGTATACCTAAGCTTTTATTCAGCCTTGCCATACCCTCAATAATCGCCCAGCTTGTAAATATTCTCTATAATATGGTGGATAGAATATTCGTGGGCAGAACTCCCGACGGCAACTTAGCTATGTCCGCTTTGTCCGTTGCCCTTCCCATTATCACGTTTATAAACGCCGTAACTCATCTTGTAGGCTTGGGCGGAGCACCCTTGGCGGCTATTAAAATGGGCGCAGGGGATAAAGACAGCGCCGAAAAAATAATGACCACCTCCTTTGTTTCCCTTATTTCCACGGGAATAATAATGACGGTTATTATAGAAATTTTTGCAGAGCCCCTGCTTTACACCTTCGGCGCTGATAGTACCAATATCCTTTTAGCGGTGGAATATACAAGAATTTACGCTATAGGTACCGTATTTGTACAGATAGCGATAGGTATGAATTCCTATATAAACACTCAAGGCTATGCAAAATTCGGTATGGTTACCGTGCTTATAGGCGCAGTACTTAATATTTTCCTTGATGCTTTATTCATAAATATTCTGGGTATGGGTGTTAAGGGTGCGGCTTTAGCTACTGTAATTTCTCAGGCTGTTTCCGCTTTGTGGGCTTTGAGCTTCATTTTCGGCAGGAAAAGCCTGCTGAAAATAAGAAAAAAGTATATTATACCCGAGATCAGGGTTTTAGGCAGTATATGCGCTCTGGGCGTTTCTCCCTTTATTATGAGCTCCACCGAAAGCTTATTGCAAATAAGCTTCAACAATCAGCTCTTAGCTTTCGGCGGTACCACCGCAGTTGGCGCCATGAGCATACTTTTAAGCCTTTACCAAATGGTAAATATGCCCTTGCAGGGGCTCTGTCAGGGCGCTCAGCCGATTTTAAGCTATAATTACGGCGCAGATAATCTTGAAAGAGTAAGAAAAACTTTTAAGCTTTTATTCCTGTGCTGTTTAAGCTTTTCCTTTGTCGGATGCGGTACTATAGTAATTTTTTCCCGATTTTTCGGAAGTATTTTCACAAGCGACAGTGAGATGCTTCAAATGGTGGAGTGGGCTTTGCGCGTTTACCTTTTAGGCGGCACCGTATTCGGCGCGCAGATAGCTTGCCAGCAGTCCTTCGTTTCCTTAGGTCAGGCAAAGCGTTCCCTTTTGATGGCGCTATACAGAAAAGTATTTTTACTTATTCCTTTAATTTATATTATGCCCCATCTTTTGGGCGGCACAAGTTTGGCTATGAATTTATCTTTACCCGTAGCCGGTATCTGTATTGACAGCTCCCGCGTTTTTGCGGTATTGATAAGCGAATCCGTTTCCGACGTTTTGGCAGCTCTTACCACCACCCTATTGTTCTTTAATTTCTATAAAAATCATCTTAAATAAAAATAAAGGAAATTATATATATGAAACTTTTAGTTTTGGACGGCAACAGTATAGTTAATCGCGCTTTTTACGGCATTAAGCTTTTAAGCACAAAAAACGGTCAGTTTACTAACGGCATTTACGGATTTTTAAATATTTTAAATAGAATTGAAAGTGAGCTTACTCCCGATGCTGTGGCAGTAGCATTCGATTTAAAAGCCCCTACCTTCCGCCATAAGACCTACGACGGCTACAAAGCTCAAAGAAAGGGTATGCCTCAGGAATTGGCAAGTCAGATGCAGCCTTTAAAGGATATTTTAACTGCCCTTGGCTACAAAATAGTTACTTGCGAAGGCTTTGAAGCCGACGATATTTTAGGTACACTTGCAAAAAACGCTGAAAATAACGGAGACGTCTGCTTTATTGCAACGGGAGACAGAGACAGCTTACAGCTTGTATCTCCTCATACTTCCGTACGCCTTGCTTCAACCAAGTTCGGTCAGTCCACCGTAACTGTTTATGATGAAGCAAAAATTATGGAGGATTACGGTGTAACCCCCAAGCAGCTTATTGATATAAAGTCCATTCAAGGCGATACTTCAGATAATATCCCCGGTGCTAAGGGTATTGGCGAAAAAGGCGCCAAGGAGCTTATTCAGAAGTTCGGCGGAATCGACTATATTTACGAGCATATCGACGAAATTGATATAAAGCCTTTAATGCGCCAGAAGCTTATCGACAGTATGGAAAACGTGAAGTTAAGCTACTATTTAGGCACGATAAATACCGAGGCACCTATCGAGAAAAATGCCTCCTTCTACGTTAAAAATGATGTAAATAAAGAAAAAGCCTCCTCCTTAATGGCTGAATTAGAGCTTTTCACGCTTATGGAGAAGTTCGGCTTAAACGTTTCCGATGCTGCTTCTGAAGAGGAAAAAGCAGAGGAAATAAAGAAGGAAATTACAAAGGTCTGCGTAAAGGAATGCGCCTCCCTTCTTCCCATGCTTGAAGACGAGGGTAATGGTAAGGCATATTTCCTTAGCGAATATAAGGAAAACGGCGAAATCAGCAAGATGAGTTTCTTTATCAGGGGCGAAAAAGAGGATAATATCTATATTTTAAACGAGCCTTCCGATGCTTTTGTTAAAGCTTTTGCGAAAAGCCGTGACATTAAAAAGTATACCCACGATATTAAGCCCTTCCATAAGGCGGTAAAAAAACTGAACGCCGAGATTACGGGCGAAATTTTCGATACTTCTCTGGCGGCTTATCTGCTTAATCCCTCCGCTACTGTATATTCTCCCGATAAGCTGGCGGCTGAGTATAAATTAAGCTTTAAGGATGAAGAAAGCGTTGTTTGTGTTCTTCCCGAATTGATAAGCAAGATTAAAGCGGAAGTAAAGGAAAATAATCAGGAGATGCTTCTCTACGAAGTAGAAATTCCTTTAAGCAAGGTTCTTGCAGAAATGGAATGTGAGGGCTTCAGGGTAGACAGAGAAGGCATCAGTGAATACGGCAAAGAGTTAAAAGTACAGATAGACGCCCTTTCAGCCTCCATTATGCAGCAGGTGGGTTATGAATTTAATATAAATTCCCCCAAGCAGCTGGGCGAAGCTTTATTTGAAAAAATGGGACTTCCCCACGGCAAGAAAACAAAGAGCGGATATTCCACCAGCGCCGAAGTGCTTGAGAGCTTACGCTACGAAAGTCCCGTTGTTGAGGATATTTTAAATTACCGCGCTCTTTCTAAGCTTTATTCTACCTATTGCGAGGGTCTTGTGAAGGAAATTAAAGAGGACGGAAGAATCCACTCAAGCTTTAATCAGACCGAAACCAGAACGGGCAGAATCAGTTCCACAGAGCCAAATTTGCAGAATATTCCCGTAAGAACTGAGCTTGGCAGAGAGCTGAGAAAATATTTCATAGCAAAAGAGGGCTACACCTTAATTGATGCCGACTACTCCCAGATCGAACTTCGTGTTCTTGCCCACGTGGCAAAGGACGAAGTGATGAGGGATGCCTTTATAAATAACAAGGATATCCACCGCGCTACCGCCGCAAGAGTGTTCGGTCTTCCTGAGGAGATTATCAATTCCCAGATGCGAAGCAGGGCAAAGGCGGTAAACTTCGGTATCGTTTACGGTATAGGCGCATTCTCTCTTTCTAAGGATATAGGCGTATCAAGAAAAGAAGCCGACGATTATATCAAGGAATATTTAAGGAATTTCTCGGGAGTGCGTGATTATATGGAAAATATAATAAACGAAGCCAAAGAGAAGGGTTATACAGAGGATATTTTCGGCAGACGCCGCTATCTGCCTGAGCTTAAGAGCAGTAACTTTAATATGCGTGCATTTGGCGAAAGAGTGGCAAGAAATATGCCTATTCAGGGTGCCGCGGCGGATATTATTAAAATTGCTATGGTAAAAGTAAGCGAAAGGCTTAAAAAAGAAAAGCTTGAAGCGAAGCTCATTTTACAGGTACACGACGAACTTATAGTTGAAGCGCCTTTTAAGGAAGCTGAAAAAGTAAAAGAAATACTGGAATACGAGATGGAAAACGCAGTTAGTTTATCCGTTCCTATGAAGGCAGAAGCAAACGTGGGCGAAAACTGGTATTTGGCTAAAGGATAAAACAATTAAGATGAATGATATAAATTTTACGTGCCCTATATGTAAAAAAATTCTGAAGGATACGGGTAAAAGTCTTGTTTGTGAGGCTTCTCACAGCTACGATAAAGCAAAGCAGGGCTATACCCACCTTCTGCCCGTAAATAAAATGCACTCCAAAATTCCCGGAGATAACGCGCTTATGGTTTCTGCCCGCCGCGATTTTTTGAATAAGGGCTACTATAATATTTTTGCCCGAGCACTTACCGATATAGTAAAGGATTGTGCGGGGGAAAATCCTGCCCCCGTAATTCTCGATTGCGGCTCAGGCGAAGGTTATTATACAGGCAAAATGAAGGAAGCACTGCCTGAAAGTAAGATTTTTGGCTTCGATATTTCTAAATTTGCCGTAAAAGCCGCCGCAGGAAAATATAAAAACATAAGTTTTTCGGTAGCAAGCGTTTTTGATATTCCGTTTCCCTCAGAAAGTACGGATGTTTTAACCGACGTATTTTCGCCACTTTGCGAAAAAGAGTTTTTTAGAGTGCTTAAAAAAGGCGGATATTTCATTTTTGCTATACCGGGTGAAAAACATCTTTTCGAGATGAAGGAAGTTTTATACGAAAATCCTTACGAAAACGAAAAAAAGGATACATATTACGAAGGTTTTGAGTTTGTTAAGCGTATTCCCGTAAAGGGCAGAATTGATATCGATAATAATAACGATATAATGTCACTTTTCTCCATGACTCCTTACTACTGGAAAACGGATATAAAGGGTAGCGGAAAAATAAAGGAACTGCAGTTTCTTTCAACGGAAATAGAATTTGATTTTCTTGTTTACAGGAAAATTTGAAAGGACTTAGCTTATAATGATAAAAGTGCTTTTTGTATGCACGGAAAACAAAGCCCGCAGCGTGATGGCGGCGGAAATTTTCCGTGATCTGCTTAAAAAGGAACAAAGGCAGGATTTTGTGTGCCAGAGCGCAGGTTTTGCGGCTGTAAACGGTGCGGAAATTGCCGAAAATACCGTAAAGGTATTAAATGAAATAGGTATTGTTCCCGAAGTGAGGGAATCAAGAAAGCTTACAAGCGACGAATTAGCCGTATGGGATATTTTCTTCGTGGTAAGCGATACCCACGCCTATATATTAGAGCAGGCAGGTGTACCCACCGAGAAAATTTACGTTTGCTCATACGTAAAGGACCTTCACGGCGAGGATATAGAAGTATTCAGGGAGTGCCGCGATAAATTAGTAGGCGAAGTAAGAAAGTTTTACGATATACTTAAAATGAGAATCGGAATGTTATTATGATAGTAAAAATGGATTATTGCCACGTAAATAAGGTGGCAGAGCTTGAAAAAATGTGTTTTTCATCCCCTTGGAGCGAAAGTTCCCTTTCTGAAGAGGTGGAAAACGAGGGCGCATTCTTTATAGTAAGCGTAAACGAAAAAAATGAAGTAGAAGGCTACTGCGGAATGCATATAGTTCTGGATGAATGCTACATAGATAATATTGCGGTTTTCCCCGAAGCAAGAAATAAAGGCGTGGCAAAAGCACTTTTAGAAGCTCTGGAAGAAAAAGCAAAGGAGATAAACGCCTGTTTTTTAACTCTTGAAGTGAGAGAAGGAAACCAAAGGGCAAGGCATATTTACGAAAAATTCGGCTTTTTAAATCAAGGTGTAAGAAAGAATTTTTACTTAAATCCCACAGAAAATGCCGTTATATATACAAAGTTTTATAAGGAGGGCTAAAAATGAGAATATTAGGTATTGAAAGTTCCTGCGACGAAACTGCCGCCGCGGTAGTTGAGGACGGAAGAATAGTTTTAAGCAATATAGTTGCTTCTCAGGTAGAGGAGCATAGATTATACGGCGGTGTTGTGCCCGAAATTGCATCCCGCCGCCACAGCGAGGCTATTACGGGCGTTGTGCGTGAAGCCTTGGAAAAAGCAAACTTAACTATAAAGGATATAGATGCTATAGCAGTAACTTACGCTCCCGGTCTTATAGGTGCTTTGCTGGTTGGCGTTAATTTCGCCAAGGGCTTGTCTCTTTCATCCGGTCTTCCTTTGGTGCCCGTGCATCATTTAAGAAGCCACATAGCCTCCAACTATATAACCAACGAAAAATTAGAGCCGCCCTTCTTATGTATGGTGGTTTCGGGCGGTCACACCCATATTATCAACGTTGAAAGCTACACAAAATACAATATAATCGGTAAAACCAGAGACGATGCCGCAGGCGAAGCCTTCGATAAAGCCGCAAGAAGTATGGGTATGCCTTACCCCGGAGGAATTATGCTTGATAAAGAGGCAGAAAAAGGTAACGATACTGCTTTCAAGCTTCCTACACCCAGTGTAGACGGCGCTCCTCTTGATTTCAGCTTCTCAGGCCTTAAAACGGCAGTTATCAATATTATCAGTAACAATAAGCAGAAGGGTATTGAAGTTAATAAAGCGGACCTTTCCGCATCCTACAGAAAAGCGGTTGTGGATTACCTTGTAAAAAATATGATGCTTGCCGCCGAAAAAACGGGACAGAAAAAAATAGTTATAGCAGGCGGCGTATCGGCAAACAGCCTTTTAAGAAAGCGTTTAGAGGAAGAATGTAAAAAACGAAAACTCGAATTTTACCGCCCCGAGCTTAAATACTGCGGTGATAACGCCGCTATGGTGGCTTCCCAGGGTTATTATGAATTTTTGGCAGGAAACCGCGCGTCACTTGATTTAAACGCCTGCGCCCAGCGTTCTATTGATATAGGTTAAGATAAATTGTTGCCGATATAAGTAAATTAATTGCTTGATGCAAAGTTTTTATAAGTATAAAATAAAGGTACTAAACGACGTAAAGGTGGCGCTTTTATGGAATATTCATTATTAAAGGACAGCGCAAAAATCAAAAATAAGGTTAACTTGCTTTTTTCTGGTGTTAAACTCACAGGAGGAAGGCTATATGAAGTTTTCGAAAATAATATTAAATTTTTAAAACGTTTTGATTTTGACCGCCTTATGTATTGGTTCCGTGTTAAAAGAGGCGTTTACGCACCCAAAGCACCCTACGGCTACGATGGCGGACATTTCGAAAACAATCTCTACGGTCAGACCGCGGCAATGTACTTAATGTCTGCAGGAACTCTTCTTTTGTGGCGCGAGGATAGCGAAATCCGCGATATGATGAATAAAATCGTGGATGAAATCGAAGAAAGCAGGGAGGAGGACGGATACCTTATTCCTCTTGATAAAGAAAAATTCCCCACTAAAGAGTACCCCAACTACGTTCGTGCATGGTTTACTTTCGGCCTTTTGGCTGCAGGCTATGCAGGCAATGAAAAAGCCTTCAGACTTGTAAGAGATATGGGTGATTGGTTCAATAATCAGGAGTGCCTGCCTATTGTAAAGGATTTGAATTTAGGTTTTCAGGGAATACTTGCAAATACCGCATTGTATCTTTCAAAAGTCGGCGCAGAAAAAGATTTGGAAGTAGCAGAAAAATATTACCGCGAAGATTTCTGGCTGAAATGGCTTTATGAAAAGGATCACACTGCAATTTACAATAAACCCGGTAACCACCCTCACGGTACCCTTATAACTACTTTGGAAGGATATCTTGATATTTACAGAGCAACAGGTGAAGAATACCTTTTAGAGTGCATTAAAAACGCTCTTAGTATGTATGAAGATAAGTGGCAGCACGTAGGCGGAGGTATAGTTATGTGCGAGGGCGAGCCATTTTACCCCGGATGTAACTATTTAAACCCCAAGCATCAGTATAATGAGCTTTGCTGCTCTACTTTTTGGGCGCTTTTAAATCAGCGTATGCTGCTTTTAGAGCCCGATAACGAGCATTACGCAAATGAAATTGAAAAAACTATTTATAACGTTCTTGCCGCCGCACAGGTGGAGGATAGGGGAATCCATTATTTAGCTCTGCTTGAAGGCTGTAAGGATAAGCGATTTACAGATGTTGCTACCTGCTGTGCCGCTACAGGCTCCAGAATGATGGCAATGCTGCCGCAGTTTATTTATACCTATAAAGATAATGACGTTTACGTTAATCTTTATGAAAACAGTGAAGCCACGGTATCAGGTGCCAAAATAATTATTGATACTTCAATGCCCTATCACGGGAGAGTAAAGATAAGCGTAAAAGAAGCAGCTGCTCCTGTTAACCTCCACTTAAGAATCCCTTCCTGGTGCAGTAAGGAAGTAATAATAATGGGTAAAACAGGTGTACCGGGTACTTATCTTGTTCTTGAAAATATAAATGGCGGCACAGAAATCGAATTCACCCTTCCAATGAGTATGAGCAGCACTCTTTATACAGGTGAGGATGAAATAGAGGGTAAAGACCGCTACGCATTGGAATACGGTCCCCTTTTACTTGCGGCTATGGGCAGAGGTAAGGTGGAGCTTAGCTTCAATACCGAAAACCCCGACGAGAGCTTCGAAAGAATCTCAGATACACGCTTTAAGCTCAAGAACGATAATTTCCACGAATATATGACATATATGGATATACAGGACGAACCTTTAACAGTTTATCCCGTAGTATTATAAAAAATTAAGGCAGTATTTTTTACTGCCTTTTATTGTATTTCAGAAAAAATTGTGATAATATTAAAAAACGAAAGGACGTGGATATATGAAAGCATCTCTTACAGTTAACAAGAAATTTACTATCGGTCAGATCGATAAACGAATTTACGGCTCATTTATTGAGCATTTAGGCAGAGCTGTTTACGGAGGAATTTATGAGCCCGAGCACGAAAGCGCAGATGAGCTTGGCTTCAGAAAGGACGTTATCGAGCTTATTAATAAGATGAACGTGCCGATAGTACGTTACCCCGGCGGCAACTTTGTATCAGGCTATAATTGGGAGGATGGCATAGGCCCAAGAGATAAGCGCCCCAAGAAGCTTGATTTAGCATGGGAGACTATTGAAAGTAATCAGGTTGGTATTGATGAATTCCAGGAGTGGGCAAAAAGAGCAGGCACAGAAGTTATGATGGCTGTAAATTTAGGTACACGCGGACCTGACGACGCCAAGAATCTTTTAGAGTACTGCAATCTTGATACCGATACTTACTATGCAAATTTAAGAAGAAAGAACGGCTTCGAAAAGCCTTTCGGCATTAAAACATGGTGCCTCGGCAACGAAATGGACGGTACCTGGCAGATGGGCCACAAAACAGCAGAAGAATACGGCAGAGCAGCTACAGAAACCGCTAAGCTTATGAAATGGACCGATCCTTCCATTGAGCTTGTTATTTGCGGCAGCTCCAATTTAAATATGCCTACCTTCGGTGAATGGGAATACCAGACTTTGAACCACGCTTACGAACATATTGATTTGGTTTCACTCCACCAGTATTACGGCAACCGTGATGATAATACTGCTGATTTTATCGGTCTTTCCGTTCATATGGATCAGTTTATCAAGGGTGTAGCTGCAATATGCGATGCCATAAAAGCTAAAAAGCACAGTAAGAAAACCGTAAATCTTTCTTTTGATGAGTGGAACGTATGGTACCACAGCAATAACGAAAAGGTTGAGCGCTGGGCAGAAAAGCCTCACCGCCTTGAAGATATATATAACTTTGAGGATGCATTGCTTGTTGGCTGTATGCTTATGACCTTGCAGAATAACTGCGACAGAGTTAAGTGTGCATGCCTTGCACAGCTTGTTAACGTTATTGCGCCTATTATGACAGAAGATATGGGCAAAGCATGGGTTCAGCCTACTTTCTATCCCTTTATGTATATGTCTAACAGAGGCCGCGGCACAGCGCTGAAAACTTTAGTAGAATGTGATTCTTACCCTTCAAAGCACAAAGAATACGATATTCCTTATCTTGAAACAAGCGTTATTAATAACGAAGAAAAGAGAGAGCTTGTTGTTTTTGCAGTTAACCGTTCACTTAGTGAGGATATGGAATTAGACCTTTGCTTTGAGAATTTTGAAGAAACTATTGCAAATGAGCACGTAATGCTTTATAATGATGACCTCAAGATTACAAACAGTGCAGAAAAAGAAAACGTTACTCCCGTAAACGTAGAAATAAGTGACGTGAAGGGTAAGGAACATAAAGTTACACTTAAAAAGCACTCATTCAACATGATAGTTTATAAATACTAAGAAGGTCTCTTGATGAAATTTTTGGCAAAAATTCGCAATTTATTTAAAAAAGCAGAAAAACCCATAGAAAAAGCGGCGGTAAAAATTACTGAGCCTGCAGTTAAATATGACTTTATAAGAGGAGTATGGGCACCTTCAGAGCCTAAATATTATAATGTGAATCTTATAACGGATTATTTAAAAACTCTGGGCTTCAATGATTTTAAGGCAGTTACAAAGGGCGAAACCTCCTCGCACCACTGGACTTTTGCCTTCAGCAGAACCTACGAAAGCATGGAAGATTTTCTTTTAAACAGCCGCAAAGATTTTGAAGAGGAATCAATGGATAATAAGCACGGCCCTGAAATTGACTGGGATTCCACGTTGTTCACCGTAGTGAAACATATGGAAGAAGGCGACCTTACAATGCTTATGATAGTGGATGAAAGCGATAATATCGGATTTAATACTAAACCTCGGGAAATTAAATGGATATTAAGCTTCCCTGCTTCTTTAAAAGAAACGGAGCTTATTAATAAAATAATAAGCCAGGCAAACAATTTATAAAAAATTTAAGCTCTCAGTTTTATCTGAGAGCTTATTTTTTGTTTATTCTCGTGCAAGTTTGTAAATTAAATCGTAAGCGGCAATTAAATCCTCAATACTGCAGTGGTTCTGCACGTAGTGGCTTGTACAAACACACCAGCGCTTGCCTTTTAAATTGCCGAAAACGCGCCTTATCTCTTTTTCAAGGGAATCTCTATCCATAATTCCTATGGCGGATTGAACGCATATACCGCCTAAAACAGCGAATTTATCGCCGTATTTTTCGTTATATAAGCTGTGACTCATACCTGCATTTTCCTGCCACGGATGAACTAAATCAAAGCCTATTTCGGGAAGTTTTTCCGCGACCTTTAAAATACAGCCGTCGGAATGAAGTGAACAAAATACGTTTTGGCTGTGAACAAAATCCACAACCTCTTTAATATTGGGGTAAATAAGCTCCTCCCAGGTAGAAGGGCTGAAAAGTAAATCCTTCTGGCTGCCCCAGTCGTCACTTATATGAATCATATCGGCACCCGCTTCAATAGCGTGCAGAGCAAAGCGTTTAGTCCACTGTGCCTGCTTTTTATATAAAATAGCAAGTTCATCAGGGTATAAAGCCAGCCACAATAAATGTTCCTCAATGGGGAAAACAGAGTTAAACTGCTCGAAAAAGCCTGGGGTCTGCACGTAGCAGAATCTATCCCTTTTCTTGTGAAATTCAATGGCTTTTCTCATACCCTCGTAGGCTTCTAAATTATCGGGGTTTGTAAAAATATCCTCATTTATAAGTAAATCGGGAGTAAATTCCTCATTTTCACTTTTTATTTTCTCTAAAAGATCTCTTTTAAAAGCATCGGGACCACCGAAAATATGAGCCATATCGAATTCATATTTATCTTCAAAGTTTTCCACACTGCCGAATTTTTCGCTTATTTCTTTTTCTAAATTTGCCCTTACCCAGCCGTAAATGGGCTGGCGGTCGTATTCTTTGCCGAGAATCAGATTTCTTACTCTTTCTGTACTGTTCATATTCCTTATCTCCAAACGTGTTCAGTAGAATCTAAATTCCATTTTAAGGCAAAAAATTTAATTTTTCAAGCAAAAATTAAATAGAAGTTATTTGTAAATTTCATTCGTGAGTGTGTTCTAAAAAGGGGAAATCCGGGGCGATTTTTGGTGCTTTTTTGCGCTGTGTGGCGTTTAAAACTTAAGGCGGGTGTTTGCTTGTCTTCGCATACACCCGCCTTAAATCGCCTTATTTTGTTTTTATCCGCCGTAGTTATCATCACTCATAAGAACGCACACATACCATTTGCCGTTTGCTTTGGTTACGCCTACGGCTATGTATGGATGCTTGGAACTGCCGACATACGACCAGTGACCTTTGCTGTGATGAAATCCATCTGCTATACGGTCGGACATGCTTTTGGCCGTGCCGAACCAATCTCCCATTCCAATAGCTTCGCGGCTGTAGCCTTTGTAGTAACTGTTATCGGGCATACCGTAAGGTGCAAGGTCGATGTATTGACCGTATTTAAGTTCGGTGCTGACGTGTTGTTCTGTGCGGTGTTCAAAGTTAGTTGTAAGCTCGTTTGCTCTGTATCGTGCCACCTCTGTCAGTCTGGGGAGCATCGTAGCCGCTACATCACCCTGTGCTGTTCGATAGGCATTAACCTTTTCTACAACAAGCCTTTCGATATCCGCAGAATCTACCTCTGGCCATTGTATGTCCACATATGTTTCTTCCGCTTTTGTAGTTTCTTCAACCTTTGGCTCAGTATTTTCCGCCGCCGATGACTCGATCGGCTTCGGTGTTTCAGTAGGCTTTGTTTCTTCCTTTGACTGTGTCGTTGTTGTAGGTTCTGTAATGGTTTTGGTTGGCTCAGCTGCCTGATACTCACTCACGGTCGGGAGAGGCTCTTTTTCTTTCTCTGTTGGCTCTACCGCCGTTTTAGGCGGTGTTGTTTCAGTAGGTGTTTCTGTCATTATCGTTTCCGATACCGTTGTCGACTGACTTTCTGTAGGCGGCGGTGCGGTTTTGCCACCGCGTCCCACCATACTCACGAGCACCCCACAGCAGAGAAGAAGGATTATGATTTTCCTCATATATCCTCGACCTCCTCCAAGCCTTGCATCACTTTCACCATTATGCGTGTTGCGAGAATAAATCCCGAACTAAATGCTTCACGCTCAGTGATGCAGGATAATTCGCTTGTGCAGTCCTTAAACTTTTCAAAGGTTTCTTTTTGTTTCTCTGTGAGTCCTGCATTGAGTACTTCCTCATTTTTGCATATCAGTTTGACGAGCTTATCCACTCTCGTCCCTCGCTTGATATACCTTTCGTGCGGACTGATGTTGCCGTAGTATAAATTTTCAAGTGTTGTCATGTGCGTTGCACCTCCTTTTTGCAACACAAACATATACTACACAACTTGCCACAAGTCCAGATAAATATTAAAAGACGGCGAAAAAATCGCCGTCTTTTCTACTATGAATTAAACACTTTGTCATATTCTCTTTTTATGATTTTGCTCATTTCTTCGGCGGATTCAACGCAGCCGCCTTCGAGCCACATTTTTAAAACGGAGTATACGCCGTTTTTGAAAAATATTGTTTTATATTCTCCGCCGCTTTTACTGATGCCAAGTTTGAAATGCAAGTTGAACATATCGGCATTGGCTTTTGCATATTCAAAAAGCCAAGCAAATTCACCTTCGGCATGCGGTTGTTCGGCTATTTGTTTTTTCTATCCCTTTTGTATACGCATACGCCAAAGCAGAGACATCGTCATACTTTTCGTAAAATGTGCTGCGGTTAATGTCGGCCACCTTGCAGATATCCGATACCGTTATCTCGCTCAGTTGCTTGTCTTGAAGCAAGGTAATGAATGCCTTATTTATATTATTTATCGTTTCCTGATGCCGTTTGTTATTCTTCACATTCATATCAGTTCCTCATTTCATCAGTTCATCAGTAAGTCTGATAATTTCGGGAGCGATCTTTTCCCGTTCTTTCTTGATGATAGAGTTGTAGATGGGATAAGCCACTGAGATAAGCACGATACCAACAATTCCGATTAAGATTCCGATCAGCATAGCCATTCCTCCGAGCAGACCTATAATCTTTCCAATATCGGTCATTGCAAGGCTCATGCCCATTCCTAAAATCAGCGCACCGATTACACCAAAGACAAGAGAAACCACCTGAGCTTTTTGCGTAACACCTGCATCCAAGCGGCGAAGCTGTGCCATCTTATCCTCGGTTTCTTCGGGAACGGCATATTTTTTGCGAATTGCTTTTATTTCTTCCTGCTCTTTGGCAGAATATGTGTAATTAAAACTCTCTTTATTTTCCATTCTATTATTCTTCCCCCTATTTTAGTAGCTTTATCTTTTTGTTTGCCTGTACGATCATATAAATCGCCATTGCAATAATAAATACGGATATTACGCCGCCGGATATGCCGAGCAGAATGCGCCGCCCTGTTAAGCTCATTGTTTCATCGCCAAAGGTTGTCAGCATTGTAGATTCAAGTGTTAACATAGACACACACGCAGAAGCGAGGCTTATTGCTTTGGATGCTGAATATACAGGACTGTTATATTTGCGGTACTTCACCGTATTGATAATCGCAAGTGTCAGCGAAGTAAAAGTATACGCCGCTAATGCAATGGTTGTAATTTCGTGATGGTTGAACGTTCTGTTCCAATACACCATAAAGAATATCATCAATGCAAGCGCCAGGTTCATAATCAGAAATACAATGCCGCAGGCACGGTATTTTATGAGTTCATCCAGCATTTTCTCTCCCGGTTTATGCTTGCTTGTATGTCGAACCAAAAAGAACCGCATCACAGCAAGAGATATATAATATCCTGCCAGAGAGTAGAACCAAAAGGTGTGATGCCAAAATCCCATACCGAGTTGCAATAATGCGTACGCGGTATTATAGACAAGCGTTCCGTAAAGAGATACGTTTACCCGCAGTCTTGTATCGTCCTGCCAGATTCTCGCATACTTGTTTTCATTCTTGAATGTTTTGAAAAACTTGATCAAATACGGTATCTTGAAGCACCATACCGTTAATGTATAGGCAGAGAGCACATACGAAATAATTGCCGCAACCGATTCCGTCCCCAAAAACACCATCGAATACACAAGGAATACGGTGACAATAGGAACGAGAATAATCATAATGGCGATATGGGGAAATAGTAATGCTTTGCCGAGTTTCTTCCAGTCCATATCATATCCTCCGTATCCTGACGGTAAAAGTAGAACCTTTTCCGACAGCGCTTTCCACACCGATTTCGCCCTGCATAATGTCAATTACTCTTTTGACAAGTGCAAGTCCCAA
>SVPY01000065.1 GCA_015065615.1 Oscillospiraceae bacterium | reverse complement strand
TGAAGTTTCTCAAAAGCTTATGACAGGCAGATACGAAGGCGATGAGAGTAAGAAGGATATTCACGAAAGCAACGTGGAATTTTTAAACCATTGCCGCAAATCGGGTCTTTATGCAGCGGCTAAGCTTTTGTGGAAGGTTGTTCCAGCTTCCGAAAACGGTGAGCCCAGAAAAATCGGTGATATCAAGGATGATATTATCGGAATCGTTGAGAATGCATTAAAATAAAAGAGAGGCAAATAATTTATGATATACATTTTTCTTGCCGATGGCTTTGAAGAGACCGAGGCAATAGCGCCCATAGATATTTTAAGAAGAGCCGAGCTTGATATTAAGCTCGTAGCAATAAAAGGAGACAGAGCTACATCCTCCCACGGTGTTACCGTGCTTTGCGATATGAATATTAAAGATATTACCACCGAGGATATGGAATGTATTATTCTTCCCGGAGGTATGCCCGGTACTTTGAATCTTGAAGCAGACCCCATTCTTCGCGTTTGTATCGATTACTGCTATAAGAATAATAAGCTTATAGGAGCTATTTGCGCCGCGCCTTCTATTCTCGGTCACTTAGGCTTACTTAAAGGCAAAAACGCAGTATGTTTCCCGGGTTTTGAAAATGAGCTTATAGGCGCCGAGATACCCAAAGGCGAATACATAGTTAAGGATGGCAATATTATTACGGCAAAGGGCGCAGGCGTTGCCCTCGAGTTCGGATTAAGTCTTGCAAACGAGCTTGCAGGTGAAATGGTTGCCAAGAAAATAAGAGCCGCAATTCAGATGAGAAAGTAACATAAGGAGCTAAAATGAGCGATTTTAAAAGCAGTATTGACCCCAAGGATTTTACTTTGAGTATCCCTGAGGAAGAACTTGATGCTATAGTAAATATTGAGGATGAAAAGGTAGAAAGTAAAATTCCCGCTTTGGAAAAACCCGAAGTGAACGACGATTTCTACAGCCGGGATATTGAAGAAAAGGCACAGAGAAAAGAACACAAAAGGCGCAATAAAATTAAAAGCGCAAAAAATAAAGGCATTTTCCGTATAGTGTGGGTTGTTATGGTTGTGCTTGTGGGCATCACCCTTGCAAGCTACCTTATAGAAGGCGCCAACGATTTCTTTGCAGTAGGCAGAGGCGAGGGTCAGGCAACGGTAATTATTCCCGAGGACGTAACCGCCGAGGAGCTTGCTGAAATCTTATATATTAACGATGCTATCGAGAAGAAAGAATTCTTCAACATTTTCTGTACGGTTACCGCTGATATGGAGTATTTTGAGCCCGGTACCTACGTGCTTGATAAAAATATGGATTATCAGGGTATAATAAGTTACCTGCAGGGCGGTCAGGAGAATTTGGAAGTTGTTACCGTTACCTTCCAGGAAGGTATGACCGTATTGGAGGTTGCCGAAAAGCTTGAAAAGAACGGTGTAGCAAGTAAAGAGGAAATTCTCGAAGCCTGCAAGAGTCAGGATTTCAATAACTACGATATGATCGAAAGAATTGAAAATGATGACGACAGATATTATCTGCTTGAAGGTTACCTTTTCCCCGATACCTACGATTTCTATTTGAACGAAAACGTTGATTCTGTTCTTGGAAAGATGCTTTATAACTTCCAGATAAGAATCACTTCGGACGTATATGAGAAAATTGAAAATTCAGGCTATACTTTAGAGGAAATTATCACTCTTGCTTCCATAATTCAGGCTGAAGCTGCAAATAAAGCGGATATGTATATGATTTCCGCTATACTTCATAACCGTCTTGAAAACGGCGCAAGTATGGATATTTATACCTTGGGCTGTGACTGTACCGTATTTTATCCCTATCAGGAAAAGAGCGATGCCCCAAACGGCTTCAATTCCGATTATAACACCTACGATATTGAAGGTCTTCCCGCAGGTCCCGTATGTTCACCCGGTCTTGACGCTATCAAAGCCGCAGTTTCCCCCAGTGATGAGGGCGCAGGTTACTACTACTTCTGTCACGACAGCGACGGTAACCCCTACTACGCAAGAACAGCTTCCGAGCATCAGGCAAATTTAGTGGCGGCAGGTCTTGCTGAATAATAATATTTGAATAATCAAAAGTAATAAAGAAATGCACCCGCGGTTTTAACACCACGGGTGTTTTGTTTCATAAATTATTAATACAAATATCAGGGGAGATCTTTGTTTTTACATAAAATTCACAGGAATAAAAAACTCACATCGTAGGGACAGGATTAATTCCTGTTCTATAAAAATACAGAATTATCATATCAATAAGGACAGATCTGCCGACAAATTACGGTATCCGGCTACCTTAAATTTAATGAAGTATAAAAGATAAAAAAATAAGGCGTGCAGTAATTCTGCACACCTTTTTTATCTCTTAATTCTAAGATAAGCGCCCTCTTTAATTTTTTTATCGGTCTTTAAATAAACCGTCATTGTGGCGTGGGGGGCAACTTCAATGGAGTTTAAATCAGCATCGAAAATATCATCGAGCTTTACTTCGTAGCTGTCGCTTTCGGGCTCTAAAATATCAGCCACAGCGCCCTTATAGAAACGGTTTCTCTGTGAAAGCTTAACCATACCTTTTTCTTCGTCGTAGCCTTCGCATACGGCAATTACGTCGTACTTTCTTATATAGCCGCCGTCCTCGGTGTTTTGACCCGGCTCTGTTTCCATATAGAAGCCCGTGCTGTATTTTCTGTGGCTTATTTTTTCCGTTTCCTCTTTTATCCAAAGGGGAAGAGGTGAATCGGGGTTTTGCAAAGTAAAGTCAATGGCTTTTCTGTAGGCATTTGTAATGCAGGCAACGTAGTAAGCGCTTTTTGCCCTGCCTTCAATTTTAAAGCTCGTTATACCGGCGTTTATGAGCTCTCTGATGTAATCGATCATACACATATCGCAGGAGTTCATTATAAAGGTTTTGCCTACGGCGTTACCTATGCTTTCGCCGGGAACTTCGTTTCTTTCCTCTATAATAGTAAATTCCTCACCGGGACGCTTCTTCTCCATAAGAGTAAAGAAACGAAGTT
>SVPY01000041.1 GCA_015065615.1 Oscillospiraceae bacterium | reverse complement strand
GAAACTCAGCAAAGCTGAGCTTACTTCACTTATTTTAATTCTTGCTTCTATCGCTTTATGGTACTTCGGTTATAACGCGGTTACTTCAAAATATTCAGTTTACGCCGCTAACGTACTCCAGAAGGACTATAACACCACAATGCTTATAGCTCAGGGCGCGGCAATAGTTTCCTACCTGCCTGCAGGTATAGTGGCTTCAAAGCTTGGCAGAAAGAAGACCATTTTAGGCGGTGTGGTAATGCTTTCTACCGCTTTCCTTCTTGCTTCATTTATAAGAAGCAACAGCTCCACCATGGTTATGAATATTCTCTTTGCTCTGGCAGGTATAGGCTGGGCTACAATTAACGTTAACTCTTTCCCCATGGTTGTTGAAATGTGCTCGGGCGCGGACGTAGGTAAGTATACGGGATTCTACTATACCGCTTCAATGGCGGCGCAGATTGCAACCCCCATGCTTTCGGGTATGCTTATGGATGCCTTCGGTATGACAATTCTGTTCCCCTACGCGGCAATTTTCGCAGCACTTGCTTTCGTAACAATGTTCTTTGTAAAGCACGGCGATTCAAAGGTTTCCGCCAAAAAGGGTCTGGAAGCACTTGATATTGACGATTAATCAGTTTAATTATATGAAAAGACCTGTCAAGTTTCCTTGGCAGGTCAATTTTTATAGTATTTCGTTTAATTTTTCCAGAAAAGCGTCTTCACCGAAGGTGTTTAATTTAAAAAACATCGCCGTACTGCCGCCTGAGGTAACGGCACAGAGTTTAATTGAACCGTTTTCGGGTTTGTAGAGGGTCACAGATAAACTCACTCTGTTGCCGCCGAATGCACTGTAACGTTCAAAAACTCTTATACTGCAGCGGCTTTTACCGTCGGAATAATCACTTTTTTCTTCAAGAGAGGCTGTATAACTGCCGTTTAAAATGCCGTCTTCAATTTTTCTCAGAATAGAATAAAAATCGCCGGATAAATTCTTTTCAAGCTTTGCCATAAATCCACATCCTTTCAAAAATATAATAGCACAGCAGAGATTATATTTCAATATTATAAAAATATTTTAAAATAATACTTGACAAATGAACTGTCGGGAGATATAATATCTCTTGTTGATGCGGGCGTAGCTCATCTGGTAGAGCGCCACCTTGCCAAGGTGGAGGTAGCGAGTTCGAGCCTCGTCGCCCGCTCCAAAAAAGAAGTAACTTTTGTCTACCAAAAGTTACTTCTTTTTTTATCCAAGCCGCAGGCTTGGCATATCATCGCCGCGCGAAGTGCGGTGCATATCATCAAGGTCGGCAAGCCGACCTTGTATCTCATCACGCGTCAGCGTGCATTTCCTTGCGGCTTGATGATATACCGCAACAAGTTGCGGATGATATGCAATTCCTGCGGAATTGATGATATACAAGGCTTCGCCTTGATTTGTTTGTGGAAAAGTAGTATAATTCTCTTAAAAGGAGGCGATTTCCAGTGATAAATGATAATTTCAAACATATTGATCCAGATGAGTTTCACGACAAGGAACTCACTCTTCACGATTGTATGTCAGATAAGATTTCATTTGAAAATCATACACTGCGTTTTTACTTGCCCGATGGTTTTTGGGTAACATCCCATCATATAGAAAACGCTTCTGAAAAGGTAATACGAACGGATGCTTCAGTAGTCGATTTTTCTATAGAAGATGTTGATGACATCATAGTACGTGTGTTCACAAGACATAGATGGTTAGGGTTCCGAAATACAAGTGTAGAGCTTTGGGATATGGAACAGCTCATTTCTGCGATAAACAGCGGAAAATGCACCTTGGAGTTTATCACGCAATACAGAAGTCATTATGAACAAATGTGGCATTGTGTAATTCATTCCAAGAAAAAGCCATATTATAGGGAATGCCAACTGCACTTGCCGGAAACGGAAGCAACTTTCTTTTGGAATGATCTTCGTCCGGATCGTGAATGGTAGTCTGCACTACTTTTGGGCTTTCTTACCTCAATTCTGCTCCGTTTAGGTAGTCTTTCGCAAAAAAGAAGTAACTTTTGTCTACCAAAAGTTACTTCTTTTTTATCCAAGCCGCAGGTTTGGTATATCATCGCGCTTTAAAAAAGACATCTTCTAAGCAGAAGACGTCTTTTTTTATTATAAAAATTTATATATTAATTTCATTCCAGTCAATTTTATGGTTGCGGTGGTAGTATTCTTTATCGTGCTCGTTTATTTCGCGCATTACTCTGCACGGGGTGCCAACTGCCACCACGTTTGCAGGTATATCCTTAGTAACTACGCTGCCTGCACCGATTACGCTGTTATCACCTATAGAAACACCGGGCATAACTATAACTCCTGCGCTAAGCCAGCAATTATTGCCTATATGTACGGGCAAATTATACTGCATACCTTTTTCTCTCAGTTCGGGCAGAATGGGATGGCCTGCGGTGGAAAGAATTACGTTGGGGCCGAACATTACGTTATCGCCTACGTAGATGTGGCTGTCGTCCACTAAGGTTAAACCGAAGTTAGCGTAAACGTAATTGCCGAAATGTGTGTGGGCGCCGCCCCAGTTGGCGTGCAGGGGAGGCTCAATATAGCAGCCTTCGCCCATTTCCGCAAACATATCTTTAAGCATTTTGTTTCTTTTATCCCCTTCGGAAGGGCGTGTCATATTAAAATCGTAGAGCTTTTCCATACATTTGGTTTGCTCTTTCATTATGTCGCTGTCACCCGGGAGGTAAAGCACCCCTGCGGTCATTTTTTCAAGTTCCGTCATATTAATTTAGTTCTCCTTAAATTAATTCCTTTAAGGTTATTATATCAATTTAAAATATAATTTCAAGTAAAAATAAAAGGCGCTGTGAATTAACACAACGCCTTGATTTGCTGTTTATCAGTTTGTGTAGTTATCGAAGTAACCCTGAACTAAAACGATAGGTGTACCCTTATCGCCGGAGCCTGATGTAAGGTCGCAGAGAGAACCGATAAGGTCAGTAAGCTGACGGGGTGTAGTACCCTGAGAAGCCATATTACCTACGAGGTTGCCTTCCTTAGCCTTGATGCTCTCGGAGATAGCCTTCTTAAGTTCTTCACCGGAAAGATCCTTAAAGTCGTTATCTGCTAAATACTTGAGCTTTAACTCGTTGGGTGTACCAACTAAGCCGTCAGTAAATGCGGGGGAAACAACGGGGTCAGCAAGCTCCCAAATTTTACCCTTAGGATCCTTGAATGCGCCGTCGCCGTATACCATAACTTCAATGTGCTTACCTGTAGCCTTGAACATTCTTTCCTGAATGTCTAAAACCAAATCCTTGCACTCACGGGGGAAGAGCTTGATCTTATCTTCTGTGGACTTGTTGGAGCCGAGAAGACCGTATTTCTCGTTGCAGCCGGAGCCGTTAACGGGAGCGTTCATAATTTCATCGAGGCTGCAAACAACCTTAGCACCGTTAGCAAGAAGGATTCTCTTTGTTCTTGCTCTTGTGTGAATATCACAGTTAATTACGTGGTCTGTATAGTTTAAGATGGACTTAGCCTGGTTTGCGAAAACTATTTCAGCCTCAGCGCCGCAGTTTTCGATAAGCTCCTTATAGTATGCAACGTAGTCAACACCTGTGAACTCGTGCTTGTTTTCGCCGAAGAGTTCGCGGTATTTCTTTTCATCGAGAATGTCGCTGTAGGGGTTAATGCCTGCCTCGTCTATTTTATCGAGAGAAACAAGCTCGTTACCAACTTCGTCGGAGGGGTAGCTGAGCATAAGAACTACTTTTTTGGCACCCATTGCAATACCCTTAAGGCAAATTGCAAAACGGTTTCTGGAAAGAATGGGGAAGATAACGCCAACTGTTTCGCCGCCAAGCTTATTCTTAACGTCTGTAGCAATATCGTTTACTGTGCAGTAGTTACCCTGAGCTCTTGCTACAATGGACTCTGTCATAGCGATAACGTCGCGGTCGTGAAGCTCAAATTCTTCATATTCACTGGCTTCGATAACACTCTGTGTTACGATAGCTGCTAAATCATCTTTTTCACGGATAATGGGGCATCTGATGCCTCTTGAAACTGTACCAACTCTGCGTTCTTTGTTTTTCATCGTTTTTCTATCCTTTCATTTTTCGGATTGCCTTACCGCTTGATTTGCGGTATTTAAGAACGGAATACGCGGTGAAGTTTTAAGCCCTTCATCACGACTAACTATTATACAACAAAAATGCAAAAATTTCAATAAAAATATAAGAAAAAATTTTGGAAAATATAAGCTTTTTATAACATACAGAATAAGGCATGAGACTTCATCAACCTCATCCTCGAAATGATAAAACCCACGGGTAAAACCGTGGGTTTTGCTTTTAGTTAAAGTTATAATAATTTTTTAATTTTTCGATATCGGTATTTTCGAAAGCCTCGGAGAAAATAAGGAGGTCATCCATATTGAAAATAAGGTCGTATTTTTCGTTATTGTAAGTGCCGGGGCCGTCGTTTCCTATTGTGAAGGGGAACTGCGTATCCAAATTGATTCTGAATTTTTCTTCCAGAGTTCTTACGTTTGCTAGTTTGAAATTATGGTAGAAACGAAGCTGGTTTTTCTCTCTGTCCACACTTACGGCCACGTGAATCCAGCCGTCGGCTACGTCCTCGGGGAAGGGTGTGATAATTTCAAGCTGACTTTCGCCGTTGCCGATTACGAACATACTTGACCTTGCGCGCATGGAGAACATAAATCCTTTTTCGCTTCTGTTTTTCCAGTACCAATCTTTGGTACCGCATATTGCAGGGGGTTCGTCGATGGAGCTGTCGTTACGAAGCCAGGCGGAAATTGTAAAGCTTTCTGAGCCGAATTTAAAATCGGGAAGAGTTATATAGCCCGTTCTGCCAAGCTCGCCGCGGGATGAATAAATACCCGTGCTGTAGTATTTTACCACACCGTGCTCGACTGTATTATTTTTACCCGCCGCGTCAAGGGTGTTGTTATCAAAGAAGAAGGCGGCTTTAACTTTGTTTTCGGGGATAAAGCGGTAGAGTCCCTTTTCGCTTTTTATATCGGGTGTCTTTTCTGTGTTTATGATAATTTCCTTCTGAACGGGAATTTTGTAAGCGCCTTTAATTTCGGGGAAGATACCGTCGGGAATCTGGGCGGAGAAGCCCTGCTCGTCGTATTCGGGGACGTCCAGACCCAATGAATAGAGAATTACCGCGGCAATATCCTTGGTTCTCATATATCCGATTTCGCCCTTGGGTACGTTTTTGCCTGCGGCAGCTATAAAAACGTACTTTTCTTCATTGGTAAAACCGCCGTGGCCGTTTCTTATGCCGCCGTGGTCGGTGATGACCAAAAATAAAGTATCGTCTATAATTCCTGCTTTTTCGTAAGCTTCGTACACTTTGCCCACAAGCATATCGCTCTGTTCGATTTTCTTTAAGTGCTCCTCTTTACCGTAAACACTCTCGTGACCTGCGCCGTCCACCTCTTCAAACTGGATGAAAAGGAAATTCGGTTTGGTTTCAATACATTTTAAAATTTCATCGCAGAGGGGAATATCAGGCAAAAACCTTTGGCTGAGGCGGTCAATTTCTAAATTTTCCTCCACAACACCGTAGTTTATGGCGCCCCAGGCAGGGTAGGAGGCAAGCTTGCTTTCGGGCATTTTCTCCTTGATGCGTTTGAAAATTGAGGGGAGTTTTTCGTTTGTGTTTCTGATTCTGCCGATGTTGGAATTGGTGTATTTATGTACAACGGGATTTGCGCCCAGAAGCATAGATGCCCAGTTTTCGGCGCTTATGGTGGGGTCCATAGAGAGGGCGTGGTATGTTTTAGCGTAGTTTTCAAAAATTCTGTCCATATTAGGAGTATTGCAGAAGCGGTTAAAATTGCCCATGCCGTCAATACCCACTAAAACAGTATGCTTGTAAACTGTTCTTTCCATATAAATTAAAGCTCCTTATAAATTAATTCCGTTACGCTTTTTGTAATATGTTTTGCTGTCTTTTTTATAATATCCACGCCGTTTTCCATAGCGTAGCTGTTGAAAGCTTCGATCATAGCAAGATCGTTAATATCGTCGCCTACAGAGATGATGTTCGTCTTTTCGCAGGAATAAATTTCAGCTACTTTTAAAAGACCTATTGCTTTATTAATACCCTTGGGCACAATATCAATACATATTCCATTCTGAAGTGGTGTTAATTTATCGCCAAAATCTTTTTCAATTAATTTAACTACTCTGAAAGCTTCGTCTTTATTTTCGAGCTGTACGCTTATCTGGTAGAAAAAGTCCATAAAAGGAGCGTTTTCATCACTTAAATGATATTCATCGTCCATAGGCTCTTTACTTGAGTTAACCGCTCTGAAATAAACGTCACTGCAAACGTGGGCGAAAGTACAGCCATAGGAAAATAATTTTTCTATAAAGGGCTTTTGCTCTACAGTGAAGCACTTTTCGCCGTACAGAATTTCTCCCTCGGGGGTAATTATCATTCCGCCGTTATAAGCAACCAGAAAATCGCATTCAATATTATTTTTTCTGTACATTTCAATTAAAGAGTGGTGGCCCCTGCCGCTTACAATGCCGAATTTATTGCCTTTTTTACGCCATAACGCCAAAGCCCTGCGCTTTTCTTCATCTATTCCGCCGAAATTTAAGGTACCGTCAAAATCGCTGCCCAATATTTTCATTATAATCGCCTCAATACGCTTTTTTTATATTATATAACAATATTCCCCATATTTCAAATATTTAATTATTTATAAAATTGACACAAAAATCATATTTATTGACGTAAAATTCATATCTTTTTGGAAAAAGATGATGTATAATTATAATTAAGTAAATCGGAAAGGACTGTTTTTATGAGCGCAAATTCAAATATTAAAACTTTTAAATTAATGGACAATTGGTTTATTGCTTATGATAAAGAAAACGACGGAATTGAAAGAGGCTGGGACAGATTTATGCCCTACAATGCAACCGAGACGAAAGTGCCCTCAATTATTGCGGAAGCTTTGCCCGATTGCCACGGCGTAGCCTTCTATTTTTGCAAGTTTACTCCCAAAATAACGGTCAAAGACAGCGGTAGGCTTCTTTTAAAGTTCAGCGCCGCGGACTACAAGGCAAGCGTTTACTTAAACGGTGAATTTTTAGGCAGCCACGAGGGCGGCGAAACTCCTTTTACTTTCGACGTAACGGATAATATAAGACTTGGCGGCGAAAACTTTTTGTCCGTAAGAATTGTAAACCCCGTTATAGAGGATATTGACGGACTTAATATAGTTAACGTGCCTAACAGAAATAAAGCCCCAAGAAATATGGCAGGCTCCTGCACAAACCACGGCGGCTTATGGGGTGAAGTTGAGCTTATAAGTCTCCCCGCAATTTATATTGACGACGTATTTTTTACGGGCGATATAAATGAGAAAACTTTAAAAATAAAAACAGTTATAAAAAATACAACGAAAAGCGACCTTCCCATACAGCTCAGCGTAAACGTATACGGTACTATAGGTGCCAAAGAGAAGGTTTGCGGCGGCAAAATAAGTATCCGACCCGAAAACAGCGTAAGCGAAGCGGAAATTACTTTAAATATTCCCGATATGAGGCTTTGGGATATTGATGACCCCTATTTATACAGCGTGGAAGTAAGTGTAAGAAGCGAATTCGGCAGACACAGAAAGATTGAAAACTTCGGTTTCCGTGAGTTCTTGGTTAAAGATGGCTATTTTTACTTAAACGGCAGAAAGATATTCTTAAAATCCTCCCATACGGGTAATGCTTTCCCTGTAGGTCAGGGTTACCCTGCAATAAAAGAGCAGATAAGAAAAGATATGGTTATGGCTAAAGCCTACGGCTTTAATATGGTGCGCTCTATTGCAGGTATGCTCAGGGAAGAGCAGCTTAGAGTTTGCGACGAGATAGGTTTGATGGTTTATGAAGAAAACTTCGCAGGCTGGGATTTAGGCTTTGGTTTCTTCCTGCCTGAAGCCGGCAGAGATAAAATCGGTGACGTAGAATTGATGCTTAAGCGCTTTGACTACTGCACAATAGAGATGATTAAGCGCGACAGAAACCACCCCTGCATTACTGTATGGGGACTTTTAAACGAGATGAACGATTCTTACCCCGTGACTCAGAGGGCAAGAGATATATTACCTCTTTTAAGGGAGTATGACCCTACCCGCCTTATACTTTTCAATTCCGGCAGATGGGATAAATACGAGGACGTTGCCTCCGGCTCTAATCCTTATTCTTCTGAATGGGATGCAGCTATGGGTAATGATTTGCATCCTATTAACGATGAAAATAAGCTTGGTGATAACGTTGGTTTTGATAACTGCGGTGATTTACACATATATCCCACTTATCCTTTTACAGATGCATATAAAAATTATCTGAGAAATTATGCCAAAGACTATTTACCTGCCTTTTTCTCCGAAAGCGGTATGAGCGGACTTTTCAACGTAATTGAGGAAAGTAAGCACTACGAGCAGTATGGCTACAGAACCGATTTGGAAGATTACAGATGGATAAAGAGCCAGGCAGATAAGCTTACAAAGGACTGGGAAAGACTTAACTTAAAGAATATTTTCCCTTATCCCGAAATGATGCTTAAAGAAAGCCAGAAGCTTAGCGCTTTCGACCGCCGCAGGATTTTCGATATGATACGCTCAAATCCCAAGTTTAACGGCTACAGCTTAACGGGTCTTCTGGACCACGGCTGGTGCGGTGAAGGTTTATGGAGCTTATGGCGCAGATTCAAGCCCGAGGTCTACGATACCGTTTGCGACGGCTGGGCACCCCTTCGCTTCTGCCTGTTTACAGATACTCACGTGATGAGAAACCGTGAATTTGAGGTTGAAGCGGTTCTTGCCAATGAAAACGTACTTAAAGAGGGTAAATATAAAGCTTATTTTGCGGTAGTTTCCGACTTTGGCACCGTTAAAGCCTGGGAAAAGGATTTCGAACTTACTGACGACGCTTTCGCAATTCCCGTGATGAAGGAAAAAATTACTTTGGACGTACCCGGCGGCAAATATTCCTTGATAGCTTATATGGACGGCGCTTCGCCGCTTGGTAACAAGCTTGATTTCTTCGTTAGCGATGAAAAGGATATAAAGCTTGAAGCAGACGAAATTTCCTATATAGGTATTGAAAACGGTACGAAAAATTACCTTGAAAGCTTGGGTGCTGAACTTAAAAAATTTGAAAAGAGCGATAAAGGCGTGGTAATTATAGGTAAAGAAGTGAGCGAAAGCGAATTTGATGAGCTTATAGAAGCTGTGGAAAACGGCGCTAAACTTTTATTTATGGATTATCGTATTTTTGAAAAGGAAGGCTACCTTAAGAGATTAGAGCTTGCCGACGATATTATTATGAAGAAAAGCTGGGACTGGCTCTATCATAAGGAAAGCGTAAACGCAAAGCCTGAAATTTTTAAGGGTCTTGGCTTCGGCTTAGCCGACCAGAGAATTTTCGGTCAGGTAATTTCAATGCGAGGCTTTGAAACCCTAAAAACACCCGACGAAGTTATTTCTCCTGCTTTCTATACGGGTTACCACGGCTACGAGGGCTCTTACGGACTTATATACAACGCTTTAGGCTTTAATAAGGGTAAGGGCAGTGTTTATTTAAACAGCTTCAATATTGAAGCTAATTTAAATAAGGAGCCTGCCGCCAAGATATTGCTTGTTAACTATTTAAATTACCTTAAATAAATTTGTGAAAAAAGAGATCAAATTATGGAACAATTAAAGTTTATTTTCCCTTGGGATGGCGATTTCCTGAATAAATACGACGGTAAATGGCAAAAGGGCGCTCTGTGGGTTTTTGTAGGTGTAAATAAATATGCCAAAATAAACGGTATAGAAACCATCTACAGCGAAGAAAAGGGATGCTATATTGCGAATATCCCCCTTTACGGTTACCGCAATGCCGTGGTAGCGAGTAATGAAAACGAGGAAGTGAAAATTACTCTTTTCGCTTTGAAAGATAATTTAGTGAAGCGCTTCCGTATTTCAAGTGACGATAATATTCTGTTTTTAAAGGATTTAAGCGAAGGTGATTATAAGTCAATTTTCGATCACCCCTATCTTGCAGTTTACAAAAAAGCCCACGAGCTTTACGGCGCAAAGGTTCACCTTAATCTTTTTTACGCTTTTGATGAAAAGGCGCAGGGCTTTTTCTCAAAAAGAAAAGGTTATTTTGACCTTTCTATGATGACCGACCGTTACAAGGCGGAATTTATAGAAAATTCAGACTGGCTGAAGCTTGCCTTCCACGCAAAAAGCGAATTCCCCGACAGACCCTACAAATTTGCAAGCGAGACTAAAATCAGGGAAGATTACCTTTCAATTTGCCGTGAGATATGCCGCTTTGCAGGCAGGGAATGTATACCCAATTCCACCACCGTACATTGGGGCGAAGCAAACAGAGAAGCTGTGAGGGCGCTCAGAAGTATGGGGCTTCGCTCCCTTACGGGCTACTTTGAAAAGGACAGCGACGGTAATCCTTTAGTCAGTTACTATGCGGATATTCCCACCGTGGAGCACGTAGGCAAGAGGGATTTCTGGATGGACACAAAAGAGGATATGATTTTCGGCAGAATTGACCGTGTGCTTAATATTGGTACTTTAAATGAAGTGCTTGAAGCGGTGGATAAGATTTCTGATGATGCGCACAGAGGCGGATTTGTATCCATTATGATCCACGAGCAGTATTTTTATGAGGATTACTGCCGTTATCTTCCTGATTTTGAAAAAAGAGTGCTTGATTCCTGCAGAATTTTAAATGAAAAAGGCTATAAATCTGCACTGATAAGCGAGGTTACTTCTGAGCCTGACACAACTGAAGCTGTTTGCACCGAGTTTTAAATAATAAAATAAAAGGCAGTTCAATGCATAAGCAAAGAGCTGCCGCTTTTTATTTAATCTTTACAGTTTTTAAAAAAATCTTCGTAATCAGTTACGTAAATATCGGAAAGAGCCTTTATTTCATCCTGCTCTTTTTCGTTTTTATCGTAAATAGCGCATACCTTGTAGCCGTTATTTTTAGCTGTTTTAATGGCGTAAAGGGCATCTTCAAAAATATAGGTGTCTTCTTTATTTGTGCCCAAGTGTTCTAATGATATATCGAAAATAAGCGGCTTTTCTTTACCTACGCCTATTTCTTTGGTAGTAAATACTTTGCTGAAATATTTCAGCATATCAAGCCTTTTAAGTGCAGGCTCGAGAATAAAATAATTCGTAGCAGTAGCAAGGCACATTTTTACACCCATATTATATAATTTTTCTAAAAATTCCACCGCGCCCTCTTTGGGCTTGACCTCGTATTTATAAAAGTGGCCTATATATTCGTGGGCTTCTTTTATAATCTCCTCGTCGCTCATAGTGGGAATATATTTTCTTATATTACCGCAAAGGGTCTCGTAGTAATTTAAGCCGTCGGTATATTTTGGTAAATTTTCCTTAACTTCATAACCTTTGTAAGTTAAATAATATTTTGAAAGGTCGTTCCACATGTGCATTGAATCTAAAAGTGTACCGTCCATATCAAATATTGCGCCTTTTATCATATTTTTTCTTTCCTTTCCTTAAGTAAAATGATTATAAATCAAAATTCATTTTCGGTCAATATTAAGTTGAGAGATTGAAGTTATTTTGTTACGGGGTAATTAAAAATTAAAAGCTCCGGGAAAACTCCCGAAGCTTTTGTTTTTAAATAAGAGGTAATATGAAAATATTGCCTAAATTTTTGCAGTGTATGTTCACGTTTTCAACATATCCGCTGTTATCATAAGTCCAGTAAATATCGTAATCTGCACTTGTGTAGCGGTAAAGAAGTTCAAATTCACCTTCTGGGTTATCCATAGATATCCAGTTTTCAATAGGTTCTGCTTCCTTGCCGTTATTCAGCTTTCCGTCCTCAGTAATTAAGAAAGTACCTGTAACTACATTCTTTGAAATCTCGGTATCGCATAAGGCTAAATATTTGCCTGTTTCACTATCGTAAGTATAGCAAAATGTGGAAAGGTCGAATTTAGCAAGCTTCTTTTCTCCGCCTTTTTCTTCGGCGATTGCAACGTACATAGAAGAATCATAAATTATCGGGCAGTATGCGTGGGTATCGGTAAGCTTAATATCGGTATCGTCTGCCATATTGTAAATATATAGTGATTCGCCGTCGGCATCATCCTGATAAACTACCCATTCATCTGTTAAGCAGTAAGGGTAAAATACTTCTTTACTGAGAATAACTTCTTTGTTTGTGCCGTCCAGCTCACATTTGCAGAAATAATTGTTTGCGTCGCAGTAGTAAATCTGATTATTATATATTCTGAAATAACCGTAAACGTCACCGCTTACTTTTTCAGCTTCCAACTGATCTTCAGCTACTTTATATAAGCCACCGTTTGGGTTTACAAAATAAACGTAACCTTCATGATATGTAACGTATTTAGCCGCGGTTTTTGGCATAATTACGTTTATATCTCTGAATTCTGTTAAACCATCGTTTGTAACAACCTCGAACTTAGCAAAGTTTGAAGTTCCGTCTTCACTGTAAAGAAGTCCGTAAACTGTATCACCTACTGAAGTATAGTAGCCGCCTGTCATAAAATTACTCATTTTAGCGGTTTCTTCAGCAGAAAAACTAGTGGGGAAGTTCACTGCAGGGTAAACCTTGCTCTCGCTTAAGCTTTCGGTTTTATCCTGAGGAAGTAGGTCGCTTAATTCTACCTCAATGCCGAAAATGTTTTTCAGTTCTCTTGCACTTGGTTCTTCTACTTTTCCACCGTTTCTTACAAGTGAAATGTAGCTGCCGAAATCATCGGAAATATTAAGGCAATCTCCTTTTATTACGTAGGGGTAGTAATAGTCGTAACCTTCATCAAACAGTATATTTACTTTATTTAATGTATCGGTATAAGTAAATTCTTTTTTACTGCCTAAACCCATATTGTAGGTTTCAATGTAACCGCTGCCGTCCTTTTCAAATACGTAAGTATAAGTGGTAAACAGGGTTTTGTATTCCCATTTTCCTACCAAGCTTTTTTTAGTGTTATTTTGTGTGCTTTCCTCGGTGTTTCCGCAGGCGGTGAAAACGCTTAAAATCATAATAAAAGCAAGGATGAGTGAAAGAAATCGAATAGTATTTTTCATTATAACCACCTTTTTGATGAAAATAATATACGTGTATGATGTCAGTTTAAGTTTAGTTTAAACGCTCATAAAATAAATCAGATTAAAGTAATTATAACAATTTACAAACATAAGGTCAACAGACTTTATTAAAAATACGGAATATTTCCTTTCTTGACATCTTCTTTCGCGGTGATATAATGAAATAAAGAAAGTTATAGTGAAAATTTGTTTTTGAAGGTATTATAATGAGCGATGTTAAAACGTTTGAAATCAGCGAAAGTGTTGTAATAAAAATTCCCGGTATCAGTAAGAGCAAAAGATTTTTGCATATTTCCGATGCTCATATTGTAAACGTAAATTCTGAAAGCTCAGAAGAAGAAAAGATTGCAGTTTCGGAATCTATAATCAGGTGGAATGATAACGGTACTCCTGCTTTAGATGTTTTCTGTGAATTTATTAAATTTGCCAAAGAGCAAAACCCCGATGCCGTTCTAATGGCAGGGGATATAATTGATTATTATACTGAAGATAACGTAAAAAAGCTAAAAGATTTACTCAGCAGTTTCCCCTGCGAGTATCTTTATGTAATGGGCAACCATGAACACGGTACATACGGACTTGAAATTCCCGAATTTGAAATAATGCGCAGTAACATTGCGCCTATGATGCGAAATGAAGCGGAGTTTTACGTGCGTGATTTTGAAGAATTTGTGATAGTCTGCATTGATAACAGCAGTTTTGATATTACTGAAAATCAATTAGATAAAATGAAAGCCGTTATTAATGAAAAGAAACCCATAATTCTTTTGATGCACATACCTGTATGGACGGAAGAATTTTCAAAAACTGCATGGAGTATGCTTGACCGTGACGAAAACACCACGGAAAATGCAAGATTATTTTCTGAGCTTATACGCAGTGAAGAAAGCGGTGTGGCTGCAATTATTGCAGGCCACGAACATTTTGCCTGGTCAGGCGAATTTGCAGAGGGCAGAATGCAGTACGTTTCGGCCCCTTTATTCAAGCGGTTTATAAGAGAGATAAACGTTATGCCTTTATAATGAAATAAAGGAGAATGCTTTTTATGAGTGCAATAAATATAAGCGATACCTTAATTGATTTTTTCGTAGATGTTAAAGAAAATAGAGATATAAAGGTACTGCAAATTACCGATACTCAAATAATTGATTCTTCACAAAAAAGAGATGCAAGGCACTTAAGCTCTGATGAGGATGTTTATTGGAGTAAAAAGAGCATTGATGAGCGCTGCTTTAACACAGTGAGGGAGGTTATAAGTAAGGTTGAACCTGACCTTATTATAAATAACAGGCGATTTAATTTACGGCGAATTTGACGATAGCGGTACAAGTCTTTTGAAATTTGTAGAGTTTATGGAAAGCATTAAAATTCCATGGGCTCCTGTATTTGGAAACCACGATAACGAAAGCGCAAAAGGTGCCGACTGGCAGAGCGAGAAGCTAAGTAAAGCAGAGCATTGCCTTTTTAAGCAGAGAAATTTAACTGGCAACGGTAATTATACCGTGGGAATTAAATCGCAAGGTGTTTTGAAGCGTGTTTTCGTTATGCTCGATTCCAACGGCTGCGGTGCTTTAAGCGAAGCTTCATTAAAAAACGGCCACTCAAAATCATCACCGGGTTTCGGTAGCGACCAGATTAATTGGTATAGTGAAACCATAAGTGAAATACGCGGTGTAAATCCTGAGGTTAAAATTTCATTTGCCTTTCATATTCAGCCCTTTGCTTTTGAAAATGCAGTGAAAAAAGCTTTGATAGATAGCGGTAAATTTATACCCTGGTGTGTTGTAACCGTTACAACCGACGGAAGGCTTATTGAGTGACAGCAGGCAATTCGTGAATTGCCCCTGCAATTTAGTTATTATTTAAGATACGATTGAAAATAAAAAGGATGCGAAATTCTTGCGAAATCGCACCCTTTTTTATTGTATTATTCTGTAAATTATTTAAACCTGGGTAAGGCTCTGCCGCCGCCGGATTCGTTAAGGGTTACGTATACGGATTCTACGTAGCCTTCATCATTATAGCGCAGGCTTACTTTATAATCCTCACTTACAAAGCTGTAAGCTATTTCCAAAAGCTCGTCGGGATTCTCCATAATATCATATTCATCAATGGGATAAGCAAAATCGAGGCCGTTGTAGATATATCCGTCACAGTCGATTGCAAGGTAGGGGGAAGCTGCTTTGCCTGTTGTTTCTATATGGTAAAGGTAGATTTCCTCGCCGGTTACCTCATCGTAATCCACGCTGAAATTATTAAGGTCTGTTTTTGCAAGGGTCTTTAAGCCGTTTTCATCCATCATAGGGAAGTAAAGCTCTGTGCCGTAAATAATAGGTGAGTAGGAGGCTGTGTCAGTAATTTTTACATCCACCTTTTCATATATATTATAGATGTGAAGGGATTCGTTGTCGGCATCGTCCTGGTAGATAAGCCACTCGTCCGTGAACATATATGCGTAGTAAATGGTTTTATCGAGGATAAGCTCCTTGTTTAAACCCTCTAAATCAGTTCTGTAGAAATTGTAATTTGCATCTGTGAAATAAACATAGTCGCCAACAATCTGTAAATAGTCGTAAGCTTCGGGAATGAGCTGCTCAGCTTCTGCGCTGTCAATAGAATATCGGTAAGCACCGTCATCATTTGAAATATAGTAGATGTAGTCGCCATTCTTTGTTAAGTAGTAGGGAAGGGTATCTGCCTGAATAAGTGTGTATTCACCTGCTGTTGCAAAAGTGCCGTCATCGGAAAGCTCGGCACTTACAAACTGTGGGTAACCTTCATCATTATAAACCAGACCGTAGAAAACGTTGCCGTCTATAAGGTGGTAAGCAAAGTTCATAAAGTTGCTCATTTTTGCAGTTTCATCAAGGAAATAGTCAATATAGAAAAAAGATAATGGGTGTGTGAAGTCATCTTCTTCGGTAAATTCTTCATCCCCAAGGTCCTCTGTCCACTCCTCGTCATCAAAGTCCTCTGTCCATTCGGTGTCCGTGTAGTCGTCGCCTTCAAGATAGCTGTCGTCCCAAATATCCTCTTCCTCAATGCCGAAAATCTCCTTTAACTCCTCGGCTGTGGGGTCAACTAATTCGCCGTCGTTTCTTACGTACTGAACGTAGCCGCCGAAGTTATCGGCAATTATAAGGCAGTCGCCCTTAATTAAGTAGGGCCTTTCGCTTGCGGCACCGCCGCCGTCAAACTTAATGGAAACGCTGGTGCCTTTATCCTCGTAGGTAAAGCTTTCAGCGCTGCCTTCACCATCTAAGTAAGCTTCCTCCCTGCCTTTGCCGTTTTTTTCGAAAACGTAAGTAAGGCTGATAATTTCGCCGCCATTTTTCCACTCGCCGACTAAAGGACTTTTGTTGTCCACGTCGCCGCCGCAGGCTGTGAAAGCTGTGATAAGTAAAATGATGCTTAAAATTAAGCTTGTGATTTTAGTGAGCTTTTTCATTTTTTGTATTTGTCACCTTTCAAATTGTTTTAATTATAGGCTTTATTAATTTCTTTGTCTGTGTTATAATTGATATGTCTAACAAAAAAATTGATAGAGCCTATTTCTTTATTATAATTATAGAAGTTTTTATAAATTTGTCGCCACACTTTCCCGTGTTTTGGTGTGGGAAAAGCAAAATTTATTTTCAAAAAGTGTGGGATTTGGTGTGGGAAGGCTGTTCCCGGGAGGAAAAACAATGAAGAGGATAAAAGAAAGTTTAAGTATAACAATATTAATTGTTTTGTTTACTTTAGTTTTTTCAGGCTGCAAAGGTATTGGGGAGAAAAATTTAAGTATGGCGGTAATTTATGCTGCTTTAGCTGTAATTTCCACGGCGATTTTTGTGATTTACCTTGTGTTTGGCAGGAAGAAAAATTTCTGGCTCAGTGTACTGCTTGCAAGTGTAAGCATCGTTAACGTGGGCTATACTATGATAGCTTATTCAGGCACATTGGATCTCGCCCTTATAAGTAACAGGGTGGCTTACTTTGGCTCGGTGCTTTTGCCCCTTTCAATGCAGATGATGATTTTAAATACACTTAAAATCAATTATCCGAAATCCCTGCCCTATATACTTTCAGGTGTAGCTTTCGGCGTGTTTGTTATTGCGGCAAGCCCCGGATTTTCCGATATATATTATAAGGAAGTAAGCTTAATTAACGTATGCGGCACTACCGTGCTCAGTAAGGTTTACGGTCCTTTACACGTTGTTTACTTAATATACCTGCTTTTATATTTCTTCCTTGTATCCTGGGCAGTAGTTTACGGAATAGCCAAGAAGAAAACAAAGCGAGCTATTGAAGCTATAATGCTCTTAGCTGCCGTGTTTGTAAATATCGGCGTGTGGTTTATTGAACAGCTTGTAAGCCTTGATTTTGAAATGTTGGCTGTTTCATATATAATCAGTGAAATTTTCCTTATTGCTGTTGACTACCTTATAAATGAAAGAGAAAAGGCAGAAATCACCGAAGCGATTGAAAGGGAAGAAGTACTTAAGAAGAAGGCGGAAGACTTTAACAGCGAAGAATTATTAAAGAGTGTAAGCTTACTTACTATTACCGAGCGCCTTATTTTCGACTATTACATAGAGGGAAAGAGCACAAAGGAAATTATGGCAATGCTTAACATTAAGGAAAATACCCTTAAATTCCACAACAAGAATATTTACAGTAAGCTTTCCGTTTCATCACGAAAGGAACTTGTTGAGATATATAAAAAGTTTGGATGAATAAAGCAAAGGAATGGATATGGAAAAGAAACTTAGAGTGGCAGTAGTAGGAGCCGGAGGCTGGGGATTTCAGCACGCGAGAGCTTTCAGCGAGAGAAACGACGTGGAGCTTGCCGCTGTATTCGGCAGAACCGAGGAAAAAACAAAGAAAAGGGCTCAGTTATTTCACGTGCCCTATTACACAGACCTTAAAGAGATGCTTCGAAAGGAAAATCCTGATTTCGTTACTGTGTGCTTGCCCGCTCAGCATACTTTCGAAACCACTATGGCGGTAATAAAGGAAAACATCCCTCTTTTGGTGGAAAAACCTCTTGCTTATAAATTGGAGGAGGCTGAAAAGCTTATAGAAGAAGCGGAAAAGAGAAAGCTTTTCTTTGCTATTGATTTCGAGCAGCGTTACAGTATTCCCTGTTTAATGGCTAAAAAAGCCGTAGAGGAGGGTAAGCTGGGCAATTTGGTATTTGCTCATTGGCGATTCGGCCACGGCTGGGGCAGCAAATTTATAAATCATCCCCATACTAATTTAATTGAGGCACAGTGTCACGGCATTAATATGCTTGAAAGTCTGGTTTCTCCCATTGAGTCCGTTATGGCTGAGATGACGGAAAACGGCGGAAGGAAAAGTTTTTCCACCTTTACCATGGCTTTAAGGTTTAAAAACGGCGCTGTGGGCAGCTTCCTTGCTACCCTTGACGCTAACGAGCACAACGAGCTTTCACAGCTTATTGAAATAGGCGGCACGGAGGGCAGAATTTTAATTGAAGATAACGTTAAAAAATACAGCTTCCAGAGAACCGACAGCGACACAAGCGAAGTTTGGCAGGCGGGCTTCTTTGAGGATGATAAGCGCAGCTTCAATAAGAGTGTGGATAGATATATCGACGATATGCTTAAAGCTTTTAAAGAAGGAAAAGAGCCTCCAGTTCACGCAAGAGAAGGCTTAAGAGCTTTGAAAATTGCCTATGCAGCTATAGAATCCTTTGAAAAAGGCAAGAGAATTTATATAGACTGAAAGGAAAATATTATGAAGGAATACAATGTAAAAATACTGGAAAAACGCCCTGAGAATTGGTCGGAAATTGAAAAAGCAGAAATAAACGAGTGCGTGTGGCTTTTTGACTATAAGCCTTTATGTTTTGCTCAGCTTGTGTTTATTAAGGACGAAGGCTTTTTAGTGAAAATAACCTGCTTTGAAAAGAACCCCAAGGCTGTGCACGAAGGTTTTTACAGCAGCGTTTATAAGGATAGTTGCCTTGAAATGTTTGCTATTTTCGATAATACTTCCGATAAATACGTAAATATCGAGATGAACAGTATTGGTTCCAGCTTAGTGGCAGTAGGAGCTGAAAGGCACGATAGAACTCCTATAGACAAAATAATTGAAAAGCCTTTCCCCGTGAAAGCGGTTAAGAAAGAAGATAAATGGAGCGTTGAAGCATTTGTTTCCATTAATGACCTTAATAAAATTTACGGTGTAGATAAGGAAGTTTTTAAGAAAGGCTATGAGTTTAAAGGTAACTTCTATAAATGCGGCGACGAAACAGAGATAGAGCACTACCTTATGTGGAACAGGGTAGAAACAGAAAAGCCCGACTACCACCGCCCCGAGTATTTCGGAAAATTTATACTTATATAAAAATAAGGAGACAGTTTCACCTGTCTCCTTTACTTTTAACTTGTTTCTTATTTCTTTCTGAAAAGTACGCTTATAGCATTGCCGAAAATTGTAATAGCGGCGAAGATAAGCACGTAGATAAGTGCGGAATCATTGTAGAAAATGAATATTGTAGGCAGAAAAAGTACCGCGGCGATAAGGGGTAAAATTAAATCGAAGCCGTACTTAATACCGTGAATAAAGGAAGCAATAACTGTTACAAGGGGAATTGAAATAAGGAGAATAAACATTGCAGAGCCTGTATCCTTAATAAATAAGGGGAGAAGGTAGAACGCAAGAATTAAAACAGTTGTGAATGGTAAATATTTAAGTAATAATTTTTTCATTTTCTTTCTCCTTTTTAATTTTTTGAATTTTCCTTATGCTCTTTCATTTTTCTGAAGTAGGAACTCATCTCGTCGGCAAGACCTGAAAGGCGGTTTAAAAGCTTTGAATAATCCTGAAGCATCTCGTCGTTTTCCACTTCTTTGTAGATAATATCGTGGTCAATTTCGCCCCAGCCCTCCTCGAAAAGAGTTCTGCCCTGAATTTCAATATAGTTGCCTTCGAATTTGACTATATAATGAAGGGAGCGGTAAATTCCGTCGGTGATAATATCGATTTCGTCGCTGTCGTATATTTTGGAGTCACCGGGTCTTTTGTAAGCCTTTGGGCGCTCGGCAATATAATTGTGCTTTATGTTTTCGTCAAAATCTAAAAGACGGTTACCGATATAGTTTTCGGGATTATTTTCAAAAACTCCCGTAATATATCTGTGGAAATGAATCCAATCCTCACGATAGAGGAAGAAAACTCTTATACCGATAAGGTCGGTGATATATTTATAGTAGTTGGTGTGGTCAAGATATTTGAATTTTTCGGGATTTTCCTTTCTCTTACGAACTATTTTTTCAAGAAGATGGGGGATATCCTTAATTCTGTAGCGGTAAGAGTGAATTGCCGCTGTTTCAATATCATAAAGATAATTATCAATAAAGGTTTTTCCGATTTCTCTGAGATGCGGTTCAGTCTTTTTATATTCTTCTTCAATTAAGGTAAGCTCTTCCCAAGTGATATGAGCTTCCTGTAAATCGGCATCGGTAAGTTTAAAGGTAGATAAAAAACTTTCTTTTGTCATTTCTTTTTCTCCTTCCTTAAGTGTAATGGAATTCTCCCTTAATATAATAACATAAAATTATGAAAAAGTAAATGTAAGTAAAATTTTAAGCAAAATTTAAGAGAATATTAATTGTTAAAATCTACAATTAAGGCTTTAATTAATATTGACAATGATTTTTTACCTGAGTATACTTAATATAAGAAAAGCTACGGATTTTTCGCATATTATTTTTACAATATAAATAAGAGAGGTAATTTTTATGAAGCGTTCAGAAATTAATAACTATCTTCGCTGGGCTGTGGACCTTATGGATAAGTATCAGTTCAAGCTCCCCAGATTTGCCTACTGGAGCATGGATGAGTGGAAGGAAAATAAGGATAAAATCGGTACACTCAGAAAAGTTATGCAGGGCTGGGATATTACAGACTTTGGTACAGGTAAGTTCGACGAAATTGGTGCTGTGCTCTACACAGTTCGTAACGGCAAAATTGATGAGCCCGGTGTTGGTTCTCCTTATGCTGAAAAGTATATTATTTTAAAAGAAGGCCAGAGACTTCCCTGCCATTACCATGCAAGTAAAACCGAGGATATTATCAACCGTGGCGGCGGTGTGATGGGTATTAAGCTTTATAACGCTAAGGAAGATGGCTCCGTTGACTATGAAAGCGACGTAACATATTCCAGCGACGGTATTTTCTATACAGTTAAAGCAGGTGAGGAAGTTATTATCACTACGGGTAACAGCATCCGCTTAACTCCCTATATGTACCATATTTTCGGCGCCAAGGAAGGCTACGGTCCGTTAATTGTTGGTGAAGTTTCTGCTGTTAACGACGATAATACAGATAACTACTTCTCCGAGCCCACTGCACGTTTTGCAGACATTGAGGAGGACGAAGCAATTCTTTATCCTCTTTGCAACGAGTATGACGTGCTTGACAAGTAATTGATTAAAATTAAAAATAAAAGGTTAAGGATTTTTAATTTCCTTAACCTTTTTCTTTATGCTTTTGTAACCGTGATTTTATCTTCTACAGGGTTTTCGTAGAGAATTGTGTAAATGCCGTTACTTGAACTTACTTTACCTTTTGCAGTAATCGCCCATTTTTCGTTTTCGGGGAGACAAATTATAATTGAAGGCTTTTTAGCGGTGGATTTTACGTCAAATTCAAGTCCGTTTTCAGTAATTTTTTTATTGCTTATAGCCGTCATAAAGCCGCTTGTAACACTGAATGGCTTATAATAAGTTTCGAACCACATAAGCACCGGGGTGGAAAGACCTGAGAACTGGTGGAAGCCTGCGCCTCTGCCGTTTGCAATCATAAAGTGTTCGTAGCAATTATAGGTGTAGGAGGTTTCGCTTTCCCATAAATTAAGGGCTGTTTCGGCAATTTTAAAGGCAAAATCCGTTTCGCCGTTATCAAGTAAACCTTTCCATAAAATCCACTGGTGAGGCATCCATACCGAGCCGTTCCAATATCCGTCAAGACGGAAGTAGGGGGCTCTTGTATCAACAACGCTTACGCCGACGGGAGTGTACATACCGTTTTTAACGTTTTCTATGATTCTTTGTGACCTGTAATTATCACTGATACCTGCAATATAGGGTGAAACGCCGTCCATACCCATATCGGCGTTAATTCCGCCAACTTTAAGAATTGTACCGTCGTTTTTAACGTAACCGTAGTAGCCGCTTTCTTCATCCCAGGCGTAGGTATTTACTTTGCTTGAATAAAATTCAATATCTTCGGTAAATTCTTCGGTAGGAAGAAGCAGAATTTCAGCAAGATTTTTAAGAATTTTAGCACAAAGAACGGTAACAGCGGTGTTTATAACGGGGCAAACTTCATTTTCCAGATTATTATCGTGAATATATTTCTGTGTGGGGTAATCATCCCAACCGCCTGAATTATAGAAAATATCCCAAAGTGCAAAGAATCCTGTTTTATTTGCATCAGGTTTCTTGCGCATATCGGCAAAGAAGCGGTATTGCTGCTTTATTAAGGGGAAATATTCTTTTAAGAAATTAATATCGCCTGTTTTATAGAATATTTCAGCGTACAGGAAAATTTGAATAGGCAAAGGTGTGCCGTGGAAAATATACGGCGAATGTATATCACCTGCAGGGGTTAAATAGGCATTAAGGCAATCTTTGGCTCTATCAACGTCAAGTGATAAGAGTCCTAAACCTGTAAAGCCTGAATCCCAGGTGTATAAGGAGTCCCAATTTCTGCCGGGGGTATTGTGTAAAATGTAACTGCGCCTTGAATAGATAGGCCATACTACGTTGCTGAGTGTGGTAGCTCTCATGATTTTCTGTG
>SVPY01000040.1 GCA_015065615.1 Oscillospiraceae bacterium | reverse complement strand
GTGCTTTCGCTGCCCTTTAAGCCGTATGTAGCGGCGGCGGCAACGTAAACTCTGGCTTTGGCATTTTTTGCTTTATCGATAATATATTCCACGGTTTCGGGAGTATCAATACTGGGGGAAGTATTGGGCATACAAAGAAGACTTGTAACACCGCCTGCAGCCGCAGCTTCACAGCCTGTGTAGACGTCCTCTTTATAGGTAAGGCCCGGGTCTCTTAAATGCACGTGCATATCAACTAAGCCGGGAGCGCAAACAAGCCCCTTGCCGTCAATAATTTTTTCGGCATTAAATACGATATTCCCGCCTTTTTCGGCAACTTTACCGTCTTTAAAAAGTATGTCTCCGATAAAATCTTCGTTATTTTTCGGGTCGATAATTCTTATATTTTTAATAAGTAAGCTGTTCATTTAAATTCACCTTTTATTCACATAATTCTTCATTGAATATAATATTACAAATTGTCACAATATGCAATAAAAATTTATTTACAAAACAGTAAAAAAAAGAGAACTGCCGGGTGTTACCCGACAGCCCCCTTTAGGGATAGTTTATATGGGGTTATTTAAATTCACAAGGAATCTAAACCAAATCAATTCATTCCGTTCAGAAATTACACATCTTTAATATTGAAAAGCTCTTCGGCATCTTCAATGTGAACTACAAGGTTGCCGTCCTTCTCTTCAAGCTTATTTACGGTTACGTTCTCCTGGAACAATCTGCCGTAATCAAGAAGCTTATCCTTACCGAAGGAGAAAAGATCCACGCCCTTTACAGCGAAGCTTAAATCCTCGTTTTCACGCTCCGTGCTGTATGTGGTTACGTAAGCGATACCGTCGATAACTATTGAGGGGCCGAATACCAAGGTTCTGTCGTAAATTATATAGCCGTTTGTGTTGCCGTGTACGGTAGCTTTTTTACTTTCTTTATCGTAGCTTATAAGGTCGTAGCCGCCCATTTCGTCGTTGTGGGCATAACCGAACATCACACCGTCTTCTTCAATAAGTACTTCGTCGAAAACATCCATAGTGCCTTCCGTCGTTTCAATTCTGCTTGTGGGGCCGCAGGCTGTAAGTGAGAGAGCAAATAAAACAATACCTAAAACCAAAACCAATAACGTTCTCATATTTTTCTTCATAATGATTACCTCGCTAAAAAGCTTTCCTTTCGCGTTTTTACCATACTTTACTTGGCATCATTATAATAACATATAAATATAATAATGTCAATAGGTTTAAATATATTTTTATGTATAATATTAAAATAAATATATTAACAAAAAAAGAGAGACCGTAATCAAACGATCTCTCAAAAATTTATTTAACTGCTTCTTTATCAGCCTGAGTACAGCCGTTTTCGCTGTATCTTGCCTTTTCATAAAGGTTATGGAGAAGGTCAATACTGAATTTACCGCGCTTTTCCATTTCGGCAGGGGTCATCCATTCCTCGGGAGTAAGCTTAGATTTAATGGTCTTTTTATACTTACGCCTGATAACCGCATTAGGGGACATATCCAGCATTTTGAGCTTTTCCTTTTTCTCCACCTGAACCTCTTTTAATTCGGGCTCGGCGGTGGATTCGATAATATCCGCCTTTTCCTTTTTGACCGTTTTCGAGAATATCAAAAACAGCTCCACGATAAGGAAGATGAAAAGACCTATCATAAGAATAACACTTATGATGGTGGCAGTCTGGTCCACGGCAGCCATAACCGGGTTATGGGTAGCCTCACCGAAAAGGTCAGCCATTTGCTGGTAGCTTGCGTAGGGGTCCGCCGTGCTTTCCACAAGAAGCGCCTTTTCTTCCTCGCTTACCTCTATCTGAGGTATTACGATACCGAAAAATTCATAGCTTGACATAACGCAAACAAGGGAAACGCTTAAGAATATAAGCGCGCCTACACCGAAAATGGTAGCCATGGATTTACCGATACGTCTTTCGGGGAATTCTGCCATTGTATTATTAAGCTGAATGTAATCCTCAATTTTCTTAAAGCCGTTATATGCAAATACAATTGACATATAAACGAAGGCGAGAATTAAAGCCATGAGCTGAATGAACCAGTCGTTATTCAGGCCGCCGTAATAGAAGGGGATTATAAATACCAGAAGAGCAACGTAGTGGGGGCGGTCAAATACCGATGCATCCTGCCTTACTCTTGCCACAAGCCTTAAAACGCTCATTATTATGCAGATAAGTATAACTATGGGGCAGGTGGTTATAAACCATGCCGAAACAGTCATAACTATGCACACTACAAGGAAAAGCCAAAGCTGCTTTATATACATTGAAGCGTATTTTGTGATAGTTGCGGGAATTATAAGAAGGAGTGAACTGAAAAAGTACTGAACGCTGCTGATACCGCTATCTACGTAAGCTACGCAGGCTAAGAAGGTATAAACCGGAGCTATAACCAGCGTAACGTGTAAAAGAGGAAGTATTGTGAGCATTACTTCACGTACTTTTGCAGTTAAAGAGACACCGCTTTTAAAACTTTTAAATATTTTCATTTTAATATCCAATACAATTAAATTTACAGCTTATTACCGGAAGCTGCCTTCCAGGGAACTGTTCTGAACTTATTGCTTTCAACCTTGGGAATATCGTCACGGTAAGGAATGATCATAATAGCGCTGTTTCTTGCTGCAAGATTTTCGAAGGCTCTTATATTCTCCTCCTCCGTGTTTTTGGAGATAAATACGTAAAGCTCGTTTTCGGAGGGCTTCATATTATCTATGATCTTATCGATAGTAACTTCATCGTGCCATACGATACGGGCAAAAGTTTTTCTCAAGAACTCCATATCGGTACCCTTTAAGTCGTAAAGCTTTAAGAAATCGCCGCTTATAATATCCTGGCTGTTACCCACAATGTTTAATGCTATGCCCTGATTAATAACTCTCTCGGCAAGAGCCGCAGTTAAGCGAATGCTCTCCTCTGTTAAATAATCGTCAAGAGGTGAAACAGTATAGTGAGTATCCAGAATAATTGTAATCTTCTGAGTGATGGTGGTATCGTGCTGGTTAACAACAAGACCGCCTGCCTTAGCTGAAGCCTTCCAGTTGATGTACTTCATGGGGTCAGTAATCTGATAATCTCTTATTCCGCCAAACTCAAAGGGGTCTTCCAGCATTTTCTGGCGGGATAAAACCTCACCCATAATCTGGCTGAAAGGTATATTGATTCTTTCAGAAGATATTCTTTCTGGGTAAACGTAAAGCTCGTCGTTACTATCGAAACTTGTATGATATTTACCTTTAAGGAAAATATCGTGGGCGGTTAAATTAACCTTATCAAGGGTATAATAACCGCGCTTTAAACATATAAGGTCGAGATAACGGGTGATTTTTTTCTTACTGCCTATGGAGAAAATATCGCGGCGGTAGGTCTTATCACTTACCGCTGAGTTTTCCGTACTTGCAAATCTCAGATTTCTGTGAAGATTGAAGTCGATATCCATAATAGGAATAGGCAGAACCTTATCGTTTATAACAACCTCAACAAGCTGGGTCTTTTCGTTTTCGTAAGTGCACTCTTCCTTAAATTTAACACTTGCCGAAAGATTTTTTGACCACTGCTTGTCGTAAATTTTTCTGACTAAAAAGAATACGGCAAAAACCGCAATCATTAATATGATAATCGGCATATTACTTTTTCCAATCCTCGGTTGTGAGTGGTGTTAAATTAAGAATGTTTTCGATAATCTTCTTCTGCTCATTAATTGTGCTTACTGCACCGTTGATAACGATTCTGTGAGCAAGAACAGGAACAGCTATTGCCTTAATATCCTCGGGAACAACGTAATCTCTGCCCTTTACCATAGCGTAAGCGCGGCAAGCTCTTAAAAGTGCAAGAGAACCACGGGGGCTGATACCTGTAGCAACGTTTCTTGCATCTCTGGAAGCGTGAGCTATATCAACGATATACTTCATAAGTAAGGGATGTACGTAAATTTCTTTGCTTTCTTCACTGAGGGCAACAATATCCTCAGCTGTGCATACAGCCTGAAGTTCCTTTAAGGGCTCTGCCTTTAAGAAACGGTTTAAAATATTCAGCTCATCTTCCTTGGAAGGAGTATCCATGGAAATTCTCATAAGGAAACGGTCCATCTGAGCCTCGGGAAGGGGATATGTACCAAGTGTTTCAATGGGGTTCTGTGTAGCGATAACGAAGAAGGGGCGTGCGAGAGGTCTTGTTACGCCATCAACTGTGATCTGCTTTTCAGCCATACATTCAAGCAGAGAGGACTGAGTTCTGGGAGTAGCACGGTTAATTTCGTCGGCAAGAAGAATATTACAGAAAGCGGGACCCTCTTTAAATACGAATTCGCTTACCTTCTGGTTAAAATAGTTAAGACCTGTAACGTCGCTGGGGAGCATATCGGGTGTGAACTGAATTCTATTGAAGCTTGCGCCAACGGACTTGGAAAGGCTGGTTGCGAGAACTGTTTTACCCATACCGGGAACGTCCTCAATAAGCACGTGGCCTTCAGCTACCATTGCAGTTAAAAGAAGGTCAATAACCTCGCTCTGACCAACCATAACTTTTGCTATGTTTTCTTTAATAATATTAAGTGTCTCTTTCATTTTTGCTTTTCTCCCTTAAGGGATTCCGCCTTTCATTTAAGAATAATTTAACAGATAGATTATACACCTATTTGCTTTTAATATCAACTATTTTGTAACAATATTGTAACAATTCACTAAAAATTCACATTTCCTATTTAATTCCCTGATTTTTTGCTGTATAATGATAAAAAACGCAAAGGATACGGTCAATATAATGAAATATAAATTTGAAGCCTGTATGTTTGATTTAGACGGCACCTTATGCAACACTTTGGATTCAATAGCTTATTTTGCAAATTCCGCCCTCACCTTTTACGGCTACTCCCCCATTGATACTCAGGAGTATAAGCTGTTGATAGGTAACGGCGCCGATATGCTTATAAGAAGGATGCTTAATAAAGTTGCAGGCGAATACACGGAGGAAACCGTAAAGGCGGTAAGGAAAAAATACGATGAGCTTTACGAAAGCGAGCCGCTGAAACTGGTTGAGCCCTATAAGGGTATTCCGGAGCTTTTAGATAAACTTCATTCAATGGGAATTAAAATCACGGTACTTTCAAATAAGCCCGACGATATGACGAAAGCGGTGGTAAAGGGAATATTGGGCGATAAATTTGATTACGTGCAGGGGCAGAAAAAGGAATTCGAAAAGAAACCGAGTCCACAGGCGCCTTTATACATAGCAAAGGAAATAAATGTTTCCCCCGAGAACATTTTATATCTTGGTGACAGCGGCGTAGATATGCAAACGGCTATAAACAGCGGATTTACCGCCTGCGGTGTAAGCTGGGGCTTCAGAAGCGTAGAAGAATTAAAAGAAAACGGCGCGGACTTCATAGCCCACACCGCTCTTGAAATATTGGATTTATTTTAAATATACTTTATTGGGATGCAGTTTTATTTGTTTGCATCCCTTTTTTATTCAGCCGTAATATTTTTTCTTATATTATACCCGTACCCGAATCAATATAATTTTACGCTGTTCAGATAATCATCCTCAATTTTTCTGAAATCGGAAGTATGTAAAAATTCGCAGATATCGGGGTGGCAGGCAATAGCCGCAGCGAAATTTTCAGCATTTAAGCTGATAAGCTCAAGCTTGCATCCGTATTCCCTGATTTTATTTACGGTTTCGGGATTCGTATCTTTAGTATAGCAGTAGCAGCGTTTTCCGCGCTCGGGGTAATCCTTCATTTCCTCAGCAAAGCCTACGCCGTGACCGTCAAAACAGGCATCGGGGTCTATAGCGATTATTGCGTTGATTGCAGGCATTCCCGCGCCGTTAAGAGCATAAATAACCTTGCCCTGCATACCGCATTTTAAAACAAGCTTTGCAACCGACTCGGCAATAGCCAAACCGTTCTTTAAGTCGATATTTACACCCATACCCGTGTTATAAGCAAGGTGAAGCACCTGCTCCAGCGTAGGAACTTTCTGTACGCCCCATTTTTCATCCTTTGATAAAATAACGGAACAAATCACATCGGAAGGAGTGTCCTTTACAATGAATCTAACGGGGTTGCCGTTTTCGTCAAAACCTTTAACGTCTTCATCGTGGTTTACTATCAGAACACCGTCTGAGGAAAGTCTTGCATCAGTTTCAATAATATCGGCGCCGTGCAGATACGCATTATAGTAAGCCGCAAGGCAGTTTTCCTTTAATTCACCCTCAACGAAACCTCTGTGGGCGTTTGTTATCCAAGTTTTTTTGTGTTTCATTTTATAACCATAGTTCTGCTTTGGCAAAACTTCCCTTTTATGTATTATTCAGCAAAAATTGCAAGGTGGAGTTTAACTTCCTCGCCGTTTTCGGTCCATTTTGCTACGTTGTGGAAATTAGCTTCCTGTCCGGAGTACGGTACTATCTCGTCTGTTGAGTCGATATTAAAGAATTCAGCATTTTCGATTGTGTATTTTTCGCCGTTAAATGTAATCTCATTTTCAGCAAGAGTAAGAATAGCGCCGCTGTTTTTGCAGGTAACGGACGGAGCTTTGCAGAAAACAAGGAATTTAGGAAGGTCTGTTTCCATTGTAGCCTCTTTAAGGGAAGAATCGATAACGCACTCTGAGGCATCTGCAAATTTACAGTCCTCAGCTAAAATTACTCTTGCGCCCTCTCCGCCTTTGTTGATTAAATCGCCGTTAAACACGCAGTTTACGAAGGTAACAGAGCCACCCTCGCCTTTAATAATAACGTCACCGTTGAAGGTAGCATCAGCTACGGTGAAATCGCTTTTACCCGTAATATCATATTCTGCCGATGCACTGTTTCCGCAGGAGGATAAAGCCAAAAGTGAAATTACCGCAAGAGCAAGAATCAGTATTTTTCCGAATAAACTGTTTTTCATATTGTATTTCTCCATTTATTTTTAATTTGTATTCGCATTTGCACAAGTCGCAAATTCTACGTATAATTATATATAAAACATATACGGTATGTCAACACTTCGTGTAAAAACATGGTGTAAGGGACAGCCGCCGCACATAAGAAAAAGCCCCGGATATTTCCGAGGCTTTTATGCTTAGTTCATTTAATTACATTGTAACAAATACGAACTTGATAACGAAGAGGAGAGCGATAACTGTAACAACGATATCCTTCTTCTCGTACTTACCTGTGAAGAGACGGATAAGAACGTAAGCGATAGCGCCGATACCAATACCGTTGGAGATAGAGTATGTTAAAGGCATCATGATAAGTGCTAAGAAAGCAGGAACAGCACTTGTAGCGTCTGTCATATCAACCTTAGCAAAGCCCTTCATCATAAGTACGCCAACCCAGATAAGTGCAGGTGCTGTAGCACAAGCAGGAACGAGGGAAGCAACGGGGCTTAAGAACATACAGATAAAGAAGCAAACAGCAACAACTAAAGCAGTTAAACCTGTCTTACCGCCTGCGCCAACGCCAGCTGCGGACTCAACGAATGTTGTAACTGTGGATGTACCTGCAACAGCACCAACTGTTGTACCAACAGCGTCACATGTCATGCACTGGTCAACGTTCTGGGGGTCACCGTTCTCGTCGAGGAGGTTAGCCTGAGAAGCTGTGCCGTAGAGTGTACCGATTGTGTCGAACATATCAACGAGGCAGTATGTTACGATAAGCATAATAGCGGAAAGAACACCGCCTATTTCAGCACCTGTGAAAGCATTTACCCATGCATCAGCCTGGAATACGCCTGTAACACCGATTGTACCGAAATCAATGAATGTCTGACCAACCTGACCGAGGTCGAAGGAAGGTACCTGACCCATAACGGGATAGTAAGCAACAGTGATAACGAGGATAGCAATTAAAACAGCGCCCTTAACCTTAAGCTTTTCGAGAATAGCAATAAGGATAAGACCTGCAACTGCTAAAAGTGCGGGAGCAACGGAAGCAACACCAGCTTCGCTGTTGATAGCGCCGTGGATATCAACGAACTGAACAAGTGTGTACTGGTTAGCCTGAATAAGGCCTACGTTCTGGAAACCGAGGAAAGCAATAAAGAGACCGATACCTGCGGGAATAGCCTTCTTTAAGCAATCGGGAAGAGAACGAGCGAGCTTACTTCTTACACCTGTAACGTATAAATTCGGTTAAATTTTCAGAATACCGCCGTTTGCCTCTATTTTGGCTCTTATCTTATTTACATCTACGTTTTTGGGAAGTATACATTCTTTTATTGCTATACTTGCGCCGTAGCCTACCGCTTCACCCATCGCAAGGCAGGTGCCCATAACTCGCGTAGACCCGAAAGCCTCTCTGTCCACAGATATACATCTGCCGCTGAGCATAAGGTTATCTATGGTTTTGGCTACAGTAGTAAGATAAGGAATACCGTAAGGATTTTCAACGTGAATGAATTTTGAAGTAAAATCCTTACTGCTGTGAATATCCACGGGGTAAGCGCCCAAAGCAACAGCATCCTCGGGTATTTCGCCCTTTGAGACCATATCAATGGTAAGAGTTTTTACGCCCTCTACCCTTCTACTCTCCCTTACGCCTATATGCTCGTTGATGTGGGAAAGGAATGCGTTTTCAAATCCGCCTACATATTTTCTTAAAAACTCAACAAACTGTAAGGATTGATTTGCGCCTTCGGTTTCGGCGTAGGTAATGCTCTCGGAATCGGTGGAATCCGTAGCGGGCATTCTGGGGCCGTTGAGCATAACCTCGCTGTCGTTGAGTCTGTTTATAAGTATCATCGCCCATATTCCCTTGAAGGGCCACTCGGTATCCTTATATTTATTCCATAAGTGACCTAAAGTAACAAAAACGTAGTCGGGGCGCTCGTTTAAATATTCCATTGAATAACTGTCTGAAAGATTTTCGGGGTTTTCTTCCACCCATTTAAGGAATTTCTCTTTATCAACGCCGCCTATGGTATAAAGGACGGAAGCCGGCTGCAGGTTTTCTCCCGCAGTACCCTTCATATAGGGTGCGCCTGCAAGCTTTGAAAGCACGCCGTCGCCCGTAGCATCAACGAATATTTTTGCTTTAACTTTAAATCTTTCGCCTGCGCAGTCGCAAATAATTTCACTTATTTTATTATCTTCAAGCTTTACGTCCACAAGATAACTGTGAAGCATTAACTTAACGCCGTTTTCACTGCACATCTTTGCTACGGCAATTTTAACTTCGTCGGGCTTCGTAACTACTACCGAAAGATGCTTAGGACAATGCCTTACACCCAAAGAAGCACCGCACTTTACAAGCTCATCAACAAATTTCGTGGCAAAGCCGCCTACAACGGGACGTTTTTTCATATCAAGGAATCCAAGGAAAGGAATACCCGAGGAAGCAAGTCCGCCTGCGTAGCCGTTTTTGTCGATAAGTATTACTTTTAATCCCTGCTTAGCTGCAGTTATTGCAGCCGAAAGTCCGCCTGAACCCGAACCCACAACAGCAAGGTCGTATTCGTAATTTTTAGAATATCCGCTTGAAAATTCTTGCATATTTTATTTCTCCTGATATAATAATTTTAGGTTATTTTAATAATATCACAGAGATTTTTAATTTAATATCCAATTTGCGATTTGAATTTATATAATATTTTTCACTCTGAAACTAAAAGGAAGGAAGATTTTATGGAGATTTTTCTGCCTGAGCTTATAGAGCACACAAGCTCGGTTAAAAATAAATTCTGGCTGGAAGAAGTTGAGAGCACTAATTTCTGGCAGCTGATTATAATCGAAAACGGAAGCTTTACCTTTGAAATGGCAGGCAAAACTGAAACCGCCGAGGCTTATAGCGCGGTGGTATTTCCGAAAGATATAAATTTTAAAAGGAATATAACAGACGAGATTCTGCTTCATAACCTTTCCCTTTCTTTTGAAGAGGACAGTATTTTTCTTAAAAGGCAGGGGCAGTACCTTATCGGAAAGCTGCCCGTTGACACTGAGCTTATTAAAAGCACCTGCGAAATTCTTAACAGATTTATGGGTAAAGAATATTTAAAAATAAAGGACATGGCAATTAAAACCTTATGGACTCACGCCCTTATACCCTTGCTCGATAATAAATTCGACTCCATACCCATAACCAACGAAACCGTAAGACTTGCCACAGAATATATACACGATAATATCCAGAATAATTTAAGCGTGGAGTTTGTTGCAAGAAAATTCGGCTTTACCGCACTTAAATTCAATCGGCTATTCTCTAAGGAAACAGGCACGCCCCCATCGGTTTATATAAACCGCGCAAGGCTCAACAAGGGCGCAAGACTTTTGCTTGAAACTGATTTAAGCATCAACGAGATTTCAGCCGCCTGCGGCTTTGAAAACCAGTTTTATTTTCACAACCGCTTTAAAAAATTCTACGGCATCTCCCCCTCGGGCTACAGAAAAAGAGAAAGAGCAGAGAATTAACTCTGCTCCTTTTTTAATTCTTTTTCGGTGTGTAGGTGGGAACTATTTCCGCAACGATATCCTTCATATCAAGTGCCTCTACCTTATAGGCTTCTTCAAGGCGCTTAAGCTGTGAAAGGAATTTTTCATCATCCATTTCAATGGGTTTACCGATATAAATCATCTTGTTTTCGGTGGTCTTAAGACCTTCTTCCTTCATCAAAAGCTCCTCGTAAAGCTTTTCACCGGGACGAAGACCCGTATATACGATTTTGATATCCACGTCGGGCTCATAACCTGAAAGACGGATAAGATTTCTTGCCATATCGGCAATCTTCATAGGCTCGCCCATATCGAGAACGAAAATTTCGCCGCCCTTAGCATAGTAACCTGCCTGAAGAACAAGGGAAACAGCCTCGGGAATGGTCATAAAGTATCTGATAATATCGGGGTGAGTAACGGTAACTGGACCGCCCTCTGCAATCTGCTTTTTGAAAAGAGGAATAACACTGCCGTTACTGCCCAAAACGTTACCGAAACGAACTGCAACGAACTCGGTTTCGCTCTTTCTGTTCATCATCTGAACTACCATTTCGCAAAGACGCTTACTTGCGCCCATAATGTTGGTGGGGTTAACCGCCTTATCGGTAGAGATAAGAACGAATTTCTTTACGCCGTATTTGGAAGCAGCCATAGCCATCTTATAGGTACCGAAAACGTTATTTTTAACGGCTTCGTTGGGGCTATCCTCCATTAAAGGCACATGCTTATGGGCAGCTGCGTGGAAAACAAGCTCGGGCTTATATTTACCTAAAACGTAATCAAGCCTTGCGGTATTTCTTACGGAACCGATGAGGGTCACCAAATCAAGCTCGGGGTATTTTCTTATAAGCTCCTGCTGTATATCGTAAGCGTTATTTTCGTAAATATCAAAAATAATAAGGGTTTTGGGGTTGCTCTTTGCTATCTGGCGGCATAACTCACTGCCTATTGAACCGCCGCCGCCCGTAACCATAACCACCTTATCCTTAATATAATTTCTTATCTCATCAAGGTTAACGTTTATGGGGTCACGGCCTAAAAGGTCCTGAATATCTACTTTTCTTAATTTGCTTACACTTACCTGACCGTTAACAAGCTGGTAAATACCGGGAATCATCTGAACTTCACAGCCGGTTTTACTGCAGATATTAAGAATCTCTTTTCTTGTCTGACCGTCAGAATCAGCTATGGCATAAATAATTTTATCAATACCGTATTGCTTTGTAGCCTCGGGAATATCCTCTCTGCCGCCTACAATTTTAACTCCCTCAAGGAATCTGCCGTGCTTACTGGGATTATCGTCTATAATACAGCGAACACGGTCAAAAAGGTGCTTGGAGGTGTTCATCTCGTTGATAAGAGTTTTACCTGCCTGACCTGCGCCGATTATCATTACGTTCTTTACGTTTTTCTGCTTGTTTACAAATTTTCTTGAAAACTGCCTTAAAAATCTGTAAGTGAATCGTACGGCAATCGTACCCACAAGGCTGAAAACCGTACCTATTACGTAGAAGGAACGGGGCATACCGTAAAAATTGATTAATATGAATACAAGGTTTATAATTCCTATAAAAACGTAGGAAATAACCACTCTAATAATCTCGCTTAAACTTACGTACACCCAAATACTGTGATAAAGGCGCATAAGGAAGAATATAACCACGCTTATTGCGGAAATAATCGGCATTACCGCAATATAGCCCTGTATATACTCATTGGGAATCAAGCCGAAGTGCATATCGTACCTGAGCCACAGAGCGGCAAAATAAGCTACGCCTAAGGATATTACGTCCACAACCATAACCACAAGCGCACGTATAAACCAATCGAAATCAAATTTTACTTTTATATTTTTTTCCTGCATTTTTTTGCCTTTCCTCTCCCTTTGGGGAATGATATATTAATTAATCAAATAAAATACGACATAATTATTAATATTATACCACGGCCTGCATAAAATTCAATATAAAATGCAAGCATTTATTTCTTAAATTTATATTTTTTACTTGTTTTTATCGTTTATTTCTTTTAAAATAAAGTAAAGAAGCTTTTGTAAGTATTTAATTTAATTTAGTTTAAATTAAAATATAATTTATTTATACAAGGAGAAAATATTATGCTTAAAGGAATTCCAAAAATCATATCCCCTGAGCTTTTGAAGGTACTCTGCGAAATGGGCCACGGCGATACAATAGTAATTGCCGACGGTAACTTCCCCTCCGAAAGCGTAGCAAAGGCTAAAAATAACATCTGCATCCGTATGGACGGTCACGGCGGCGCAGAAGTACTGGAAGCTATACTTACCCTCTTCCCTCTTGACCCCTACGTGGAAAAGCCCTGTGCTTTAATGCAGGTAACTCCCGGCGATACTGTGGAAACGCCTATCTGGGACGTTTATAAGGATATAGTTAAAAAGTACGACAGCCGCGGTGAAAATAACTTTACTGAAATCGAGCGTTTTGCTTTTTACGAGGAAGCAAAAAAGGCTTACGCCGTAATTGCTACGGGCGAAAGCGCACTTTATGCCAATATTATTCTTAAAAAAGGCGTTATATAAAAATTTCCCACCTGATTTTTTCAGGTGGGTTTATTATTTTTTAGCAGCCGTCCCTTCCGCCTGAGGTCGCCTCAGAGCTTACTGCGGGAGGGATATAGTTAACTACGAAATTCATAAATTCGAGATAGCTTTTATCCTCTCTGAAATATTTATCGTAGCTTTTTGCGTAAATACAACCGACGTAAGGAGTGCCCTCTTCGTTATAATAAAGTGAAAATAAAGTACCTCTGCAAATTATTAAGCCTTCGCACTTATATGCTGCCTTCTCGAAATCCTCTTTAAAAATATCGGGCAAGCTTCCCGTGTATAAGCCCGTGTGATTGTAAGCGCCGTACTCACTGTCAAAGAGGTATTCGGGAACAAGATTTACGTAGTTTAGTTTATCCTTTGCAGTAAGCTTAATAACACCGTCGACCATATCACCTATATCTTTATAAGAATACTTATCTCCTATAAATTTAAGTTCCAATACATCAATCCTGTTTTCTTCCCGCGGAGTAAAAACAGGCAAATCCGCTTCCTTAAACTCATAGCTTTGGCTGCAGCCTGAAAGCAAAATAACGATAATAATTAAAAACGGTATTACTTTTCTCATTTTTGCCCTCCTTTTCGTTTAAATCACCTTGAAAGCAGGTCTTCTTCCGTAATATAATCTATATACACGTAATCCTTTGCAAAATTAATAAAATCAATATAACTTCTGTCCTCGTCGAAATAGCGGTCAAAGCGTACTTCAAGGCACTTTATAAAAGGCTCACTATCTTCATTGTAGTAGAAAGAAAACGGGACTTTCTCAAAAACTATAATTCCCTCGCACACGATTTCTCCCGCTTCATTTCTTATGTTTTTCCAAAAATCGCGGGGAATTTCCGACTGAATTCTGCCCGTTCCGTAAGAACTGTTGGTTTTCTCGTCATAGCGGGATTCCGGGCGTGAATAACTAAACCTTAAATAAAGGTCATTCATCCTGAATTGACCGTTGCTCACTTCACCTACGCGCTTATACTTTGGCGTATTTCCGCTGAAAGTAAGCTCCAGCACGTCGAAGGTTCTTTGTTCCATCTCTTTAAATTGGGGAAGCTCTGCAGAACTTAACTTATAAGTTTCGGTTTTGTTTTCTCCATTACTTTCTCTTTTTATGATTCTACCCGAACAAGCAGTTAAAGACAGAAGCACCATCAAAACAGCAGACGTTAATAAAATAACCCTTCTCATTTTTAGCCCTCCTTTTTTTGTTTCTATATAATAAGACGGAAAAAAGATTAAAATCTTACACTGTTTCTGAAATAATTATATCATAGTTAAATTCATCTTACAATTCGGTAACTTGCACAAATCCCGTCCCCCCCGTTTTGTACAAAACAGAGATTTTAGTTCTGCAATTAAATTGTTTGTTGATGTTATCAGTACGATATGTTATAATTTATACGTTGTGAAAATAAAACTCCCGACCTTCTTTTGAAAGTCGGGAGTTTTTTACGGGTAGAATAAGGGACGGCTTACGGGTTTCGCGCCTATTATATGGGAGTTATCGTTATAATATTCAAAACTAACTTCGCCATTATCGTAAGTCAGTAAACTTACCGAGGCGTGGTTTAAAAAGTCAGTTTCCTTTAACTTTTTAATATCATTAAAAATAAGATAACACATCAGATTATGAAGGGCACAGCCGTGGGAAACTATTGCGATAGTTTGATTTTCGCTTTCGCTTACGGCTTTTAAAAAGGAATTTTTCATTCTCTCGTAAACTTCAGCCATAGTTTCGCCGCCGGGGGAAGTGACAAGCCATGGCTCGTTATCCCATTTAGCGGCAAAATCCCTGTAATTTTCGGCAATATACTGCCAGGGCTTGCCGTCCGCCTCACCTATGTGGATTTCCTTTAAGCCGTCGAGGGTTATTATGGGCGCTTTATTATATAAAGCCACGCCCTCAGCTGTAAGATAAGCTCTTTTTTGCGGGCTTGAGTAGATTTTATCAAGGTGGATATTACGGAAACGAACAGATAAAAGTTCCTTACATTCCTCCCCTTTTTTTGAAAGAGGGGTATCGATACCGCCCTGAAAAACCCTTACCGCGTTGCCTTCAGTGGGACAATGGCGGACTATATAGACTTTTACCAAGGCTTGATGCCTCCCGTAATTTCTGAGATAGACTTGATACCGTTTTTATCCATATAGTTAGAAAGACCTTCGGTAATTTTGATAGGTGCGTAGGGGTCTGTGAAAAGCGCAGTACCTATCTGTAAAGCAGTAGCACCTGCTAAAAGCATTTCAACTGCATCCTGCCACGTTGCAATACCGCCAAGACCAACTACGGGAATTTTAACCTTATTGGCTACCTGCCAAACCATTCTTACGGCAATGGGGAAAACTGCAGGACCAGAAACACCGCCTGTGTTGTTGTGAATAATGGGACGGCGTGTATTTATATCGATTCTCATACCCGTTAAGGTATTAATTAAAGAAACAGCGTCGGCACCGCTTGCTTCGGCAGCTAAAGCCATTTCTGTAATATCTGTAACGTTGGGAGAAAGCTTAACCATTAAGGGCTTGCTTGTATTCTTTCTTACGCCGCTTGTAATTTCGCTTACACCTTTGGTTGTTGTACCGAACTGTACACCGCCTGACTTTACGTTGGGGCAGGAGATATTGAGTTCGATCATATCGATATCGGTAGAATCAAGGCGCTTTGCCATTTCGAAGTAATCCTCGGGGCAGGAGCCTGCAATATTAGCGATAATTTTTGTGTTCTGTTCCTTAAGCCAGGGTAAATCGTGCTTAATGAAGTGCTCTACACCGGGGTTCTGCAGACCTACTGCGTTGAGCATACCTGAGGGGGACTCGGCAATTCTGGGTGCAGGGTTACCGGGGCGCTCCTTAAGTGTAATACCCTTGCAGGAAATACCGCCTAAAGCGGATATGGGATAGAGCTCGTTATACTCACGGCCAAAACCGAAAGTACCTGAAGCAGCAATAAGGGGATTACTGAATTCAACACCGGCTACGTTAACTTTTAAATCAGCCATCAGTATACCACCTTTCTGTAATCAAATACGGGACCGTCCTTACATACGTGACCGTTATATTCTTCGTTATCGTCATTTCTGAGCTTTACAGCGCAGCCAAGGCAAGCGCCTATACCGCAAGCCATTCTCTCTTCAAGGGAGATCTCGCACTCGATACCGTTCTTCTCTGCAAAAGCGGCAACCGCCTTAAGCATGGGAGTAGGGCCGCAGGCATAAATTATATCGGGATTTTCCTCTTCGAAAAGCTTTGTAACCAAGCCGTGGTAGCCGTAAGAGCCGTCGTCGGTAGCAATTTTAATATTGCAGCCTGCATTTTTGAAATCTTCTTCAAGAATAACTGCGCCTTTATTTCTAAAGCCAACGCAAACGGTAGCGTTCTCGCCGTAATATTTTGCACCGCCGAGAAGGGGAGGTACACCGATACCGCCGCCGACGAATAAAGCTTTCTTTTCTTTTTCCTTTAAAGTGAAGCCGTTGCCTAAGGGGGCTAAAATATCAAGCTCCATGCCTGCTTTGAATTCGCTTAAAATTCTTGTGCCGTCGCCTCTTATCTGGAATACGAAACGGAGTGTGTTATTCTCTTTATCTATTTCGCAAATAGAAATAGGTCTTCTTAAAGTTTTGCCTGGCACGTAGATATGAGCAAACTGACCGGGCTTTGCAATGGGAGCAAATTCGGGGCAATATACTACAAAATCAAAGATATCGTCTGCAATTTTCTCTGCGGAAAGAATCTTGCAGTTTTTAACGTCGTATTTTTTCATCTTATTTTCCTCAAATTATAAGTTAAATGCCTTGCCGTTTTTCTTGGGGAGGTAAGCTGCGATTTCGTCGCGCATTCTTATAGCTTCGGCTCTTGCTGCCAATGCGTAGTCCTTCTCGTCGTGCTCTTTTTTCCATGCGTCCTTCTGCCAAGCTGTCATAATAGCACGGGAAGAGTTGATAATAGCGCCGAGACCGTTTTCGTCAAATGCACCTGCTACGTCGGCAGCGCCGCCGCCCTGTGCGCCGTAACCGGGAACGAGGAAGAATGTTTTGGTAAGCTTAGCTCTGAGCTCTGTAAGCATAGCGGGATATGTTGCGCCAACAACTGCGGCAACACCTGAGTAGCCGTACTTGCCGGGAAGGCTTTCGCCCCACTTCTCGCACATTTCGCCCATTACGTTATATACTGTTCTCTCGTCCTCAAACTTCATATCCTGTAATTCGCCTGAGGAGGGGTTGCTTGTTTTTACAAGAACGATAATGCCCTTATCCTTTTCCTGGCAAACCTTAATAAGGGGATTGATACCGTCGGAGCCTAAGTAGCCGTTAACGGTTAAAGCATCTGCGCCGAAAGCTTCAATCTTCTCACCTGCTACGTCTGTTTCACCTAAGTGAGCTGTTGCGTAAGCTTCCATTGTAGCGCCTATATCGTTACGCTTACCGTCTGTCATAACGAACATACCCTTTTCCTGAGCGTAAGCAATTGTTTCGGCTAAAGTTTTAACACCCTGCCAGCCGTACATCTCATAGTAAGCTGCCTGAGGCTTGATAGCGGGAACTATATCACAAAGAGCATCAATAAGACCCTTGTTGTATTCGAGAATAGCTGCAGCGGCGCCGTCTAAAGTTTTGCCGTACTTGGAGAAAGCCTCTTCTTTAATGTATTCGGGAATAAAAGCAAGCTTGGGGTCAAGACCTGCAACAGTGGGGTTCTGAAGCTCAACGATTTTTTCAATCATTCTGTCGAAAGACATAATAAACACCTATCCTTTATAAAAATTTTATTGTGCTATTAATACGTGCATTTTATCATTTATTGATACATACACATAATTATTCTATTCTACTATATTATACAAAAATAGTCCCGAAACTGCAATAGCTTCGGGACTTAATTTTAAATAATTAAATTATTTTTCACGAGCAATATAGGAAGTATGGAGAATCTCGTGAGCCTTATGGCTGCCGGGCTTACCGATGAATTCCTGATAGCACTTGATAACTGTGGGGTTCTTATGAGACTTTCTTAAGGGCATTGCTTCGTCCTGGCTGTAAAGAGCCTTAGCACGGAGAGCCTTAACGTCGTTATAAGCCTTTACGTTAGCGCTCTGGATGGGCTGACCGCCACCGTTGATACAACCGCCGGGACAGCACATGATTTCGATCATCTGGTAATCAGCTTCGCCGGCTCTTACCTTCTTGAGGAGCTCGTTAGCATTGGAAAGACCGCTTACAACTGCAACCTTAACTTTTAAGCCTGCAACGTCGTACTCAGCTTCCTTGAAGCCTTCCATACCGCGGATCTCTTTGTACTCGATTGTTTCGAGGTCCTGACCTGTGAGCTTATCAGCTGCTGTTCTGAGGGCTGCCTCAAGAACACCGCCTGTAGCACCGAAGATAACTGCAGCGCCTGTGGATTCGCCCATAGCGGGGTCAAACTTCTCGTCGGGGAGTCTTGCAAAGTCGAGCTGAGCCATCTTGATCATTCTTGCAAGCTCTCTTGTTGTGATGGAGTAATCTACATCGGGAAGGCCTGCTGCGTCTTCGTCGGGTCTCTTAACTTCGAACTTCTTAGCTACGCAGGGCATTACGGAAACAGTAACGATCTTTTCGGGATCGATGCCTTCCTTCTGAGCGTACCATGTCTTGATAAGAGCACCTGTCATATTCTGAGGAGACTTACAGGAAGAGAGGTTGGGAATGAGGTCGGGATAGTAGTGTTCGCAGAACTTAACCCAGCCGGGTGAGCAGGATGTGATCATGGGAAGAACGCCGCCGTTCTCGATTCTTTCGAGAAGTTCGTTAGATTCTTCCATAATTGTCATATCAGCGCCGAAGTCTGTATCGAATACCTTGTCGAAGCCGAGGCGGCGAAGAGCTGCAACCATCTTGCCTTCAACGTTTGTACCGATAGCCATGCCGAACTCTTCACCGAGAGCTGCACGAACTGCGGGAGCTGTCTGAACGATAACGATCTTTTCGGGATCATTGATAGCAGCGATAACGTCCTTGATGTTCTCTTTCTCGGAAAGAGCGCCTGTGGGACAAGCGTTAATACACTGACCGCAAGCTACGCAGGAAACTGCTGCTAAGGGCTGCTCGAATGCGCAACCAACTTCTGTATCGAAGCCACGGTTGTTGCAGCCGATTACGGAAACATGCTGATTCTGGCAAGCTGCTACACAGCGGCGGCAAAGAATACATTTAGCATTGTTTCTCTCGAGGTAAAGTGTGGAAACATCCTTCTTACCTGCAGGCATAGCACCGTCCCAACGCTTTTCGTCGTCGATACCAAGCTCAAAGCAAAGTGTCTGGAGTTCGCAGTTGCCGTTTCTCTTACAGGAAAGGCACTTTCTCTCGTGGATGGAGAGGATCATTTCAAGAGTCATTTTTCTACTCTGCTGAACCTTGGGAGAGTTTGTGAAAACCTCCATACCCTCATTTACGGGATATACGCAGGCTGCAACGAGTGAACGTGCGCCCTTAACTTCGACCATGCACATACGGCATGCGCCGATCTGGTTGATGTCCTTAAGGTAACAAAGAGTAGGAATATTGATACCTGCTGTTCTTGCTGCTTCGAGGATAGTGCTGCCTGCAGCAACCTGATAAGACATACCGTTAATCTTAATGTTTACCATATCCATTGTTCCTTACTCCTTTCTTATTTCTTTACAATAGCGTTAAACTTACATTTTTCCATACATACACCGCACTTGATGCACTTGTTGGTATCGATAACGTGAGGTACCTTAACAGCACCGGAGATAGCGCCAACGGGGCAGTTACGTGCGCAGAGTGTACAGCCCTTACACTTATCAGCTTCAACAACATAGTTTGTGAGAGCCTTACATGCGCCTGCAGGGCAGCGACGCTCAGTAACGTGAGCAATATATTCATCACGGAAGTACTTAAGTGTGGAAAGAACGGGGTTGGGAGCTGTCTGACCGAGACCGCAGAGAGAGTTTTCCTTAATGTAGTAGGAGAGCTCTTCGAGCTTGTCGATATCTTCAAGAGTGCCCTTACCTGTTGTGATCTTTTCGAGGATTTCGAGAAGTCTCTTTGTACCTACACGGCAGGGAGTACATTTACCGCAGGATTCTTCAACTGTGAATTCGAGGAAGAACTTAGCGATGTCAACCATACATGTAGTTTCATCCATAACGATAAGACCGCCGGAACCCATCATAGAGCCGATAGCAAGGAGGTTATCGTAATCGATAGGAGTATCGATGAGGTGAGCAGGAATACAACCACCGGAAGGACCACCTGTCTGAGCAGCCTTAAATGTATGACCGCCGGGGATACCGCCACCGATTTCCTCAACAACTTCTCTAAGTGTTGTGCCCATGGGAACTTCAACAAGACCTGTGTTCTTGATCTTACCGCCGAGAGCAAATACCTTAGTACCGTGAGATTTCTCAGTACCGATGCTCTTGAACCAATCAGCACCCTTTAAGATGATCTGAGGAATGTTAGCGTATGTTTCAACGTTGTTTAAAACTGTGGGCTTCTGGAAAAGACCCTTAACAGCGGGGAAAGGAGGACGACATCTGGGCTCGCCGCGCTTACCTTCGATAGAAGTCATAAGAGCTGTTTCTTCACCGCAAACGAAAGCACCTGCACCGAGGCGGATGTCGAGGTCGAAGTCAAAGCCTGTACCGAAAATATCCTTACCTAAGAGGCCGTACTCACGTGCATCGTCAATAGCCTTCTGAAGTCTTGCAACAGCGATAGGATACTCAGCACGGATGTAAACGTAACCCTGGTTAGCGCCGATTGCATAACCTGCAATAGCCATAGCTTCGATAACAGCATGGGGGTCACCTTCGAGGATGGATCTGTCCATAAATGCGCCGGGGTCGCCTTCGTCGGCGTTACAGCAAACATACTTCTGATCGGAAACGCTTGCCTTAGCAAACTTCCACTTTAAACCTGTGGGGAAGCCTGCGCCGCCGCGGCCGCGAAGACCGGAATCGAGCATTGTAGCAATAAGCTCATCGGGAGTCATCTCTGTAAGAACCTTACCGAGAGCCTCGTAACCGTCACGAGCTATGTATTCATCAATCTTTTCGGGGTTGATAACACCGCAGTTACGAAGAGCGATACGCATCTGCTTTGCGTAGAACTGTGTTTCATTAAGGGACTTTGTAGTATTATCGTCAACAACTGTCTCTTTGTAGAGAAGTCTCTTAACGATACGACCCTTAAGAAGGTGTTCTTCAACGATTTCGGGGATATCATCTACCTTAACCATGCTGTAGAAGGAACCCTCGGGATAAACGATCATAATGGGGCCGAGTGCGCAAAGACCGAAGCAACCTGTTCTGACAACGTTAACTTCGTTCTCAAGACCCTTAGCCTTGATCTCTTCTTTAAGTTTAGCGATTATAAGTTCACTGTTTGAGGAAGTACAACCTGTACCGCCGCAAACCAGAACATTTGAACGAAACATATTTCTACCTCCTGAAATTAAATGTTGGAAGCGCCGATAGTGTATTCTGTAACAACGTTACCGTTAACGATATGGTCATTAACAACCTTAACTGCCTTTTCAGGAGTCATCTTAACGTATGTTGTCTTGTTACCTTCAGCATCTACAACCTCAACAACGGGCTCATACTGGCAAATACCGATGCAGCCTGTCTGAGTAACCATAACGCCCTTAACGTCTCTCTTAGCTACTTCTTCAACAAGAGCGTTGAGAACGGGACGAGCACCTGCAGCAATACCGCAAGTAGCCATACCAACAAGAACTCTCATACCTGCGCCGCTTTCTTCACGCAGCTCAACAGCGTTCTTAACTTTTTCTTTAATTGCCTTTAATTCAGCTAAAGATTTCATAAGCTTTATTCTCAGTCTGCCTTTAATTTCATTTTAAATGAAAGCAAACTGCCTTTCTCCCTGATTAATTACCACATATCCCTTTCAGGGTAAAGGATACGTCAATTAAGAATTTCCTCGGTGTTTTCGTTAAGATAATCTCTTATCCATAAAACGATTTCTGGCGACTGTAAAGGAACGTCGTCCCCGAGGACCTCAAGCACCTCGTTTGTTTCAAAGCGGAAGGATTTACTTTCGCCGTTTTTCTTTACATAGGTGCGCTCGTAAATAAAGTTTATTTTTGAATTACCTGTAACAAGAGGCAGAATGGTGGCATTGATATCACCTAAAGGAATCATATCAATACTTGAGGTAACGAAACGGGCAATTACCTTGGTACCAACACCCAAAGTGGATTTTATTTCAAAATCGCCGCCTGTCATTTCCGCTTCCATTTTAAAAAGCGGAACACCGAGGCCTACGGGGCGTGTGGTTCTTGTGGTGTAAAAGGGATCCGTTACACTTCTTACCTGTTCTTCCGTCATTCCCTTGCCGTTATCTGTTATGGTTATTATAAGCTCACTGTTCACTTCGCTTTCATACACGCTAATACCGATTTCGGTAGCGCCTGCAGAAATGGAGTTTTGAGTTATATCCATAACATTTAAAGATAATTCTCTCATTTTTTAAGCCTGATACTTAGCTAAGATCTTATCTACATCCTCAGGAACGAGACGGCCGTAAACCTCATCGTTAACTGTGAGAACGGGAGCAAGACCGCAAGCACCGATGCAACGGCAAGCAGTTAAAGAGAACATACCGTCAGCTGTGCATTCTTCGGGCTGGATGCCGAGTTTAGCAATGAGTCTGTCAAGAACCTTATCGGCACCCTTAACATAACATGCTGTACCAAGGCAGATAGAGATGTGATACTTACCCTTGGGTGTGAGTGAGAACTGAGAGTAGAAAGTAGATACGCCGTATACCTCTTCAAGAGATACATCGAGACCGTCTGCGATCTGCTTCTGAACTTCGATGGGCAGGTAGCCGTAAATTTCCTGTGCTTTGTGTAAAGCGGGCATAACTGCACCTTTCTGGCCCTTCAAAGACTCAATAACAGCAACGAGTTCTGCGTGCTGCTCAGCTGTGTCTCTGAAAGGTAAATTGCTGATACGCTTTTGCATTTTATTTCCTCCCTATATAACATTTTACTAAAAAGAAATCTGATATTTGGACATACCAATGCGTTAAAAGTATAACAAACATTTTGCCATTTATATTTCCTTTTTAGAATTATATTTAAATATTAACATATTTTCTTATAAAGTAAAATGTTTTTTTCTGAAATTTTACAAATTTCTTAAAATTTGGCTTAAATACTGAAAAAGTTAGCTTCCGCTAACCCTCCTTTTTAGCTAAAAAGTCTACCTTTTTACTCCATTTTAGCACACTAAACACCCGTTTATTTTAAGCAAAAAAGAAAGGCAGCCTTATGGGTCGTACTCTAAAGGACAGTACAACAAGACACGAAAACACCCTTAGTTTTTTAAAAAACTAAGGGTGTTTATTATATTCTCTTTCTTTGTTAGTCAAGTTGTGCTATAATACAACTAACCGATAAATAAGAATTTGTAGGGATAAAAGAATGAAGATATTTTATACAAGTGAACGAGATATATGGCGAAAGTGGCTTGCTGAACACTTTGAAACGGAGAGTGAAATATGGTTTGTATTTCCAATGAAGGAATCAG
>SVPY01000039.1 GCA_015065615.1 Oscillospiraceae bacterium | reverse complement strand
CCTTAAGGGGTAGCCGGAAAAAGTAATGCGGTCGACAAACCATTCGGCGCCCCTTTAGGGGTTTCGTCTGCATAATGCCCTTATAGGGCTTATTCAAGCCTCCGGCTAAGCCGGAGGTTTTGACTTTGCTCTTATGTATAAATAATACTTGAAAAATAAAACCAATTGCGGTAATATAAAATTAACCAATTAAATTCCGAAAGGACGTATAATTATGGATAAAAAAGTAAGAATCGGTATTATCGGCTGCGGCGGTATTGCTAACGGTAAGCATATGCCCGCACTCAGCACTCTTGACGATATCGAAATGGTAGCATTCTGCGACCTTATTGAGGAAAGAGCTATTAAGGCTGCCAAAGAATACGGCGTTGAAGGCGCTAAGGTTTACACAGACTATAAGGAACTTTTAAAGGACGAAACAATCGACGTTGTTCACGTATGTACTCCCAACCGCTCCCACAGCTTCATCTCCATCGACGCTATGGAAGCTGGCAAGAACGTTATGTGTGAAAAGCCCATGGCTAAAACATATGCAGAAGCTAAGGCTATGTACGAAACAAGCATCAAGACAGGCAAGCTCTTGACAATCGGTTACCAGAACCGTCAGTGCGCAAATAACCGCTATGCAAAGAGCGTATGCGCAAACGGTGAAATTGGCGAAGCTTACTATGCAAAGGCTATCGCTATCAGACGCCGTGCAGTTCCCACTTGGGGTGTATTCCTTAACGAGTACGAGCAGGGCGGCGGTCCCCTCATCGATATCGGCACACACGCACTTGACTTAACACTTTATATGATGAATAACTACAAGCCTAAGATGGTAGTAGGTAACACATTCCGTAAATTAGCTGATAATATCGGCGAAGGTACAGGCAACGCATGGGGCGATTGGGATCCCGAGAAGTACACAGTTGAGGATTCCGCTTTCGGTTACGTTGTAATGGAAAACGGCGCTGTTGTTACCGTTGAAGCAAGCTGGGCATTAAACGTAGCAGATCCCAGAGAAGCATGCTATATGATTTGCGGTGATAAGGGTGGCGTAGATACCTGCGGTAAGTTCCCCTTAACAGTTAACTACGTTAAGCACGGCCGTCAGGCTATTGAAGTTCCTAACTTAGATGCAGGCGGCGCAGCATTCTACGAGGGAGCTTCCAGTAAGCCCGAGGATATCGAAGCAAGAATCTGGATCAATGCAGTTAAGGGCGAAGGCGAACTTTGCGTAAGACCCGAGCAGGCAATGGTTGTTACACAGATTCTCGAAGCTATTTACGAGAGTGCAAAAACAGGCAAGCCCGTATTTATCGGTGAATAATCCATATAAATTAAAGCTGAGGGTCAAACCTCAGCTTTTTTTATTTTTAAATAAACTATTGAAATCTAATAGTATATATGGTATTATATATGTGGCGATAATAGTAGCCAAAAAAATAACAAAAAGAAAGGTTGTTGTTTCTATGAAGAAAAAATTAGGTAAAAAAGTTGTTAGCTTGTTCGTTTCATTTGTTTTGATTTTATTCACTGTAGTAAACAGCAATGTTTACTTTTATGCGAATGCTGATACTACAGAAACAATTTTAGTTTCAGAAGATGATGATTGTATCGTTTATGATGTTGTAACCGGTATAAACGATATAGTTAGCAGAGCAGTTCACACGCTTTCTTGTTGGTACTCTGATGGTACTTCTATTGCATATTGGAGATCAACGCCAACAATTTATCTCTGCTATCTGGACGGAAACTCATCGTTTAACTCTGCGATGAATACTGCTGCTAACAGATGGGGTTCTGCTTTAGGTAAATCTTACAGTTGTGAAAATACAACTTCTACAAGTGCTCGCAGTAATGCAATTATTTTCTATGGTGGCGAATACACGACATTAAAAAATAGAGCTGGCTTTACTGATGCCGATTTAACAGGAACTAATCAGCTGCCTGTTGCAGGTGTGGCTCTTGTGTACAGAGGTTCTGATGGTAATTCATATCAGACCAATGCAGGTTTAACTATAAATGGCGGTTATATAACAAGAGTATCGGGAGCGATTCTTGATAATGGCAGTAATTCTGCTTCATCATCATATTTGCACACATGTATTCATGAATTAGGTCATGCATTAGGGTGGTTAGATCATTCTGCAAATCCTTCAGATATTATGTATGAATTAAATACAACGACAACGACACTTACTAGTAGAGATATTAACCATTTAAAGCAGATTTATAATATAATGGGGTAAGTATGAGAAAAAGGATTCTTTTTGGCTTGTGTGCTTTGTTGATTACCGCAATAGTTGGTTTAATAATAATCTTTAATGTATCGAACAATAACAAGTACTTGAAGAACATTGAAGAAGTTAATTTGGATAATATTACCTTGAAGGCTTACAGTGGTTATAGTGAGGATGATGTGCTATATAACACATCAATTATAACAAGTCATGCCGGAGTTGTTGCCGAATACATTGGGGTTGATAAAGAATGTGTATGTTGGAAATTTAAGAATGTTGAAGTAACTTACGGTAAGGCACCGGATGAAGAACTGCTGGTAAGGTATACGGATCTTGGCGTTGAAGGTGCAAATTTTGAAACAGGAAAAAAGTATTTCTTGTTGCTTACTAGGGACGACACTGTTTTTTATGATACTGCAATTTATAATTCCTATTATGCCTACATACCATTGGAAAACTTGGATGAATGCAAAACAAAATACGGCAAGATAATACTTGAAAACGATGCTGATGCTTCTGATTTGGTGACTTATATTTCACATATAGCAGAAACAAAAGGTTATGATTATTATCAAACATACAAAGAATATAATCTTTTCAGAAACCAAAGTTTAAAAATTTCCGTTGAAAACTGCGATTGTATTTTTAAAATAAAGGTCAATTCTGTGGTTGGTGAGTTGGATTCAAGAGGTTATCATATTTATAGCTGTGACGTAACAGAAGCCTTAAGAGGCGAATATGATGAACATAAGATTAATGGTGGAATTGAGTTTTATTCGTTCCCCAATAGTTTAGAAGCTGATAAAGAGTATATTGTTTTGTCATGTTTATTCTATGAAAGCACCTTCGACGGAAAACCTTGCAGATGTAATTTTATGCTTGCCGCCGATAACGGAATTATCCCTCTTGAGGATGAAAAGCTTACTGAGGAATTTTATAAGTATTATAAATAAGTAATATTAAACCGCAGGGTTCAGAATATGAGCCATGCGGTTGCTTTTTTATTTGAATTTATTCTCCAATAAATCATATTATAAAGAGGTATTTATTCTGTTTATTAAATTTATAAGGGCTGTTTCAAAATTCTTATCGTCCGCTTCTGTGCGCTTTTTGGGGCCTTTGAGGTGGGTTTTCTTACTTGAATTACGCATCTTTTTACCTAAATGGCGGTCGTGAAGGAGACCTTCTATATTACCGTCGGAGTAAATTTTACCGCTCTGATGAATTGGGTGGGCGCCTTTACCTAAAGCCAGCGCCGCCACGCCGTAATCCTGCGTGATAATTATATCGCCTTTTTTACTCTCGTTAATAAGCTTTAAATCTACGCTGTCCGCTCCTGCGTCGCAGGTGATTACTTTTCCGTATTCGCTTTTCATTATATGGTTAACGTCGCAGTAAATAATTAGTGGGATATTCTCCTTCTCGGCAATTCTCTCTGCGATTTTGGTTACGGGGCAGGCGTCCGCGTCAATTAATATCCGCATTTGCATTTTTATATTTCTCCGTTAAAATTTCTATCACGTGCTTTACGGCGCCCTCGTCGTTACTTCTTACTATATGAGTAGCCGCCGCCTTTGCCTTTTCGGTGCCGCTTACGGGGCAGAAGCTCTCAATTAAACCCAGCATATCCACGTCGTTATCGCCGTCGCCTATCACGTAAACGTTTTCCTTTTCTATGCCGTAGAGAGACGCCAAATGCAAGACCCCCGTGCCCTTATTAACGTTTTTCTTATGTAATTCAAGCCTTTCAAAATCGGTGGGAATATACTCGATTTCGCCCATATCAACGGTATCGAGGTAATTCTGCAGATTTTTTAATTCCTTGGGCTCGGCAATTCCCAATGCCTTTATTACGGGATATTCCTGATTTTCAAGGGAATCAATCTCCTCAAAAGGTATTTTTAAAAATTCAAAATGCTCTATATTCTCCTTATTTGGGCGGTAGCAGGTGGTCTTATGGGTAACGGTGTAAAATTCAATACCTAAAGTGGGGCAGAAGTCCGCCATCTTTTTAAGTACCTCGGTGCATTTTTCTTTATTTTCCATGGCAAGAGAAGTGAAAATTTCGTCTTTTAAGTAGTCATAAGCCATGGCGCCGTTGGCTACGAGAACGGGGATATTCATAATCTCTTTATCAAAATTGTGAAAGCCCTCCTTGGTTCTGCCCGTACACACGGTAAATTTACCGCCTTCGCTTATAAAATATTTAATGGCTTCTTTTACTTCGCTTGTTATCTCGCTTTTGCTGTTTGCTATGGTGCCGTCAAAGTCGCTGGCAATAAGTACCTTATCAAAAATTCCCATATACTTAAATCTTCCTTTTTGCTGCATATATAATTACAATATAAATTTTATCACAAAGCGGGAATATTTTCAACAAAGCTTATTGACAGTAAAAATATTTATTCTATAATTAAATTAACAACAGAAAAGAGGTCGGCTAAAATTATGAAAACTATACCTTCTGGCGTTTATCCCACGATGATAACTCCCTATACGGCGGATAATAAAATTGATTTCGAAGCCGTTAAAAAGATGCTTCATTTCTACCACGAAAGAGGTGTGGCAGGGGTATTTGCCATCTGCCAGTCCAGCGAAATTTTCTTTTTAAGCTTTGAGGAAAGGCTTGAGCTTATTAAATTTATTATGGAGAATAGACCCGAGGGTATGGCGGTGGTAGCTTCGGGCCATACTGCGGATGATTTGGAAACCCAGATAAAAGAAGCTAAGGCATTTATTGAAACGGGCATTGACGCTTATGTGTTTATAAGCAACCGCTTTGCCAAAGCTGATGAGGATGACGACGTACTTCTTAAAAATATGGAATACGTTGCAAACAGTTTACCTGATATCCCTCTGGGCGTTTACGAGTGCCCCTACCCCTATAAGCGACTTCTTTCACCCTATGTGCTTAAGAAAATGGGCGAGACGGGCAGATATTGCTTTATTAAGGATACATGCTGTAACCTTGACGAAATTAAAATTAAGCTCGATGCAATTGAAGGCTCAGGCATTAAGCTTTATAACGCCAACGCCGCCACACTTCTTGAAAGTTTAAGAATGGGCTGCGACGGCTTCAGCGGTGTTATGGCTAACTTCCACCCCGAGCTTTACAGTGAGCTTTGCAGCTGCTATAAGGATGAGCCCGAGAAGGCAGAGAAAATTCAGGATTTCGTCGGTTTTGCTTCTCTTGCAGAGTGTCAGTGTTATCCGGTTAACGCTAAGTACCACTATAATTTAGTGGGTATTGATATGTGTATAGATAGCAGAGCCCGTGATAAAGCAGGATTTGGCTATCAGGACAGAATAGTTATTGAAGAGATGCACAGAAGCGTGGAACTCTTTAAAAAGAATATACTTTAACGTAAAAAAGAGCAGGGTGAATAAAATCCTGCTCTTTTTATTACACCCGAAAAATTACGAAAATTTCGTTAAAAGAGAATAAAAATCACCTTGTGAAAATATAGATAAATCGGCATAAATCGACAATTTACCGCGCTGAAGTGAGATATAACAAAAGCGTTTTTTAAGTACTGAAATCAACGTTATGTTTATAAATATTCTTTATTATATCAATTATCGAAAAAAACTACTTGCAAAATACAATCACTTAGTGGTATAATTATACTATAAGAATAATATGCGGTAATAATGTTTGCTTTTACAGAAAGGAGCAAGGCAGGTTTATTTATGGAGCTGGAGCGGTTATTAAATGCTGAATACGTAGTTTACAAAAGTAACAGTGTGTGCAAGGTTGAGGGCATAGAAGTAAGAAATATAACGGGTACTCTTGATAAAAGGGATTACCTCGTTCTTATGCCCATAAATAAGCGTGAGTCCAAAATTTACGTACCTGCGGATAATGAACTGCTTTTAAGCAAAATAAGAAGAGCCCTCAATAAAGAGGAAATAGACTCTGTGCTTGCTTCTTTAAAGGGTGAGGAAATGGCGTGGATAGACGGCAGAAAAGAGCGCACCGAATATTTTAAAAAGGCTTTAAGCGACGGTGACCACAGGGAGCTTCTGCTTATCATACGCTGTATTAACAACCGCAAGCTTTCACTTGCCCATATCCACCGTAAAATATCCGGTCAGGATGACAGCGTACTGCAGAACGCCATAAAAATGGTCAGCGAGGAATTTGCCTTTTCCCTCGGTATCGGTAAAGAGGCAGTGGGAGAATATATAAGAAGCGCATTGGATTAATATTAATATAAAACAATATAGAACGGTATGTACTTACCCGGGTGTAATAAAGCGCCCGGGTTTATTGTATTAATCTTTACTTTTCGGTTTACGGAAAACTGCCGCCAAGAAAGCAAAGAAGGTAGCGGCGCATATACCTGCCGCGGCGGCTGTTAAGCCTCCCGTGAAGATGCCGAGAAAGCCTTTTTCCTCCACCGCTTTCTTTACTCCTTCGGCTAAAAGATTGCCGAAGCCCGAAAGAGGTACGCTGGCGCCTGCTCCTGCAAAATCCACAATATTTTTATAAAGTCCCAAAGCCCCCAATATTACGCCCGAACAGACGAAAATAACCATTATTCTCGCAGGGGTGAGTTTGGTTAAATCAATTAAAAGCTGACCTATTACGCATATTAAACCGCCCACCAAAAAAGCTTTTATAAATTCCATTTAATATCAATCCTTTTTTAATACTTGCAATTATTCTTTACATAAAATATAATATTATTAAGGAAAAATTCGAAAGGAAATAAATTAAAATATGAGCAGTAAAACCCTTCACATTATTCCTCATTCCCATTGGGACCGTGAGTGGTATATGGGCTTTGAAAGACACAGAATGCGTCTTGTAGAGCTTTTCGATACACTTATCGACGTAATGGAAAAAGACCCTCAGTATAAATATTACCACATGGACGGACAGTTTGTGGTAATCGAGGACTATTTAGAGGTAAGACCTCAGATGCGTGACCGCCTTTTAAAGCTTATAAGAGAAGATAGAATTCAGGTAGGCCCCTGGTATATACTTCAGGACGAATATTTAATAAGCGGCGAAAGCAACGTAAGAAATATGCTTTACGGTATTAAATTCTGTAAGGAGATAGGTGCCAATCCCGTAATGTGCGGCTACTTCCCCGATGCTTTCGGTAATATTTCTCAGGCTCCCCAGATAGTCAGAGGCTTCGGCATAGATAACGCCGTGTTCGGCAGAGGCGTAAGCGAAGTAGGCGCCGATAATAAAATTGCAGAGAAAAAGAACCCCTCCGAGTGGGTATGGCGTTCCCCGGACGGAAGCGAAGTTGTAGGCGTTATGTTCTCCCACTGGTACTGCAACGCTATGGAATTGCCCACCGATTACGAGGCATTAAAGGAAAAGCTTTTAAGAATGGTATCAGAGTGCGAGGCTTCGGGCTACACTCCCCATTATTTAGGTATGAACGGCTGCGACCACCAGCCTATTCAGACGGATTTGACAAAGGCTATAGAGCTTGGTAACGAAATATTAAAGGATAAGGATATTAAGGTAATTGAAAGTAACTTCAAGGATTATATCGAGGCAGTTAAGCCCTACAGCGATACCTTCCCCAGAGTTACGGGTGAACTTAACGGACAGGGCACCAACGGCCTCTATATGCTTGTTGATACAGCTTCCACTCATATCCCTTTAAAGCAGTTTAACCACAAGGTGCAGAATCTTTTAACTCAGCAGACTGAGCCTGTAAGCGTATTTACAAATCTCAAGGGCGATAAGTACCGCGAGGATATGATTATCCACGCATGGAAAAAGCTTATGCAGAATCATCCCCACGACTCCATCTGCTGCTGCAGCAGCGACGAAGTTACCGACGAAATGTATTCCCGTTTTTCTGCTTCCTTGCAGACGGGCGAATACGTAAGGGACGAAGCGCTTGACTTCCTTAAGAAAAACGTAAAGGCAGAAAATAAGAGCGTGCTTGTTTTCCACACCGTTGCAGGTACCGGCACCAAGGTAGTGAAAGCAAATCTCGATTACCCCGTGGAGAAAAAGCTTAAGGGCATCAGCCTCAAAGCACCCGACGGCACGCTGATTCCCGTCTCCTATAAATTAAAGGAAAATATCTTTACTTATACCCTTCCCAAAGATTCCTTCCGTAAGGTTAAATTCGTTAACCGCTACGAGATCGAATTCCCCGTAACAATGAACGGTATCGGCTATCAGCTTTTCGAAGTTATTGAAGAAGATTATAACGAAAAGCTCATTAAGGTATACGAAAAGGGCGCCGAAAACGAAAACCTGAGCTTCACTATCGAAAATAACGGCAGCTTAACTGTAGAAGATAAGCGCAGCGGCAAAATTTATAAGAACGTAAATATAATTGAGGATAGCGCCGATAGGGGCGATAGCTACAACTATAAGCCCCTTGAAAGCGGCACTATAACAAGCGAAAACTCTGTGGCCCAAATCAGCCTTGAAAAAGAAACTGCCTACAACGTTACTTTTAAAGTTAAAGTCACCCTCAATATTCCCTTCACTCACGATAAGAAGGTAAGAAGTGAAGAAAAGGTAAAGACGGATATCGTTTCCCACATCACTCTTACTTCAGGCATCAACAGAGTTGATATAAGAACGGAATATCTGAACGGCAGTGAAAACCACCGCTTGAGAGCTCTCTTCGACTGCGAAATAGATACCCACTACAGCGTAAGCGAAGGTCAGTTCGACTTAACCAAGAGAAATATAACACCGTGGGAAGGCTGGCTTAACCCCTCCTTCTGTCAGAGAAGCCAGAGCTTCTTCGCCCTTGAAAACGAGGATTACGGCTTCGCTGTAGCTACACGCGGCCTTAATGAGTACGAGATTTTAAGAAACGGCAAAAATACCGCCGCCGTTACTATTCTCCGCTCCACGGGTGAAATAGGTGACTGGGGCGATTTCCCCACACCAAAAATGCAGCTTATGGGTAAGGGAGAGGTAGAGTATTCCTTTGTTCCTTATAATAGCGAAAACAGAATCAATGCCCTTACAGTTGCCCGCGACTATAGCGACGATGCTTATTTAACAGCCGATATGGATGTAAACGAAGGCTCACTTGATTCAGCTGCACTTATGGTAAGCGTAGATAACGAAATGTTAAGCACTTCTGCTTTCAAGAGAAGCGAAAGCGGTGAATACGCTGTGCTTCGTATCTATAATCCTTACGAGGAGGATGCAGAAACAGAGCTTAACGTCGGTATCTTTACAGAGCTTTATGAAAGTGATTTAGCCGAAAATAAGGGCGCAGAAATTAGCTTAGAAAACGGCAAAGCAAAAATCACCGTTAAAGCAAAGAAGATTTTAACCTTCCTTTTAAAATAAGCGTTATATATTTTGTTGTAATTCTGAAAACTTAAACATTTTCGTAGGGGAGGGCCTTGCGCCCTCCCTTAAATTTATTGTTTTCTAACGCCCATCTCTTTTCTCGTATTAAAGAAGTAGCGTTTTTATAAAAATTACGTAGGGGTTGACAGAATTTAGCGGTTTTATTAAAATTAAACTGAAAGGAGTGAATATTATGAAAAATAAAAAGAATTTAATTATTATAGCTTTATTGGTTCTTGCTTTTATCATTCCAGCGTCGGTAATAATTCCTTCCTTGATACCGGAGGATATATTAACAGAGGAAGAAGTTGCAAAAATCCGCGAGAAAAATAATTACCGCATTTACGTTTTCAATACATCTGATTATCCTACGGTGGAATTCGGAGAAACTATCTCCTTTCGTGAAACAATAAAAAATACAGATACTTTTGTTTACTGTGAAGCAATAGGGAATGCAGAACTCGTTGAAATTGAAAACAGCATAACGAATGACAGTCCACAGATGCGAGTTCACAAAGTAAAGGTGATAAATGATTCCGAAGGCCTTTTTAAAGAAGGTGACGAAATTACTTTTGCTTACGGACTCTTGGCGCAGAGTGCTTCACCTCGTCCCAAAGACGGCGAAAAAATGGTACTGCCAATATCTTTTACGTTTTTGAAAGGTTATGAAAAAGACGAGTACGATTGCTTTTCGAGTGCGACGGGATATTACTATATAACTGACGACGGCTACGCTGTTTCGGCATTCGAGGAGGAAGAGGGAAGCGTATATTCAGGTAAGACTGTAGATAATCTCTTAAAAGTTTTAAAGAAAACAAGAGAAGAAAGAGACGAGTACGTAAAAAAATATAAAGATATGTATGAAAGGACCGAAGGCAATTTCGGTTTTGATTCCATAGAAATGCTAAGAAAACAGATAAGAGAAAAACTTTATAACGAATAAAAATAGAGCAGGCTTTAAAAAAGTCTGCTTTTTCATATTCATAATAGGCTCTTGGGTTTATTACTCCTTTATTTTCTGCCACAGATTAACTGTTGACGAAAACAGGATTTCATTGTAAAATATAGAATGAAATAAAATGATATTTAATTAATATTTCAAAATATAGGAGAAAAAATATGAAAAAAACTATTAAATTTATGAGTTTTCTGCTTTGCATCCTGCTTATTTCTTCACTTTTTACAGGTTGTAACGTTCAGGAGCAGATTGAAAACGTGGGCGACGTTATAATGCAGGAGTATCCCGTGACCATAGGCGAGGTAACCGTCAATCAGAAGCCCAAAAAGGTGGTAGTTTTAACCGACGCCCTTGCAGATGCAGTTATCGCTTCGGGTTTTGAAACTTCGCTTATTGCGGCTCCCGAGGAAAGCGACCACAATAATTTTAAAACTTTAACGAAAATAAATCCAGAAGATACCGCTTCAATAATTGCTCTTACTCCCGACCTTATTATCTCAAACGTATACAGCGAAGAGCAGAAGGCAGCTTTCACAGAAGCGCAGATCCCCTTCGTGACTATAAACCTTGCCCGCAACAGGGAAGATTACGAGAGACTTTATAAAGAATTGGGCGCAGTTTTAGGCGGCAGCAACACCGGCGCAAACAATGCTTTGGAAAACGCTCGTTCAATTTTCACCACCCTTGACGATTTACAGCGAATCATTCCCGAATCCATAGTAGTTAAAACAGCCTGCTATATTTTCGATACCGAGGGTAAGGGCGTTACGGGCGATATGCTTGCAGGTACCGTTATGAATTACTGCGGCCTGAGCAATATTTTTGCAGGCGGCGAAAACGGCGAGTACGATATAGAGGATTTAAAAATAATCGACCCCCAGTACATCTTCTGCCCCATAGGTCTTAAAGAAGAAATTATGAAAAATAAGGAATTCAAAGACCTTGACGCAGTTGTTAACGACAGAGTGTTTGAAGTTGAAGAAAAACTTGCAAAGCGAAACGGCAGGTCTATAATCACCTTTGCCACAACTATTGCAGGTATTGCTTACCCCGAGCTTTTAGAGGAGTCTACAACTGTTTCCACAGCTATGGATCCCGATGATATTGCCGACGATAAGAACGAAGTCCTCTACCAGATGGGCGACAGCGGCGACGATATTGAAAGCTTCCAGAAAAGATTAAGTCAGCTGGGCTACTTCGAGGGTGAAGTTACAAGAGTTTTTGACGAAAACACCCAGAAAGCAATAAGATTCTTCCAGAAGGTACACGGCCTTGAAGTAACTATGGTTATGGATGAGCTCACTCTCGAAACATTGAGCTCCGACGAGGTTATTATAGCTCCCGGTACCGAGGAGGAGTACGAGGGCTACGACCCCACTCAGGATGAGGACGCTGATTTAACATCAGATATGGGAAGCGACGTACCTCCCGAGTCCGACCCCGAAAACAGTGATGCAGGCGAAAATCCCGAAAACGAGCCTGAGGATGACGTAAACGATACAGAAAGTAAAGACACAAGCGAAGAATAATTTTAATACATAACATTTTATTTTAAGTATAAGGTTATTTAATTAAATTATATTTTACGGAAGTGTCTGATATGGAAAGAACAAAAGGAAGAATAATTACAAGGGACAAAAGCTTTTACGTAAATTTAGTTATGCTTGCAATTCCTATTGCCTTGCAGAATTTAGTGACGTTCCTTGTAAATATGGCGGATAACGTAATGATAGGCACCTTGGGTGATGACGCCATATCGGGAGTTTATATGGGCGGTCAGCTTCAGACCGTTATACAGATGTTCATAGGCGGTATCGAAGGCGCCGTAGGTATTCTCTCTGCTCAGTATTGGGGCAAAAAGGATATTAAAAGTATAAAGAAAATAGTTTCCGTGGGCGCGGCTTTTGCTTTGGGCTTCGGTGTTATTTTCACTTTGGCGGCTACTATATTTCCCCGCGCCATTATACTGATATTTACAAGAGAAGTAAACGTGGTGGAAAACGGTACTATATACCTTGGTATAGTGGGTTTTTCCTACATCTTTTTCTCTGTCACTCAGGTTTCAATCGCCTCAATGCGAAGCGTGGAGACAGCCAAAATCGGTCTTTACGTCTCCTTAATGGCGCTTTTCGTTAACGTGGGTCTCAATTACCTCTTTATTTTCGGTGTAGAGGGAATTATCCCTCGAATGGAAGTAAAGGGCGCAGCTATTGCGACCCTCATTTCCAGAATTATTGAATGTACAGTAGTTCTGTTTTACGTAAGGTTCAAGGATAAAAAGCTTAAGCTTCGCTTTAAAGAGCTTTTGAAGTTCGATAAAGTGATTGCCGCCGATTTTATAAAATACGGTATTCCCTTAGTGGGCGGTCAGGTTGTGTGGAGCGTCAATATGCTTGCAAACAGCATGATTTTGGGCCGTTACTCCGCAGGTGTTATGGCGGCTGTTAGTATTGCGGGTATGCTTAGCAATTTAGCCTACGTATTTTTAAACGGTCTTTCAGGCGCCGTGGGTGTTATTACAGGCAAAACCGTAGGTCAGGGACTTTTCGAAAAAATGAAGGAATACGCAAGGACTGTGCAGGTTATGTTCCTTTTCGTAGGTATTCTTACAGGTCTCGGCGTATATTTAATTAAATCTCCCTTTATTTCCCTTTATAACACAAGCGAAGAAAGTTTAATGTATGCAAATCAGTTCATAAACGTGCTGGCGGTCACCACCGTAGGTACCTGCTATCAGGCGGCAAGCTTATTTGGTCTGGTTAAATCCGGCGGCGATATAAGCTTCGTGTTTAAAAACGACAGTATTTTCGTTTTCTGCGTAGTTTTACCTTCGGCAATTATAAGCTCCTTCTTGGGCGCGCCCCCGTGGGTGGTTTACGCCTGTTTAAAGTGCGACCAGATTTTAAAGTGCTTCGTTGCCGTAGTTAAAATAAACAGATTCAACTGGATGAAAAATCTCACCAGAGAGACGTCCGATTCTCAGTAAAAAGATTTAAAATAAGTTAAATTAAACTGAGGTAATAAGTTTAGTTTGAAATTTTTTCAAACAGACGTTTTGCGGCTTTAAAGCTTTTGATTTTTTACAAACTGCCGCAAATAATAAGTGAAAGGAAAGTTTTGCCAAAGCGAAACTATGCTTATAAATATGATTAAATCCCTTAAAGGCACCCTTCTTTTGTTGCTTACTGCATTTATATGGGGTACTGCCTTTGTTTTTCAGCGCGTGGGTATGGACTTTATTGAGCCCTTTACCTTTAACGGTGTGCGTAATTTAGTTGGCGCAATTGCTCTGCTGCCCGTAATTTTCCTTCTTTCAAAGCTTGGTATTTCCAGCGAAGGGGAGGATAGCAGTAATTATTCACAGTATATGTATATTCCCGGCGGTATTGCCTGCGGCGTTATTCTTTTCGCCGCTTCCAGCTTACAGCAGATAGGTCTGCAGTATACCTCGGCTGGCAAAGCGGGCTTTTTAACCGCTTTATATATGGTGCTTGTGCCCATAGTGCAGATATTTATGCGTAAATATGCAGGTATGAAGGTGTGGGTCTCGGTAATAATCGCCACCTTCGGTACATATCTTTTAAGTGTTAAAGAGGGCTTCACCATAGAAAACGGCGATATTTACGTTATTCTCTGCGCCGTGGTTTACACTTTCCATATTATAGTTATCGATTATTTTTCGCCTAAGGCGGATGCCGTTAAAATGAGCTGTGTTCAGTTTCTTGTATGCGGTATTATTTCAATGGCGATTGCATTTATATTCGAAACACCTACCCTCGGTAAAGTTTTCGATGCAATTATCCCCATTTTATATACGGGTATTATGAGCAGTGGCGTAGCCTACACCTTACAGATAATAGGCCAGCGTATGTCCCCGGCTCCCATAGCCTGCATAGTAATGAGTCTTGAGTCTGTATTTGCCCTTCTTACGGGAGCGCTGTTCCTTTCGGAGACTATGACTTTAAAGGAAAGTATAGGATGCCTTCTGGTATTTACAGCGGTTATCCTTTCACAAATAGATTTCAAAACAACAATCAATTTCTTTAAGAAAAGGAGAAACTAAAATGAAAGTTATCAAGGTAAAAAATTACGAAGAATTAAGCGTTATGGCTGCAAGCATTATAGGCGCTCAGGTCATCAACAAGCCTCAGTGTGTTTTAGGTCTTGCTACAGGCTCCACACCTATAGGTACCTACGAGAAATTGGCTGAAGCTTATAATAACGGCATCCTCGATTTCTCCGAAGTTAAGAGCATCAATCTGGATGAATACTGCGGTCTTTCAGGCGATAATAACCAGAGCTACCGCTACTTTATGAACGAGAATCTTTTCAACAAGGTAAATATCGATAAAGAAAATACCTTCGTTCCCGACGGTACCGCATCCGACAGCGAAAAAGAATGTGAAAGATACGAAGCTCTCTGCGCTTCTTTAGGTTATGCCGATTTACAGCTTCTGGGTATCGGTCATAACGGTCACATCGGCTTCAACGAGCCTGATTCTGCTTTTGCCGCCGTAACTCACTGCGTAAAGCTTCAGGAAAGCACCATTAACGCCAACTCCCGTCTTTTCGAAAAGAAAGAGGACGTTCCCACAAGTGCTTTCACAATGGGCATCGGCACTATCTTAAAGGCAAAGAAAATTCTTTTAGTTGGCGGCGCCGATAAGAAGGATATTATCGAAAAGGCAATTTACGGCGATGTAACACCCGAAGTTCCCGCCTCCGCTCTTCAGCTTCATAAGGACGTAACCGTTATCTACGTGGCTGAGTAATAAAATTAATGTACTTAACTAAAATTTGAATTTAAATTATTGTTTGAATTACGTTAACATTGATACCGCCCCTTTTTTCGGGCGGTATTTTTATGCCCAAAACATTGACAACAGAACAAATGTTTGATAAAATATAGTATGATAAAAATATAAAGGTGTAATTATGGGCAAAAAGAGAAATACTGTTGATTTAAATAAATTAAGTGAAAGCGATTTAAAGGCGCTGGAATATCTTGGCAGATTGCTTTCGTATTTTACAGACGATTACTCAGAGCTTGCAAAAAGGCTTACCGTAGCCTTCGGCTCGCCTGCTGCCGTATTTATTGCCCCGAAAGAGGAGCTTTTAAATATAGAGGGTATTACGGAGAAAGGCGCCGAGTTTATAAGTGATTTCCGTAACCTCTGCAGTGATTACTTCAGTGTTTTGCAGGGTAAGCGTGTACGGGTTTTTAACAGCGAAACTGCCTATAATTATCTGAAAGATAAATTTGTGGGGCTTAAAAACGAATGTATTGCCCTTATGATTTTAAACAGTCAGGGCTATATCGTGTATAACGAGATTATATGCGAGGGCTCTGTAAATATCGTTCCCGTGTATATCAGGGAGATAATAAGGCTTTGCATAGAATACGATACCGATACGGTTATTATTGCCCACAATCACGTAAGCGGCAGTCCTATTCCCTCAAATAACGACATAAAGTCAACAAGAGAAATTCAGTTTGCCCTTGAAGGTATATACGTTTCTCTTTACGACCATATTATAATAGCGGATAACGATTATTTTTCCATGCGCAGTTCAGGTTGGCTTAAGGATATTACTTCCAACGCAGATAATTTCAGGCGCGGTGTTATTGAGGATAAGTGAAGTAGCTTTTGAAAGGAAAAAAGATGAGTTTGGATAAAATTAAAATTAAAGGAGCAAGGGTGCATAATCTTAAAGGCATAGATTTAGAGATTCCCCGCGATAAGCTTATAGTATTTACAGGTCTTTCGGGCAGCGGTAAAAGTAGCCTTGCTTTCGATACGATTTATGCCGAGGGCCAGAGAAGGTACGTGGAGTCCCTTTCTTCCTATGCAAGAATGTTTTTGGGTCAGATGGAAAAGCCCGACGTTGAAAGTATAGAAGGTCTTTCTCCCGCAATTTCCATAGACCAGAAAACCACCTCCAAAAACCCCCGCTCCACGGTGGGTACAGTTACAGAAATTTACGATTACCTGCGTCTTTTATACGCAAGAATAGGCGTGCCCCGCTGCCCCGTATGCGGCAGGGAGATAAGCCAGCAGACCATCGACCAGATAATTGACAGCGTAATGGCTCTGCCGGAAAAAACCAGAATTCAGATTATGGCTCCCATTATAAGAGCAAAAAAGGGCGAGCATAAAAAAGAACTGGAAAACGCCAAGAAAAGCGGTTTCGTGCGTGTACGTGCGGACGGAATAATGTACGAGCTTTCGGAGGATATACCCCTCGAAAAAAATAAAAAGCATAATATCGACGTTATCGTGGATAGATTGGTGGTTAAGGATGATATCCGTTCACGTCTTGCGGATTCCCTTGAAACAGCATCAAAGCTTACCGACGGTCTTATTACCGTAAACGTAGTTGGGGGAGATGATATACACTACAGCCAGAATTACGCCTGCCCCGAGCACGGCATAAGTATAAACGAGCTATCCCCCCAGATGTTCTCCTTCAATAACCCTGCAGGCGCCTGCCCTCAGTGTACGGGTCTGGGTATTTTTATGAAAATTGACCCCAATCTGATTATTCCCAACGATAAGTTATCCATCAATAAGGGCGCCATAAAGGGAAGCGGATGGGCGCTGGAAGGCTCCACCATAGCTCAGATGTATATGAAGGGCTTAAGCGAGCACTACGGCTTTTCGCTGGACGTTCCTGTGTGTGAGCTTCCTTCTGAAGCTATCGACGTAATTTTATACGGCACCAAGGGCGAGAAAATCAAGCTTCGCCGCGAAGGTGTTTACGGCAAAGGTGAGCAGGAAGTAGAATTTGAAGGTATTATCAACAACCTTGAAAGAAGGTTCCACAACACCCAGAGTTCCTGGATAAAAGAGGAAATCGAGAGCTATATGGGTGAAGTTCCCTGCGATTACTGTAAAGGTAAAAGACTTTCCCCCACAAGCTTAGCCGTAACGGTGGGTGGAATGAATATCAGCGATTTCTGCGATATGAGCGTTAACGAGGAGATAAAATTTATAGAAAACCTCACTTTAACTGCAAATCAGAAGCTTATAGCAGAGCCTATATTAAAGGAGATAAAAAACCGCCTGGGCTTCCTTAAAAACGTTGGTCTTGACTATTTAACTCTTTCCCGTTCCTCGGGCACTCTCTCAGGCGGCGAGAGCCAGCGCATACGCCTTGCAAGCAACATCGGTTCATCATTAATGGGTGTTTTATATATTTTGGATGAGCCCAGCATCGGTCTTCATCAGCGCGATAACCACATGCTTATAAAAACCTTAAAGAGTCTTCGCGATGCAGGCAACACGGTTATCGTGGTTGAACACGACGAGGATACCATGCTTAATTCTGACCATATAGTGGATATCGGTCCCGGCGCAGGCGTTCACGGCGGTGAAGTTATATATAACGGCCCCTCAGAAGGAATAGTAAACTGTGAAGAGAGCATAACAGGTCAGTATTTGAGCCGCAAAAAATTTATAGCCGTTCCCGAAAAGCGCCGCGAAGGCAACGGAAAGAAGTTAACTATTATAGGTGCTAACCACAATAACCTTAAAAAGGTAAACGTGGATATTCCTCTTGGCAAATTCGTATGCGTTACGGGTGTTTCGGGCAGCGGCAAAAGCAGTTTAATTAACGATATCTTGTATAAAAAGTTAGCAACCGAGCTTAACGGCGCAAAGAAAACTCCGGGTAAGCACAAGGAGATAAGGGGTATTGAAAATTTAGATAAGGTAATTGAAATCGACCAGAGCCCCATAGGCAGAACTCCCCGTTCCAATCCTGCCACTTACACGGGCGTGTTTACGGATATCAGGGAGCTTTTCAGCGAAACTCCTGATGCCAAAAGGCGCGGCTACAGCGCAGGCAGATTCAGCTTCAACGTAAAAGGCGGTAGATGCGAAGCCTGCGAGGGCGACGGCATAGTAAGAATCGAGATGCACTTTTTACCCGATATCTACGTTCCCTGCGAGGTTTGTAAGGGCAAGAGATATAATCACGAAACTTTGGAAGTAAAATATAAAGGCAAGAATATTTACGACGTGCTTGATATGACCGTTGAGGAGGCTCTTGATTTCTTCAAGGATCTGCCAAGAATCGCCCGTAAACTTCAGACCTTATGGGACGTTGGCTTAAATTACATCAAGTTGGGTCAGGCGGCCACAACTCTCTCAGGCGGCGAAGCTCAAAGAGTAAAGCTTGCCACGGAGCTTGCAAAGCGCTCCACGGGCAAAACGGTGTATATATTAGATGAGCCCACAACAGGGCTTCATATTGCGGACGTCCACAAGCTTATCGACGTGCTGCAGTCTTTGGTGGATGCAGGCAACACGGTTATAGTTATAGAGCATAATCTTGATATGATAAAAACTGCCGATTATATTATCGACTTAGGTCCCGAGGGAGGCAGCGGCGGCGGTACCGTTATCGCTACGGGCACTCCCGAAGAGGTGGCAAAGTGCGAGAGATCCTACACGGGTCAGTTCTTAAAACCGCTTTTAGAAAAAAATCTGTAAATTAAGGAGGCTGAGATGAAAGATATTTTCAAAGATTTAATAGACGAAAAAGTAAGCGAAGCTCTTTCATCGGCGGCTTCTAAAATGGAAGAACTTCAAAGTAAGCGGGACGAAATAAACAAGCTTATAAACAGCACGGTGGAGGAATTCAGAAAAAAGACCGAAGCCATAGCAAAAGAGCAGGGTGTTTTTACCGAAAAAACCTACACCGACGAGCCTATTTTATTCGTCGCCTCAAAAATGAAAAATTACACCCCTAAAGAGATAACCGAGATGCGCAAATTGGAAAAAGGCGCCTCATGGTCGGCCCTTTCAGACCCCGGCATTTTCTATAAGCAGGCAAAGTTTATGGAGAACTACGAGGATGATTATGAGTATAAGGGGGATTTCCAGAGGTTTTACCCCACTTACCGTTCTATGTCCACATCGGAATTGAGAGGCTATTTTACGTGGAGAAAAAAAGTAAGAAGGGGCGAAATCACAAAAACCTCCCTTTCCTTTGCCTTTTTATACGTTTACGAGCTTTTAAACTTAATCGGATGCGAAAATGAATTCGATGGCTACAATAAATTAACGGAGTTTTTTGAAGCTTACGGCAATATAGACCCCAAAATATCAGGCTACAGAAAAGCTTGGGTAAACGACTTCGTGGTATACTATAATCTCCCGAGTGAGCTGTACGTATTAAAAGAGGAGGAGGGCGCCGATTTTCAGAACGCCTTAATTACTTTAACTTCCAAGGAAAGTAAATCGGATACAGAAATTTTTAACGCCTTAACTGTGTTTTCAAGCTACAATATAAAAGAATCCCCGTTTTATAAAGAACACAGTGCCGACGTTACGGCGGTTACGGCAAAAGTATATAAAAAGCTCTGCGAATATCACCAAAAGCACCGCAAAGTAAGCTTCACGGAAAAGCTTTTCGGCAGGGAATTTAAAAGCGGCTACTTTATGTTTAACGCGGCTGTTTTCTATGAAAAGGAAAAACACCCCGATACCGAGTACACAGTTAATCCCCTTTTAAAATTTATATGTAAAAACGGCTCCTGGTATCAGGAAAGAACCTTTCACGTTAAGGGGAAAAATACCGAAATCAGGGATATTTTAAAGAATATAGATTGCCTTATGCGAGAAAAATATAATTTCAAGCATAAATTAACTATGGCGGAGAGCACGAAAACAGTTCTTTCAGTTATAAGCGAGAGCATAGAGGAGAGGCTGAAAGAAAATAAAGAAAAGGAAAAGAAAATAATCAACATAGATATAAGTAAGCTCCAGTCTATCCGCGATACTTCACTTGTTACCGCTAATAAGCTTATAGTAGAGGAAGAGGAGGACGTTATAAATAATATTGAAGCCGAATTCCCCCTTCCCGAAACGGCGGAAGAAATAAATGAAGTAAATAGCAAAGCTGAAACCTACGAAGCGGCAGAAAGCGAAAATTCAAATATAAGTGAAAATAATTATATTAATGAGACTGAACTTGACTCTACCGAATTTGAATTCCTTATTAAGCTTATAAAAAATGAAAACTATAAGGAATTTTTAAAAAGCCGCGGAATAATGCTTTCAATAATTACAGACAGTGTAAACGAAAAGCTTTACGATATTTTCGGCGATACCGTTATAGATTTCGACGGTACGGACGCTTTAATAATAGAGGACTACCAAGAAGAACTGAAAGGACTGATAAATTTTGAAGGTGCCTAAAAGAATAGCCACGGTTATCATAAACGCATTAAAAGGCGGCGTTGTACCCAGAATAGGTCTGCCTTACATAACCGTGGGCAGAGAACAGGAAATAAACGCATTTTTGCACGATATAGAAATTATCGAGGATGCAGGCGCTGCATTCCGCTTTGTGGCGGGCAGATACGGCAGCGGTAAAAGCTTTTTACTGCAAACTGTAAGAAATTACGCCATGGATAAAAATTTCGTTGTGGCTGATGCGGACCTTTCCCCCGAAAGACGTCTGCAGGGCACAAAGGGTCAGGGCTTAGCCACCTATAAAGAGCTTATTAAGAATATGTCCACAAAAACGAAGCCCGAGGGCGGCGCTTTAACTTTAATTCTTGACCGCTGGATAAATTCCGTGCAGAATGAAGTTATGGCGGAAAATAATATCAGTTTCGATTCAAAGGATTTACTCCCTTTAACGGAAAAGAAAATTAGGGAAGTAATAAACGCCCTGAGCGATATGGTTCACGGCTTCGATTTTTCACGCCTTCTTTCCCTTTATTACAAAGCCTATATTGAGGGCGACGACGAATTAAAGGGCAAGGTTGTTAAATGGTTCAGAGGCGAATACAATTTAAAAAGCGAAGTTAAGTCGGAACTGGGCGTTAATATATTAATTACCGACGACGATTGGTACGAATATATAAAGCTTTTTGCAATGTTTTTAAAGAAAGCAGGCTACAAAGGTCTTATAATTTTAATCGACGAGCTTGTTAACGTCTATAAAATTCCCAACGCCATCACAAGGCAGTATAACTACGAGAAGATACTGACTATGTATAACGATACTCTGCAGGGCAAGGCTCAGTACCTTGGCATTATAATGAGCGGCACCGTGCAGTGCATTGAGGATACCAGAAGGGGAATTTACAGCTACGAAGCTTTAAAATCACGCCTTGAGCAGGGCAGATTCGGCAGCGAAAACCTAAAGGATATGCTGGCGCCCGTAATAAAGCTTTCCCCCTTAACTTATGAGGAGATGCTTGTTTTAATCGAAAAGCTTTTAAATATTCACGCCGAGCTTTATAATTATGAACCCACCTTAAGCGAAAACGACCTTATCGATTTTATTAAAATAGAGTATTCACGAATCGGGGCGGATACCAATATCACTCCCCGTGAGGTGATAAGGGATTTTATCGAGCTTATCAATATAGTTTACCAGAATCCGGGGCTTTCGGTGAAATCTATTCTCGGCAGCGATGAATTTTCCTACAGCAAGGCAGAAATCGGCGACGTGAAAGAGGATGCCGAGTTTGCGGAATTTGAAATATAACGGGGTATAAAAATGGACGTTTTTTCACGCTATGCACCCTTTATACAGGATTTTATATATAATAACGATTGGCAGAGCCTTCGCGCCGTGCAGGTTGCGGCAGGCGAAGCCATATTCGGCACCGACGAAAACGTGCTTCTTTCCGCTTCTACCGCTTCGGGTAAAACGGAGGCGGCGTTTTTTCCCATACTCACTCTCTTTACAGAGGATATGCCGAAGTCAATAGGCGCAATTTACATAGGCCCCTTAAAAGCCCTTATCAACGACCAGTTTTCCCGACTTAACGATTTATGCAAAGAGGCGGAAATTCCCGTATGGCATTGGCACGGCGACGTTGCCCAGAGCCATAAAAACAGGCTTCTGAAAAATCCTTCGGGCATACTGCAAATCACTCCCGAATCATTGGAAGCTCTGCTTTTACACAAACACGCCTATATAACAAAGCTTTTTCACGATTTGCGCTTTATAGTTATCGACGAAGTTCATTCCTTAATGCGCGGCGACAGAGGCGGCCAGACCCTCTGTTTAATTGAGCGCCTTTCCAAAATGGCGGGAGTCAACCCAAGAAGAATAGGGCTTTCCGCCACCATCGGCGACCCGGAAAATACGGGCAGATTTTTAGCTCAGGGTACGGGCAGAGGCACGGTAATACCCAAAATAGAAAATAAGGGTACCAGATGGCGCCTTTCAATGGAGCATTTTTATAAGGGTAATCTCTCTCCCGCGGGGGAAAACGAGCTTAGCGAGGGTCTCGAGGTTCTTGATATAAAAACCGACGAAGCTCCAAAAAACGCAGACCCCGGTATGGCTTACATTTTTGAGCACACCAAGGGCAAAAAATGCCTTGTTTTCGTCAATTCCCGTGAGGAGTGTGAGGCTGTTACCACCACGTTAAGGCAGTACTGCGAAGTAAACCGCGAGGCGGACAGATTCCTGATTCACCACGGAAATCTTTCTGCTTCCTACCGCGAAACCGCCGAGGAAGTTATGAAGGACGATACACAGTACCAGACCACAGTAACCACCGCCACCTTGGAGCTGGGTATTGATATAGGCAGGCTTGAAAGAGCCTTTCAGATTGGCGCGCCCTTTATGGTAAGCTCATTTTTACAGCGAATGGGCAGAACGGGCAGGCGTGATCTGCCTCCCGAAATGTGGTTCGTAATAGAAGAGGACGTGCCCGAAGCCAGAGCGATGGTGCCTGCCACAATTCCATGGCAGCTTTTGCAGGGTATTGCCCTTGTGCAGCTTTACGTTGAGGAAAAGTGGGTGGAGCCCACGAAGCTGGATAGACTGCCGTTCAGCCTTTTATACCACCAGACTATGAGCACCTTGGCTTCCTCCGGTGAGATGAGCCCTGCCGCCCTTGCCTCCCGCGTTTTGAATTTAAGCTATTTCCACAGAATAACTAAGGAAGATTACAAAACTCTCCTTCGCCATCTAATTGAAACAAACCACATACAAAGAACCGACGAGGGCGGTCTTATTGTAGGTCTTTCGGGCGAAAGGCAGATAAATTCCTTTAAATTCTACGCCGTTTTCAAAGAGGACGAGGAGTATACCGTAAGGTGTAAATCTCAGGAGCTTGGCACCATAGTTTTACCCCCGCCCGTGGGCGAAAAAATCGCCATAGCAGGTCACGTGTGGGTGGTTGAGGAAGTGGACCACAAGCGTCATCTTGTTTACTGCGAGCAGGTAAAGGGCAAGGTGCCCGCTTACTTCGGTCAGTGCCCCGGTGATATTCACACCAAGGTTCTTGAAAGAATGAAAAAGGTTCTCGGTGAAACGAAATCTTACCCATACTTAATGAAAAACGCCGTGTTCAGGCTCAATGAAGCCCGCCACAGCGCTGTAAACGGTAATTTATTAAATGAGCCCCTTATTAATCTCGGCGGCAATATGTGGGCGCTTTTCCCGTGGCTTGGCACTTACGCTTTTCTTGCCATGGAAAGATTTCTGAAAATAAAGTGCGCCCCCCTTTTAGGCATTTCGGGTCTTGATTCCTCCCGCCCTTACTATATTCAGTTTAATATGAAGGCAAGTATGGAGGAA
>SVPY01000038.1 GCA_015065615.1 Oscillospiraceae bacterium | reverse complement strand
TACTTCGTAGGTGGCGTCAGATTTGCAAACAAATCGCGGACGCCCTTGGAAATTCAAGCAAAATCTAAAGGAGGGTGCAAAACCCTCCCCTACATTGTTGGCATTAAATTTTTACGGGGCGTCGTTGGCGCCGACCCCTACATGCAAATCCCAAACCTTCATCCATTCTTGCGGACTGCCAATGGCAGCCCCTACACTGATTGCATTACATCGTAATTTCTTACGAAATTTCGTACTCCCCTACGGTGTGGAGGTAAATTTAAAAGGACAGGGGTAAACCCTGTCCCTACGATGATATATATTTATGCTTTTAATTATAATTTATTTGTCTGGTCGCCGTGAGTTCTTAAATATTCTGCCATCTCCTCGCCGTTTACGGGGTGGGGATACTTTCTCATATAATCGAAAATCTCGTCAACAGTTGTGAAAGCAAGACCTGTAACAGTATCTGCACAGCCGTAGTAGATAGCGATTCTGCCTGTTTCCGCATCGCAAAGTGTAGCGCAGGGGAAACAAACGCCGGGTACGTCGCCTGTGAGTTCATACTGAGTTTCGGGTCCGATAAGATAGAACATACTTCTCTCTTTAACGATCCAGGGTTTCTCCAAATCAAGTAAAGCTGCGCCGAATCTGTAAACAAAGCCCTGACAGGTGTTGTGAACACCGTGGAAAATCATAAGCCAGCCTTCATCTGTCTCAATAGGTGTGGGGCCGGGGCCAACCTTCTTACTCTGCCATGCAGAGAAGGGGCTTGTGCCAAATACAAAGCGGTGCTTACCCCAGTAGGTTAAATCGGGGCTCTCACTGAAGAAGATATCGCCGAAAGGTGTGTGACCTGTATCGGAGGGGCGGCTGAGCATTGCGTACTTGCCGTTTATCTTGCGGGGGAATAAAATACCGTTTCTGTTGTAGGGTAAAAATGCGTTTTCAAGCTGATAGAACTTCTTGAAGTCGAAGGTATAGCCGATGCCTATAGTGGGACCGTGGTAGCCATTACACCAAGTGATATAGTATCTATCCTCAATGAAGCAAACTCTGGGGTCGTAGCGGTAATCTTTATAAGTAATCTCGCTGTCGCCTTCAAATACTATGGGCTCGTCGCTTATGTTCCACTTTAAACCGTCATCAGAAAAACCAACGTAGAGGTCCATAACAACAGCCTTATTATCGCAGCGGAAAACACCTGCGAACTTACCTTCGAAAGGTACTACTGCGCTGTTGAAAATTGAGTTAGAAATGCTTGTCTCGTGTCTGCCGATAATGGGGTTATTGCTGTAGCGCCAGCAGGGCTCTTTGCAGTCGGCGGGTTTATCCTGCCAGGGCATATTTTTCAAATTGTTACCGATAATTTTAGCCATAATTATTACCTCACTATTGTAATTGAGTATTATACAGTTTAATTATACTATATCAGGTTAAATTTATCAAGGAAATTATACCTGCCCCTTTAATTTTCGGTAATATTTAAAGGATGGCGAAATTTAAAACCTTGCTTGTAGGGGCTGCCATTGGCAGTCCGTTAGATTGGTCGTAGTCTCTACAGACGACTAATGGTCGCATATTTCTTACGAAATGGCATCGTAATTTCTTGCGAAATTTCGTACGCCCTACAAGTTAATTTTAAACTTGTACCTATCTCAAGGGAGACCGTGATTTGCTTGCAAATCTTGCGCCCCTACGTTGTGAATGGAATGGACAGGAATAAATCCTGTCCCTACGTTTGCGTAAATTAATCTAATATGCCCTTAAGCTCGGGGATTACCATGGGAGCTTCGCGGGTATACTTAGTCTCTAAGTCAACTGTTTTCCTTAAATCGCTGCTCTTTGTAAAGCTCTCCATAATTTCCAGCACGTGCAAAGTCTGCTTATAGCTCTCTCTGGGTGCTCTGCCTGTTTCAAGTGCCTTTGCCATATCCGCTAAGCCTAAAGCGCGGCTGTTTTCACTATAGTCAAACATTAAGGGAAGATGCTTCTCCTCGTTATCCTTTAAATGCCTTAAAATAATATCGCCGCCGAAGCAGTTGGGGTCTGGTACGATTAAAGTACCCTCGGTGCCGTAAATTTCAATATTGTGGCAACCTGGGTTAATAGCATCAAAAGTGGTTGTAAGAGTGCCTATAGCGCCGCTTTCAAACTCCATAATACCCGTGATATGAGTGTTTACGTCCACGTCTATCACTTCGCCGAAATGGGGCTGACTTGTTATCATACGTTTTTCGAAGCTCTTCCTTGCCACACCCGTTACACTCTTTACACCGCCTAAAAGGTTAATAAGAGCCGTGATATAGTAAGGTCCCATATCAAGCATGGGGCCGCCGCCGAATTTATAGTAGAATTCGGGGTCCGGGTGCCATGTCTCGTGACCGCGGCAAATCATATAGCCTGCAGCGCCTATGGGTCTGCCTATAAGACCGCTGTCAATTAATTTACGGCAGGTCTGAATGCCTGCACCAAGGAAGGTATCGGGTGCGCCGCCTATCATAAGACCCTTCTCTTCTGCTATTCTTACAAGCTCTTTGCCCTCTTCGAAAGTAGCGCCCAGAGGCTTCTCGGAATAAACATGCTTGCCGTGCAGAAGCGCTTCTTTGCTTACTTCGAAATGCTCGTAAGGACGGGTCAAATTCAGAACGATGTCAATTTCCTCATCCTCAAACAATTCGTACATTGTATCGTAAATTTTGGGTACGTTATATTTTTCTTTAGCGTTAAGAGCTCTTTCCTTAATAAGGTCGCAAACCGCAACCAATTCTATCTCTTTGAAAGTGTTGGTTAAATTTTCAAGGTAAATGCCGCTTATGGCACCTACACCGACCATACCTATTTTTAGCATAATATTTCTCCTTTATTAATGTTTCACATTCTTCATATTAACCTTACCAAAATCTTACGGGTCGTCAATGGCAGATTTCTTCGAAATCGACGGCGAAATTTCTTCGAATTTATGTCCGCGGCCCCTACAACGTGCGCCACAATAACCTTGCCGAAATCTTTGCGGACAGCAGTAAATGCTGTCCCTACGTTATATATCGCCGTCGCAGACCATTAACTATTCACTATTAATTAATCACTATTCACTTAATCCAAAATACCCTTAAGCTCGGGAATTACCATGGGCATTTCGCGGGTGTATTTGGTTTCAAGGTCCACCGTTTCACGCTTCCTGCCGGACGTAATAAAGCTTTCCATAATTTCAAGCACGTGCAAGGTCTGCTTGTAGCTGCCTCTTGGAGCTCTGCCGGTCTCCAAAGCCTTTGCCATATCCGCTAAGCCTAAAGCGCGGCTGTTCTCATTATAATCAAACATTAAGGGGAAGTGGCTTTCCTTCTCGTCTTTTAAATGCTTTACAATAATGTCGCCATCGAAGCAGTTGGGGTCGGGTACAATTAAAGTACCCTCGCTGCCGTAAATTTCAATATTGTGGCAGCCGGGGTTAATTACGTCGAAAGTGGTGGTTAAAGTACCTATGGCGCCGCTTTCAAACTCCATAATACCTGTAATGAAAGTATCCACCTCAACGTCGATAAACTGACCTTTATATTCGCCGCTGCCTATAATCCGCTTATCAAAACCTCTTGCCACGGCGCCCGTTACACTCTTTACTCCGCCTAAAAGGTTAACAAGAGCAGTTACGTAGTAAGGACCCATATCAAACATAGGGCCACCGCCGAATTTATAGAAGAACTCGGGGTCGGGGTGCCAAGGTTCGGGACCGCGGCTGAGCATAAAGCCTGCGGCGCCTATCGGTTTACCTATAATACCGCTGTCGATTATTTTGCGGCAGGTCTGAATACCTGCGCCAAGGAAGGTATCGGGTGCGCCGCCTATCATAAGTCCCTTCTCTTCTGCTATTCTTACAAGCTCCTTGCCCTCCTCGAAAGTAGCAGCCAGAGGCTTCTCGGAATAAACGTGCTTACCGTGAAGAAGCGCCTGTTTGCTTACTTCGAAATGCTGATAAGGTCTTGTAATATTAAGGATAATGTCAATTTCCTTATCGAGGAACATCTCGTACATATCCTTATATATTTTCAGGTTCGGGTACTGCTCTTTTGCCCTTTCTGCCTTCTCGGGAATCAAGTCGCATATACCAACAAGCTCAATTTCTCTGAAAAGCTCGTGGATGTTCTTTAAGTAGATGCCGCTTATGTTACCTACACCTACCATACCAATTTTCATCATAATATATACCCTTTAATTAATATCAGTACATTTTCTTGTTGCTGTCGTACTTACTTGTGTCTAAATTATTCTTCACCGCATACTCTTTACCTTCGCCTGCCCAGAGCATACCGCGCTCCATTAAAACCTGGGCATTGGGGGAATTATCGAATACGTCATCATGGTGACCTAAGGAGTTATAGAAAACTCTGCCGTTGCCCCAATATTTAGTCCATACAACAGGCATATCAACAGGCTTATTGGCAGCGTGATAATATGTTTCCACAGGGAAACGTGTGGTAGCAAGCACTTCAATAGAGGGGTCTACGTGCAAATAGTACTGTTCGCTGCATACAGGGAAATCCTCAATACCTTCAGTTAAAGGGGAAGAATTTCTAGCTACGTTAACAATATAGTTAACACCGTCGCCGCCGGGGTGGCTTACCCACTGGCCGCCTGTAATAAACTGCCACTCTGTATTCTGGCGGAAGGCATCACACATACCGCCGTGGCAGCCTGCCATACCTACACCGTTTGCCACTGCTTTGGAAACTCTATGTACTCTTTCATTGGAAAGATCGCCGCCCGTCCAGCATGGCACTATTAAATCAAGAGCCATAAGCTTCTCCAAATCGTCAAGGCACTCCAAAGTATCGCTTACTTCTACTTCATAACCGTTCTTTTCAAGAATCCCCTTGAATCTTTTTGCTACTTTCTCGGGCTCGTGGCCGTCCCAGCCGCCCCAGAATATTAATGCTTTTTTCATTTCTTAAATTCCTTTCTGATTTATAATATATTAATTGCTTTATAATTTATCTCTTTGTAATAATAGCTACACAGTGGGCGCTTATGCCTTCCAGCCTGCCTGTGAAACCCAATTTCTCCTCGGTAGTTGCTTTTACGTTTACGTTATCTATATCCGTCTTTAAGCAAGAAGCAATATTCTCTCGCATCTTATTTATATGAGGCAGTAGCTTTGGCTTCTGTGCAATTACCGTAGCATCTATATTATTTACTTTATATCCCTTATTTTCAATAAGTGAAACAACCTCACTTAAAAGCACCATACTGTCCGCTCCCTTAAACTTTTGGTCAGTATCAGGGAAGTGCTTGCCTATATCGCCCAGCGCTGCTGCACCAAGAAGGCTATCCGCTATAGCGTGCAAGAGCACGTCTGCATCGCTGTGGCCCAAAAGCCCCAACTCGAAGGGTATATCCACACCGCCTATTATGCACTTTCTGCCTTCCACCAATTTGTGAACGTCGTAGCCATGACCTATTCTCATTATATTTTCACCCCTCTTACCTTTCAGCGCATTAGAAATTCCGATATCCTCGGGTGTAGTTATCTTTATATTTGTATACTCACCCTCAGTTAAATATACTTTACCACCGTTATTTTCTATAAGCTGGCAATCGTCGGTAAATAATTTATTTTCACTCTCCGCTTTACTCAGCGCCTCTAAATATTCCTCCCTTATAAATACCTGCGGAGTGGCTATAGCCCTTAAAGTACTTCTCAGAGGAGTGGAAACAACGAAGCCATTTTCGTCCGATACTTTAACCGTATCCTTAACCTTGGTGCAAAGAGTTGCCGCGCCGTAAATTTCGGCATCGAGGCAAACTTTCACAATTTCCTCACTTGTTACTAAAGGACGGGCGCCGTCGTGAATAGCTATCATTTTGCACTTTGCCTCTTTAACGCCGTTGGCTACGGATATCTGCCTTTCAGCGCCGCCCTTCACTATTTTCTTTAGTTTGGTTATACCCTTGGCTTCAATTTCAGCCTTATCTATATCCTCTTCTCTGGTTACTAAAATTATCTCGTTGATGCAGGACGTATTTTCAAATACTTCGAGGGTATTTCTGATTACGGTCTTATTGCCTAATTTCATAAAAACTTTATTTACATCGGCTTTCATTCTGCTGGAGGCACCTGCCGCCACAATAACTGCGCTTATATCTTTCATTGTTGTTACTTCCTTTTATATTTTAAATTTACCCATCACCGAACTTGGCAAAACTGTTTATATTTATTATTATTCTATATTACAGTATACATTCATTCAAGTTTCCGGGTCAACAGTACTCTTAATTTTATATTGAATTTTGTCTATCAATTGTAATTTTTAACCGAATTTTGTCTATATTAGTAGTTGCCGAATCAATAATTTAATGCTATAATAATTTATAAGAAATTAACAAAATCTTAATTCAGGAGGATGAATATGGATATCTTTGATATCATTGAACTCTGCGGAGGCCTGGCGTTCTTCCTTTTCGGTATGCACACCCTTTCCTCCAATCTTGAAACCATGGTTGGCGGTAAGCTTGAAAGCTTGCTTAAGAAGATGACTTCCAACCCCTTAAAATCTCTGCTTTTAGGCGCAGGTATAACAATTGCAATACAGTCCTCATCTGCCATGACCGTTATGCTGGTGGGTCTTGTTAACTCGGGTATTATGGAATTCGCCCAGACTATCGGTATTATTATGGGCTCCAATATCGGTACCACCCTTACGGTATGGATATTAAGTGCCACGGGCATGGAGGGCGGCAATATATTCACTCAGCTTTTAAAGCCTGAGTCCTTCTCACCCATAGTAGCTTTAATCGGCGCGGCAATGATAATGTTCGCAAAAAACGATAAGAAGAAGAACGTTGGCGCCATTATGATAGGCTTTGCTCTTTTAATGAGCGGTATGAGCATGATGAGCTCATCCGTAAGCGGACTTCGTGACGAGCCCTTCTTCGCGGAAGTTATGACGATGTTCAATAATCCCTTTGCAGGCGTGCTGGTGGGTACCGTTATTACCGCTATTATCCAAAGCAGTGCTGCATCAATGGGTATCCTTCAGTCCCTTGCTTTAACGGGCGTTATCTCCTACAATATGGCTCTGCCCATTATTATGGGTCAGAATATAGGTACCTGCGTAACAGCCCTGCTTTCCAGCGTAGGCGCAAACAAAGGCGCTAAAAGAGTTACGGCTATACATATTTCCTTCAACGTATTGGGTACCGCTATTTGCCTTGCAGGTTTCTATATTGCCGACGCAATATTCAATTTCGCATTTACCGATACCGCTATAGACCCCGTAGGCATAGCTTTCGTACATACCTGCTTCAACGTTATCAATACCCTTATTCTCCTTCCCTTCTCCAAGCAGCTTGCAAAGCTTGCAGAGCTTGTGGTTAAGGATGATAAATCCGGCAGAGCTACAAAAGAGGAAGTTATGCTGGACGAGAGACTTCTCATCTCCCCTGCCCTTGCTATTTCAGAATCCAGAAACTGCACTGTAAGAATGGCAGAACTTGTAAGAAAAACCTTACTTGCTTCAATTGAGATGATGAAGTACTACGACCCCAAAGCCGACAAGATGATAGAAGAGAACGAACATCAGATAGACGTTTACGAGGATAAGCTTGGCTCCTACTTAGTTAAAATAAACAGTAAAACTCTCTCCCACGAAGATAGTAACGAAGTAGCTCAGATGCTTCACACCATAGGCGACTTAGAGAGAATCGGTGACCACGCTCTTAACATCTTAAAGGTAGCAAGAGAAATTAACACAAAGAAAATCGTATTCAGCGAAAAAGCTACTGCTGAAATTGAAGTATTCACTCAAGCTTTGAAGGATATCGTAAACATCACCTTCAACTCCTTCGAAAAGCACGATGACGATTTAGCTTATAAGGTAGAACCCTTAGAGCAGGTTATTGACCTCTTAGGCAGCGAACTTAAGAGCCGCCACATCAAGCGCCTTCAGGACGGCAAGTGTACTATCGAGCTTGGCTTCGTGCTTACCGATATCATCACAAACTTCAGAAGAATCTCCGACCATTGCTCCAACATCGCTGCTTGCCAGATTCAGATCGACAATGACTCCATGGATACTCACGAGTATCTGGATAACGTTAAGTCAGGCGAGCCCTTGTTCCTTGAATTCTTCGATAAGTATAAGAAAACTTACCGCTTGCCCCTCTCCATTTCTTCACCTGATAAAGCTTATCAGCCTGTTGAAAACAGCACAAAATAAGAGTATAATAAGCTGCAGAGAAATCTGCGGCTTATTTTGTTTTATCCGCAAGATTTCAGCAGGTTTAAATAGAACGTATCGTATGGGTCAAAATTTCTTCGAAATTACGACGTACCGCAAGATTTCGCTAAATTTAACGGGCTGTCGAGGGCGCCAGATTTCTTGCAAAATCGGCGTCGTAACGCTACGCGTTTCGTACGCGGTCCCTACAGTGGTGTAAGATTTCAGTAAATTTAACGGACAACATAAATGTTGTCCCTACGGTAGTGGAAGATTAAACCCTCATCGTATGGCGCGGTAAATTTAAATTAAACAAACAACAATATTAAAACAATATACAATAAAGGAGAAAAAATTATGTTTAACGGAAAAATGAAAGCTGTTACCTTCAGCTACGACGACGGCGTACTGCAGGATAAAAGACTTATTGAAATTCTCGATAAATACGGCTTGAAATGTACTTTCAATATAAACTCAAGCCTTCTAGGTACCCACAACAGTTTAGTGCGTGAAGATGTTACCGTAGGCCACAGTAAACCAAGAGCCTGCGAAGTAAAAGAAATATACAAAAACCACGAGGTTGCCGTACACACTCTCACCCATCCCACTTTAAAGGAATTAAGCGATGCCGAAATTATATGCGAAGTTGAGTACGACAGAGTGCGCCTCAGCGAAATAGTAGGCTATAACGTTGTTGGTATGGCTTACCCCGGCGGCACCCACTGTATAGACGAGCGCGTGGCAAGGGTTATAAGGGAGAACACGGGCGTTAAATACGCCCGTACCACCACCTCAACCTATAATTTCGATTTGCAGGAAGATTTAATTATGTTTAACCCCACCGTTTATCACCACGCTGAATGGGATAAAATGGAAGAACTTGCAAAGGAATTTATCGCATTAAAACCCGATAAACCTCAGATATTCTATATATGGGGTCACGCATACGAGTTTGATATTCATAACGATTGGGACAGATTCGAAAAATTCTGCGCCCTCATATCAGGTCACGACGATATCTTCTACGGCACCAACACCGAGTGCCTCCTTGCAAAGCACGAATAAAAGGAGAAAATTATGAAAGAAATAAAACTTTGGGATAATATTCCCGGCACTTTAAATACTTTACCGAAGCTTGAATATTACCCTGCCAAAAATAAGAAAACTACCGCCACGGTGCTCATTCTCCCCGGCGGCGGCTACGGTCATTTAGCTGACCACGAGGGCAAGGGCTACGCCGAATACTTAAACGCTATCGGTATGGATGCTTTCGTCCTCTATTACCGCTTATCTCCCGACAGATTCCCCCTGCAGCTACTGGATGCAAGGAGAGCCTTAAGAGTGATAAGAAACAAAAAGGATGAATTTAATATTGATGAAAACCGTATCGGCATTATGGGCTCCAGCGCAGGCGGTCACTTAGCGGCACTGGCTTCTACCTATACTGCGCCCATTGATTTTGAGGATACAGATGATACCGACAAATTAAAGGGACTTCCCGATTTAACTATCCTCTGTTATCCCGTTATCCATCACCCCGCCCCCGACAATATCACTCATTTGGGCACTTACCAAAATTTATTGGGAGAAAAAATGGAGGAAAAGTGTAAGGAAGTTTCCCCCGAGCTTCTTGTAAACGAATCTACTCCACCTGCCTTTATCTGGCATACAAGCAACGACGGCGGCGTTAACGTAATTAATTCCTATATGTATGCAAGCTCACTCAGAAATTATAATATTAACCACGAGCTTCACGTATTCCCCGACGGTCCCCACGGACTTGGTTTAGCCGAAAAATTCCCCCATGTAGCGCAGTGGAGCGAGCTTCTGGCAAAATATCTCATTGAAATTAAGTGGTTATAATCGCTTACCGTAAAATAACAAAACCGCAGATTTAAGTTTCTGCGGTTATTTTTTTATTTGTTATAATATTTATAAAATTCCTTAACCAAACTCTCGTCTTCAAGGGAGATTACACCGTTATCGGCGGCAAGGGTAAAGTATTTGTTTGAAGGTGATAGCAGAACTCTGCTTTTATTGTAGAGGGCTATTATATATTCTTTACCGGGTTCCATACTGTCTTTAACGGAATCAACCACTATTTCAAGCTGTACGTATTCTTTACGCTTAAGTATATCAGTAACTTCGCAATCGTACCGGTCATATCCGATTCGATTGCTTTTCGACAGTGCTTTAACCTTTAAAATGAAATCTGCGTTATTTATAACGGATTCCAGATTCTCACCGCGTAAAATATTCGGTGAATACATTTGCATATATCCGTCATAACCGTAAGTTTCAGCAGCGTACCTGATAATACCCGCCACCTCATAGCCGCCGGATATATTTTCGAAGGTCATAATGCACTGTGGTAAACCGCCGCCTAAATTGAAATCAAGATTGGGGTCGTATTCATAAATATACTCATCGGTTACCTTGCCGTTTTCAATATATTCAAATACGTTTACGGTTTCATAATACGGGAACGGTTTATAAGCTACGTTGTACCTGTTAAGGATAAGTATGTACTTTTTGCCTGTTTCGTAATCCATCGACACGGTAAAATCCAAGGCAACAAGGAGTTCATTTTCGGGAACTTCTCCGTATATGGCTTCAAGCTTCTTGAATTTATCGTACCTTAAATCGTACTTTTCCTCTCCAAGATATTCAGCCACCACCGCTGTATGAGAATACATAGTTAAAGTGTTGCTTATATCCATTATATTAATATAATCCTTTTCGGAATATTTTAAATTATCAAAATTAATTTTTACGTTCAAAGCTTCTTCGGTTGTAAAGTTCTTTACGTAGGATTCATTCTGAGCGCTATTACACCCTGAGATGCCGACGCAAATAAATAATGAAACAAGCATTAATAACGTAAGTATCTTTTTGCTCATATCAATTATGCACCGCCTTTCGTTATTATTATACAATGTATTGTATTTGCAGTCAAGTAATAATCATTTTAATCTCCGTCCATTCTCGCGGACCGCCAATGGCGGCAAATTTGCAAGCAAATATCGGCGTAATTTCTTGCGAAATTTCGTCCGCCCTACAAGGTAATTCTTAAACCTCATCAAATCTCAAGGGAGAATGTGAAGGTCTACCCTACGATTATTCGTTATTGCTTTCACCCAATCTCGCAGGAGAACACGATTTGCTTGCAAATCTGATGCTCGCCCCTACAATCAAATCCTAAACATACCACACCGTACGTTTTATAAATTCAAATTGCCTTACGGCAATCGGACAACATAAAATGTTGTCCCTATGATATCGGTTCAAACATAACAAAACACAGGGATATTCTCCCTGTGTTCGTTTTTATTTATTAAGTTTTAAAACCAATAAATTATTTAATGAGGCTTTCGCCTGTCATTTCTGCGGGCTGCTCTAAACCGAGGAGCTTGAGCATTGTGGGAGCGATATCAGCAAGTCTGCCGCCCTCGCGAAGCTCACAGTCCTTACCTATAACAACGAAAGGTACGGGGTTTGTTGTATGAGCTGTGAAAGGAGATACACCGTCGTCCTCAAGCATCTTATCAGCGTTACCGTGGTCTGCTGTGAGAAGGACTATACCCTCCATCTCTTTAACTGCAGCGCAAACCTTGCCAACGCAGGTATCAACAGCTTCAACTGCCTTAACTGCTGCTTCGAATACGCCTGTGTGACCAACCATATCGCAGTTAGCAAAGTTGAGGATAATTGTATCGTATTTGCCGCTCTTAACTGCCTCTACCATCTTATCGGTAACCTCGTAAGCGCTCATTTCGGGCTGGAGGTCGTAAGTAGCAACAGCAGGAGACTTAACGAGGATTCTGTCCTCGCCCTCGTACTGCTTCTCAACACCACCGTTGAAGAAGAATGTTACGTGAGCGTACTTCTCTGTTTCAGCGATACGAAGCTGGCTAAGACCCTTGGAGGAAATATATTCACCAAAAGTATTTGTAAGGCTCTGGGGCTTGAATGCAACTTCTACATTAGGCATTGTAGCATCGTACTGAGTCATGCAAACGTACTTAACGTCTACCTTGCCGCCTCTTCTTTCGAAGCCAACAAAATTATCGTCAACGAATGTTCTTGTGATTTCTCTTGCTCTGTCGGGACGGAAGTTATAGAAGATAACGGAGTCGCCGCTCTTGATGTTGCCGCCTTCACAGCAAACTGTGGGAACAACGAACTCATCAGTAACGTCGTTTGCGTAGCTGTTCTTAACAGCGCAGGCAGCGCAATCTGCCTTAACGCCCTCGCCGTAAACCATAGCTGCGTAAGCTTTTTCTACACGCTCCCAACGGTTGTCACGGTCCATAGCGTAGTAACGGCCCATAACTGTAGCAACCTGACCTACGCCGATTTCCTTACACTTCTTCATAAGCTCAACTACGAAATCCTTACCGCTGGAGGGAGGTACATCACGTCCGTCAAGGAAAGCGTGAACAAATACGTCCTTTAAGCCGTTTCTTTTAGCAAGCTCCAAAAGACCGTAAAGGTGTGTATTGTGGCTGTGAACACCGCCGTCGGAAAGTAAACCGAAGAGGTGGAGTGCGCCGCCTGTTTTCTTAACGTTTTCAATAGCGTTTAAGAATGCTTCGTTCTCGAAGAAATCACCGTCAGAAATTGACTTTGTGATTCTTGTAAGCTCCTGATAAACGATTCTGCCTGCACCGATGTTTGTGTGGCCAACTTCACTGTTACCCATCTGACCGTCGGGAAGACCAACGTTCATACCGGAAGCACCGATTTCTGTAACAGGATTTTCGGCAAATATTTTATCAAGGTTAGGTGTTTTAGCAGCTACGATAGCGTTGCCCTTTTCGGGAGCGTTACCAAAGCCGTCAAGTATCATTAAAACTAAAGGTTTTTTCATTTTTTTCTTCCTTTTTTAATATTGGGGTAAAGTGAGTAAAGCGAAACTTAATATTACTGTGGAATTTGTGACCGAATGATAAGGTAGTCTGCAACAAAGCATCTCACCTCCTCTGCAAGGGGAGGCGAGGAGGCTTGGTTATTTGGAACTTTTGCGCTTTCCGTAGGAAATTGATATTTATTAAAAATATCAAAGCAAAATTCGAGAGTATAAGGCTAATTTTAATTAGCCGTTACATCATAGGTTTATTTTGCTCTGTGGGCGAACTTTTGCGCTTTCCGTAGGAAATTGATATTTATTAAAAATATCAAAGCAAAATTCGATGCGACAAATCTTATTTGTCGCTTGCAGCACTTACGATAACTGCGAAGTCAGCTGCCTTTAAGGATGCGCCGCCGATGAGACCGCCGTCTACGTTAACCTTGGCAACTAACTCCTCAGCGTTCTTAGCGTTCATGGAGCCGCCGTACTGAACTGTAACAGTCTCAGCAACTTCTGCGCCGTAAGCTTCAGCGATAGCAGCACGAACGAAGCCGTTGCCCTCGTCTGCCTGATCAGCAGTAGCTGTAACGCCTGTACCGATAGCCCAAACGGGTTCGTAAGCGATAACAACGTCCTTAAGCTCGGAAGCCTTAACGTTTGTAAGAGCCATCTTTGTCTGGAACTTTAAAAGAGTCTCTGTGTAGCCGAGCTCTCTCTGCTCTAAAGTTTCGCCAACGCATACGATGGGCTTTAAGCCGCCCTCAAGAGCTGCCAATGTACGAAGGTTAACAGTCTGGTCTGTTTCACCGAAGTACTGTCTTCTCTCGCTGTGACCGATAACAACGTACTCAACGCCTAATTCCTTAAGCATATTTGCAGCGATTTCGCCTGTGTAAGCGCCGCTTGCCTTGAAGTGAACGTTTTCAGCGCCGATTTTAATGTTAGAACCCTTAGCTGCTTCGATAGCGGCAGGGATATCTACGAAAGGTACGCAGAGAACAACTTCACAGTCGGCACCTGCTACCAAGGGCTTCATCTCTTCGATAAGAGCCTTTGCCTCAGCGGGAGTTTTATTCATTTTCCAGTTACCTGCGATAACTGCTTTTCTTGTAGCTTTATTCATTTTAGTATCCTCTTTTACTATTTTATTATTAACCTACGAAAGGGGCGAACCTTTTGTAGCCGCCCCTTAAGTTTCTTTAAAATTATTTCTCAGCGATTACGTCAACACCGGGGAGACCCTTACCCTCGAGGAACTCAAGAGATGCGCCGCCGCCTGTGGAGATATGAGACATCTTGTCAGCGAAACCGAGACCGATAACAGCTGCAGCAGAGTCACCGCCGCCGATAACTGTTGTAGCGTCTGTAGCTGCTAATGCCTTAGCAACTTCTAATGTACCCTCTGCAAGGCTGGGGTTCTCAAATACGCCCATAGGTCCGTTCCAAACAACTGTTTTAGCTTCCTTAACAGCTTCAGCATACTTAGCAGCTGTAGCGGGGCCGATATCGCAGCCTTCCATATCAGCGGGGATATCCATTGTGGGAACTATTGTAATATCAACGGGACCGTCGATGGGATTGGGGAATTCCTTAACAGCCTTTGTATCGAAGGGAAGGAGAATTGTCTTGCCGAGCTTTTCTGCCTTCTCGAGCATTGCCTGGCAGTACTCGATCTTACTGTCATCAACGAGGGACATACCAACGTTGCCGCCCTTAGCCTTGATAAATGTATAAGCCATACCGCCGCCGATGATAAGTGTATCGCACTTTTCGAGGAGGTTATCGATAACGTTGAGCTTATCAGCAACCTTTGCGCCGCCGAGGATAGCAAGGAAAGGTCTTACGGGATTTTCAACTGCGTTGCCGAGGAAGTCGATTTCCTTCTGCATTAAGTAACCAACAGCTGTTTCTTTGATGTGGTTTGTAACACCTGCTGTGGAGCAGTGTGCTCTGTGAGCGGAACCAAAAGCATCCATAACGAATACTTCTGCTAAAGAAGCAAGTTCGCTTGAGAAGGGTTCGAGGTTCTTTGTTTCTTCTTTTCTGAATCTTGTGTTCTGGAGAAGTACTACGTCGCCGTCATTCATTTCAGCAACAGCCTTCTTTGCGTTCTCGCCTACAACTGTATCATCGTTAGCGAATACAACCTCTTTACCTAAAAGTTCGGAAAGTCTCTTAGCAACGGGAGCGAGAGAGAACTTCTCTTCGGGACCGTTCTTCGGCTTACCGAGGTGTGAACAGAGGATAAGCTTGCCTCCGTCGTTTATAAGCTTCTTAATTGTGGGAAGAGCAGCTGTGATTCTGTTATCGTTTGTGATAACGCCCTCTTTAAGCGGAACGTTAAAATCGCAACGAACGAGAACTCTCTTTCCTTTAACATTGATGTCATCAACAGTAACCTTGTTTAAACCCATTGTTCTGTTCTCCTTTTATATAATTTATATTTGTGAAAAAATACACAAAGTTTCAACATTATTATTCTACTCCAAATATTTAAATATTTCAAGTGTTTAGCGTTAAAATATATGAAATGTTTTTAAGGAAAATTTATTTATTTTATATAATTCCTCTTTTCAGAAGTCTTATATCTTTTCCGTAGAAGTTAATGCGGCTGAATCCGCCCAATATTCTTGAAACAAGGCGCTCGGAATACTTCTTTTTAATATCCTCTATAGAGAGGTTAGTGCTTATAATGGTGGGGGCGTTTTTCATAATTCGGCTATCTATTATATTATAAAGCACGCTTGTAACGTAAGGCGACTGGAACTCCACACCTAAATCGTCCAGTATAAGCAAATCGGCAGAAATAAGAGTGGTGGCTACATCCTCGTTTTCTATCTCCTTGAAGCGCTCCCTTTCTATCATGGAGGCAAAGGACTGGGCGCTGCCGTAAACTACACCGAAGCCTTTACTGATAACCACCCCTGCAATTGCAAGGGAAAGGTGAGTCTTGCCAAGACCCGTACTGCCCATAAACAGGAGGCTGTCGCTGTGAAGGGAGAAATTCTCCGCGTAGCTTTTACAGTACTCGAAGGTTTTATACATAGCGCTCCTCTGCTTTTCAGGCAGAAGGTCGTAATAGCCAAGGTCAAAATCTTCAAAGCGTGAAACTTTAAGAGGGCTTATTTCGTTTAATTTTTCGTAGGCTTCGTTTTTAATAAGCTGCCTGAAGCAATTGCACATCACGCCGTCCTTAAATCCGGTATCGGAACATTCCTTACAGAAATAATCGGGTGTTATGTCTTTTTTCGTAAGACCGTTCTTTTTTAGTATCTCGTCAAATTCAGCCTGACATTTTAAATTTTCGTTTTTAAGCACGGTAAGCTTTTCTCTTACGTTGCCGCCGGAGAGCACCTCTCTTGCAATTCTTGAAGAGGTCTGACCCATTAAATAGATAAGCTGCTCTGCCCTTTTATTCTGGCTGAGGAAGGTGTTTTTTACTTCCCTTGCCTTTCTTTCGGCATTGGTGCGCCTTTTTTCAAGCTTATCCTTTGCGCTTTCGTAAATCTCTTTATTGTACGTCATTTTATATTATAACCTTACTTTCTCAGTCAAAGAGACCGATATTCTTGATTTCGCTGATATCAAAGGATGAGGAGGTCTTGCGGCTTTCAGCCTCTTTATTTTCACTCTTTATAAGCTCATCCATATTCTTAATACCCGATGCATGCCACTTCTCCAGAATAGCGTTGATGTAGCGCATCTGCATTTTACCGGTGCTGTTTACGCATCTTTCGTAGGCTTCCCTTATAAGCTCCTCGGGCAAAAGATAGGTCTTTATCCAGCGGTATGCGCACTCCTCCTCTTTTTTACTGGGCGAGCGGTATTCCATGCTGAAAATTCTTACTACCTTTTTCCACGCTATGCTCTTATCATCCAGATCCTTTATCTTTAAGTCGGCGGCTTCGGCGGAATTCACTCCGCTCATTCCCCACTCGTTTATAACCGATTCTATGTAGGGGGTGCTGGTTTTACCTATTTTCTTTACGTAGGAGAAAAGCATCATAATAACTTCTGGCGGAAGATTATAATCGTCGTAAGCGTTAACTATTGTGGAAAGCAGAGTAGGTGTAATGGTTTTACCAAGGCACATCTCAACTTCCGCAATAAGGTTTCTAAGCTCCTCCTGCTCGTTTATTCTCTTTGCCACGTAGAGGCTGTCGGGTCTTACCGCCCTGAACTTATGAGAAGGTAAAGGCATCTGAGTATCCTGAGCAGCAAAGCTTTTTTCTTCCTGCTTTAAATTCAAAGGAGTTTTTATTTCAGTATTTATATTCTCTTTTATTTCTTCCGTTCTTTTCTCCTCTTTAGGTACCAAGGCTCTGCCGTCGCGCTCTATTAGCCCCTGCTGAAGCCAGTATTCGAAAGCTTCTTCCACACTTTCCTCACTAAGCCCCGCCTCTTTTGCTATCGTTTTTATACTGAGCTCTTCCCCGCCGTGCCTGAGCGCATAGAGGATAACCTTTATTTCGTTTCCTCTTGCAAGCTTCAGATATTTATCTATAAGTAAATTGGGTACGGCAAACACGCCGTTCCACGCGCCTAAATCCAGTTTGTAAGACATCTTTTTCTCCCTGTAAGACTTTAAACTTTTATACCATATATTCATTATTATATAGCAGTATATCACAAAAATCTTCAATATGAAAGAGAAAAAGCAAAATATTTATACAGATAATCACAGTAAAGGGCAAAAACACTTGAAATTTCTGCAAATATGTTATATAATAAGGTCAATAATAGGTATGCTGTACTCAACTGAGAGACAGTTTTTTAGGGGATTTTTGCCCTTTTATAGCTCTTATTTGTTACGTAAGGAGAACCTTTGCGAGGGCAAAGGTGTAGTATTTAATATGTTTAAAGAAAGTGTAAAAAAGACGTTTTGCGTGCTTCTTTCTCTGGTGCTTATACTGAGTGCTTGTCCCTTAAGTATATTTGCAAACGCAGCCGAGAATGCAACCGCAACGGCAGGTGTTAACCTTCGCTCAGCGCCGGGTACCGACAGCAACATTTTAGGCGTTGTATATAAAGGCACTCGTGTGGAAGTGCTTGATACAAGCAACAGCGAATGGTATAAGGTAAGCGTTAACGGCAAGGTAGGATATATCACCAGCGAATGGATTGACCTTGACTCAGGTGCAAACATAAACTCAGGTTCAGGCAACAGTTCAGGTTCTTCCGCTTCAGGCGAACAGTATAAAACTACTACCGACGTTAATTTCAGAAGCGGCCCCAGCTCCTTCACTACAAAGATAGGCACAGTACCCGAGGGTACTGTAGTTACTTTGGTTGAGAAGTACAGTAGCAGCTGGTACAAGATAAAGACTCCCGAAGGCACAATAGGTTACCTTTGCACCGATTACCTCGTTAAATATACGGGCTCTTCTTCCGGCAGTTCTTCCTCAGGAAGCTCCTCCGGCAGTTCATCTTCAAGTACCGAGCAGTATAAAACCACTACCGATGTTAATTTTAGAAGCGGCCCCAGCTCCTTCACTACAAAGATAGGCACTGTACCCGAGGGTACTGTAGTTACTTTGGTTGAGAAGTACAGTAGCAGCTGGTACAAGATAAAGACTCCCGACGGCACTGTAGGTTACCTTTGCACCGATTACCTCGTTAAATATACGGGTTCTTCTTCCGGCAGTTCCTCAGGCAGCAGCTCTTCCGGCAGTTCTTCTTCGGGAAGTTCTTCCTCAGGCAGCAGCTCTTCAGGTTCCACAGAGAGCGCTGAGCAGTACAAAACTACTACCGACGTTAACTTCCGTTCAGGTCCCTCCACAAGCTACACCAAAATAGGCACAGTAGCAAAGGGTACTGTAGTTACTTTAATTGAAAAGTACAATTCTTCCTGGTATAAGATAAAGACTCCCGACGGCACCGTTGGTTACCTCTGCACAGATTATCTTGTTAAATATACGGAGTCCTCTTCCTCAGGCAGTTCTTCCTCAGGCAGTACAAGCACATCTGAAAAATACATTACCAATCACTACGTTAATTTTAGAAGCGGCCCCAGCTCCTTTACTACCAAAATAGGCGTTTTAGAGGAAGGCACCGTAGTTACCTTAGTGGAAAAACACAGCAGCGATTGGTACAAGGTTAAAACAAGCGAAGGCCAGATAGGCTATCTCTTTACAGAGTACCTTGATCCCTACACAGGCTCAGGCGGCAATACGGGTTCCGGCTCAGGCAGTTCCTCAGGTTCTTCCGGCGGCACCTCCTCAGGTACGGTTTCCGAGCAGTATAAGACCACAGCAGGCGTTTACGTAAGAAAGGGTCCCGGCACTAATTACGACGTTGTATCTTCCGCAGGCGAAGGCACGATAGTCACAGTTACCAATAAGGATAACAGCGAATGGTACGCAGTTACTCTTTCAAGCGGCACTACAGGCTACATAAAATCAGAATATCTTGAGAAATACGATTCCGGTTCAAATAATAATTCCGGCTCAGGCAACAGCTCAGGTTCATCGGGCTCCACCACTCCCGAAACAAACGCTGAGCAGTACAAAACAACTACCGACGTTAACTTCCGTTCAGGCCCCTCCACAAGCTACACCAAAATAGGCACAGTAGCAAAGGGTACTGTAGTTACTTTAATTGAAAAGTACAATTCTTCCTGGTATAAGATAAAGACTCCCGACGGCACCGTTGGTTACCTCTGCACAGATTACCTCGTTAAATATACGGGTTCTTCCTCCGAGGGTGAAAACAATACCGAAACAAACGCCGAGAAATACGTAACAAATACCGACGTTAACTTCCGTTCAGGTCCTTCCACAAGCTACACCAAGATAGGTACGGTTTACGAGGGCACGGTGGTTACGTTAATCGAAAAGTATAACAGCCTCTGGTATAAGATTAAAACACCCGAGGGCACCGTTGGTTACCTTTACACGCAGTACCTTGAACCTTACACGGAATCCGGCAATAATTCCGAATCCAATTCAGGTTCCGAAAACGAGACTGCAAGCGACAAGTATGTTAAGGTTACCGCTTCTTCCGGTCTCAAACTCCGTGATAACCCCAACGGCAACGTAGTGACACTTCTTAATAACGGCACAGTTTTAAAGGTTCTTGATACTTCAAATAAGGAATGGACTAAAGTATCAACTACCGATGGCTCCTACACAGGCTACGTTTCCAGCGAATATATTGAGGATTATACACCCTCAGTTGTAGGCGGTGTAACCCTCTCCTCCACAAGCGCTACTATCCCCCAGTACAGCACCTATTACGTAACCGCAAGTTCCTCTTCCTCCTCACTTGTTTGGACAAGCTCCGACACAAACATAGCTACCGTAAGCGGCGGTTTCATTTACGCGGCAGGCAAGGGCGAAGCTACAATTTACTTAAAAGACCTTGCAGGCAACGTTAAGGCTACGTTTGAATTAACGGTAAAGGATGCCGAGGCGGCAAGATTTGCTTACGCCGCTCCCATAGAGGACGCAGAGGACGGCACTTATCAGTTCGTAGCTATTACGGACAGCAGCAAGAGTGAAGTTAAGTTCGTAACAGACAGCGGCGATACCTTCACTACTACACAGTACACAAGCGAAGCCTACGGAGGCAACAGCGTGCGTATATTCAAGGCAACGGGTACGCTTTCACAGGGCTCACACAAAGTTAAAGTTTACTCCGATAATTCCTCTTCTTACAAGGAGTTCACCATTCTGGTTTCCGAGAGTAACGATCCCTTCGCTACTTCCACCGAGAAGCGTATGGCAAGCGTAAAGATAGTTGAAGCTATTGCAACTTTCGAAGGCTATGTACCCAGCGTAACACCCGATAAGCTTGCTTATAACGTTCCCACTCTCGGCTACGGCTACGTAGTATATAAGAATACAATATTCTACAATAACCTTACAAAAACCGAAGCTCTTGCAATGCTTTACGAGACAATTAACGACGGTACTTTCACAACAGAGATAAATAACCTCGTTACAAAGAACTCCATTGCAATCAACCAGAATCAGTTCGACGCACTTATCTCCTTCTCCTACAATGTAGGTACGGCATGGATAAGCAGCTCAACGGTAAAGACTCTGCTTTTAAACAGCGCAGACCACAGCGTAATTGAATTACCTGCCGATGCAACTGTACTTTTCGGTACGGGTATTTACTCAAGTTACAGCGGCGGCTCTCTTGTGGCTACCCTCACTGCAGGTACCGACATTACCATCACCGATAAATACGTGGACGCTAACAAGAAACTCTGGTACAAGGTAAGCGACGGCACTAACGAAGGATGGCTCAGAGGCGGTAACGTTAAGTTTGACGGCAGCTTCCGCCGCGACTTAAACTACATTGACGCTCAGATGTTTGCTTACAGACTTCTTGAATGGCACGTAGCAGGCGGTAAATGCTTACCCGGTCTTCTTTACAGACGTCTTGCCGAAGCTAAGATATTCATCTACGGCAACTACGCTGAATCCTGGTACAACAGCGCAAACTACACAAAGAATACCTACAATTTCCAGTATCCTTCCTGTATGTCAAGCTATCAGTAATAATTTAAGCCACTCAATTAAGAGTGTATTTTCTTTTTAAATTAAATCTAAAATAATATAATATGATATGGCGCAATATTAAATAATTTCCCCGATTGCCGTGAGACAGTCGGGGTTTATTCTTTAAATTACACTTCATAAAGGAAGAAGCTTACGTTTCCTTTTCTGTAGATTTTTACGTTTGCAGGCATATTGGGTGAGGTGTTTTCGGCTTTGGGGTAATTGCCCTTAATTAAATCACCTATAAAATCTTCTATTTCACAGAGTGTTTCGGGCGAAATTTCCCGCTGATTGTGGGAAGAATAAACTACGTCAAAATCATCTTTTATTTTTATAAGTTTATTTATACTTGCTTTCAGCGCCTTCAGGCTTCTGCCCTGGCCGAACATATAAATAGTGCCTGTTTGAATACTGTCACCGCCAATTAAGAATCTTTTTTCTCTTTCCAAAAGAGCGATACTGCCCGGGGTGTGACCTGGTATATGGATAACCTCCAGTTTAAAATTACCGTTATCCATAATATCCCCCTCCCACAAAGCCGCGGCATCTATTTCGCTGCCGTTTTTTTCCTCATTGCAGGAATATTCCGCTGGGTGAATGTATTTTTCCTCAAATAAGCTCTCCCCTCCTATATGGTCGCGGTCACAGTGGGTAAAAATAACCTTCAAGGGCTTATCGGAAATGCTCTTCACGGCTTCAAGTATATCGCCGCCGAAGCAGGTGTCCACTAAAATATTAAATTCAGTACCCACAAGCAGAAACGCCCTTACGTGACTTTGTGAAATCTCGTAGAAATTTTCACTTATTTTTTTAATTTCGCTTTTAAATTCCATAACAGTTTCCTTTCCCTTTTTATTTTTACTTCAAACCAATAACTGCATATTGGTAACGCCCAAATATCTGCCGAATTTTTTACCAACCTCTTTTATTTCACCGCAGTAAGTAAAGCCGAATTTCTCGTGAAGCTTTATGCTTACTACGTTTTCGCTGGTTATTACAGCTACTACCGTGTGAATATCGCTATCTTCCCTTGCAATGTTCAGTATAGCTTCCATCAAAGCGGTGGCTATACCTTTTTTGCGGTGGTTTATATCCACGTATACTGATATTTCCACAGTGCTGTTAAAGGCAGCTCTCTGCCTGTAGCAGGAGAGTGTGGCAAATCCCATTACTTCTTCATTTTCTTCTGCCACAAGCATTGGGTAATGGTCCTTATGCTCATTGAACCAATTAAGCCTATCCTCATAGCTTTTTTCGCCTATATCGAAGGTGGCGGTGCCGTTATTTATTTCGTAGTTATATATTTCTCTAAGTTTTTCTATATCATTAATTTCTGCTTTTCTTATTATCATTTTACCACGTCCTTATTTTTATAATATACCATAATAGTTTCACTGTCAACAATACTAAATTAAATATTTATTGACTTTTCATAAAAGCTTTGCTAAACTGAAATCAACTTATAAAGGAGGTACTTCCTATGAATAAAACGAACGTAAAAGTAAATTTTTCCGATATTATCGGTACTATTAAGCCCATGCACTCTGTAAACAACGGCCCTGTAGGCGGCCGCGCCCATTCTTCAGGTGAAAGCAACGCCAAATATTTTACCGATGCTGCTATTCCCTTTGCAAGAAATCACGATGCTAACTTCTTCTACCAGTACGGCGCACCTCATACAGTTGATATTATGGCTATTTTCCCTAACTTTGACGCCGACGAAAACGACCCCGAATCCTACGATTTTCACCTTACAGATGAATATAACAGAAGTATTGTAGCTTCAGGCACAAAGATTTTCTACCGCCTTGGCAATAAAATAGAGCACGAAAGTAAGAAATACGGCGCTAACCCTCCAAAGGATTTCAATAAATTTGCCCGTATTTGTGAGCATATAATCCGCCATATGAACGAAGGCTGGGCAAACGGTACCTACCTTAATATTGAATATTGGGAAATTTGGAACGAGGCGGACATAGGTGTGCCCTGCTGGACAGGCACCAAGGAGCAGTTTTACGAGCTTTACGATATTACTTCACGCCATTTAAAGAGTTGCTTCCCCAATTTGAAGATAGGTGGCCCTGCCATAGCAAACGTAGGCGGCTATGATTTTGTTAACGGCTTCTTTGAATATATTACAAGGGATAAGGATGATAAAGCACCCCTTGACTTTTTCTCCTTCCATATGTATTCTACAACTCCTGAAGCAATTGCAAGTCAGGTAAATATAGCTAAGGAGTACTTACAAAGATTCGGCTATGAAAACACCGAAACTATTTTAAACGAATGGAACTACGTAAGAAACTGGACACCCAGCAGCGAAATGCTGTATATCAAGAAGGTTATCCCCTCGCTTAAAGGCTCTGCCTTTGTTCTTTCCACTATGCTTGCTTGCCAGAAAACAGAGCTTGACCACTTAATGTACTACGATGCTTCTATTGGAGCGATGTGGAACGGTTTATTTGATAGGGATACTTACACACCCTTAAAGCCCTATTACGGTTTATATGCTTTCTCAAGGCTTTATCTGCTTAAGAACGAAGTTAAAACAGAGTGCGATAAAGAGAAGGTTTACACAGGCGCCGCAATAAGCGACGATGGAAACGAAGCCTGCATAGTTATTACCCGCTACGAGGACCTTGATAACCTTGACGATAAGGGTCTTGAGGATATTATCCTTGACCTTCGCGTTGACTGGTTCCATTTCACAAGCGAAAACGGCGTAAAGGTAACTTACAGTGTGCTTAACAGTGAAAAAGATTTAGAGCCTGTTTCCGAGGAAGTTTTCTTTGGTAATAGCGGCGCGCACATTATGAAACTGCCTATGTATAACACTATTCTTATTAAACTTGAAAAACTGTAACTAAACAAAACTAAACTGACACGATAACAAAACCAAAAGGGAGAAAGTTTTAATAGACTGCTCCTGTAAAAACGGACAATAGACAAAAGGCCCCCTGATGTAGGATAATAACTACATCAGGGGGTGTTGTTATGCAACAAAGAAAATATACACATTTCAGAG
>SVPY01000037.1 GCA_015065615.1 Oscillospiraceae bacterium | reverse complement strand
TTTTAGTTGTGTGGTCGCCAAACCACTTCTAATATATCAAGGAGCTTTTTATTTGTCTACTTCTTTCCTCGCTTGAAGCTTTTTATTTTCCCCCAGCATTGCTGGGGGTTTTCTTTGTCTTGGACAAAAAGAAAACAAAGTGCATACGCCCTTTGTTTTACTTGATCTCTATTATATTGGAAAGTATCCCTCTTTTCTTTCTCTCTTTATATTCAATTCTGTAATCCACAAGCACTGTATCGTCACCGATTAGCTTGACGTTCTGCCACGGAACTATAACGTCCTCCTCCCTGCCTAAAAGCCCGAATAACTTAGGCTTACCGTATACTATCAGTGCAGTTAAACTTGCGGTAACCGTATCTATCTCTATATCAGAAACGAATCCTATTCTCGTACCGTCGGAAATACTTATTACTTCCTTCTCGCGCATATCCTCTATACATTGTTTCATAATTTCTCTCCTTTTCTTATTTATATATATATTAACATTCTCTGAAACCTATGACTAAAGTATTTTTCTTAAAGCTAAATATTGTCTTGCTTTTCTTAAGATTTGTCTTGTTTTATTCTATAAAATTTGCTATATTTACTTTATATAATAACACCACTCTTTAAGGGGGCTCTTTATGGTAAATATGGCTAAAGTACCTGATGACGTTTTCGGAATCAAGGAAACAGAACAGTATAAAAAGTTAAGTTCAAAGAACGTTCTTACTTTATTTATCTACAATAAGAACTATTATTTTAACGGTGAAAATAAACAGATAGACGAAAATAATTTTAAAGTTCGCACCGAGATGCGCGGTGGTATTTCAGTTGCACCCGTATGTGTTTTTGAAAACTTAGACGGAGTAAAATACGAAAACGGTATACTTTATTATAATAATAAAGTTTTAGACTTAAATAACGCAAAGCTCACTCCCACTCCTTTTATGCACCTTGGCCACCTTTACGTGCCCGTTAAAGAGACCGCCAATGCACTTGGCTTAAAAGCTATTTCAGGCTATAAAGATAGGCTTACTGTAATTGGCACTGAAAAAGAAGTTGAAGCTATAGAAAACGCATTTAAAGAAAACGAAAGCTTAGCAGTTGCTGCAGCAAGTTTAGTTGTAGGCAAATACGACGCTTATAAATTTACTCACGAAGATTTTAAAGCAGCTAAAGATAAGTGGCGTAAATCCATAGTCGGCTCACCCGAAACAATAGACCTTAATGATGAAGGTATGAAAGCTAAGCTTAAAAGCATTGAAAAAACTGCCGAAAAGCTTATTAACACAATGAACCGCGGTGAAAATATTCCCATTCTTTGGGGCACAGAGAAGCCTACACTCTCCCACGAATTAATGGATCAATATTCTATGCTTTCAGTAGTTGCCAAAGCATTCGGTACATACGGCACAAAATATTATAAAGACGAAAAAGTAAAAGCAGATATTCTTTTTGCCCTTCGCTGGATGTATGAAAATATGTACGGCGTAGCAGAGCTTGAGGAAAGAGGCTGGCGCAGTATTCACGCATTTAACTGGTGGTATTGGTATTGTGGTGCCCCTGAATGCCTTACGGATACCATTCTTATTATGGAAGAATATTTAACAAAAGAGCAGGTAAACGACTATATGATGCTCTTTAAGTGGCTTCTTGATAACTGGAGACTTGAATATACACAGGACCAGTGTTCAGGCAGAATGGCAGTTGGCACAAAAGCAGCTTTAATTCTGGAAGACCCTGAAAGACTTACAATTTCTTCTAACGACTACCACATTATGCTTGATATTGTTCTTACAGGCCCCGGCACTCATACCGACTACTGTAACTATCAGCATGGTTTACCCTATAACCTTAGTTACGGCTTCTCCAACTTACATAGAGTTTTACGCGTTGGTGCCAACTTAGCAGGCACACCCCTTGAGTTTGCAAGCCACCGCTACTATAACCAGTTTATGCTCTTTAAATATATGTTTGACGCTGCTATTTTCAGAGGCAGAGGCTTCAAGAGTTTTAAAGGCAGAGGCGTTACTGACTTTGAAATAGGCTCAGGTGTTGAAGCCGGATCACTTATAGTTCCTATGATAGGCAACTACGGCCCCGAAGAGGATGATTTTATAAGAAGATTTATAAAATACAGTATGGTTACACCTGAAAATAAAGAAAAATTAAAGAATGCCGCAAGTATCAGTGCATATAAAACAATTAATGATATTTTCCTTGATGAGTCTCTCCCCAACGAAAACACACGCAAATTTGCCCACGCCTGGTTCTCTGCCGACCGTGCAGCACAGCAGCGCGGCAACTACGCATTCTCCCTTGCAATGCCCTCTTACCGTCACCCAAGTTACGAATGTATTAACCACTGCAACAAAACAGGCTGGTATACAGGCGACGGCTCATTAATGCTTTATACAGTAAGCGACCCTGAGGAGTACAACGGCGAAAACTTTGTACTTAACGAGCGCTATGCTGCAAAGGTGCCCGGCACAACGGTAGATATGCGCAAGCGTGAAGCTGTTTCCATTTCCGAAGGCTGGTACCCCTCCGATGAAAAAGTAGGCTGTATGGATTTCGATAAGGAATTCATTGTGGCAGGTATGGATTACACTTCCTACAATATGCCCGAAGCAGAAAATAAAGTAGATAAAGGTCACGGCGGCGGTAACCCCAAATTTATAAATGACCTTGTAGCCAAGAAAGCTTACTTTATGTTTGATAAAGAGTGTGTATGCATTGGTGCAGGCATAAATTCCACTATGGAAAGCGATATCGTTACAACCGTTGAAAACCACAGACTCTTCAAGCTTTTAAATAATAAACTCGGTGACGATGTTATTTCCGTAAACGGTGAAATTTTAGAAAACACACTTTACGAGAAAACTTACGAAAACCCCAAATTTGCCAGAATGGAGGATTTGGCAGGTTACGTATTCTTTGATGCCGAGAACGTCAGCGTAAGTAAATATACCTTCGCTTACGATAAGGAAATTGCCGCAGAATATAATAAAGAAGCCTACGTACCCGACGTAACAAAAGAACCAAGACCCTTTATGGAAATCGCTATTAACCACGGCAAGAATCCCGTAAACGCTTCTTATGCTTATGCGGTTCTCCCCTATGCAAGTGAAAGCTTATTAAAAGCTTACTCAGATAAACCTGAAATCGAAATCATAAGCAACACTGATAAAATTCAGTCTGTAAGAAAAGAATCCCTTGGCATTACGGGTATTATTTTCTATGATGCTGCTGAGTGTGCAAATATTAAAGTTAATACCGCTTCCATAGTTACTTATAAAGAGCTTGACGGTAAATTTAAAATCAAGGTTGCTGAACCTACCAATAAAGTAGATACGATCACAGTAGAAATCGATAAGAAATTAAAGCTTATTTCTTGTGCTAACCGCTATGAAATTAAGTGTGGCGAAAAAACCACCCTCACTTTAAACATAGCTTTATCTCAGGGCGAAGGCTATGAAGCTGAATTTGAAATTATTTAATTAAAAGAAGGTACCTACTATGGCTAAAATGAAAGAAATAATTGAGCCCCCTATCTACTGGCATTCAAGCGTTAAGCAGGTCAACGAGGATATAAGCAAAGTAAAAAAAGGTAAAGTTCACGAGTTACTCCCCTCTGCGGGCAAGAGACCCATTTATATGGTGGAATACGGTGAGAGTACTTTGGGCAAATCAATGGCTTCCCTTTCAAGCGCCTTAGGCGCTCACGATTATCGCTGCTATGCCGATAAAACCAAGGATGGCTATATTCCCACCGTTTTCTTGGCAGGGTGTATGCACGGCGGCGAATTTGAAGGCACTGTTGCCATAATGAATTTAATAAGCCTTATGGAAACAGGTGTAGATTTAGCAGGCAACAGAAACGATGCTCTTTTAAATTTAGCAGAAAAGCTTCATTTAATATTAATTCCTATGTGTAACCCCGATGGCAGAGAGCACGTGCCTTTTGATAATTTTGTAGGTCATACCTTTCAGGATTTAAGATATTACGGTCAGGGCACGTGGAAGGACGGCACCCTTTGCGGCTGGCCCGGCTGTAAAACAATTCACCCTATAAAGGATTACTGTGAATTTTTAGGCGGCTACTTTAACGACGACGGCATCAATATGATGCACGACGATTATTTAGTAAACCCTTCAAATGAAGTAAGAAACGTAATTAAAGCCGCCCGCGACTATTCGCCCGACTTTACTTTACTTTGCCACGGCGGCGGCAACACCATAAACACTTATTTCCACGTAAGCTACATCACTCAGGATGCAAGAAACCAGCTTTATGAAGTAGGTCAGCTTGCAAAAGAAGCAATGGCTAAAGAAGATTTAGTATTTGATTTCCTCGATAAGCGCTTCAAAGAGTCAGGCGGCGAGGACGTGGGTCTCCCTCCATTTATGCTTACTTCAGCTGTGTTCCACGTTTGCGGTGAGCCCGTTGTTACTTTTGAATCCAACCAGGGTTTAACCGAATGCGAAGACCCCTACTGTTTAAATAACGACCAGATCTACAGAAGCCACATGATTTATTTCGAGGTTCTTTTTGATTGGGTTCTTAAAAACAAAACTGCGGAAAAACACCGTGAAAAACTCAGTAAACTGACCTACTAATATTACAAATTTGTAATATTTTTTATAGAATATTCCAAATTGAAATTCTTAATATTTTTGCTATAATATTAATGTAAGAAAAATATAAGAAATAGGTCTTTTGAGAAGTAAAGACAAGGAGAAAAAACTATGAACATTTGGCATGACATCAGCCCCAAAAGAATCAGAGACGATGACTTTTTCGCAGTAATTGAAATTACAAAGGGCGGCAAAGCAAAATATGAGCTTGATAAAGATACAGGTCTTTTAAAATTAGACCGCGTTCTTTACACATCCACCCACTACCCTGCAAACTACGGTTTTATTCCCAGAACCTACGCTAACGACGGCGACCCCTTAGACGTTCTTGTACTTTGCAGTGAAAACATTCTTCCCATGTCTTTAGTCAGATGCTACCCCATCGGTGTTATTATTATGAACGACGGCGGCAGCGGCGATGAGAAAATTATCGCTATCCCCTTTGATGACCCCACTTACAACAACTACCATGATATTTCAGAGCTTCCTGCACATATCTTCGATGAAATGAGCCACTTCTTCCGTGTTTACAAGGCACTTGAAAAAAGAGACGATGCAAGCATCGGTGAAGTTAAGGATGCAGTAGAAGCAAGAAATATAATTGCAGACTGTATGGAAAGATATTTAAACGACTTCTGCAGATAATTAACAAAATAAATTAAGGAGAGTACTTTAAAGTACTCTCCTTTTTGTTTATTCAATTGTAAGCTCGTAAAATCTGTTAACGCCTTCGCAGGCAGTTATGCCTACGTGGCAAATTTTGGGTATATCGGGATTTTCCACAGTAAATTTTTTACCGTTAACCTCACATTCAATTTTGCCTTCTAAAAGGGTTACGGATAAATTAATTTTGCTTCTATCCTCAATTTTAAAAGGAACTGAAGCTATTTTAGTATTGATAAAGGGTTTCTCTTTTCGCTCCCAATAGGGTAAAATGTGCCACACGTTGCAGCCATTCTCCCAAGCAACAACTTCAAAATGAAGATTATAAAATAACGTATTATTCTTCTCTTCAATATCATCCGAAAATACAATTAAAGGAGCGCCGTAAGAATCGAAATCACACACGGTGCTGATTTTGGTACCAATACCGTAGCGTTCTTTAGTAACAATGCTTACGTATTCATCCTTCTTGGAGTCTTCGCTTTCTGTATTTATTACGAAATTTTCTTCCTGCCTGAACTTTTTGCCGTAAATTCCTGCCTGAGGACCGTAAACGTACATAAAATCCTTTTCCCAAGAGCCTTTTGTGAAAGTATATTTCTTCATATTTACTCCAATATAACAGAACGCAGACTTACGCCTGCGTTCTTAATTTACAATTATTTACCGATATCTGTTCTAAAATGAACGCCGTCGAAATGAATTTTCTTAACCGCAGCGTAAGCTTTCTCCAAAGCTTCATCGAGTGTTTCTGCCTTAGCAGTAACACCGAGAACACGGCCACCGTTAGTAACTAACTTACCGTCCTTTAATGCTGTACCTGCGTGATAAACTACAGCACCCTCTACGTTGCCCTTCTCGTTAAGACCTGTAATTTCAATACCCTTCTTGTAGGAGCCGGGGTAACCGCCGCTTGCCATAACAACACATGCACAAGCGCCGCCGAACCACTCAACGTTTAATTCAGAGAGAGTTTCGTTGCATACAGCTTCTATAACGTCCACGAAATCTGTCTTCAGTCTGGGGAGAACAACCTGAGTCTCGGGGTCACCGAAACGGGAGTTATACTCAATAACCTTGGGTCCCTTAGGAGTGAGCATAAGACCAAAGTATAAGCAGCCCTTAAATGTTCTGCCCTCTTTATTCATAGCTTCCATTGTGGGAAGGAAAATTGTTTTCATACATTCTTCGGCAATTTCGTCTGTATAGAAGGGGTTGGGGCTTATAGTACCCATACCGCCTGTGTTAAGACCCTTGTTGCCGTCAAGTGCACGCTTGTGGTCTTTGGAAGAAACCATGGGAACCATAGCCTTACCGTCTGTAAATGCTAAAACGGAAACTTCGGGACCTGTTAAGAATTCTTCGATAACTACATTGCTGCCGGATGCGCCGAAAATCTTATCCTCCATAATGGAGTTAACTGCATCCTCTGCCATTGCGAAATCTTCGGCAATAATAACGCCCTTACCAAGCGCAAGACCATCTGCCTTAACTACTACAGGGTAAGTATCGTTATTCTTAATATATTCGATAGCAGCCTTGGAATCGGAGAATACCTCGTAGCCTGCTGTGGGAATGCCGTATTTCTTCATAAGGTTCTTGGAGAAAACCTTACTTGCTTCAATAATAGCCGCGTTTGCTCTGGGACCGAAAGCCATAATGCCTTCCTTCTCAAGAGCGTCTACCATACCTGCTGCAAGAGGATCATCAGGAGCAACGAAAACCAAATCGATAGCATTTTCCTTAGAAAAAGCTACAACCTTCTCTATATCCATAGCAGAAATATTTACGCATTCGCAGTCTAAAGCGATACCGCCGTTACCGGGAGCACAATAAACTTTCTCTGCCTTGGGGCTTTCAAGAAGCTTCTTAACTATAGCGTGCTCTCTGCCGCCACTGCCAATAACAAGAATTTTCATAATTAAATCCTTTCTTATTTAAAAACCGATTTATTTAATTTATCCGTTATGCAAAAGTCACCTTCCCCTAAAAGGGGAAGGCAGACCGTATAATATTAGTGGTGGAAAAGACGGATGCCTGTGAATGCCATAGCAATACCGTACTTGTTGCAAGTATCGATAACGTGGTCATCACGGATAGAGCCACCGGGCTGAACGATATACTCAACGCCGCTCTTTCTTGCTCTTTCAACGTTATCGCCGAAGGGGAAGAATGCATCACTACCAACTGTAACGCCCTTAAGCTCCTTGAGCCAAGCCTTCTGCTCTTCGCGTGTGAAGATTTCGGGCTTCTCTGTAAAGAACTGCTCCCAGTTACCGTCAGCTACTACGTCCATATATTCATCGGAGATATAAACGTCTATAGTGTTATCTCTGTCGGGTCTTCTGATATCCTTCTTGAAGGGGAGGTTCAATACCTTCTCATGCTGGCGGAGGAACCAGATATCAGCCTTGTTACCTGCTAAGCGTGTGCAGTGAATTCTGCTCTGCTGGCCTGCGCCGATACCTATAGCCTGACCATCCTTAACATAGCAAACGGAGTTAGACTGTGTGTACTTAAGTGTGATAAGAGAAACGATCATATCTCTCTTGATATTCTCGGGGATTTCCTTATTCTCGGTAACAACGTTCTTGAAGAGCTCTTCGTCAATTTTGAGTTCGTTTCTGCCCTGCTCGAATGTGATACCGAAAACGTCCTTATGCTCAATGGGCTCGGGGATGTAGTTGGGGTCAATTTCAACTACGTTGTAGTTGCCCTTCTTCTTTGTCTTTAAAATTTCAAGAGCTTCGTCAGTATAACCGGGAGCGATGATACCGTCGGAAACTTCTCTTGCTAAAAGTGTAGCTGTCTCCTTATCGCAAACGTCGGAGAGAGCTGCCCAGTCACCGTAGGAGGACATTCTGTCGGCGCCTCTTGCTCTTGCGTAAGCAGTAGCAATGGGAGAAAGCTCTAAATCATCTACGAAATAGATTTTCTTCATTGTCTCATCCATGGGAATAGCAAGTGCTGCGCCTGCGGGAGAAACGTGCTTGAAGGAAGCAGCAGCGGGAAGACCTGTAGCTATTTTAAGCTCACGAACCAACTGCCAGCTGTTGAAAGCATCCATAAAGTTGATGTAGCCGGGCTTACCGTTTAAAACCTTGATAGGAAGGTCTGCGCCGTTGTTTACGAAAATCTTGGAGGGCTTCTGGTTGGGGTTACAACCGTATTTGAGTAAAAGTTCCTTTTCCATTTTATATACCTCTTGACAAATTATTTTTATAAATTACTGATTCTTATTAACAATTCTTGTTTCTGTTTCGCCTGTAGCTAAGTCGATGTATCTTACGAAGAGAGATACCTTGTTATCCTCGTTGAGGTTTTCCCAAAGAACCTTTGTAAATTCATCGATATTGCCCTTTAATTCAATTCTCTCGGGCTCGCCTTCAAAGGAAGGAATTCTGGGGTTGCCATCACACTTATATGTGTGAATAAAATGACCGATACCCTGCTGTGCAGTATAATCGAAGAAGAACTTCTCTGCGTGGTCGGGGTTGCCTTCGCTTGACTTTAAGATAGACATCTTATATGTGAATGTGCCATCCTTAAGCTCTACAATACCGGAGATTCTGGGAGTGTAGTTGGGGTGGTCAGGCTCGAAAGTACGAGTTCTGAGTGCATCCTCAAATGTAACACCTTCCTGCATTAAGTTATATACTGTATCTGTCTGGTCGCCGTTTGTTACGATTGTTTTATTATCGAGAACTCTTACGGGAGCATAGATAACAAGTGAGGGGTCACTGAGCTTAGCGGGGTCGAAAGCTTCTGTTCTGATGCCTGCGCCTTCCTCTAAGAATACACGGTTGCGGCTGTTTACGCTTCTGCCCATAATGAAGTAAGCGATTACTGCTTTCTTACCGCACTGGCAGGTACCGATAATAATACCGCGGCCGGGGTAAGAATTATTTTTAAGTTCGTTTGCAATGTTTCTTGTTTCCATAATTTTTTCCTTTTAATTATTTTTCAATTTTAGTTTTACCGTCTATAACCTTTACCTTACCCTGACAGATAAGGGAAACAGCTTCGGGAAGAATTTTCCACTCAGCTTCCTCCATAATTCTTCTCTGTAAGGTTTCGGGTGTATCGTCATCCTTAACTTCCACAGCCTTCTGTAAAATTATCGGGCCGCCGTCGCATACTTCCGTTACAAAGTGTACTGTTGCGCCTGAAAGCTTAACGCCCTTCTCTAAAGCAGCTTCGTGTACGTGCAGGCCGTAAAAACCCTTACCGCAGAAGGAAGGAATTAAAGCAGGATGAACGTTAACTATTTTATTTTCAAAAGCGCGGCTCACACTCTCCGATATAATAGTCATAAAGCCTGCAAGAACTATTAAATCGATATTATTTTCCTTTAATACGTCTATAAGCTTCTGGCTGTATGATTCTATATCACTGTAATCTTTTCGTGCCACTACTACGGTTTTGATATCTGCATTCTTAGCTCTTTCAAGAGCGTAAACGCCGTCTTTACTGCTGAGCACAAGCTCGATTTTACCGTTTTTAATAATACCTGATTTTTCGGCATCAATTAAAGCCTGTAAATTAGTACCGCCGCCGGACACAAGAACTGCTATTCTCAGCAAAAGATTACCCCCTCGTCACTCTTAACAACTTCGCCTAAAACGAATGCCTTGTCGCCCTGAGCTTCGATAGCTTCGATAGCCTTCTGTGCTGTTTCCTTAGAAACTACCATGCACATACCAACACCCATATTGAATGTATTGTACATATCTCTCTCAGGTACGTTGCCTATTTTCTGCATAAGCTTGAAGATGGGAAGTACGGGAATAGCTGTCTTCTCTATTTTTGCGCTGTAGCCTGCTTTGAGCATACGGGGAATATTCTCGTAGAAGCCGCCGCCTGTGATATGGGAAATAGCCTTGATATCAGCAGCTTCAATAGCAGCTAAAGCAGCCTTAACGTAAATTCTTGTTGGAGTAAGTAAGCTCTCGCCAAGTGTCATACCCAGCTCGTCGTAATATACGTTTAAGTTTTCCTTGTTAACGTCAAAAATCTTACGAACAAGGGAGAAACCGTTGGAGTGAACGCCGCTTGAAGCGATACCGACCAAAACGTCGCCCTCTTCCATTCTCTCGCCGTCGATAATCTTCTTCTTATCAACTAAACCTACGTTGAAACCTGCGATATCGTATTCTTCTTCTCTCATTAAACCGGGATGCTCAGCTGTTTCGCCGCCGATAAGTGCGCAGCCTGCCTGAACACAGCCTTCAGCAACACCCTTAACGATATCAGCTATTTTTTCGGGAACGTTCTTACCGCAAGCGATGTAATCGAGGAAGAACAAGGGCTTGGCACCGCAGCAAACAACGTCGTTAACGCACATTGCAACTGCATCGATACCGATTGTATCGTGCTTGTCCATAAGCTCGCTTAAGTGAACCTTTGTACCGCAGCCGTCAGTACCTGACACCAATACAGGCTCTTCCATACCGCTGAAATCAGGCTGGAATAAACCGCCGAAACCGCCGATACCTGAAACAACACCGGGGATATTTGTTCTTTTTACGTGTTCTTTCATAAGTTCAACAGACTTGTAGCCCGCTGTTACGTCTACGCCTGCTGCCTTATAGCTTTCGCTGAAACTGCTTTTCATTTTAATTACTCCCTTATTTAATTTAAAATTTTATATTTTACTTAATTTATTTAAATTGCCCAGTCGCCGTTTCTGAAAACGGGAACCATTTTACCGTCTCTTGTGTAGCCGTCGATATTCATATCCTCGGAGCCTATCATAAAGTCCACGTGGATAAGGCTGTCGTTAATGCCTGCGGCTGTTCTCTCTTCTTTTGTCATATTTGCGCTGTTTTCAAGAGTGCTTGCAAATCCGCGGCCAAGGGCTATGTGGCAGCTTGCGTTCTCATCGAATAAAGTATTATAGAAAAGAATACCTGAATCGGAAATGGGTGAATGATAAGGAATTAAAGCAAGCTCGCCTAATTTCTTGGCGCCTTCGTCCATACCCATCATCATATCAAGGGCTTCCTTGCCCTTTTCTGCGCCCCACTCTACTGCAGAGCCGTTTTCAAAGCGAACGAAGAACTCGTCAATGAGCTGACCGTTATAGGAAAGAGGCTTAGTGGAATAAACTATACCCTCTGCCTTACCTGCCAAAGGTGAAACGAAAACTTCCTCCGTGGGCATATTGGGGTTAAAGAATACGCCGTCCTGAGTGTAGTCACCGCCGCCGTTCCACTTGCCGCCGTCAATAAGCCAGCACTTGAAGTCAGTACCCTTGGAGTTTGTATAGTGCAGGTAATCAAAGTTCATTTCGTTAAGCTTCTTGTATTTTGCCTGAAGCTTAGCGTTGTGCTCTTTCCACTCAGCTACGGGGTCGTTATCCTTAGTAACTCTTACACTCATTAAGATTGCTTCCCAAAGCTTCTCGATAGCCTTATTGGTTCTCTTCTCCTCGGGGAAAACTTTCTTAGCCCATTTCTCGCAGGGAACCGCAACGATAGTCCACTGATACTTATCGTCCATTTTATCCCTGTAGGGCTTTGATACCTTGATTCTTGCGATATTGACTTTCTGCATCTTAACAGGGTCAACACCCTTTAAACCGTCGGGGTCAGAAGCTGAAATATGAATCATAGCGGGTAAAGCTTCAGAATTGTACTTAAGCTTCTCCTCCTCCCAAACTTCTACCTTGGAAAGAGTTCTCACGCTTTCGTTCTTATATTTCATTTTTGTAAATTCCTGGAAGCCCCACTCAATTCTTACCCAGCCTGCGCCCTGAGCATAAGCTTCCTTGGCAACTAATTTAGCAAACTCGTGCTGTTCTACGGGGCAGTTAATAATAACGCCCTGATTTTTCTTTAAATTGGAACCCATTGTAACAATGAGTTTTGCATATTTACGAAGTAAGGTTTTGTTCATTTTAATATTCCTTTTAAATTAAAGCTCTGCTACTTTAGCCTGTAAAGCTTCATTTTTCTTCATTACGCCCTTTTCCATATCTTCCTTCATCACTTCAAGCTGTGAAGCAAGATTATCATCGGAGAGAGCTAACATCTGAACAGCTAAGATAGCGGCGTTCTCTGCGCCGTCAATAGCAACTGTAGCAACGGGAATACCGGAAGGCATCTGAACCGTAGCTAAAAGAGCATCGAGGCCGTCAAGGGTGGAGCTCTTTACGGGAATACCTATAACGGGAAGAGTGGTGTGAGCAGCTAAAACACCGCCAAGGTGAGCGGCCTTGCCTGCTGCGGCAATAATAACGCCGAAGCCTTCGCTTTTAGCATTCTTTGAAAATTCTGCAGCCAAAGTGGGTGTGCGGTGAGCGGACATAACCTTAACTTCACAGGGTACACCGAAGCTTTTAAGCTTCTTTATAGCAGGAGAAACTACTGGAAAATCGCTGTCGCTGCCCATTATGATTGCTACTTTTTTAGACATAACTTTAATTACCTTCACCCTTGCCCTCGCAAAGGTATTCCTTAATTATTTAATTAAATGAAACAGGGCCGTGGATATAAAACCACAGCCCTGATTGTTATTTTGAGCGCACTAAGCCCGCAGAAACGTAAAAAGCGGTGCAGAAATAAACTGAAATCACCATAACTTTATCCTCCTGCAAGCAAAAATTAATGCAAGTATATTCTAAATGAAAAATAATTATTTTTCAAGTATTTAAGGTATTCTTTTTAATTTTTGTAGAAAAAGCCCTTAAATTTCGATAAATACTCTAAATTTTGTGTAATTTACTCAGTAGGAGTATCCGTTGTAAAAATCTCCTTAAGGCTTGTTGCCATACCTGCAAGACCCTGAATATTGGAAGGAACGATTATCTTGGTTGCCTTACCGTCCATAGCCTTTTCAAATGACTCAAGGCTCTTTATGGCAATAACCTTATCGCTGGGAGAAGCTTCGTTTAAAAGCTTAATGGAATCTGCAAGAGCCCTCTGAACCGAAAGAATAGCTTCCGCTTCACCCTGAGCCTCACGAATCTTAGTTTCCTTAACAGCTTCGGCTCTTAAAATTTCAGATTCCTTATGACCTTCGGCGATAAGAATAGCGCTTCTCTTTTCACCTTCAGCGTCAAGAATCTTGGCTCTTCTCTCACGCTCTGCCTTCATCTGCTTCTCCATGGATTCCTGAATCTCACGGGGAGGAATAATGTTCTTAAGCTCAACTCTGTTAACCTTAATACCCCATGCATCTGTAGCTTCGTCAAGGATAACTCTTATCTTGGAGTTGATAACATCACGGGATGTAAGGGTATGATCCAGCTCCATATCACCGATGATGTTACGAAGTGTTGTAGCGGAAAGATTCTCAATTGCAGAGATAGGTCTTTCAACGCCGTAAGCATAAAGCTTGGGGTCTGTTATCTGGAAGTAAACAACTGTATCGATCTGCATTGTTACGTTATCCTTTGTGATAACGGGCTGGGGAGGGAAGTCGATAACCTGCTCTTTTAAGCTTACCTTCTTGGAGATGCGGTCAATGAAAGGTATTTTAAAATGTATACCGGTCTGCCAAGTGGAATGGTAAGCACCTAAGCGCTCCATAACGTAAGCGTAAGCCTGAGGCACGATTTTAACATTGCCTGCAACCAATGCAATAACGATAACTACAAGTGAAATAATAACATAAGGGATATAATCCATACTCCGATACGTCCTTTCTTAATTAATTTATGATAATTTAATTATCGGCTTTAAAAATTTTATTATTCCTTACAGGAAGGAATTACAATAAGCTTAACACCGCTTATACTCTCCACTTTAACCTTACTTCCCTTTAAAATAACGCCTCCGTCCAGAGAATTCGCCGCCCAGCTCTGAGAAGCTATTTCAACTCTGCCTTTGCCGCTGTTATCTAAAATATCCTCTGTAACAACACCTTCCATACCTACGAATCTGTCGGCATTGGTGCGTGTTACCTGCTTATTTGATATTTTCCTTATAAAGGGTCTTGTAAAATAAAGAGTCAGACCGGAAACTACCACCGCAACAGCTATCTGTATCCATAAAGCTACGCCGAAAAAGCTTACTATAAGCGCAGCAACAAAGCCTAATACAAACCATATTGCCACAAGCCCCACGGTAGCACCTTCAATAATAACTCCCAATATAATAAGGGTTAACCAGATATAAGCATCCATCTATGCTCCTCCTTTCACTATCATATTTCTTTCCTCTACATTATATCAGCATTTTACACAAAATACAATAGTTTTTCCCCAAAGTATTTATTGACAAATTTGCTTTATAAGTTTACTATAAATATAACTTTGCACCGAAAAAATATGTATAAAATCAAATACAACATAATCATATTTAAGAAAGAAATGAAAATTTTATGAGTAATTACATTAACGACGTTGACGTTTTCTTAGGCACAGGTATAGTGGATTTACCGAAGCCCGAAGGTATTGCCTCCACCTGGCACTTCATTAAGGCAATTACGGGCAACAACACCCCTGCTGCCATTCTGCCCTTCGGTAAAATATCCGCCTGCGCTTATACAGGAGGCTACTCCTCAGGCTACGGCCACCGCTATGTAAACTGCGACCCCTTGGGCCTTCGCACCTTCGGTAAAGAATTAAAGTGCCGCGGTTTCTCACACCTTCACCAGCACGGTACAGGTACCATAGGCGTATACTATAATTATTTCTTAACAACCCCTCACTACGGCGATACGTGGGAGGCAAATTACCCCTACGGAATGGACGGAGAAGTTGCCACACCCGGCTATTATGGCGTAAAGCTTCGTGAAAGCGGCATAAAGGCAGAGCTTACCGTAAGTAAGAAAGTCGCCGTGCACCGCTATGAATTTACCGAAAAGGACGGCAGTATTTCAATTGATGTTAACGCTGCTGGCTTCCCCCACCGCGGCGCCGATATGCGCTGCTACAGCGAAAAATCCGTTATCAGAATATTAAGCAAAACCGAATTTGAAGCTATGATAGTAATGCAGGAAATACCCATTTACTTCTATGCCAAATGTGACGATGCCGATAACATCGTTTTATGGGATGACTATTGCCACGTTAAGCGTGAGGGTGAGCTTACTTTCGAAAACGTAAAACAGCGTTACGGCGTATCCTTCGAATTCAGTACCCCCGGTAAAAAGGAAATAAGACTCTCACTTTCACTTAAGAGCTTTGAAAATGCAAGAGAGGACGTTTTATCGGAAACAAGAAGCTTCGATGAAATTAAAGAAGATGCCGAGAAAATCTGGGAAGAGCATTTAGGCAAAATTGAAGTTGAAGCCCCCACAGAGCGTGACAAAAAAATATTCTACTCCAACTTCTACCACAGCCTCATTAAGCCCTCCGACTTCTCGGGTGAAAGCTTCCTTTATGATGACCAGGAGGACTTCATCTTAGATTTCGCTACACTTTGGGACATATATAAAACACAAACTCCTCTTATCTTTATACTCTACCCTGAAATGAGCGAAAAGATAATTTCTACCTTTACAAGATTTTGTGAGGCTGTAGGCAATATGCCTCACCGCCACGTAATATCCTCCATGACCTATAAGACTTACGACAAGCAGGCTTTAATGCTTGCAGAGCACTGCGCTTACGATGCCTTTGTAAGAAACGTTAAGGCAGATTACAAGAGATTCATTGAAGCCGCCAAGGTTGATATGTATGCAAAGCATATGGGTGAGCTTCACGGCAGGGAGCCTGTCACCCACCCCTCCCATATTGTGGATGCAGCTGAAGCCTGCGGCGCCATGGCTGAAGTTTGCAGAGCATTAGGCATAGACGACAGTGAATTTACAAAATTCGAAAATGCCTGGAAGGAATATATCGATAAAGAAACAGGTCTTATGCCCAAGGGTTACAGCTACTACGAGGGCAGTGAGTGGAACTTCTCCTTCCGTCCTATGAGAGATATGGAAGAAAGAATTAATTTAGCCGGCGGCAAGGAAAAATTCAAGGCTCTTCTTGATAAATTCTTCGGTTACATTGACCCTGAGGACGTAAGCGCAAGATTTGAAGGCTACAATAACGAAACAGATTTAGAAGCTCCTGCGGCTTACCATTTCTGCGGCGGTCAAAAGGAGCTTTGCGAAATTACAAATGCCTGCGTAAAATATATGTTTACTGAAGGCAGGGGCGGAATTCCCGGCAATAACGATTCAGGCGGCACAACAGCCACTTATATGTGGAACGCTTTAGGTTTATTCCCACTTTCAGGTCAGGACAAGGTTATTATAACGTCACCCTTAATGCTTAAATCAGTATGGCATCTTTCAAACGGTAAAACCTTAACCGTAAAAAGAGAAGGCGAAGGAATTTACTCCTATAAAGCTACTTTCAACGGTAAAGAGCTGCCTGATTTAGAGCTTAAAGCTTCAGAGCTTCAAGAAGGCGGCGAACTTATAATTTATATGCACGAATAATACTAAGGGCAGATTTTAAGTCTGCCCTTTCTTTATTGTGTAATTTCACTTTCAGGTTAATTTACCATGGTATCAATTTGTGCACCCTGCCATTTACTGCTTGACATAGCTTCTTATTTGTGCTAAATTGTTGTTAATTGGAAGTATATATCATATAACTTCAAAAGCTGAAATAATACTCAGTATTCCCTGAGTTAAAGAAAGGAAAAACAATATGAAAAAGAAGAATAAATATTACTTCGTTGGCAACGCTCACCTTGACCCCGTATGGCAGTGGCGTTGGCAGGAAGGCAGTGCAGAAGCAAAAGCTACAATCCGCAGTGCTCTTGACAGAATGAAAGAGTTCCCAGAGTTCAAGTTCGTTTGCTCCTCCGCTTCCGTTTACCAGTGGGTAGAAGAATTCGCGCCCGATATGTTCGAAGAAATGAAGGCACGTATCGCAGAAGGCAGATTTATTATCGTAGGCGGCTGGCACGTTCAGCCCGACTGCAACAACCCCTCCGGTGAAGGCTTTGCACGTCAGACTCTTTACGCTCAGCGTTACTTCCACGATAAATTCGGTGTAACATCTAAAGTTGGCTACAACGTAGACTCTTTCGGCCACAACTTTATGATTCCTCAGATTCTTCGCAAGAGCGGTATGACTGATTATATTATGATGCGCCCCTCCCCTCAGGAAAAGGAAATGAACTCCGATATCTTCAAGTGGGTTTCACCCGACGGTTCATACGTTCATACTTACAGAATTCTTGACCCCTACTGCAAGAACTTCAGAACAATGGAAGAGCTTGAAGAGAGACTTGAATATCTCGATAACGAATCTGCTACAGATTTAGAGACTTTACCTGTTTTCTACGGTGTTGGTAACCACGGCGGCGGCCCCACAATTCAGAACATCACTTTAATTGAAGAATATAAGAATAATCACCCCGAAAAGCAAGTTATTTACTCCACAGTTACCGACTTCTTTGACGACGTAAGAAAGAACGGCGGCGAAATTCCCGAATTCCACGATGATTTACAGCACCACGCTGCAGGCTGCTACGCTACAGTTGGCCATGTAAAGAACGGCATCCGCCGCGGTGAAACTTCCCTTTCTGCAGCTGAAAGCTACAGCGTAATTGCAAATAAGCTTTGCGGCAAGAAGGTAAACAACCAGAAGTTTGAAGAAGCTTGGAAAAACATCCTCTTCCTCCACTTCCACGATTCCATGGGCGGCTGCTCTATTAAGGAAGTTCACGACGATTCAAGATATATGTACGGTATGGCTGAAAACACAGCCGCTGTTGAAGAGAATAACGCACTGCAGACTATCTCTTGGGCAATTGATACACAGGATAAATCTAAGGGTCTTCCCGTTGTTATCTTTAACCCCAACGGTTTCGACGTTGAAGAATTGGTAGCAGTTAATAAGCAGGCTAAAATCGTTCGCGACAGTGAAGGCAACGAGATTCCCTCTCAGCTTATTTACTCCACAACAGTTGAATGCTACTGGAGATACGATACACTCTTTAAAGCAAAAATTCCTGCTCTCGGCTATGCAGTTTATTACATTGATGAACTTGATTCCGATCTTAAGGCAGTTAACAACACAGAAAACAGCCTCGTAAAAGCTACAGCTTACGAAGGTTTCTTAACAGCCAACAACCATCAGGGTACAGTTCTTGAGAACGATATCTACAGAATTGAATTCGAGCTTCACACAGGCTACATCCAGTCCTTTATCGATAAGAGAACAAACGAAGAGATAATCACAGGCAGAGCCGCTGTTCCCACAGTTATCGATGAAAACTACCACGATACATGGAGCCACGCCAAGAACTTCTTTACTGACGTAATGGCAAGATTCGGCGATGCTGAGGTTACAGTATTTGAAAACGGCCCCGTAAGAGCAACAGTTAAGGTTGTCTCCCGTTATAACGACTCCACTCTTACTCAGTACTTCTCCTTAGAGCCCGGCAGCGAAAAGCTTACTGTAAAAGCTAAGGTTGACTGGCACGAAAAGAGAAAAATGCTGAAGCTTGCTTGGCCCATGAAAGTAACAGACCCCAAGGCATATTACGAAATCCCCTTCGGCGTTATTGAAAGACCTGCCGACGGCGAGGAAGAGCCCGGCTTAATGTGGACTGCTGTAAAGGGCACAGACGCAGGCTTTGCACTTCTTAACGATTGCACATACTCAAGCAGCGTTAAGGACGGTACAATTTACCAGACTGTTCTCAGAAGCCCCATCTACGGTGACCACGGCGGCCCCAGAAGCAACGAAAGTGAATACACAGACCAGGGCAGAAAAGACTTTAACTATGCTATTGTGCCTGTTTATGATTCCTGGGCACCTGTTATCAAGGCAGCCCGCCAGCTTAACAAGGGCACTACAAACATTATCGAAAACTGGCACGAAGGCAAGCTTATGGATAAAGTCTATAAGGCACTTGACATCAGCGCCGATAATATCATTCTCTCTGCACTTAAGAGAAGTGAAGACGGCAAGGGCCTTGTAATCAGACTTTATGAGACAGACGGCAAGGAAACTCCCGTTACCATTAAGGGCGACGTTCTTCCCGCTGAACTCAAGGCTACTTTCACTCCCTACAGCGTAAATACATATTATTTAGCTGACGGTTCAAATGAATGGAAAGAAGTTCTCTTCTCCGAGCTTGATATGTAACAGTAAAATAAGTTTATGGAGATGCCTCATTTTAAATGGGGTATCTCTTTTTATGTAGTTTTTGATTTTTATAACTTATTATGTTATAATTTCAAAAAAAATTCGAAGCAGTTTTTGAAAGGCTGGTTATTTATGGAAAATATCATAAACAGCAAATTGGAAGAAAACATTAATAAGGGCTGGGATTTCATCTTCAACAAACTCTACTACCCTAAAACCAAAATGATTTATGATTTTCTTTACACAGAAAATATGGAGGACGCCACAGATATTTACCCCACTCCTGATGAAATACAGCACTCAGTACCAAACCCCTGCGGCTGGGGCACAGGTATGGAAGATGCCACCTTAAATCTTGGCACTATGCTTGAAGCAACAGAAAACAGGTTTAAAGCAACCGGCGACATTGTTATGAAGAAGTATTTCGATATGATGTGCGAAGGTCTTATCACTACGGGTACGGTTGCACCCGAAAAAGGCTTTATTGCCCGTTGCGTTGCACCTTGCGACGGTAAAAGTATTTACATAGATTCTTCCCGCGACCAGTACACCCACTGGGTATTTGCAGGGCACGTTATTTTAAACAGTGAACTTGCAGACGATGATCAGAAAGAAACTGTTAAAGAGGTTTTAGTTAATATTGCACGTAAGGCAGAAAGAGACGTAACAGAAGAAAACGGTGGTTATATGCTAAGGCTAGACGGCAAAAAAGGCAGAGTCAGCCAGATGATGGGAAAAGAATTAGGCCCCCACGAACTGCAAAGACTACCTATGATATACGCCGCAGCCTATGAAGCTTCAAAAGATAATTATTGGTTAGCGAAATATCATAAAATTCGTGATGAATTACTTATAAAAGCTGAAAATAATTACACTGCAGAGTTCTGCCGCAACGTTGCAGAAAACTTCGGCTACGTTTACGGAAGCTATCAGGCACAGTATTCGCTTCGTCTGCTTTACGATGTTGAAAGCGATGAAAATTATAAAAAACGTTATCTTAAACTAATGCAAACGGTTGCGGAAAGTTCGGAAATTTATATAGATAAAGCATATGAAAATATTGATTTATATAATTGGGAACAGCCCTTCTATCCCCATTGGCGTAATATAAGTGCTGCTTATTTCGGCTATGGTGACGGTTACGGATATTACGTACCCAGTATGGCATACGGAGAAAGTGAAAGTCTGGAAAAAGTACGCAAAAATTTAAGAAATACCGGTGAAACCTTTATTATAATGTGCCTCTGCCCCGAATATAAAATAAGTGATGATCTTAAAGAAAAGTTTGCGGAAATAATTGAAAAAACGAACTTCAATAATATCAAGTCCTACTGGCCCGTTGTTATTTGCGGCGCCTTTTATGCATTAAAAGCAAATGAAGCAATTTAAAAGAAAAAAATGAACCTGCAGGAAGCTTTAAATCCCTGCAGGTTTTCTTTATTCTGTAACTATTTTACCTTTTACCGCTCTTGAAGCCCAGAAAGAAGGAATATTAAGTTCATCTAATTTACCGAATCCGTTTAAGTCCTCATATAAATCAGTGAAAATAAGCCCTGCTTCCAATTGACCTGCAAGCTGCTCATCCAAAGTATGGGAGAACTGCACACCGCTGCCGCTTTCAATACCTTTTCTATATAATTCTTCGTCCGCCAAGGGGTCAAAGGGTAATTTATTTACTATAGCTAAATTATCACTATCTTCGTCTATAATAAAGTTCATTCCGTTATCAAGGCCGCTTAAAAGCACGCCGCCCTTCTTGAGGATTCTGCAGCACTCTTTCCATATCGGCTTTACTTCCCTTACGTAGCAGTTAGATACGGGGTGAAAAATAATATCGAAGCTTTCGTCAGGAAAAGGAAGAGGCTTAGTCATATCCGCCTTAATTATATTAATTTTGTAGCCTTCCCTCTCTGCAAAAGCTCTCTCGCTTTCTAGCTGTTTATCGGAATAATCAAGCACAGTGCAATCAGCTCCCAAAGCAGCAAATATAGGCATCTGCTGTGCGCCGCCCGAAGCAAGACCCAGAAGCTTTTTACCTTTTAAATTACCAAACCACTTATGAGGCACAGGCTTAGTAGGAGTTAAAAACACCTCCCACTCCCCTTCAAGAGCCTTAAAATAAGTCTCACGGGAAATAGGTTTGCCCCACTCCCAGCCTTCATCAATCCATTTATTTATAGTTTGGGCATTTATATCCTGATAATCCATTTTATTCACCTAAATATTTAACGTCTAAAATAGGCTGACCGATAACGTCATCACATATTACCTTAAGCTTTATTCCGTTTTCCAACATAACGTAGGGCTCGCCCTCAAACACGTCGCTCTTAATTTCGAAGCTGTACTTTACTGTTATTGGCTCAGTATATTTAGTTTCGCCGGAAAGGTCGGTATCAAAACTCATAGTCCACTCAACTGTATTATCGCTATAGAATTTAAAATGACTTCTCATTAAATCGAATTCATATTCTTCACCGTTAACAGTAAAAGTATCGGTACCGTTTTCGGGATAATAATAGGTGGAGCTAGCTGTTTCAAAATTATAAATTCTGTCGTAAAGAGAATTGGCCGCGTGATTACGAAGCATACCGAATATAACTATAAGGAAAATTACGATAAGCCCTATAATAATGCAGGTAGTTATAAGCATATCACGCTTCTTGTTATATGCCTTCTTCATTATTCTGTCGGCTTCTTCTTTACTTATTTTCACTCTATCATATTCTTCTTTTACATTATATGCCATTACTTATCATTCCTTTCCGCTTCACGCTTGATTCTTATCTGGCGAAAATAATCTTCCTCGTGTAAACCAAAGGAGCTTCTTTCACGTCTGTTGCCGGAATCTCCTACTAAAGACTGAAGTTTAACCATATAAGTTTTGAAATTCCAAGGGTCCTTTTCATCAATATCCACCACTCTGCCGCCTCTTATATCGTCACGGCAGCCGCAGTCGTAATTAATACCGCCGCAGTAGCTGAGCCTTATACCGCAGTAAACACCTGTAAAATCGTTCAAATGCTCGTGACCGCAGAAAATACCCTTAACGTCGCCACGCTGAAGGCATGAAGCAAAGAGACCGAAGTTTAATTCATTGGAGCAAATAGAATCGTGAATATTACCCTCCATATGGCATACGTAGGGATTTCTGGGAATTATACTATACTCCGGAAGAGGAATATGCTGGTAAAGAATACCGGGAATTTTCTTACCGAAAGTATTCTCAATAGCTTTAGAAGTATTCATATACCATTCTATCTGGTTGTAGCGGGCGTTATCGTTGGCACCGCCGTCACCTATAGGATTGCGCATACGGATAACTACCTCGTCGCCAAGGCCGTAATCGTTTTTAAAGTGTGCGTTATCGTTGTGGGAATCAAGACCCCATACGTTAAACACAGGCTCATCCTTATCGTGAGCTAAAATAGGCAGAACGTAGTTGCCTACGCCGTCTAAATATTCTTCGCCGCTCTTTGATACACAGTAAGGATGGCTTTCGTAAATTGCCTGCTGTTTCTCTAAAGATACGCCTAAGTTATCGTCGTGATTACCGTAAACGTGTGCCCAGGGAATTTTATTTGCTTCCAAGTAAGCCACAAGCTCGTTTAAGTAATCTATAAGCTCCTGCTCGCTGCTTACACCTATATTACAACCTGAAATATCACCGGGGAATAAAACTAAATCAGGATTTGTAGCCTTTACTACAGTTTCAATAGCAGGAAAAACCTGCGGATGTGTTTCAAGGCCGCCGTGAGGGTCACCGAGGAATAAGATTCTGAACTTACCTTCCTCGTTAAAACGCAATGTATGCTTTACTTTTAAATATTCCTCTTTATTAAAATTAGATACAAAAACTCTGCTGTCCATTATTTATCTCCTTATATCTGAGGCTCTACGGTAACCGTAAATTTAAAAATTTCGCCTGCAGGTAATTTTACTATACCCTTCTTTTCCTCTATTTTGCCGTTTGCGAAAACGCTGTCGTCAAGACCGAACCAAGGCTCGATACATACGTAAGGAGCATCGGGCTTTGCCCACACGCCAAGGTAGGGTGCGCCGCCGAAAGTAACCTTAACGGTTCTGTTCAGTTCGGGGGCTTTAACCAGCACGTAGCCTGACTTTAAACCTTCAAGAACGTAGGCGTCATCGATAAAAGTATCGGGGTAAATTTTAAAAATATTTGTATTCGGTAAAAATTCGTCGGTTTCTTCCTTAATTATCTTATCGTCATTAAATCTATAAGCTCTTACGTTCTCCGTTTCGGGGAACTCTAAATATGCACCCTTGCCGCACTCAATGCCCGGGTGAGCGCCTAATGAGAAATACATATCCTTCTCGCCTTTATTTTCTACAATATGAGTTACACTTACGCCTTTATCTGTAACATCGAACTTAACGGAAAACTCATACTCAAAGGGGTAGCTTTCATAATATTTTCCGAAATCTTTATAAATAAGAGTTAAGCTATCTTCCTTCTGCTCTTTAATCTCAAACATCTCTTTCCTTACAAAGCCGTGCTTATTCATAGTATACTCTTTATTTTCGTAAATATATTTATCGCCCTTAAGTCTGCCTACAACGGGAAACAAAATAGGTGAGCGGCCGTTCCAGATTTCGGGTATTCCCTGCCACATATACTCATTTTCCGTCTCCTTGGAGTAAAGACCTGAAAGTTCAGCACCCATAGGGTTAACTTTTACTATGAATTTACCGTTTTCTATTTTAAGCATAATATTTCTCCTTTTATAAAAAGTTTATAAAAATTAATTCCGATCCGCTTTACCTAATTATCGCATAAAACACGGGGGTTTTCAAGTATTAAACTCAGTAAATCTCACGAATGACCTTAAAATAATAACTCCCTTGTTTCGGACAGGAATAAACGCTCGAAATTTCGTAAGGAATCCTTTGTCCGCATACTCGAAGCATATCGCTGTCGATTTCGTAAGGAATCTGTCCCCTACGGGTGGTATATAAATCCTCTCACCGTAGGGACAGCATTTTCTGCTGTCCGTAACGCACACCGTGCGCTTTATAAATTTAAATTGCCTTACGGCAATCGGACAACATAGAATGTTGTCCCTACAAATAAATCTTAAACTTTATACTTCGTAGGTGGCGTCAGATTTGCAAACAAATCGCGGACGCCCTTGGAAATTCAAGCAAAATCTAAAGGAGGGTGCAAAATGTACAGTGTAGTAACATAGTACACGGGTGTGTAAAGACATAGTACACAGTTATATAGTAAAATAAAGGCATCCAAAAAG
>SVPY01000036.1 GCA_015065615.1 Oscillospiraceae bacterium | reverse complement strand
ATATAGGCGCCGTCATTTTCCGCATCGTAATTTTCAGGATAGAAATAATCGTCAAAATGTATTCCGTCCACGTCATAATTTGCAACTATCTCCCTTATACCGTCGCTTACAAGCTCCCTTGTAAAGGAATATGCAGGGTTTAAAATTATGCCACTGTCGCTCTCAATAAAGAAATAGGGATCGCTTTCAATATATTTATTATAAACGTTATCTTCGCTCATCACCTTGGGTGTAGCTGATGTTTTTATTCTTAAAGGGTTTATCCACGCGTGAAACTTCATACCCATACCATGGGTAACTTCTATCATAAACTTAAGAGCATCAAAGCTTATATCCGCCCCCTGAGTGCCCGTAATAATATGAGAAACGGGGAAATTTTCCGACTTATACATCGAATCCATAAAAGGCCTTACGTGAACGAACAAATCTGTAATACCTCTATCCTTTGCTTTCTGGGCAAGGGAAGTAAACTTGGTTTTAAATTCACTTTCACTCCCCGATGAAAGCGAGAGATAATTTATCCACACACCGCGCATTTCAGCTTCAGCATTTACTGAAATTTCAGCAGTTTCATCTGAATTTTCTATAATTTCAATTTCACTTTGCGTTTCTGGTTCACTCAGCGTTTCTCTTTCGGTTTCAGCAGTACTTACTGATTCGCTTTCTATTTCGCTTTCACTTTCACTCACTGTTTCAGGTACACTTTCCGAAACCTCTTCCCTTATAACAGATTCAGCTTCTTTCTGTGAATTTATTTCAGAACTTTCGCTTTTTGAAACTTCGCTGTCAACATGTGTACTTAATTGGGGTTCCTCTTTTACGTCTGCTATTTGGGAAATTGAACTTACATCTGAATCAATCTCTTCTTTTACGCCGAAGCAAGCGCATAAACCAAAGGTAATTATAAAAATAATCAAAGCACATAAAATTTCTTTTTTAATTTTCATTGAAATTTAGTCCTCCTTTTTTAATTTATATGATATAATTAAAAAGTAAATACTAAAGAAATATAAGGTAAATTTATGAAAAAATATAAATATCTTTTATTTGATAACGACGGCACGCTTATGGACTTTAAAAAATGCGAGGAGTACGCTTTTGAAAAAGCTTACAAAAAAAGCGGCGCTCACGATATTATCCCCTATAGCGAAGATATACTGAAGCTTTATTCTAAAGTTAACGACAGCTGGTGGAAAAAGCTTGAAAGAAAAGAATGCACAAGAGATGAACTTATGACAGGAAGATTCAAGGAGTTTCTTTCTAAACTTAATATCAACTCAATAGACCCCGAAACACTAAGCAATGAATATCCCGTTTGCCTCAGCGAAAGCTGTTTCCTCTTTGACGGCGCAAAAGAATTACTTTCCGCTTTGTATGAACATTACCATATTTATATTATAACTAACGGAATAGGCTTTGTACAGAAAAAAAGAATTAATAAATGTGAATATCTGCCATTTATCGAGGGTATATTTATATCTGAAGAATTGGGCGCGGTAAAACCCGAGAAGGAATATTTTGACAAGGTACTTTCAAATATTAATGCAAAAAAGGAAGAGTGTTTAATTATAGGAGATTCACTTTCCGCTGATATAAAAGGCGGTAATTTAAGCGGCATCGATACTTTGTGGTACAACCCCGAAAAATTAAATTGCAAAAACGGAATTAACCCCACCTTTATTTTCGATAATTACAACGATATTTTATCTTTTTTGCTTTAAATTAAAAATTTTCAGCCTTATTTGTAAATAATTTTTAAATACTTGTAAATTTACTATTGGAATTTTTGTAAATATGGTATATAATTATATTAATTTATAACCATAATATATGAAAGGATGGTTTGACTATGGGCTTTTTAAAGAATTTATTAGGTCTCGGTGTAGCTGCAGGCGCTGCTTACGCTGCATACAAGGTAACAAAGAGATATCAGGAAAATAAGGAAATCGATATGATTGTTAACGACGATATGCCTGTTGAGAAATCAACTAAGGACGTTGTAAGTGATATCGCAAGAGCTGCTACTGAAGTTTTCTTCGAGACAAAAGACAAGGCTGTTTGTGTTTATAACGATGCTAAGGAAAAGGCAGTAAACACTTATAACGACGTTAAGGAGAAAATCGTAAACTACGCAAAGGCTGAAGAGTGCTGCTGTGATGAAGAGTGCGAATGCTGCTGCGGTGAGTGCGGTGAAGACGAAGAGTGCACATGCGAATGTGAACACGAGTGCTGTGAATGCGAAGAAGCAGCCGAAGAAGCTTGCGAAGCTGAATGCTGCTGCGAATGCGAAGCAGAAAAAGAGGAAGCTCCTGCAGAAGAAGAAAAGTGCGAGTGCGAAGCTCCTGCTGAAGAATAATTTAATATTAAATTAAATCTTCACGAAGGTTCAACGAAAGTTGAGCCTTCTTTTTGTTTATATAGATAAATTCACATACGAGGAAATTCAAACCCTCCTCTACCATAGGGACAACATTCTATGTTGTCCGTTAATTTTACCGAAATCTAGAGTTCACAATGTAGGGACCATCGTCCTCGATGGTCCGTCAAATTAACCGAAATCTTCCACAACCGTAGGTACAACATTCTATGTTGTCCGTTTAAATTTACCATAATCTAAAGGGAGGGGGCCTGACGAAACGCTTTGCGTTTCGCAGGGATTTCGAAGAAATCTGGCGCCCTCGACACCCCGTTATATTTAGCGAAATCTTATTGGACCATTCAGGAGAATGGTCCCTACGGAATAATCTTTAACCTTCCGAAATCTAACTTCCTACGAAATTCCTGAGCCATTATAACTTTGATCAAAATTATTTTCTTAATTTGTAATAATTTTCTGTGAAATTAATAAACTATTTACAATTAGCACCTTGACAACGAGAGTGCTAATTGGTACAATATCATCAGTGGTTAGCACTTAACATATTAGAGTGCTAATTAAGATTTTGAAAGGCAAGGGCTAAAAAGTGGAGCTTTCCGAAAGAAAATTAAAAATTCTTGCTTCCATTATTGACGTATATATTGCTACGGGCGACCCCGTAGGAAGTAAGCTTATTGCCGAAAAAATCGGAGTTTCCTCAGCTACCATAAGGAATGAAATGGCTGATCTGATTGAGATGGGATTTCTTCTGCAGCCCCATACTTCAGCAGGCAGAATTCCTTCAGAGAGAGGTTTCAGAGAGTATATAAACTCTTTTATGAGTTCGGTGGGTATTTCAAATGAAAAAATGAAATATCTTGAATCCGTGATTTGCACAGGCGGTTATAATAAAACGGAGCTTATTAAGATTACGGCAGATATTCTCAGTAAAGAAACAAATTTCCTCTGTGCCATCACGGAGCCTGACGACACAAAAGACATTATAAGAGCGGTACAGCTCGTGCAGATAAGCCGCAGAACTGCGATGCTTATCCTTATAACCTCGGGCGGTGCGGTGCAGAACAAAATATTCCGCTGTGACTACGATTTATCAAGCGACATAATGCGAATATTCTTCAGAATATTTAACGAGCACGTAACGGGAAAAAGACTTAACGAAATAAACCTGGCATTTATCCAGACTTTGGCAATCAAGCTTTACGATATGATAACCCTTCTCTCCCCTGCTTTGCTTGCATTCTACGATGCCGTAAGAGAGACGCAGAAACTCACCACTGTAGTAAAGGGTGAACTTTCACTGCTTGATTATCAGGAGTTCAGTCCCGCGGATATTAAAAAAATAAACGAAATCCTTCTTGCCGGCGGTAAACTCGGTTTACTTGAAAACTTAAAAACTTCCAAAGTTTCCGTTATCTTGGGAAATGAATCAAAAAGGCAGGAATTTAAAGATGCCGCTATAGTAAGCGTCCCTTATGAAGTAGGCGGTAAAACAGCAGGCAGTATATCACTGGTAGGTCCTTTGAGAATGAATTATTCCCGCACGGCTTCTCTTGTAAGCTATTGCGCAAAACTTTTAGGTGAAAGCCTTTCCCTTCTCAAAGCTGAAATATAAAAAATTTGAAAGGAGCCATAAAAGGTGTCTGAAGAGATAAAGAATCAGGAAGCTGATTTTGAGGCTGAAGCAGAAGTAATTAAAACCGAAAATGAAAATGAAAATGAAGCCGTAAACGTTACGGCAGAAACCGATGATGAAGCGGTAAATGAAACTGAAACTAAGCCCGATAAAGCTTCCAAAAAGAAAGAAAAAAAGAGCAAAGATAAAGAAGAGCTTGAAAAGCTAAGAGCCGAATACGAGGAATTCAAGCAGAATCACTTAAGAATCCTCGCTGAGTACGATAATTTCAGAAAGCGCACAGCAAACGAAAAAGCAGGTATCTTCAGCGACGGCGTAAGCGAAACTATTAAGCAGCTTCTCCCCGTAGCAGATAACATCGAAAGAGCCTTAGCCGTACAGAATGCCGACGGCGAAACAATGAAAAAAGGCCTTGAGATGATTGCAAAGCAGTTCAGCGAAAGCTTTACTAAGCTCAACATCACAGAAATCGGCGTAGTAGGCGAAAGCTTCGACCCCGAAATTCACAACGCAGTATCCCATATTAATAACGAAGAGCTTGGCGATAACGTTGTATCGGCTGTATTTATGAAAGGATACAAAATAGGTAAAAAGGTTATTCGTCACGCAATGGTACAGGTAGCAAACTAAAAGCTTATGCTTTTAATTTATAAATTTATTAAAAATTCTTATTAAAAGGAAGGTATATATTATGGCAAAGACAATTGGTATCGACTTAGGTACAACTAACTCCTGCGTAGCAGTTATTGAAGGCGGCGAGCCCGTAGTTATCGCTAATGCAGAAGGCACAAGAACAACTCCCTCTGTAGTTGCATTCTCCAAAACAGGCGAAAGAATGGTAGGTCAGGTTGCTAAGCGCCAGGCTATCACAAACCCCGATAGAACTGTTTCCTCCATTAAAAGAGAAATGGGTACAAACTACAAGGTAACAATCGACGGTAAGGACTACACTCCTCAGGAAATTTCCGCTATGATTCTTCAGAAGCTTAAGGCTGACGCTGAAGCATATCTCGGTGAAACAGTTACAAGCGCAGTTATCACAGTTCCCGCTTACTTTACAGACGCTCAGCGTCAGGCTACAAAGGATGCAGGTAAAATTGCAGGCCTCGATGTTAAGAGAATTATCAACGAGCCCACAGCTGCTGCTCTTTCCTACGGTGTAGATAAGGATAACGACCAGAAGGTTATGGTATATGACCTTGGCGGCGGTACATTCGACGTTTCCATTATTGAAATGGGCGACGGTGTTCAGGAAGTTTTAGCGACTGCAGGTAACAACCGTTTAGGCGGCGACGATTTCGACCAGAGAATTATCGACTGGCTGGTTGCTACATTCAAGGCAACAGACGGCATTGATTTAACAGGCGACAAGATGGCTATGCAGAGACTTAAGGAAGCTGCAGAAAAGGCAAAGATCGAGCTTTCCGGTATGACAAGCGCATCCATCAACCTCCCCTTCATCACAGCTGATGCTACAGGCCCCAAGCACTTGGATGCAACTCTTACAAGAGCTAAGTTCAACGAATTAACAAGCGACCTCGTTGAAAAAACAATGATTCCCGTTCGTCAGGCTCTCTCCGACTCCGGTCTCTCCATCAACGAAATCAACAAGGTCCTCTTAGTAGGCGGTTCTTCCAGAATTCCCGCTGTTCAGGAAGCAGTTAAGAACTTCACAGGCAAGGAGCCCTTCAAGGGCATTAACCCCGACGAGTGCGTTGCTATCGGCGCTGCTATTCAGGCAGGTGTTCTCGGCGGCGAAGTTCAGGGTCTTTTACTTCTCGACGTTACTCCCCTCTCCCTCGGTGTTGAGACAATGGGCGCAGTTATGACAAAGATCATTGAGAGAAACACTACTATCCCCACAAAGAAAAGCCAGATCTTCTCCACTGCTGTAGACGGTCAGACTCAGGTTGAAGTTAACGTTCTCCAGGGTGAAAGAGAATTCGCTCGAGACAACAAACAGCTCGGTCTCTTCCGTCTTGACGGTATCGCTTCCGCTCCCAGAGGTGTTCCCCAGATCGAAGTTACATTCGATATCGATGCTAACGGTATTGTAAACGTATCCGCTAAGGATTTAGGTACAGGCAAAGAGCAGAAGATCACAATCACATCCTCCTCCAATATGAGCAAGGAAGATATTGACGCTGCTGTTAAGGCTGCTGAGCAGTTTGCTGAGGAAGATAAGAAGAGAAGAGAAGAAGTTGACACAAAGAACAGCGCAGAGCATATGTGCTACACAGCTGAAAAGATGATTAACGAAAACGGCGATAAGCTCGACGAAGCTGATAAGAGCGAAATCAACGCAAAAATCGCTTCCTTAAAAGAAACAATGCAGAACGGCACTGTAGATGCTATCAAGACAGGTATGGATGAACTCCAGAAGGCACTCTACAAGGCAGGCGAAAAGCTCTATCAGGCACAGGCACAGCAGGCAGGCCCCCAGGCCGGTCCTCAGGCAGGTCCTCAGGGCGGTTACAATCCCGGCCCCGGTGAGCCCCACGTAGGTCCTAAGTATGACCGCGGCAACGTATACGACGCTGACTACAAGGACGTTGACTGATAAACAATAAACTGATTTAAACTTAAGATAGCGGCTGATTCAACCCCAGCCGCTAATCTTAAATTGCAGGAGTGAAAGCAATTGGCAGATAAAAGAGATTATTACGAAGTCTTAGGCGTCAGCAAAGAAGCCTCCGACGATGAAATAAAAAAAGCCTACCGCAGTCAGGCTAAGAAATACCACCCCGACTTACACCCCGGCGACAGTGAAGCTGAGGCAAAATTCAAAGAAGCCAACGAAGCCTACGAGGTTTTATCCGATAAGGATAAAAGAGCCCGCTATGACCAGTTCGGTTTTGCAGGAGTTGACCCCAACTTCGGCGGCGGCGCAGGCGGTGCAGGCGGCAGCTGGGGCGGCGGTTTCGGCGGTTTTGAAGATATTTTTGAAAACATCGGCGATATATTCGGCGGTTTCGGCGGCTTTGGCGGTGGCAGCCGCAGGCGTAACCCCAACGCACCCAGACAGGGCAGCGACTGTGAAGCCAGTGTAACCATATCCTTTGAAGAGGCCGCAAAGGGCTGCAAGAAGGACGTAAGCTACCATAAAATAGAAAACTGCCCCGAATGCGGCGGCTCAGGTGCCGAAAAAGGCACAAGCCCCAAAACCTGCCCTCACTGCGGCGGCAGCGGTCAGGTAAGAATCAACCAGCGTTCTCCCTTCGGTGTTATTCAGAGCTATGCTCAGTGTGACCACTGCCACGGAACGGGTAAAATTATTGAAAATCCCTGTAAACACTGTGACGGTAAGGGCAGAATCCGCCGTCAGGTAACTGAGACAGTGGATATTTTAGCAGGTATTGATGACGACCAGATTTTAAACGTACCAAATAAAGGCAACGCAGGCACAAACGGCGGTCCTACCGGTGACTTACATGTTTACGTAACCGTACGCCCCCACCCCATCTTTGAGCGCCGCGGAAACGATGTATGGTTAAATATTCCCATCAAGTTCAGCCAGGCTGCTTTGGGCGCCGATATCGACGTACCTACTTTAGACGGCAAGGTTAACTTCCATATTCACGAAGGCACACAGCCCGGCGACGTATTCAAAATCAAGGGTAAGGGTATCCCGTATATCAATAGCCGCGCAAGAGGCGACCAGTACGTACAGATCACCGTTGAAGTTCCCAAGAATTTAAGTAAGAAGCAGAAAGAGCTCCTTAATGAATTCGATAAAAACGATGATGATAAGAATTATCAAAAGAGAAAGAGTTTCTTCGGTAAGCTCAAGGATATATTCGGTGACAATTAAATATAAACTAAAGGAGATGGCTAAAAACCATCTCCTTTTTACGTATTATTCATCCCATTTATAATTCCTCAGGTTGCCTGCGGCTGAGAGCTCGGGGTAATCCCACTGCCTTAAAACCTCGTAAACACCTATTGCAACACTGTTTGAAAGATTTAAGCTTCTTGCCTCTTCTATCATGGGGATTCTCACCGTAGTATCGGGATTCTCGTAAAGAAGCTTCTCGGGAAGTCCTGCTGTTTCCTTACCGAAAAGAAGATAGCAGTTATCTTCGTACTTTACATCCGTATGTTTATATTTTGCCTTTGTTGAAAAATAGAAAAATTTTCCATGATTCTTACTAAAAAATTCGTCAAGACTATTATAGTAAGTTATGTCTAAAAGATGCCAGTAATCGAGCCCAGCTCTTTTAAGCTTCTTATCGTCAATATTAAAACCCATCGGGCCGACTAAATGGAGTCTTGCGCCCGTGGCGGCGCAGGTACGGGCTACGTTACCCGTATTCTGGGGAATTTCAGGTTCAACCATCACTATATTTAAGGTAGGCAAATTTACCACCGACTTTCTATTGAATTAAAATATAAATTTAAATTAAAGGGGCAAAATAAAAATGTCACTTATTTTACTTTGTAAGTGTATTTTACTTTATTGGAGGTTTAATATAATGGCAAAAAATATGATGAACACGGCAAAAAGCATTGGTATAGGTATGCTCACGGGCGCTACGGCTATTGCAGTAAGCAGTGCTGTAATGAAAAAGAACCAGCACAAAAATATGAAGCACCTTAAAAAATCCGCAGGTAAAGCCGTTCACACCGTAAACGATATGCTCTCGGGCGTAGAAAACATGCTGAAATAACCAATAATTCAAACTAAGGGACAGGATTCACTCCTGTCCTTTACCATATTTCCCGTCACATTTTAAAAATAATACCGATAACAGCCGCAACCACGATATAAACTATGGGGTGCAGTTTAATTTTCTTAACGAACAACTGCATAAATAAAATAACGGCAAACATTATAATTGCAATTACGTTAAATAAATCGGTGATATTATTTGTAGAGGTAAAAAGCTCTATATTAACTAAAGAAACCTTAATAATGGATATACCTGCCACAGCAATAAGAGCCGTTACTGCAGGTCTCAACGTATAAAAAGCATCCTTAACAAGCTTGCTGTCCTGGAACTTCTCAAGTATTCTTGCAACTATTAAGATAATTAAAAGAGAAGGGAGTACAAGACCCACCGTAGCAACCAAGGCGCCTAAAATACCGCCTAAAATGCCGAACTCACCGTAACCCGTTGTATAGCCTGCGTAAGTTGCCATATTAACACCGATAGGTCCGGGGGTGGATTCACTTACGGCAATCATATCGGAAACGTCGTCCACGGTAAACCAGGGGTACTTATTAGCCATTTCATTTAAGAAAGGCAAAGTTGCCATACCGCCGCCTATAGCGAAAAGACCTGTTTTAAAAAACTCAAGGAAAAGAAGTAAAAATGTCATTATTTATTACCGCCTTTCTCTTTTTTAGCAAATTTACCGTAGAATAAACCAAGTAAAATAGCCGCGATAACTATCCATATAGGCGAAATATCAAAGAATAACGAAAGAGCAAGTACTACTGCAAAAATAATAATACCAAGTAAATCCTTTACGCCCTTCTTCCAAAGACCTATAACCGCATTTGTAACCAAAGCTGCTACGGCAACCTTAATGCCTGCAAGAGCGTGAATTACGTATTCGTTATTCTGGAAGCCGTTTAAAAACGCCGCAATAATTAAAATAATTAAAAACGAAGGAGCAATAACCCCTGCGGTAGCTACTATACCGCCTATAGTGCCTCTCTCCTTATGACCTATAAACGTTCCCGTATTAACGGCAATAACACCCGGAGTACACTGACCTACCGCATAGTAGTTTAAAAGCTCCTCCTCAGTAGTCCATTTATGTTTTTCCACCACTTCCTTTTTAAGCATAGGAAGCATAGCGTAGCCGCCGCCAAAAGTAAAGGCACCAATTCTCGCGAAGCTTATAAATAAATCCCAAAGACTTGTTTTAGCCATATTATCATCCTTTCAAATTTCTACTAATATAGTTTAACACAAATTCAAATATTTGCAATAAAAATCTGGGAGAAGACTCAACCTATCCAAAAAAATTATTCAATTGTGAAGTTTACCTGTTTGAATGCATGATATATCCATAATGAACAGAGAAATAATATAATAAATATATAAAAATATAGAGAAGTCTGCACTAAGGTTACGACTTCTCTATTATTCTGAGTATCAGATTTCTTCCAGCTTCATCAAAAGGAACTCCAGGGAATCTTCCAAAGCTTTCCAGGAGGCATCCACAACGTCGCGTGAAACGCCAACGGTAGTATAGCGGCGCTTATTGTAGGTAGAGGTAATAAGCACTCTTACCAAAGCACCCGTGGCGGCATCGGCACCGTCAAGCACGCGTACCTTATAGTCAGTAAGTTTTACGTTTTTCAGTGCGGGATAAAATTCTTCCAGAGCCTTTCTTACAGCAGTATCAAGGGCGTTAACGGGGCCGTTACCCTCAGAAGCCATTAATTTTAGCTCATCCCCCACCTGCACTTTTACGGTAGCGCTGGCGTTATAATCCTCGGGAGTACCTACGCCTGTATAAATTCTGTAGTAAATAAGCTTGAAATAAGATTTAAAGAGACCTAATTTCTTGCGAACAAGAAGCTCAAAGGAGGCGTCGGCACCTTCAAACTGATAGCCCATACTTTCCATCTCCTTGATTCTTTCCAGAATCTCCTCCGCTTCCTTTCCTTCGGAGCTTAAATTCGGAACTATTTTCTTTATTCTTTCAAATACAATAGCCTTACCGCTGATTTCTGAGGCAGGGAATCTTCTCTCATTACCTACGAGATAAGGGTCTATATGTTCAAAGGAACTGGGGTTTTTAAGCACAGCGGCGGCGTGCATACCTGCTTTATGAGTAAATGCCGCCTTGCCGACATAAGGCATTTCGTAAGGAATGTCCGTGTTATTTATGCTTGCCATCTCACGCGCGTATAAAGTCAAATTCTTTAATCTATCCTGAGGAATGCACTCATAGCCAAGCTTTATCTGTAAATTACATATTACGTTAATTAAGTTAGCGTTACCGCTTCTTTCACCTATGCCAAGGAAAGTGCCCTGAATATGCCTTGTACCCTTCTCGGTTGCCGCAACACTGGAAGCTACCGCCATACCGCAGTCGTTATGAAAATGAACACCTACGGGAATTTTTACAGCCTTCGTTGCCGCTTCATAAATTTCTGCCGCTTCATTGGGGAAAGTGCCGCCGTTAGTATCGCAGAGGCAGACTAAATCCGCTCCGCCTTTTTCTGCGGCTTTCAGGCATTTTACCGCGTATTCTTTATTCTCCTTATAGCCATCGAAGAAATGCTCGGCATCAAATATAAGCTCTCTGCCGTGTACTTTTATAAAGCGGCAGCTCTCCTCTATCATTTTAAGATTTTCTTCATCGGTAGTGCCCAATACTTCCTTTACCTGAAAGAGTGAGGATTTACCGAACACGGTACACACGGGAGTTGCCGCAGAGAGCAGAGCTTTTAAATTCTTATCGTCATATACGTTGGTATTCTTTCTTCTCGTACTGCCGAAAGCCACAAGCTTAGCGTGTTTTAATTTTTCATCCTTTAATATTTCAAATATGGCGGCGTCACGGGGATTTGACGCAGGATTGCCCACCTCGATATAATCGATACCTGCTTTATCCAATATATGAATAATGGAGAGCTTATCGCTGGTGGAGAAATTGATTTTATAACCCTGAGCGCCGTCACGGAGGGTTGAATCCAGGATATGTATCTTTTTATTTTCAGCCATACTTATACCTTTCCTTACAAACAACTAAGCGGCAGGAAATATCCCACCGCTTATATCATACACTAAATTCAATTAGCCTTCAACCATTTTTGTGTTATTAATTAAATTATTAAGAAGTTTTTCACTATCTGCGTGATATTTAATAAGTGAATCTTTAAATTCGATCTGTGAATTTTCCTTCATTCTCAGGCAGAAGTTATATCTTGAAAGGAGCTTATTTATATCTTGCTCAGTAAAGCTGTGGTCGTAGCCTTTAATACTGGGGAATTTAATATCCTTCATGCTTTCAAGTGAATCAACGGGAATCCATCTGTCGTTTTCAGGGTCAGCCACACTCTTATCAAAGGGAGCGTATACGTCCTCTACCTGTGCGCCAATCATCTTGTATGAAGCTTCGTCAATAATCCACAGCATACTCTCGCACACGTTATAGTCCGCAAGGTATTTGGTGTGGAATACTTCCATACTTTCAAGGTAGTTGGCGTAGTTTGCATCATCAGAAGGTACACCGTCGTTAGCGTACATTAATATTTCGATTTTAACTTCGCCATCGCCGTTTAAATCCTCGCCGTAAGGCTCAAGATGGTCTGCAAGGTCAGTAAGGGCGGCATCCTCTACGGAAACCTGAGTTAATAAAGCTACACGGTAATCAGGCTCAACGTATGTAATATGCTGGTAAGTGTAGTAGAATATCATTATCACGGCTATTAAGCCTAATACAACGTACCATTTATTGTAGTCCCACCAGTTTTTTCTCTTTTCTTCACGGCTCATATTGAGATAACTGTCGTCGTGAATGGTGCTTTCGCCGGAATCAAGTAAATATCTTTCTCTTGCCATTTTATTCTCCGAATTTTTTATTTAATGTGCAGATTATACCACATCAAAGTGAATAAATCTTGAACAAACTTGAAATATTTTATTTTTTGACAACAGATGCGTAATTTCCAATGAAGAACATTTAATTTATCATGATTTTCACCGTAAAACTTTGTGTCAAATCTACGGTATGCCTTTTACAGATTTTTTAAAATCTAAAAGGGAGCCTGTAATTTGCTTTCAAACCAGGCTCCCCTTGACGTTGATTTAAATAAATATTAAATTATTTCTTTAAAAGATCGCGGATCTCTTCAAGAAGGAGAACTTCGTCGCTCTTAACAGGCTCTGCAGGAGCTGCTTCTGCGGCTGCAGCTGCTTCGGCTGCTTTTTTTGCTTCTTCCTCTGCCTTCTTAGCTTCCTCTGCCTTAGCTCTTACGCCGTTAACTACCTTTACAAAGCAGAAAACAACAAAAGCAATAATAATGAAGTTGATGATATTCTGAATAAATGTACCGTAGTTAATAGCATTTAAAACGTTACCCTCAGCATCCTGAGATAATACAACCTGAAGTTTGCTGAAATCAATATTGCCTGTGATAATGCTTATAGCAGGAGTTACAACGTCCTTAACAAGGCTGTTTACAATTGCTGTGAAAGCAGAACCTACAACAACACCGACTGCCATATCGATTACGTTACCGCGGGAAATGAACTCTTTGAATTCGCCGAAAAATCCTTTTTTAGCCATAATAATACCTCTTTAACCGAAAATTTATAACATTATATTACCGCAAATTTCTGTAAAACGCAACAGTTTTTTTACCTTAATGCCCAGAATATTTCTTCAAGCAATTCTTCTAAACCGCCGTTCATAATTGCCATAAAAAATAATAAAACAAGTACAAATGTAAAACAGCCTCCGCAGCCGAATAAACAGCCCAAAGGACCTCTGTTAAATCTCATAATACCCCTCCTCTTTTTTATTAATTATAACATTTTTAAATAAGATTGCAATAGACATAAGGTAAATATCATCAAAAAACAAGCGAACAATTATCTTCACAAAACCTTCACATTCTTTATTTTACCACTTGCTTTTATTGAATTAAGTGCTATAATTAAGTAAATAAGGCAGATTACAACAAAACACAACAAATTCTGCCACGGAGGAAAACTATGAAGAAAATTATTTCTCTTCTTCTTTGCGTAGTTTTAGCTGTATCTATGATGGCTGTGCTTTCTGGCTGCGGCGGCGCTAAGGAAGATGTAACAGGTAAGTGGGAAGCTGAAGTTAATATGGCTGAAATTCTTAATAAGTCCATTGCTCAGGCAGATGCTTCTATGGAAGAAATCATTAACTTTAAAGATTTCACACTTAAAATCAACCTTGACCTCAATAAAGACGGCACATATAAAATGTACTGCGATGAGGAAGTTGCTGCTAAAGCTTTCGTTGGCTTAAAGGCTGAATTCAAGGATATGATGGTAGCTTACCTTGAGAAGTCTATTGAGGATGCAGGCCTTGATATGAGCATTGACGATATGCTCGCTATGACAGGTATGAACCTGGATGATATTATTGAGGAAGCTTTCACAGAGGAACTCATTGATGAAATGGTAGACGAAATGTATACCGAAGGTCAGTATAAGGCTGAGGACGGCAAGTTCTACACATCCGATGATATTGACGAGAAGCCTGCTGAAGCTGCTGAATCCTACACACTGGAAGGCAACAAGCTCACTCTTATGGGTTTAAGCGGTCAGGATAATGAGCTTTATGACCTTATCTATCCCTTAACATTTAAGAGAGTTGGTTAATTTGTAAAGTATAAAGAGGTAAGTTTGAAGCTTACCTCTTTTATTTTTTGTTTTTTAACGTATCGAAATGTATATACAATGGGTTCTATATCGACTCACCTACGTTATGCCACCGCCGTAGGGACAACATTTATGTTGTCCGTTAAATTTGCTGTAATCTTGCGGTACGTCGAGGGCGCCTGACGAAACGCTTGCGTTTCGCAGGGATTTCGAAGAAATCTGGACCCATACAATTTAATTTCAAACTCAACGTAAATTTAAAGGACAGGATAGACTCCTGTCGAAACGCTTGCGTTTCGCAGGGATTTCGAAGAAATCTGGACCCATACAATTTAATTTCAAACTTACCGTAATCTCATTGGACCGTCCGGGAGGCCGGTCCCTACAATGAGGTTTCTAACCTTACCGAAATTTAAAGGGAGGGTAAACTTAAACAGAATACCCTCCCTTTTTTGTTTTAATTAAATTTTACCGTTTATTCTATACCAGGAATCGAAAATAACTTTATTATCCTTTTTAACTATAGAACCGTTTACTACACCTAACTTGCCCTTATTATAGGCTAAAATAGTGGCATCGGTAAAGTAGCCGTCACAGCTTATATAGCAGCTTTCCTGAATATTCTTGCCGTCGCTGAGTTTATTTACAAAGAATTTCTTATCGCCGTAAGTTACTTTTACGTAGGTATCAAATTCTTCTGCTACAGGCTTAATATCATCATTTAAAGCCAAAGCGGAAATAAACTTACCGTGGCCTTCGCTGTCGGTTTCTAAATTATAGGACTTATATTTGCAGTTAATTTCCACACTCTTTTTGTTATATCCGTCGTGAACGGTATAATTGCAGGGAGTGAGCATAGTAAAGCAGGTATTTTCCTTTTCTTCATGCATAAGGAAATTAAGAGTGCCGCATTCGTAGCATTCGATATCGTCGTAAATAAGCACGATATCCTCTATAAAGAGGAAGTGGCGGTGATGCTTACGGAAATATCTGCCCATAGGGCCTGTGGCATCGGCTGCTACGTATCTGAAGCCTATTTCATCTACAAAATTAACAAGCTTACCCTTTACCCTTGCGTGGTCTTTAAAGTTATCTCTGTGGTCCTGACCTTTACCGTTAAATAAAACAGTATTGTGAGCTTCACTCTGCACGTAATAGCCCTGATAAGATGGAGTTGAATAGTTATAGGGACCGCCTGCCTCACCGATTTCAAGCTCGCCGTTTCTATATAGTACGAAGCTTGCGGCATCGGCGTGGGTATGATTCCAGGTATCGCCGCACTTTATGGCAAGCATTGCACTATTATTTTCGAAGCTGTTTCTGAAGGTTGCCCAGCCTATTTCGCTATAGAATGCTGCAGTTTCCTTCGGAGGGTAGCTTTCCTTTTCGGCCATATCATCCCAGATAAGCAGCTGAGTTAACTTATCTCTCTCGTATTTTACTCTGTTCTTTAAATAGAATCTGATTTCGGGAATATCCAGGCCGTACCTGAGCATTAAAGCAGGGCAGGACATAACTTCGCCGCCGTTAGTATCGCCGAAAGGTACTGTAAGCAAGGCTTTATCTGAAGGATAATAGGTATGAAGAATAAATAAAGCCATATTGTTTATTATCTCGCTGTCATCGAAGGGGTGCTTGTTATAAATTCTCTTATATACGTTTGCAAAGAGCAGGTATTCGTTTAAAGAGTAGTTTATATAATCAAGTCCCTCCCAGAAACCGCCGTTATCATAGTTAGCAGGCTTTGCGTTTATGGGGTTACCCTTATATTTAAACCAGGCTTCACAGCATTTAACACCTTTTTCAAGGAGCATATCGCCGTCCGGAATAAGGTCTTTTAAAATTGATACAGCAAGTACACCTGCGGAAACACAGGCAATCCACCAGTTATGACCCATTGTATCTATACTGTGAAGGCGCTTTTCGGGTAAGATCCAATCCTCATAAATTGTCATAATACCCTTTTTGTAAGTATTTTCAATAATGAATTTCTTATCTTCTTCGCTTAGCAAACTTTCGAACAAAGCGTAGCCTAATGCCATATACTTTGTTTTAGCGGAGGAACCCAGCTCACTGTTGCCTTTAAAGCCGCCGTGCTTACCGCCGTGGTACCATCTTTCCTCGGAGCATACCGCAAGTAAATATTCTCTTGCTTTTTCGAAATATTTCTTTTCGCCTGTATAGTAATAGGCAAAGCCTAAATTCAATACGTCTGCCCCTTCACCTGCGGAAACAGAATTTTCGGCAGAGGTAAGCACTGCGTTTAATAATTCTTTAGTACGCTCGTTTTCAGAATTTTTGATTTTTTCTATTTCTTTTAAATTAAAAATTGCTTCGTATAACATATCACACCTCTTAATTTACAAAGCCGTTAACTCTTGCCCATGCGCCAAAGATATTCACATTATCTTTTCTTACTATAGAACCGTTAACAACGCCTAATTTGCCATTATTATCAACCAAAATAACAGCGTCTGTCTCGAAGGAATCAGCATTAATAATGCAGTTATTGTGCATAATTTTGCCATCGCTTAATTTATTTACGTAGAAAACTGTGTTATTAAAAGTAACCTTAATATACACTTCCGTCTCTTCATAAACGGGTGTAACGGTTTCGTCAACGCAAATTACGGAAACAAACTTTGCGTGGCCGTCGGCATCTGTTTTTAAGTTATATGAATAGTATTTATCGTTAATTTCGTTGCTTCTGTTTTTATAGCCGTCACAAAGAGTGTAATCGCAGGGAGTAAGCATCTTAAAGCTGTTTTTCTCCTCTGCGTGAAGCAGGAAGTTAACTTCGCCGTTTTCGTAGCACTCGATATCGTCATAGATAAGAACACAGTTATCTATCCATAAGAAGTGGCGGTGGTGCTTTCTCATATATCTGCCCATGGGACCTGTACAGTCGGCAAGAACGTATCTGAAGCCGTCTTTCTCAGTAAAGTTAATGAGCTTACCGGGAATCTTGGCGTGGTTTTTATAGTTATCGCGTTTATCCTGACCCTTACCTTCAAAAAGCACAACGTTGTGAGCCTGACTCTGTACGTAATAACTCTGATAGGACTGAACGGAGTAATTTTCGGAGCCGCCGGCTTCTCTTACTTCCTGAACGCCGTTATTATAGAAGCTGAAATGACCTGCATCTGCATGAGCGTGGTTCCATGTATCGCCGCACTTGATCATTAAAGCCTTGCTGTTTTTTTCATAGCTTTCACGCATAACCGCAAAGCCTACATTACCGTGGCAAACGTTAAGTCTATTGGGTGCGCAGGCTTCTTTTTTAAGCTCGTCTGTTATAAACAGGCGGGTCATTTTATTTGCTTGCTGAACTCTATTATTAATGTACCATCTGATTTCAGGGAAATCGAGGCCGTAGCGTATAAATTCATCGAGGCAATCAACCGGGCCTTCACCGTTTCCGGTATCAGCAGTACTAACAAAATAATCCTTTGTTTCTGCTGGATAATAGAAATTCATAAAATACTCGGAATACTCTTTTAAAATTTCTTCGTCATCAAAGGGATGTTTTCCGAAAAGATTTTTATAAGCAATTGCAAACTGAATGTACTCGTTAAGGGAGTAATTGAGGTAACTGTAACCCTCCCAGAATGCGCCCTTATCTGAATTAGCAGGCTTACAGTTTACGTAGTTACCCTGATATTTAAACCAGGCTTCGCAGCAATTCACGAATTCCTTAAGCATTTCATCGCCGTTTTCGATTTCATCCTTAAGAATGGCAAGCTCAAAAGCACCGCTGCCTACGATAACAATCCACCAGTTGTGACCCATTGTATCAAGGGCGTGAACTCTTGTATTGTGGTTCACCCAATCCTCGTAAATTAACTTAAGGCTCTTTTTGTATGTATTTTCAACAAGCTTAGCCTTTTCTTCGGGAGTAATCATATCACCGAATAAGCTATATACAACAGCCATATAGTTACCCTTTGCAGAGGAAACAAGCTCACATTTACCCTTAAAGCTGCCGCCGTGCAAACCGCCGGGAGTCCAGCATTCCTCATCGCAGAGATTAAGCATATCTTTTCTTGCTTTTTCGAAGTACTTATTATCGCCCGTTACGTAATAAGCCACAGCCATTAATTCTGCAGACTGCCTGTCCTCTTTTTCTACAGCTTCTTCGGCATCCTTTAAATATTTAGTCAGAAGATCTTTGATTTTTTCGTCCTGTGAATTTTTAACCTTTAATATTTCTTCCATGGAAAATATTGCGTTGTTAAGCATAATGTCACCTCATTGATTAAATTTTATTTTCTTTAAGTTTATTTTGATAACCGATGCTTTCTGTAATTTTATAATACTAAAATATCTGTAATATGTCTATAATAATCTTGCTTTTTTATATGTAAATCTTGCTATTTTATTATTGTAAAGCAGTAAATATTATGTATTGACACTTTATAAGTTTATTGTTAAAATTAAGAAAACAAATTCGGAAAGGATTTTTAATATGAGTGATATTTATTACGGCAGAGGCAGTAAAGACCATTTTGACGATTATATGGATTTTATAAACTACGTTTTTGGTTTTAACGGAAACGAGAGTGACTTTAAGAAGCTTTTGCCTAAGCTTTACACAATAGACGCAATGCCCGCTTACTACTCCTTTAACGCTATTGAAGAGGGTAAATTCCGTGCAGCTATAGGAGCTTTCCCCGGCGCTATAAAGGTTTGCGGTATAGAGCTTAAAACCTGCGGCATAGGTAACGTAGCGGTGCACCCCTACTTTAGAGGCGAAGGCTATATGAAGAAGTGCCTTAATATGGCTATTGACGATATGATTGCAAACAGTGTGGATATAAGCGCCCTTGGCGGTCAGAGGCAGAGATATAATTATTTCTCCTATGAGAAAGCAGGTGCAACATATCAGGTATCGGTAAATAAAACAAACCTTCGCCACGCTTTTGGTTCAAGCAAAACAGATGTTGAAGCTATAGCTATTAAAGCCGAGGATAAAGAGTACCTTGATTACGTTAAGGATGCTTACAAGAAGAGTGATTTTGTTCCTTACCGTGATGAAAATAAGCTTTTTGATATTTTGCGCACCTGGAGAGCCTGCCCCTATATCTTTAAGAAGGATGGTAAAATATTAGGCTACTGTGTGCTTGGCGGCAACGAGATAACAGAAGTATATGCCGAAGATAAAGCATTGATAGTTGATTTTGTTCGCGCTTTAATGGAAAATAACGATAGCATCACAGTTAGTTTGCCTACCTTTAAAGCTGAGTATTTAGAGTATTTGGAGCCTGTTTGTGACCGTATAGTTATTACCGATAACCATATGTTTACAGTTCTTAATTTTAAGAAGGTTATTTTAGCCTTTATGCTTCTTAAAAGCACGTATGAAAAGTTGCCCGACGGCGAAATAACAGCTTTAATTCACGGCAGAGCAAAGGACGAGCAGCTTAAGATAACTGTAAAGAGCGGCGAGATAAGCGTAGAAAACACAGCGGAAACACCCGATATTGAGCTTAGCCACCTTGATGCTATGAGATTCTTTTTTGCTAAGACCTGCTATTTAAGAAACTCATACTCTATTTCCAAGCTTTGGTTCCCCTTACCTATCTGGGAATATAGCGCAGATGCAGTTTAATTTAAAAGTATAATTTAAAAGTATAATATAAAGGCACCTTCAATTAAGAGGGTGCCTTTTTGCGTTTATGGGAGTTGGATTTTTCGCCCCGTAGGGAGGCGTACGAAATCTCGGGTTCATAATGTAGGGACCGCGTACGAAACGCGTAGCGTTACGACGCCGATTTCGCAAGAAATCTGGCGCCCACGACAGCCCGTTAAATTTAGCGAAATCTTGTTGGACCATTCAGGAGAATGGTCCCTACAACGTAATTTCAAACTCAGCGTAAATATAAGGGACAGGTGTTAAAATTTGCAAGCAAATTACGACGCAAGTGTGTGTCCTGTCCCTAAATTCGTGTTATTAAATTATTAATCCTCAAACTGAGCGAGAATATAGTTCTTTACTTTTTCGAGCTTACTGTTTTTCCACTCGCCGTCTTCGGCTTTTTTTGAGAAGGGGACAATAATATTAAAGTCCATGTGAGCTCCTTCAAAATAGCCGTCGGGCTCTGTACTGAAGAAATAGCCGTCCCATACTTCCTTGGAAGCATCTGTAAAACGCTCAGGCTCAAGGTATATCATCTTTCTCATATCTTCTACTACAAATGCCTTAGCGGAAAGAGGTGAAAGAAGTTCGTATTCCTCGGCAGGTACGTTTGTGAAAACGTCAGGAAGCTCACAGATATCAATTCTTTCCTCACCGCGGATAATTTTAGTGCCCACAGCTTCGAAATCAAGCTTATCCTCTGTTAAAATAAGCTTTAAAAGAATACCGAACTCAGTATACTTGTGAACTCTCTGATAGTTTGTATCGAAAATAAAGTTACCCAGAGAATAGAAAATAGCCTTGTTATCAAAGAGCTCGTAGTTTTCGGGAACGTGAGGATGATGTGAAACAACAACATCGGCACCAAGCTCCAGGAACTTAAGATATCGGTCACGGGTATAGGGGCTTGGGAGGCTTGTAAACTCCTCGCCGCCGTGGGAAACAATAATACACCAGCGGCACTTAGCCTTAATTTCGTCAATACGCTTTTTGATTAAATCCAAATTATCCCAGCGGAAAATACCTGCATCGGTTTCGGTAGCGGGAATACACTCGTTCATATATGCTACGCAGAACATACCAATGCCGCCTGCTTCGTCGAGATAAATATAATCGGAAGCTTCGGTTTCGTTTAAACCTGCACCGATAGTCTGCACACCTAAATCTGCTGCAATTTTCTTTGTGCTTATAACGCCTTCTCTGCCTGCATCCATAGTATGGTTATTACCGATACTCCAGATATCGGCGTGCATTTTCTTAAGCACCTTAGTAGCCTCAGGGTTCATACTGTGGAAGAACACACCACGGGAACCGTCGTCCACTGCATCTATAAGCGCGCCTTCTACGTTGGCAACAGTGTGGTCAGCACTACCGAAGAAATCAAGCACTGCATCTGAAAGCAGATTTTCATCCTCCCACTTTTTATCCATGTATCTGTCGAAGCCAATATCGCCTGTAAATATAATAGAAGTCTTATCTTTTTTCATAGTTCAATCTCCCGTATTTTCTTTAACAAATCTTTACTATATTAATAATAACATAGTATAAGGGAAACTGCAAGAATAAATATTTTTACGCTTTAAAGTAATTTAAGGAATCATGAATAAACCTATGCCGATACATGAGAGAATAAGGCTTAGCGCAACGTCCTTTGTGATTTTCTCTTTGAAAAACACTCTACCGAATACTGCGCCTAAAATAATTACAACTGCGCTTAAAATCGGGAACTGAATGGAAGCATCCATAGTGAGCATACACTTAAGGGAGAAGATATTGCCTAAAGTATTGCAGATTGAGTACGCGCCTGCAAAGAGGACCAATAAAGCAAATAAAGCTATTGTCATTTTCTTCGTACCTATCTCCCAGAAGGTATTCTTAAATGCTTTTTTATCGCCCTTGGAATAAGAAACAAAAGAAAGTACAACCATAATTACAAGTGATAAAACAAGCCTTACAAGTGAAGCTGTCATAATGAAATTATCTTCACTTACGGCAAAAGAAGATATCTGGTGCATCTTGCTGAATATACTTACAAGGCCGTTAGTTAAGAATACGAGAATAATGCAGATTATGTAAATAAGCTTATTATCCTTACCGCTTTTTTCTTCTTTCTTAAGAAGTGTGGGTATCAGGGAAATCATAAGTACAATAATACCGATCCACTTAAATACACCGGGATTTTCGTTTAAATAAATACCGTAGAAGAAAGGAACTACCATACCGCCGGCTAAACAGAAGGTGGTAACGGCACTTACTTTACCGTATGTCATAGCCATAAAGGTGGTAATACCGCAAACTATACCCGAAAGTGAATAAAGAAGGGCGATAACGAAGGCGCCCATATTCATATCAGTAGGTAAACCTGACTTAACAAGCAAAAACAAGGTAGCAACAACACAGCTTATTGCACCGTTATAAATACTGATGCTGAACCCGCCTTTTGTACGGCTTTCAAAGAATTTTGTAAAAATAAACTGAAGTGAAAAGAATATGCAGGCAATAAGTAAATATAAATAATCCATAAAATTCTCCTTTTATATAATTAATTTAATTATAATTGTTTGAAGTTTAAAATCAAGGGAATTTTTCCATATATTTATGTAAAATGGTAAGGTTTTATCTTTCTTATTGTGAATTCACAAAATTCTTGCTATAATAATTTTATAAAGTTAAAGGAGCTTAATTAACTATGAAGACTTTTATTCCTTCCTTTAAAGTGGGATTTACAAGCGACAAAAATATAATTCCCGAAAAATTTATAGATGCAAAAGTTCCCGGTGCTATTCAGCTGGATTTTCAAAGGGCAGAAAATTTGCCTGACTACCGCTTTGGTGTAAACTTCAAAGACTACAAGTGGATGGAAGATGTTTTTGCAGTTTACGAAAGCAAGCTTAATATAAGTTTAAAGGAAAACGAGAAAGCAGAGCTTATTTTTAAAGGCATTGATTATAAATACGAAATAAGTATAGACGGCAAATTACTTTTATCAGGCGAAGGTATGTTCAGGGAAATTAAACTTGATATCACTGAATTTTGCAGCAAGGAAGCTATATTAAAGGTGCTCCTCTACCCTATACCTAAGGATGACATTAGCGACACAAGAACTCAGGTTAAAAGAAGCTGCAAATCAGCGGCCGCCTACACCTGGGACTGGCACCCGAGGCTTGTTTCCACAGGTATATGGGACGAATGCTTTATAAACGTATATGAAAATGCTTACATCAAGGATTTTGAGGTTTCTTATAGATTAAATGAAAGTCTTGATAACTGTTTTATTACTTCTTTAATCAATCTTTCGGAAAAGAGCAAAATTAAACTTTCGCTTATTTATGAAAATGAGATTATTTGCGAAAAGCTAAGCGAAGCAAACACCGAGCATAAAATAGAGCTTAATGCAGCTAACCCCAAACTCTGGTACCCTCATAATATAGGTGAGCAGAATTTATATAAATTAAAAGCAGAGGTTTTAAACCCAAATGGCGAAGTTATTAATACTAAAGAGAGAAGCATTGGTTTTAAAAGAAGCAAGCTTTTAATGAACGAATACGCCTGGATAGAGCCCTCCTCCTTCCCTAAAAGCCGCAGCGATGCACCGATAACCCTTGAAATAAACGGACTGAAAGTTTTTGCCAAGGGAAGTAATTTAGTAAACGTAGAAATTTTCCCCAGCGAAATGAATGAAGATAAATACGAAAAGCTCATTAAGCTTGCCAAAGACGCCAACATGAATATCTTCCGTATATGGGGCGGCGGTTTTATAAATAAAGAGAGCTTTTTCGATATATGTGACAGAGAAGGTATGATGATTTGGGAGGAATTCCCCCTTGCCTGCAATGAATACCCTGACGACGACGATTATTTAAAGGTGCTTGAAAGGGAGGCTACCGCCATAGTAAAGAGGCTTCGCACACACCCTGCGGTAGTTCTTTGGTGCGGCGGCAACGAGCTTTTTAATAACTGGAGCAAAATGACAGACCAGCACCATGCATTAAGACTTCTTGACAGTATTTGCTATAAAGAAGATAGATTCACACCCTTTATTATGACCTCTCCCTTAAACGGTATGGCTCACGGCCACTATTTAAATTACGACGAAAAATCAGGCAGAGAATTTATTACGGATTTATGTGATTCCTACAATACCGCTTATACTGAGTTTGGCTCCCCCTCAGGGGCTGAAGTAAATTTCATTAAGAGCTACATAAGTGAAAATGATTATAAGGATTTAAACTGCAATAACGAAGTTTGGCGTGAGCACCACGCTTTCGGCGCATGGGAGGAAGCAAGCTGGCTGAGAATTCCCGAGGCTGAATATTATTTCGGCGGTTTCGAAAGCACCGAAGACTTGATGGAAAAAACTTTATTCATTCAGAAGATGTGCTACAAATCACTTTTTGAGGAGATGCGCAAGCAGTGGCCCCACTGCTCAATGGCTTTAAACTGGTGCTTTAACGAGCCGTGGCCCTGCTTTGCAAACAACAGCCTTATCAGTTACCCCGATATAGCGAAGCCTGCCTATTATGCGGTAAAGGATGCCTTAAGACCTACTCTTGCAAGTTTAAGGGTAAGAAAGCATTTATATAACGGCGGCGAAGAAGTTTCTGCGGAAATATGGCTTTTGAACGACAGTTTTAAGGAGATAAAGCCAACTGAAATTAAAGCTTATTACAGTTTTGAAGGCAGTAAGTTTACTTATCTTGGCTCCTTCGTTTCACCCTTGTTAAAAACTCAGACTAACGCTAAATGCGGCACTGTTTCCTTTATGATTCCCGAAAACTATAACGGCAAAATCTATATAGAGCTTAAAACAGATAACCCCGATTTTGATTCAAGCTACGTATATTTAGCAAGAAGCGCAAAAAGTAAAAATAATAAAACTATGCTGAACATATAAAATTAACCCGACAGATTTTAAAGTCTTAAAGCTGTAAGATAAAGGTAGACACATGGAAAACACCATGTTGTCTACCTTTTCTTTATGCTAAAATATAGACATAGGAGGTGAAATAATGAGAAAGGGACAAAAGAAGCGGCAATGGACACCA
>SVPY01000064.1 GCA_015065615.1 Oscillospiraceae bacterium | reverse complement strand
GAAGGGCAAAAATATCGTAAATAGCTTCAAAAGCTTTACCCTGAACGAACATTTTACGGTAAATACCGTTTACACTTTTTACTCTGCCTTCTATATATGCGCCGGGTATTACGGGAGTGAGCCTGCCCATAATTTCAGCCTTTGTATCCTCTATGAACTTGGCTCTCTGACCGCTTCTTGATTCAAGATTTTCTAATATTTCGTTGTATGCAATAGGGTCAAGATAACGAAGGGAAACATCCTCCATATATTCCTTAACAGCTCTGATACCGAGTCTGTGAGCAATAGGAGCGTAAACCTCAATACATTCAACCGCCTTATCTCTCTGCTTCTGAGGTTTTACGTATTCGAGAGTGCTTAAGTTATGCATTCTGTCGGCAAATTTAATAATGATAACTCTTATATCCTCTGCCATAGCCATAAGCATTTTACGGATATTTTCAGCCTGCTGCTCCTCACGGGATGAGAAAGGAATCTTACCGATTTTGGTTAAACCGTCGATAAGTACCGCAATTTCCTTACCGAATTCCTTTTTAATATCCTCGAGGGTCATATCGGTATCTTCTACAACGTCATGTAAAAGACCTGCTATTAAAGAGGCTGAATCCATACCCAGCTCAACAAGCAAACAAGCAACGGAAACAGGGTGAATAAGGTAAGGCTCACCTGAACTTCTCAGTTGACCGTCGTGCGCTTTTTCGGCTATTCTGTATGCTTTTTCTATCATAGGAAGATTGTAGTTTTTGCCGCTTTCTTCCATTAATTTTATAAGATCTTCGTAACTTCGAGTTTTAACTTGCATTTTTATTTCCTTTGCCTTGGCAAAGAACCTCCTTATATAACGAAATATTTATATAAATATCTGCAAAACCCTCTATATTGCAATTTGTTTTACTTAATAATTATATTATCAAAGAGAGACGAAGCCATTATATCCACCTTGCCTTTAACGGGAAGCAGGGTTATTTCCAGTAAATCTCCGTCGTATTTCATGGCTATAAGCCCGTTTCTCTGCATAATATCCAGCGAGAAAAGAACTTTTCCTACAGTTTGATTGGGCAGTTGATTTGTTAATTTATATATTGAGCCGCCAAAACCTGCCATAGCGCGTATGAAGCGATAAATTTCAGCCATATCGTCTCTTGTAGGTCTGATAATTAGAGCTTCGCTTTCATCCATGGGCTCTTTGATTTTTGTTCTTTCGTAGAGCCTGTAGGAATTGATATAAACGTCGTCATCCACGCCTGATTCACGAATTTCTTTTATAAAAACAGAAAGACTTGTGGTTCCGCGGTAAAATTTACTTTCAAGCACGCATGCTATATCCACCGTATCCCCAACTTTATAGGGGAACTGAGTTTCCGTGGTGGAAAACTTCATACAGTTAACGGTGCATCCGTCTCTTGTAAGTGTTAACCTTAAATGGTTACCTCCGCCCACAGGAGTGATCGCCTGAATCTTCATACAGAAAAGACCGAAAACGGGAACGTTATTTCCGGCTCCAAAAGGCTCCAATACTTTAAGCATATCGGGAATAGAAGTGCTCAAAGCTTTAGGCTGAAGCTTTAAATCTATATTTACTTCGGCTGAAGGCATATATGCTGTTTTTTCAGCTGCCACTTTATTTATTTTTTCTCTGAAAAGCTCAATATCACATTTTTTAAGCGTTACGCCCGCCGCCATAGGATGGCCGCCGAAACGAATTAAAGTATCGCTGCAGGCGCTTATGGCTTCAAAAAGATTAAAGCCCTCCACGCTTCTGCCGCTGCCTTTTGCTTCGCCATCGCTGACGGAAATGATAATACAGGGCTTACCGTATTTTTCTGTTATTCTTGCGGCAACGATACCAACCACACCGTGGTGCCAGTTTTCACCGCTAATTACCATAACGCGGCTGTATTTGATGCTGTCGTCATTTTCTATTATGCTCATTACTTTTTCGCATATTTCAGCTTCAACGGTTCTGCGCATATTATTAAAATCACAAACCGTATCTGCAAAGCAGTAAGCTTCATCTTCGTCCTCACAAATAAGAAGCTTTACCGCAGTATCGGCATTTTCCATTCTGCCTGTTGCGTTAAGCCTTGGCACCAATGAAAAAGCCACCAAAGAAGCGTTCATTTCCCTATCGGAAACGCCTGATTTTTCTATTAAAGCCTTTATTCCTGGGCGTTTTGTATTTTTGAGTAACTCCAAGCCGATTCTCACTAAAGTTCTGTTTTCACTCTCCAAGGGGACTATATCGCCTATGGTACCGAGAGTTACCAGATCACCGTATTCATATATAAGTTCTTCCGGGTCGCCCAAATCAGTTTCTATTGCATAGATAAGTTTAAATGCAACGCCTACACCTGCAAAATCCTTGAATTCACTCTGGCAGTCTTCTCTGTAGGGGTCTATAACCGCTACGGCATCGGGAATGGTGCCCTGAGGGCGGTGGTGGTCGGTAATAACTACATCCACACCCAGTTCCTTTGCTTTTTCCACCTCATTTACAGAAGCAATACCGTTATCCACGGTAATAATGAGGTCAACGCCGAGGCTTGAAAGGTGCTCCACTGCGTTTACGTTCATACCGTAACCTTCACCTTCGCGGGAAGGGATATAGTACATAACGTCCGCTTCTTTGCTTCTTAAATAAGTATATAATAATGCAGTAGAAGTAATACCGTCGGCATCGTAGTCGCCGTAAACCGCTATACGCTCAAAATTTTCTATAGCTGTAATAATTCTATCTACCGCTTTATCCATATCCATAAGCATAAAGGGGTCATCGAATTCTTTGGGTTCTCCCACAAGCTCTTCTATTTTCTCTTCGCTGTCTATACCTCTTGCGGCCAAAAGTGCCGCAAGCAAAGCAGGCATAGAATATTCTTCTGCCAACCCCTGAGCTACGCTTTTATTAAAAGGAGCTACTTTCCATCGCTTTATATTCATAATCCATCACCGATATTATACTAAGGCGCAATCTTTCGTCACATTATCAATATATCTAAAAATAAAAATATTTCTACAAATAAATTCTATCATTTTTATCCTCAATATTCAATAGGAAATAAGTGATAATAAATAATATATTTAAAAATAAAAGGATGCGCAAAATTTCATTAAGAAATTCTGTACATCCTTTAGTTCATACTTATACCGTAAAAGGCAGAAAATTAACATTCAAATGCCTACCAAAAAACTTAAACTTGTAAAAAATTTACCTGTTCGACAAATTGGAATTGGTAATATTTAAGCGAGGGTTTAACAGCCTTCGCTTTTCCTATATGATGAAAGGGACCGGTCTGACGGAATTTGGAATT
>SVPY01000005.1 GCA_015065615.1 Oscillospiraceae bacterium | reverse complement strand
CTGCATATTCCTTTACAAGGGAGCTTGTAAGCGACGGTATAAGGGAGATAGTTGCAAATTATGACGTGGACGGAATACATTTTGACGATTATTTCTATCCTGAAAATTACGATGCGGAAAATGACGTCGCCTATATTAATTATAAAGATAACACGGAAAATCCTTTAAGCGGAAATGAATGGATGCAGGCAAATATAAATTCCCTTATTTCAATTTGTTATCAGGCTGCAAAATCATCGGGAAAAGAGGTGCTGTTTGGTATCTCGCCCCAGGGAAATATTGATAATAACCTTAAAATAGGCGCCAACACCACCCTTTGGTGCGAAACGAAAGGGTATATAGATTATATATGCCCTCAAATTTACTGGAGTTACGATAACCCTGCTTTAGGCTTCAGTGAAGCGCTGGAAACTTGGATGAGCATAAATCATCATGATGAACTGGATGTTTACATAGGTCTTGCTCTTTATAAAATAGGTACTGATAGCGACTCAAATACTTGGGGCGACGGTGCTTTGATAATTGAAAGACAAGAAAAGGACGCCGTAAATAGCGGCGCCCAAGGCTTTTTGTATTATGAAATTTCACATTTTGATAAGCTTGAGTAAGAGGTATAAATTAAAATTTGAAAAAGTACGTTTTAACCGAGACTGTCAAACTCTTTGATAAACCATATATTATCGGGGTTTACGCTGAATTCCTTGCCGTCTAAATAATTCAAAATACCGCCGTCGGTTTTAAATTCGAACTGCAGTCTGTATGAATAAAGGGCCTGATAGGGGAAACCGGTTTTCTTGTTCTCTTTGTTGGTGCCGTACTTTCCGTCGCCTGCAAGAGGATGACCGATAGATGCTAAATGAGCGCGTATCTGGTGGGTTCTGCCGGTTAAAAGTTCAACTTCCAAAAGTGAATAGCGGCTTGAAGTTTTTATCACGTTGTATTTTGTGATAATTGTCTTCGAGCCTTCTTTTTTCTTATCTGAAATATAAACTCTGTTCTGGCTCTCGTTTTTCTCTAAGTAACCGGTAAGCACGTCAAACTTTTTATTTATTTTACCCACGGTAACGCAGAGGTAAAATTTATTAAGCTCTCTGTCCTTTACTTTTTGGTTGAGAATACGAAGGGATTCTGCATTTTTGGCGGCAATAACTATACCGCCTGTGTTGCGGTCAATTCTGTTTACAAGGGCGGGGGCGAAGCTTTTTTCGTCCTCGGGGTCGTACTCTTTTTTATCATAGAGATAATGCTGCACTCTTGCAATCAGAGAATCGTAGTGGTAATTTTCATCAGGATGTACTATAAGCCCCGGTTTTTTATCAAGGAGCATTACGTTTTCATCCTCATAAACAATATTTAAAGTTTTGGGGGCTTTAATGAAATCGTATTCTTTCGGCTTCTGCTGCAGAAAATCATCATGAAGGAATAAGTAGATCTCGTCGTTTTCCTCTACTTTATCCTTAATATCGCAACGTTTACCGTTTATTTTTATATCTTTTTTTCTTATAGCCTTATAAAGCTCGCTTTGAGGGAGATTTGGGAAAGTTTTGGTCATAAATTTATCAATTCGCTGACCTGCATCGTTTTTACCTATAATAATCGTCTTTTTCAAAATAAATACCTTAATTTATAAATTCTTTTTTCTCTTAAATGAGAAGAAAACCTGGGGGAGAGAAAGTGTAAGCGCCATACCTAAGGCAATTGCAATTGCTATACTGAAGGTGGAGGCGGCGTAGGAAATAGCCTTGCTGCTTTCGCTCATAAACATATAATAACCTGTCTGGTAAATCGCGATACCGGGAACAAGAGGAATAATACCGGGAATCAAGAATATGGTTATGGGAGCTTTTCTATGAAAAGCAAGGGATCTTGAAAGGGCAGTAACTGCAACGGTTGCAAAAAAGGAAGAAAAACCTGCGTCAACACCGTAGTTGGCAAAGATTACGTATATAACCCAGCCGAAACCTCCCGTAATGCCTGCCCATATAAGATGTCTGAAAGGCGGTGTGTAGAATATCGCAAATGCGGCGGATGCAACGGAGCAAACTGTAAACTGTACAATAAGGTTAATAATAAAATCCCAGTTCATATTACAACACCTCCGAGCATACTGTAAATTTTAATCATAACGCCTACGCCTATGGCAATACAGCCGCCTATCAGGGTGGCGTCCACAAATCTTATGGTACCGCTAATGTAGTCGCTGTTCAGAAAATCTCTTATAGAAGTGGTAAGAGCGACACCGGGAAGCAAGGGGAATATAGAACCGATAACTACAGGCGAGAGATTTATGGGAAGTAGCGTCTCTTTTAATATAATTGAAACAAAAGCCACCAGAGCGCTGGCTGTGATATTAACTATGAATTTAGATATTTTATTTTTCTCGGTAAAGAATAAATAAAACTGAAGTACGGTACCGCAAATCAAAGCCGCGAGGCTGTCAAGTAAATCCTGCTGACCGAAAACGTAGCAGTAGCAAGCGCAGCTTACGGCTGCGGCAATTACGGCGATCCACTTTTTACAGCTTGGTATTTCTCTTACTTTCAGCGCTTTTTCGTAAGCTTCCTCTATATTGTATTTGTTTTCGCAGATTTCACGGGAAATCTGATTGATTTCGGCAACTCTTCCAAGGTGTAATGAGGAGGTACGGGTGAATTTCAGTTTTGCGCTGTGTTCTTTGCCGTTTTCAGTGCCCGTAGCCATAATTGCATTGGTAAGCACGAATACGTTAAAGTTTTCAACGTTGTAGTGATTCACCACTCTCTCCATAGTATCTTGAATTCTTGAAATTTCGGCACCGTTTTCAAGAAGTATCTGACCCATTAAGAAGGAAAGTTCAATGGCGCTAATATTTTCAGGTTTACTCATATTAAAATTATTACTCCGATTTATGCATAAATATCTATTATAATTATATTAGATATTAAGAACAATTTCAATAGTTATGTACTTTGGAGAAAGACAAAAATTTATAAAATAAAATTAAAATATAGACAATCACAATTTGATTATGTATAATAAGAATAACATAAGGGTTTGATTATGCCCGAAAGTAAAAATAAAGGGGGTTGCCTTTAAGGCAAATATAAAATGGAAAAGAAATTTCATATTCATGTTTTATCCAATACCCATTGGGACAGAGAATGGTATATGTCCCACGAAAAATATATGGCAAGACTCGTAGAGCTTTGCGACAGACTCCTCGATATTTTAGAGAAGGAAAAAGACTACATATTTATTACTGACGGTCAGTTCTCTATGGTAGACGATTACCTGCAGGCTAAGCCCGAGAAAAGAGAGCTTGTAGAAAAATTCGTTAAGGAAGGCAGACTGGAGGTAGGTCCCTGGTTCACTCAGCCTCTTGAAACCTTAGTCAGCGGCGAAGCTATGGTAAGAAACCTTCATTACGGCATTGAAGGCAGTGAGAAACTCGGCAGAGCTATGCGCTTCAGCTATGAGGTTGACGAATTCGGTCACGCATCTCAGACTCCTCAGGTATTAAAGGGCTTCGGTATCGACGGCGCACTTGCATGGCGCGGTATGCCCGTTGGCGCTAAAACAGCTTTTGAGTGGGTTTCTCCCGACGGCACAAGCGTAATTATGCTCTATACTAACTGCGGCTACGGCGAAGCCACAGCTATGCCCATGAATGAAGAGGATTATGTAGAGGATATTGACGGCATTAAGCTTGAGAGAATGGGTCTTAACAAGCGCGTTCCCTATCTTACAAAGTTCCGTGACGACTACAGCGAAGTTAACACACAGATGTGGCTCAACGGTATTGACCACTCTTTTGCTCAGCCTGATATTTTACAGGTTATTTCAAAAATCAGCGAAATGTTCCCCGAGCTTGACGTTAAGCAGACTACCTGCGAAGCTTTCCTTGATGCTATGATCAACGCATATAAGGAAAAGGGCATAGAGATGGCCAAGGTAGAGGGCGAACTTATGTATACAGCTGAGCAGCTTCTTGAATCTACACATTCCTGCCATCCCCGCCAGAAATTAAAGCACTATAAGACCGAAAGATTCTTAGAGCGCCATTTCGAACCTTCAATTTCTCTTTCTTGGCTTGCCGGCTTCGATAATAAGGACTGGGCACAGAGAAGAGCATGGAAATACGTTCTTGAAAACCACGCTCACGATACATTAGGCTGTACTTCCGTTAACGAAGTTTATCAGGAGGCTATGGCAAGATACGGTTGCTCCTATTCTTTAGCTCAGCAGATTTCCGACCAGGCTCAGCGCGAATTAATGAGCTGCATTACAGATTTCCCCTCTATTTTCGTTCTTAACACATCTCCCTTTGATATTAAGGGCACAAAGGAATTTACTATCGACGTTCCTGCCGGCTACGGTACAGATAATTTTGAAATAGTTGACGAGGAAGGCAACAAGCTTCCCTTCGCAATTGTAGAGAAAATACCTACTGCAGACGTTCGCTTCAACCCCCGCCGCGGCCACCCCACATGGACAGATGCATTTACTATTAAGGCACTTGTTTCTATTCCCGAAGTTAAGGCTTTCGGCTGGAAGAAGTTTACTTTCAAGGCTACAGGCGGTGCAGCAGAAGATACAGATATAGGTAACGATTACATCACAAAGCAGTACAGAAACCGCCCCTACTATTATCTTGCTCAGTCCGTTAACACAATGGAAAACGAGTTCTTAAAGTGTACTATCAATCCCAACGGTACTGTAGATATGTTCGATAAGAAGGCTAATAAGCTCTATCCTTCTCAGTTTACTTTTGAAGATAGCGGCGACGTATTCAACGTTTACGTTCACATTCCTCCTTATATGAATAAGATAGTTTACTCCACAGGCTGCCAGAGCGAAATTACAAAGCTCTTCGATACAGAGCTGGGCGCATCCTACGAAGTTAAGCTCACATTAAAGGTTCCTGCAGGTAAGGGCGAGTTTGATAACCGCTCTAACCTCTATACAAATATTGATATCAAGCTTGTTTACACACTCTTAAAGGGCGAAAGAAACCTTCGCGCTACACTTTCTATTAACAACACAGCTAAAGAACACAGACTCAGAGTATTATTCCCCACATATTTACAGGATGCTGCTAAGTCCCGCGGCGGTCAGCCCTACGACGTAGTTGAAAGAGACATCAAGTACACAGGCTCATACGAAGGCCTTGCAGAGCAGCCCTATGCTACTCATCCCATGCAGGATATCTGCGACGTTTCCGGTTTAAATGCAGGTCTCACAGTTGCTGCTGAAGGTATTTACGAATATGAATGTATGGATACAGAGGAGAAGGCTCTGGCTCTTACCTGCCTTCGTTCCATCAATTCTATTGATGCTAAGTTCGGCAGAGGCGAGCTTTACGATTTAACTGAAGCTGAAAATATTGATACAATCACTTATAAGCTTGCTCTCTATCCCCACGACGGCGACTGGAGAAAGGTTTATAAGGATGCTATAGGCTACTTAACATACCCTGTATTTGCACTTGACAGAATCCCCGAAGTAGCAGTTATGACAGATTACGTAAAGCCTTACCACACACTTCCCGCAGAAGGCGGCGCTGTTGCACTTGAAGGCGAAAACGTAATGATGACAGCTATCAAGAAGGCATATAAGAGCGATTCTCTTATCGTTCGCGTTCTCTCTTATTCAGATAAGGAAGAAGCTGCTACAGTTAAGCTTACTTTCCCCGGTAAAGAAATTAAGGCTGCATATTACTGCGACCTTGATGAAAACCGTGTAGAGGAAATTGCAAGTGCCGATAATAAGTTTGATATTAAATTAAGAAAAGCACAGATTGCAACATACGAAATTGAAATGAAATAATAAATTTAGGAGGAAGGCTTGAAATATTCTTTCAGGCTTACCTCCTTTTTTCTTATTTATCATAGTTTTGTTTGTATGTTTATAATATGAAAGGAAACGGAAATGAAAGATTTTATTATTTTAGAGAATGATTCATTAAGAATCAAAGTGCTTCATCCTGTTAATTCTAAATATTACCGCAGCCGTTTTAACCATTCAGGCTTTATTTATGACGTTTGGTACAAGGGCGTAAAATTCAGTGAATATGAAAGAAGTCAGCCAAATTTCCCCACAACAGAGGGCAGCGGACTTTGCTGCCAGTATGACTTTTTCAGAAGGAACGAAAGACCAGAGAAGGGTGAGAAAATACTTCGCCCCGGTATAGGTATAATGGAATTTGACCCCGAAAGAAAGAGCGAGGATATTATTCCTTTCGATACTGAATTCAGCTTCGATGATAGGAGTGTAACATTCAAAACAGTTACACCGGAAATCGGCGGATTCGCCTATAGCGAAAAACGAGTTATAGAGCTTAAAGGCGAAGAGATAGTGGAAACAGTTACTCTTAAAAATATAGGTAAAAATAAAATTATTTCCAAAGAGTACTGCCACAATTTCCTTTCCCTCGGCGGTAAGGATATTTGCCCCGACTATGCAATGCAGGTTTACTGTATAGAGGCTCCCAAGGGCTTTAGCGATAATGATATGTATTTTGATGATGATAAGAATGAATTTACTTTTAAAGATTATCCTTCAAAATCATATTATTTCAGAACCGTAGATACTAAAGAAAGCGATATAGCTTTTAAAATGTATGATAAGAAGGGCAATGCTTTCTGCTATGAGAAGATTGATTTCAAGCCTTCTCAGGTTGCAGTATGGGGCGACCACTACTGTATGTGCTGTGAAGTTTTCGTACCTATAAAGCTTGAAGCAGGGGAAGAGACTTCCTGGCAGAGAACTTGGGGCTTTGGTCTTTAATTTTACTCTTGTATCTTTAGCTAATATCTGTTATAATATTAACAATCACGCTAAGAAGGGAATTATTAAAATGTTAACACAGACTAAAAAAGAATTTATCGAATTTATGATGTCTGCCGACGTTCTCCGTTTCGGCAAATTTGTTACAAAGAGCGGCAGAAACACACCCTACTTTGTAAATACAGGTAACTATAAAACAGGCGAGCAGATCGCTAAACTTGGCGGTTACTATGCAAAGTTAGTTGCTGAAACTATCGGCGAAGATTTTACAGCTATGTTCGGTCCCGCTTACAAGGGTATTCCCCTTGCTACATCCTGCGCAGCTGCTCTTTACAATAACCACGGTATAAGTAAGCCCTACTTCTTCAACAGAAAAGAGGAGAAGGACCACGGTGAGGGCGGTTCTTTAGTTGGCTATAAGCCTCAGGACGGCGATAAGCTCATCATTATAGAGGACGTTATCACAGCAGGTACAGCCGTAAGAGAAGTTATGCCTATTCTTAAGGGCTGCGGCGACGTTGAAGTTAAGCATATGTTCATCTCCGTTAACCGCTGCGAAGTTGGTAAGGTACCCGGCAAAACAGCTATCATGGAAGTTCAGGAAGAATACGGTATTGAGGTTCATCCCATCGTAACAGTTCTTGATATTCACGAGTACTTAAAGGAAAACGGCACTGATCCCGAGCTTTTAAAGGATATGGAAGCTTACATGGCTCAGTACTGCGTATTCTGATTTATAAATTAAATAAAACAGTAAATAATAATTCCGAGGGCAATAAGCTCTCGGAATTTTCTTTTGAAAGGATCAGATTTATTATGGCAAAAAATAAAGCAAAGAATACAGTAAACACTGAAGTAAGCGTGGAAAACAAAATAAGAGCTCACAGCAGTAAAAAGGACGGTACTGCTAAAAACGAGATAAAGGATAAACCGGTTGAACCTTTTAAATATATGGGTCTGCCTCAGAATAATAGTTTTGTAAGAAACCCGATCACAAATGATAAACTTCCCTCCGATTATGCAGTAAAAGAAGCAAAAGACTGGGTAGATTATAATATTAAGTAAAACTAAAAGTACCGTGTTTAATTGCGGTACTTCTTTATTTTAATATAATTTTGTAAGTACATTCGCCTTAGAAGTGAAATAAACTAAGGATATGGGTTATTGTTAATCATTAAAACTTAATTTATAATTAATACAGATTAAAGCTTTAATGAATTTAGAAACGGAAAGGAAAATAAAATGTTTTACTTAGCGGAAAATTTAAAAAAATACCGTATTATGAAAAATCTTACTCAGGAAGATTTAGCTGACTATTTAAATATTACACCTCAAAGCGTATCTAAATGGGAGCGCGGCGAAACGTACCCCGATATCACGTTTCTTCCTGCTTTGGCAAATATATTTGAAACAAGCATCGACCTTCTCATCGGTATGGATACCATTCGTGCAAAAGAAACAAGATACAATATACATAAAAAAGCGCATGACTATATGAAAAGCAATCAGCTCGACTCAGCAGAAAAAGTATACCGCGACGCGCTTTTAATATACCCCAATAAACCGGGAATGATATTGGGGCTGGCTGAAGTGCTGGCTTTAAAGGATGAAGCTATTGAAGCTATAGAATTAATTGAAAAAGGGCTCAGTCTTTCAAAGAACGAAAAACAAAAAGCTACAATGCGGGCAGTGCTTTGCTTTTTATACTTGAAATGCGGAAATAAAGAAAAAGGGATAAAGCTTTCTCTGGAACTTCCTCACACAAGAGAAAGCAGAGAGGTTATTTACCCGTTGGTATCAAAAGAGATGAGCGAAGATGAAATAAGTAAAGAAATAAGATTTTTAATATTCGGCGAGTAAAAATAACAGTAGATTGATTTTCTTTTAAGAGTAGGGGAGGCGTTATAAAATATCAGTAAACAGAGGCGACAAATATATAAATAAAAAGGGCGGGAAGCTTTTGTGGCTTACCCGCCTTTAAATTATCTGTGATAGGTTTTATTTAAATTCTTGATCCATTTTGTGTCAATATTTTCAAGCTGTTCTTCACTTATTCTGAATGCCCAGTTGCCGTTAGGTACACCCGGTACGTTCATCTTAGTGTCCTTACCGAATCCGCAAAGATCCTGCACGGGTACGATACATAAATTAGCAGGGCTTGACCATAAAGTTTTGATCATCGCTTTAACGGAAGTATTGTAAAAACCTCCCACCGCCCAGTCGCCGCCTGAGAAATTACAGTAATCGAGAACGTAAGCTCTTTCTTCGGGGGTAGCTTCCCATAAATAACCAAGAGCCGTGTTATTATCGTGAGTGCCTGTGTAAGCAACGCTGTTTCTGGGGTGATTGTGGGGCAGGTGCATATTATCGGTAAAGTCAAAGCCGAACTGCATAACTCTCATGCAGGGAAAACCCGTGTCCTCGATAAGCTTTATAACGCCGTCATCTATAATGCCTAAATCCTCGGCAATAATTCTGTCGCCGCCGAATTTATCAATAACCTTGCCGAAAAAGTCCATACCCGGGCCGTCAATCCATTTTCCCGTTACAGCTGTGGGGGCTTCAACGGGAACAGACCAGTATGCGGAGAATGCGCGGAAGTGGTCTATTCTAACTACATCGTATAAAAGGAAAGAAGATTCAAGGCGGTTCATCCACCAGGTGTAGCCGTCTTTTTTCATTTCTGCCCAATTATAAAGGGGGTTGCCCCATTTCTGACCTTCAGCGCTGAAGTAATCCGGTGGAACACCTGCTACGCAGTTAGGCTTACCGTCGTCGTTTAAGTCAAACATCTTCTTATTTGCCCATACGTCGGAGCTGTTAAGAGAAATATACATAGGGAGGTCGCCGAATATCTTAACACCCAATTCGTTTGCATAAGCTTTTATCTTTGCCCATTGCTTATAGAAAATGTACTGCATAAATTCTATAAACTCAATGGTGTCACGGTATTTTACGTAAGCTTCTTCGATGGCGGCTTCTTGGTGAAGTTTTAAGGCTTCATCCTCCCATTCATACCATTCTTTACCGAGGTTTGCCTCTTTAATAACGGTATAAAGTGCGTAATCCTTTAACCAGCTTTTGTTTTCTTCAGAGAAAGCTTTTATCTCTGCTTTAAGCTTACCGTCGATTCTCGTAAACGCTTTATAAAGCAAAGGGATTTTAGTTAAATTTAAAAATTCAAAGGCTGCTGTATAAGGGTTAGCGTATTTAACGGAATTAAGCTCGTCATTTGTTAAGAGACCTTCCTCAAACAACTCTTCGGGGTCAATAAAATTTATATTGCCCGCAAAGGCAGAAAGGCTTGCATAGGGGGAATTATAGCTGTCGGTAGGGCCGAAGGGGAGTACCTGCCAGTAACTCATACCGCATTCCTTAATAAAATCGATAAATTTAATTGCATTTTTGCCGAAGGTACCTATACCGAAATCGCCGGGAAGTGATGAAATATGCAAAAGTGTACCGCTGTTTCTTTTTAACATAATAAGACCTCACTTTGTATTTAATTATAAATTTGTTAATAAGGCATATAGAATATGCGTAAAAATAAATAATATTTAGTTAATATGGTAGAATATTACCACAAAAATAAGAATAATTCAATATGTTTTTGCTTTAAAGCGGCAAATATAAATATTATATTTTTATGAAGATTTAAGTAAAAAATAAAAAGTAATTGTCAGAATGAAAATTAAGTGGTATAATACTGTATAAATAATGGAAAGGTATGGACGCTTGCGCGTTCTCAAATTAAAATTTAAAATGGTTAGTTTACCTCTTGTTATTATTTTAAGTGCAGTGATGCTTCCTATACTTTTAGAGGAGAGATTCAAGTTTATTACCACCTTGCTTTTTATGGGCTTGGGTGTTGTGCTTTCCTTTATTTCTCAGCCTATTGTCAAATCGGTTACGGCTGATACCTCTTCTTGGGAAAATAACGCCTTGATAGTAAGCTTATTTATCTATCTTATTATTTCTGCCTTTATTTTCTCCAATAATATTGTGCATAAAATTTTCATTGTACTTCTTTTATACTTAAACTACGTATTTATTTCCGATGCCGTTATCTCACTTATGACATTATCAATAATGCCTCAGGGCGGTCTGATTCCGGGATTTACCGCAAACGGCTTATTTGTTTTATTCAGCGTGGTTATAGCAATTCTTCTTGTTAACCCAATGAAATATTTTTACAGGCGTGAAGTTTCATATTCTGCTGTAATTATGTGCTTGCTTGTGCTTTTCGGTGTTTCATTAAGCGGCGGAATGCTTTGTGAAATTATTAAAATAGATTCCGTAAATTTAAAAGTATTTCCTACTTTTTTTATCTATGTGATGATTATTTTTGCAGCCCGTTCAATGTACAGCGCCGCAAAGTACAGAGTAAAGGATTCTGAGCAGATTCACGAGAGTGAAATGGACATAATGTATGCCGATAATTTTGACGTAATGCTTGCGTGCGCAGAAAATCTTGAAGCAGGCAGAGTAAGGCGTGAAAAAGAACTGCTCGGCATAAGAAAGCTTTTGGAAACCGAGGAAAAAGAGAAGGTTTACGAGTATGTTACTATACTCTTAAAGAAGCTTAAAAAACAGAAGAGCAAATTTGCTTATTGCAATAATCCTTATATCAGCACGATAATTGCAGCCAAAGCAGACGTAGCTTCTGCCGATAAGATTTTTATTGACGGTAATATTGAAATCAACGACGTAAACATTGAAATCAACGAGCTTTGTATGATTGTGGATGAGCTTCTTACCGCTCTTATAAACGACTGCAGAAGCGATAAAGAAGGCGAAAAATATATCAGGCTCAACGGTATGGACAGCGAAGGCAAGCTTGTTCTTGAAGCTGTAAGCAGTTATAACGATGTTAAAAAGGTTAAACTGCTTAAAAATACAATTTACGATTTCGTCAGAATTCTTTTTGAAAAGAAAGAGAACAGGGTCGATCCTTTTGCAAGGATTAAAAAGTACGTTTCCGAACACAGCGGTAATATGAACATCTCTGTAGCCGAAGGCGAAAAGATTACGAGAATAGAACTTAACTTTAAGTAATAAAATACATAGGAGAATAAAAATGGTAGAGTCACTTAAGAAATTAGCGGAAAAATTTAATATCGAAGGCGAAGTAAAGGATGTCGTTCTTTTCGGCAACGGTCATATTAACGAGACTTATAAGGTTTTCACCGATAAGAATATGTATACCTTACAGAAGATAAATAAAGTGGTGTTTCCCGACCCCGCGGCTATCATGGAAAACTCTGTAGGCGTTACGGGTTTTCTTGCCGAAAAAATCAAGGCACGCGGCGGTGATATTTACCGTGAAACACTGCATTTTTTGAAAGCTGACGACGGCAAATATTATGTTATCGACGAAAACGGCGATTATTGGAGAAGCTGGATATTTATTGATAAAGCAACAGCTCACGAGGTTGTTACGGGACCTGAGATGCTTGAGGAATCCGGCCGCGCTTTCGGTGAGTTCCAGCGTCAGCTTGCTGATTACCCTGCCGATACACTTTATGAAGTTATCAAGGATTTCCACAACACTCCTGCAAGATTCAAACAGCTTACCGATGCTATAGAAGCAAATAAATCCGGCAGAAAAGGTAACTGCAAGGCAGAAATTGAATTCGCTCTTACAAGAGAAGAGGCTGCAGGCGAATTGATGAAGCTTTTAAATGAAGGAAAGCTTCCTTTAAAGGTTACTCATAACGATACAAAGATGAGCAATATCCTCGTTGATGACGAAACAAACAAGGCTGTTTGCATTATTGACCTTGATACCGTTATGCCCGGTCTTACTGCATTTGATTACGGCGATTCATTAAGAGCAGGCGCTTCTACAGCAGCAGAAGACGAAGCGGATTTAAGCAAGGTGTGGTTCGATTTAGGCCTTTTCGAAGCATATACAAAGGGTTTCCTTTCTGTTTGTAAAGACGCTTTAACAGAGCTTGAGCTTGAGACACTCCCTCTTGGAGCAAAGCTTATGACCTATGAAGTGGGTATCCGTTTCCTTGCCGACTATATTAACGGTGACGTTTATTTCCGTACAAAATATCCCGAGCATAACCTTGTAAGAGCGAGAAACCAGTTTAAGCTTGTTAAGGATATTGAGGATAAATGGGATAAAATAATGGAAATTATACACAAGTATATGTAAAAAACAAAATGCCTTTCTGTATGAAGGGCATTTTTAATATTTTGTAAATATTTATATTTCTATGGAAAATTCTATCAAAGTGTGTTATAATAAAATGAATTGATTTATAATAGGATCAGATTTACATAAAATCCGGAAAGGTTAGTAAAATGGCTACAAAAAATAAGCATGATTTTGAAGATTTATCAAGTTATTCTTCAGAAGCTGAATATAAAAAATCCAGAAGGTTCGGTAAATGGAAAAAAGTACTTATGGCGTTTCTTTCCATTATATGCGTTTTTATGATCGTTATCGGATGCGGTATGCTGTATCTTTCAACGTATATGTTTGCCGACCTTACTACCAATGAAATAACAAAAACCCCCGATGAGCTGGGTATTACCGAGCACACCGTAACGGAAAAAACAATCAAGAACATAGCACTTTTCGGCGTTGACTCAAGAAGTGATGATTTCACAGGCAGAAGCGACGCAATACTCGTTTTATCGGTAGACCAAAAGCATAACAAAATAAAGCTTATCTCTCTGCTTCGTGATATAAGAGTCTATATGGGTGATGACTACACCTATACTTCATCAGGCTACGATAAAATTACACACGCATATCAGTTTGGCGGACCCGAATATGCTATCAAGGTTATCAATCAGAACTTCAAGCTTGATATTACCGACTACGTAACGGTAAACTTTACCAAGATGGCAGAAATTGTTGACGCAGTAGGCGGTGTTGACATAGCCATTACAGAGGGCGAGCTTAAAGAGATAAACAAGAATTTAAATGAAACCAATCCCGATGTAAAAATGGATAAAAGCGGTCTTGTTCATATGAACGGCGATCAGGCTGTTGCTTTTGCGAGAATTAGAAATATCGGTAACGATAACGGCAGAGCTGAAAGACAGCAGAAGGTTTTAACCGCGCTTTTAGATGTAGTTGTGGATATGCCCGTTACCTCATATCCCGAAACCGTAAAGAATATGTGCTCTCTCTGTGAGACATCCCTCGATTTCAACGAAATTATGGATTTAGCGCCCATAGTTCTTAACGGCTTTACAATTGAGAAGACCATAATTCCCGATGAAGAGATCGAAGGCTTCTCTTCGGGCTATATGGAAAACGGCGGCTGGATGTGGACCTGTGATTTAGACGTTGCCGCACAGCATATATACGAACTGATTTACGAACCCGAAAACACTGAGGAATAAAGGAGAGTAGTTATGAAAAAACCTATTTTAGTTATTATGGCAGCAGGTATGGGTAGCCGTTACGGCGGCTTAAAGCAGATTGATCCCGTTGGTCAAAACGGTGAGATTATAATGGATTACTCCGTTTATGATGCTATGAGAGCAGGCTTTGAAAAGTTTGTATTTATAATTAAAAAGGAAAATTATCAAGATTTCAGAGCTGTAATAGGAGAAAAGCTTGAAAAAATAACGGAAGTTCACTATGCTTTCCAGAATTTAAACGATATTCCCGAAGGTTTCGAAGTGCCTGAAGGCAGAATCAAGCCCTGGGGCACAGGTCACGCAGTACTTTCCGCAGCAGAGTTTATTGACGCACCTTTTGCCGTTATCAATGCTGATGATTTCTACGGTCAGCACGCATTTAAAGAGATTTACGATTTCCTTGTAAATGCAAAAGACGATGAGAAAAAGCATTTTGCAATGGTTGGCTACCGTATTATGAATACACTTTCCGATAACGGTCACGTAGCAAGAGGTGTTTGCGAAACAGACGAAAACGGTATGCTTAAAGGTATTTGCGAAAGAACTAAAATAGAAAACCACGGCGGTGTAGCAGAATTTACTGAGGACGACGGAAAAACATGGACTTCCCTTGCTCCCGATACCACAGTTTCTATGAATCTTTGGGGCTTTACTGAATCTATGATCGATGCCCTCAAAGAGAAGTTCACTGCTTTCTTCGAAAACGACGTGCCTAAAAATCCTTTAAAGGCAGAATATTTCCTTCCTTTTGTTGTTAATGATCTTTTGGTTGAAAATAAAGCCGATGCTAAGGTGCTTCACTCCGAGGATAAGTGGTTCGGCGTTACTTACCGTGAGGATAAGCCTGTTGTTATGGAGTCAATTAAAAAGCTTACTGACGAGGGTGTTTACAAAAATCCTTTATGGAATTAAACAAATGTGCAACAAGTGTTGCATATAAGTTAAAAATTTACATTTTATTCAATATTTCTTATCCGTTACAGTATACAATATACTGTAGCGGATTATGATTTTTTACGGAGATATTTTATGTTTGCTAAGTTCAGTGTTAAAAAACCGTTAACAGTTTTTGTTGCTGTTGTACTTGTAATCGTATTGGGTTTTGTTTCATTTTTTAATATGACACCCGATTTGCTTCCAAGTATTAATTTACCCTATGCATTGGTTATTACAACCTACCCCGGTGCTACACCTGAGGAAGTTGAAACCGAAATAACAAAGCCATTGGAGCAGCAGCTTGCCACACTTGAAAATATTGAAGCGATATCGTCAACAAGTGCCGAAAACGTAAGCCAGATTACTCTGCAGTTTGCTGAAGGTGCTAATATGGATAACGTGGTTTCAAATATCCGTGAGAAAATCAACGGTGTTTCAGGTAATTGGGATGATATGGTAAGTACTCCATATATCCTTAAGCTGAACCCCGATATGCTTCCTGTAACTGTAGCCGCAGTTAAAAAAGATGGTTTAAATAATATTGAACTTACAAATTTTATAAATGAAGAAATTTTAAGCCGACTTGAGGGTATCAACGGCGTTGCCAGCGTTTCCTTAAGCGGTACGGTTACAGAACAAATAAGTATTGTGCTTTCTCAGGATAAAATTGATGATGTAAATAAAAGGATAGAAAATTACGTTCTCGGAAAATTCGATGAGGCAGAAGAGGAGATCTCAAAAAACGAAGAAGAACTTAATAACGGTATTGAGGAATTAGAAACACAAAAGGAGAATCTTGATTCTGCAAAAGAACAGCTTGAAAGCGGAAAAAATGAACTTGCAAATCAGACAAGTTCTATGGAAGCTGAACTTATAAATCAGCGAACAGAGCTTGCAGAGACCAAAGCTCAGCTTGAAGACCAGTTAAGAACCGCTGAACTCAGTAAAACTGCATTAACGGAACTTTCAAAAGCATTAAAAGAAGTAAGAAATATATTAAATCAGGATACAACTGAAATTGACGTTAAAATTTCAGGTATTGAAAACGAGATAAATAATTACACCGCTTTAAATGCAAATAAAAGCGATCTCGAAACACAGATAAGCGAACTTGAAAGCAAAGAATCCTTAACTGAGGATGAAGAACTTAAATTAGCTGAACTTAAAACAGAACTTTTAACCGTAGAAAATGATATTCTTGCAAGTGAAAATAATTTTGTTAATTTAGGTACAACTGTAGAAAACGCTCCTGAATATCTTTTGGAGCTTGCAGGCGATAAGGCAGAAATAGTAGCCGCAAAAGCTGCAGCTGAAGCTACACTTGAGGGTCTCGGAGTAAAAAAGGAAGATATCGATTCTACTATTGAAGAAACAGACGCCAACTTAAAGCAGATAGAAGATGGCATTACACAGATAAATAACGCATTTGAACAGATCGATAACGGCTCCAAGTCTATTACCGAAGGTCTTGCCGAGCTTAAAAGACAGCAGCTTTTAGGTATGCTTGAAATTTCATCGGGTCTTTCACAAATTATTTCTGCTCAGACAACTATCTCTGCAGCCGAAGGTCAGCTTGGCTCTGCAAAGGATCAGATTGAAAACGCAAAGGACCAGATAGAAACACAAAAGGAACAGGCTTTGGATGCTGCTAAAGTGGATATCACAATGCAGATGCTTTCACAAATTCTTATGGCACAGAACTTTGCTATGCCTGCAGGATATATTTCTGACGGCGGCGTTGACTATATGGTTAAGGTCGGCAATAAACTTAGTTCCCTTGATGAAGTTCAGAATTTACTTCTCTTCGATATAGACGGTGTGGGAGAGATAAGGCTTTCCGACGTGGCGGAAGTTTATATTTCTGATAATTCCGATTCTGTATATGCAAAGCTTGACAGTGAAGATGGTATTATTATTTCTTTCTCAAAGCAGTCAGAATATGCTACCGCCACAGTTTCAGAAAATATTGCAAATCGCTTGCAGGAGCTTTCAAAAGAATATGAGGGTCTAACATTTGTTAACCTTTCAGACCAGGGCGATTATATCGATATTATTATAAATACGGTGCTTGAAAATCTTTATCTCGGCGCAATATTTGCAGTATTGATTCTTTTGCTGTTCTTAAAAGATATAAGACCCACATTGGTTGTTGCGTGCTCCATTCCCGTTTCACTTTTGTTTGCAATAGCGTTAATGTATTTCTCCGGAATATCTTTGAACGTTATTTCGCTTTCGGGTCTTGCTATCGGTATAGGTATGCTGGTAGATAACTCTATTGTTGTTATCGAGAATATTTACAGAATGCGCAGTTTAGGTGAATCTCCTGCAAGAGCAGCAGTTTACGGCGCAAAGCAGGTTACAGCTGCTATCACAGCTTCTACTTTAACGACGGTTTGCGTATTTTTGCCCATAGTTTTCGTTCAGGGTTTAACCAGACAGATATTTACAGATATGGCGCTTACTATAGGCTATTCGCTTATGGCAAGTTTAATAGTGGCTATCACTCTTGTTCCTGCCCTCAGCGCAAAGCTTATTAAAAAAGAGCAAAAAGAAAAGTCACATAAAATATTCGATTTCTTTATTAAGGGTTATTCAAAAGCAAGCGCATTTTCACTTTCACACAAGTGGATATGTATAGTGCTTTCTGTTGTTTTACTTGTTTCAAGTGTTTCAATGTGTCTGGCTAAAGGTTTTATATATATGCCCAGCATGAGCGGTAACCAGATCTCTATTACTGTTACAATGCCTGAGGATACAGAATTCAGCAAAACTAAAGAAGTTGCCAATGAAGTAATGGACAGAATTCTTGAAATTGAAGATATTGAAACTCTTGGCGGCTTTACAGGTGGCAGCAGTTTGCTTACACTTTCTGCTTCTACAGGCTCAGCACCAAGCAGTGTATCAATGTATGCTATTGTTTCCGAAAATTCTGATAAGAAGGATTCCGAGATATCTAAAATTATTGTAGAAAAATGCAAGGATTTGCCTTGTACTGTTACAGCTACGGGCGCTATGGATTTAAGCTCTATGATGGGTGCTTTAGGTGGCGGTAACTCCGTTTCGGTAACACTCTATAGCGACGATTTGGATCTTCTCACAGAGGAAGCGCAGAGGTTAGCGGAAAAAATTTCCGAGGTAGAGTCTATTGAATCTGTTGACGACGGTCTTGACGATACCACTCCCGAATTCAGAATCGTTGTTGATAAAGATAAAGCTATGGAAAAGGGGCTTACGGTGGCTCAGGTCTATACCTACGTAGCGGCTGAACTTACAACTGAGCTTACTGCCACAAACGTAAGTATTGACGGAACAAAAATAGATACGATTATTTACGCCTCTCACAGCGATAAAGAAATAAAAGATATCAAAAACCTTAAAATGGAAGTAACCTCCATAACAGACGGCAGCGTAAGCGAAGTGAAACTTTCTGATATAGCCGATTTTGTTGAGACAATGAGCCTTAATTCCATTCAGCGTGACAGTCAGCGCCGTTTCATTAAAGTAAATGCAAACGTTAAGGAAGGATATAATATTACAAATACGGCTGCGGAAGTTGAAAGATATATTGCGGATTACGAACTTAAACAGGGCGTAACAATGGAGATAGGCGGTCAGAGCAATACCATTTTAGAAGCTCTCGATCAGCTTATTCAGATGCTTCTGTTGGCAGTAGTTATCATCTATCTTATTATGGTTGCTCAGTTCCAATCTTTCAAATCTCCCTTTATCGTTATGTTTACCATTCCTCTTGCTTTTACCGGCGGTTTTATTGCGCTGTTGATGTTTAATTTGGAGCTCAGCATTATTGCAATGGTTGGCTTCATTATGCTCTCGGGTATTATCGTTAATAACGGTATCGTGCTTATAGACTATATTAACGAGCTGCGTTTAAGCGGTATGGAAAAGCGTGAAGCTATTTTAACGGCAGGTAAAACACGTATGCGTCCTATTCTGATGACTGCTTTAACTACCGTTATGGGTCTTATCTTTATGGCGGCCGCAAACGGTTTAGGTTCAGAGCTTATGCAGCCTGTTGCGCTTGTAAGTATAGGAGGACTTTTATACGGTACTCTTATGACCTTATTCGTAGTTCCTGCTCTTTACGATATATTCAATAAGAAGGAACTTAAGAGAGTTATTATAGACGAAGAGGACGAAGCGGAAAGCGAAAATAAAATAGTATAAAAATAAGACCTGCAGCTTTAAGCTACAGGTCTTTGCTTATTCTATGATGCCGTCCGCCATATTCTGCGCTGTTATTGCAGCTTTAATCGCATTAAAACTTCTTACGGGGTTTATTGCGGTATCAGTTCTGTAAATGCAGTCGTTAATAAGGTTATTAAAGAAAACGTTGGCGGATTTACCGTTTACGTTGTTATAGAATACTTTTTCTTCTGTTGCTACGAAAACGTGGTCGGGTTTACTGTCTGATCCGATATTACAATTTTTTCTGAGTTCAATGTATCCCTCGGTACCTTCTATGAACATTCTGGAATCACCCCAGGTGTTTATGCCGCCGGGGCTGAACCAATCAACTCTCAAATGAGCAACTGCACCGTTATCCGCGGTTACCATTACGTCACCGAAATCATCCATACCGGGTTTTTCTTTGTGGTGGAAATTTGCGCTTCTTGCAAAATTAACTTCACAATCATCAGCATTGGCGAAATCAAGAAACTGATGGATCTGGTGGCATATAAGATCGGTTATAATTCCTCCGGTATAAGCCTTGTCAAAAAACCAATAAGGTCTTGTTTCAATATTAAGGCGGTGGGGGGCTGCGCCGAATACACTGAAAACTTTGCCAATCACGTTCCTTTTAATTAAATCTCTTGCATATATTGCAGAATCGTTATCTATACTTTCACAATAATATACGATATATTTCCTTTTTGTTTCAGCTGAGACTTTTTGGACCTCTTCAAGCTGTTTAAGACTTATCATAGGTGCCTTGTCAACAAAATAGTCTTTGCCGTTTTTCATGGATTTTATACCTATTTCAGCGCGGGTCGAAGGTATCGCGGCGCTGACTATTAGCTTTGTTTCGCTGTCAGATATAATTTTGTCGGTGTCTTCCTCGTATTTAGCCTGTGGATATTTATTTAAAAAGTTTTCAACCAAGGTTTTATCCTCATCAAATACGTACTTGATTTTTACGTTTTCGCCTTCGTTCAGCAGCCCCTGTACCATACCGTAAATATGTCCGTGAGCAAGACCTATAACGCTGAAAATAAACTCTTTGTCAATTTCCTTTTTAAGGGGTTCGTTATATTTAAAAATATCTTCGCGGTTCATTTAATCACCTCTTTATTGATGATAGCATATTTTTAATCTTATCGCAATAAAGTTTCATTAATTAAAAAACAAAATCCTACACAATATACTTGATTTTACAGGAAAACTAAAATATAATTGTTTTGTATAAATGTATATTTTAATAAAGACAGGACTAATATGACAAGTAAAGAGCTGAAAAAATTAAACCGTACGGAATTACTCGAACTCCTGCTGAGTAAAACTACGGAAGTCGAAAAACTGAATTCAGAGATATTCAGGCTTCAAACTGAGCTTGAAGAGAAAAATATAAAAATGCGAACAACGGGTTCAATAGCGGAGGCATCTTTAAAATTAAACGGTGTATTTGAAGCTGCCCAGAAAGCGGCCGACCAATACTTGGAAAGCGTTATTTCCGTGGATTTCACCGCTTCTGAAATTGAGAAAGCCGCCAAGGAAAAGGCAGAGGCAATTATAAAAGAAGCTGAATTAAAATGTGAAAATATGGAAGCCGAAACCTTGAAGTCCTGCATGAGATTATTAAAAGAAGCTGAAAAAGATTATTTTATAAAAAAGTGTATGGAAGAATACGACCCCGATGACATAGGAGTTATCTGGAATTAATTATAGCGGTAATTTGTGAGGGATTTGATTATGAACAAAAAGAGGTTTATAAATTTGATTTCTTGCCTTATTGTTTTTATATTGATTTTTTCGGTGACAGTTTGTGCCGAAAGTATCGATTTTGAAAGAAAGGGCAGTATAAAAATTCGTTTATATGATAATGTAAATGAAACTTTTGTTACAGGAGCAGAGTTTGTTGCCGTTAAAATCGGCAGTATCGATAAGGGCGGTAACTTCATTCTGAGTGAAGATTTTTCTGAAATCGACGTTCATGAAAATAACATAGGCGAGATTTCAGAATTTATCAGAGAAAATGAGATTGAAGGTATCACTTGTGAAACAACTGAGGAAGGTACTGCAGTTTTCAGTGAACTCGAACTTGGTGAATATATAGTAATTGAAACAAAACCTGCCGACGACTATTATGCTTCCGAGCCTTTTTTGGTTCAGATTCCTGCGACGAATGAGAGCGGTACAGGTTATATTTACGATATAGAAGCAAGCCCTAAGGTGGATGCTTTTCCTGAAGAGCCTGTTACACTTAATATAAAAAAGGTGTGGAGCGACAGCGGCGAGGAGAGGCCCCAATACGTAGAAATTGAAATCTACGATGGCGAAGACCTTGTTGATACGGTTATTTTAAGTGAAGATAATAATTGGCAGCTTAAAATAGAAAAGCTTATGCCGCCAAAGGATAAGTATACGGTAAAAGAAATCAATATTCCCGAAGGCTACAGAGTTTCGTATTCACTAAGCGGCGATACTTTGATAGTTACAAATTCATCCACACTTATTCAGACAGGTCAGGTCAACTGGCCTATACCTGTGCTTATCGTTTCGGGTTTGGTTATAATTGTTTTCGGCATAATACTTATTAAAAGAAAAAGATGAGTAATATTATTGGTAAAATACTTGTGTTATTGGGCACAGTACTGATTATAACCGCATTAGGCCTTTTAACGTATAACGGTAATGAAAACAGGGAAGCCGAAAAAGCTTCGTATTCAGTACTTACGGATATTAAGATACGCGTTGAAGAGAGTAAAGAGCTTGAAACAAAGAAAGAACAATCAAGCTCTTTAACCGGCGCAGAAAATATATTTATTCCTGTTATTGAAACAGAAAAGGAAGAGTATATAAATATAAACGGATACGATTACATTGGCTACATTTCAATTCCGAAGATAAATACGGAACTGCCAATAATGGCAGATTGGGATTACGACAGATTAAAAATAGCCCCATGCCGCCATTTCGGTACTTTATCGGATGATAACATTGTTATTGCAGGGCATAACTATATAAGCCATTTCGGTAAGCTTACCGATTTAAATATTGGTGACGAAGTTATATTTACCGATGCTCTGGGGGAAAAATATCTCTATAAAGTAGGCGAAATAAGCAGCGTAGTAGCTACTTCCGTAGAAACAGTAAAAGACAGCGAATGGGAATTGGTACTTTATACCTGCAACTACAGCGGTAATGCGCGTATTGCAGTCTTTTGTGAAAAAATTAAATAAAATATCCGTCGCATCTTTCGGTGCGGCGGATAATTTTATTTATCAGATATGGTAGTGAATCGGAATACCGTTTTTCATTCTTATGATCTGTTCACCCTGAATAAGGGGGAGGAAATAATCAACAGCTTCGTTTGTTACGTTGTTGTGGCCATCTGTTATCCATTTTTGAGGGAACTTCTTTTCTTTATTTGCTACTTCGTTTACGTCTACAGCTTCGGTGATAACTGTGTAAGGGGTATTATAAAGGCGCTTGAAGCACATCATTTTACCTGTCTGACCCTCTATAGCTGCCTTAACTGCATCTTCTGCAATTCTCTCGGCTTCGGTAATATCGGTATTGGAGCTTATGTGGCTTGAGCAACGCTGCATAACGTTAAGTTCAATAGAACGAACCTTGCATCCCATCTCTCTGAATACGATATTTTCAAGAGTTTTACCTATACCGCTTAACTGCTCATGACCGAATACGTCCACAATACCTTTCTTGGGGTCAAAGTCTTTTTCACCCTCTTTAAGCTTAACTCCTTCACTTACTGCAACGATAACAGCCTTGTGTACATGGCGGACTCTTCTGATGTCCTCAAGGAAGTTTTTAACGGAGAATTCGTTTTCGGGTAAGTAAATTAAGTGGGGAGCAATCTCGCCGTTGGCTCTGAGTACGCAGGATGAAGCTGTAAGCCAGCCTGCGTGTCTGCCCATAATTTCAATAATAGTTACGGAATCGATACTGTAAACGGAGCTGTCACGTATAATTTCCTGTACTGTTGCGGCTACGTACTTTGCGGCAGAACCAAATCCGGGGTGTGATCGGTACACTCAAGGTCGTTATCTATGGTTTTGGGAATACCGATAATTCTTATATCTTTATTGATACTTGACATATAGCGGCTTAATTTATTAACAGTATCCATAGAGTCGTTACCGCCAATATAGAAGAATGCGCCAATGCCATGTCTTTCAAAACAGTTGAGAATCTTCTCATAAACAGCACTGTCTTCGTTAAAATCAGGGAGCTTATAGCGGCAGGAACCAAGCACCGTGGAAGGAGTCTGCCTTAAAAGATCCATATCATCATTAGTTCTTACAACTGTATTTAAACTTACAAGGTCATCGTTGATAATACCTTCAATACCGTTAATTGAACCAAAAACGTAGTCGATATCTTTTTCTTTTAATGCCTGACGGTAAACACCTAAAAGTGAAGCGTTTATGGCGCAGGTGGGACCGCCGGATTGTGCAACCGCAATATTCATTTCCTTTTACCTCGTATTCAAAATTTACTTAAGTATTATAACATAAAATTAAACTTTAATCAATGTTGACTATATTAATTTTAAATTATATAATTGTTTTAATAAATTAATTTCTCCCGAAAGGAAATAAAGATGGAAAAGTACGCTTGGAAAGCTGTAGTAAAAGAAGGCTGCCTTCAGGAATATTGCCGCCGCCACGATGAGATATGGCAGGAAATGAAGGACGTATTAAACGAAGCAGGAATTGTTAACTACACTATATGGAATGTAGGCAACGAGCTTTTCGGTTATTATGAATGTACTAAAGGCATTGATTTTGCTGCTAAAGTACAATCTGAAAGTGAAGTTGTGAAAAAATGGGATGAATATATGAAAGACGTAATGATAATGGAAATGGATCCCGTAACAGGTGCTCAGCCTCTTCTTAAGAAAGTTTTTGAATTTAACTGTTAATTTTTTTTGAAATGTGAGGATTAAATTATGCGTATAATGACAAGTAATATATGGGGCGATTATTTTAATAATCCCGTTGAACTTCGTGAGGATCAGCTTATAAACGTATTTAAAAAGTATGATCCCGATATTTTAGGTGTTCAGGAAGCACGAATGAGCTTCCAGAAAAGTAAACTTTTTAAAGAGCTTTTAAACGAATACCTTTCTGTAGGTGTAAGCGATTATGAACCTGTAAACCACGAGCCTTTATTTTATAAGAAAAAATATAAACTTATTGCAAATGGTTTCGAATATCTTGACGATACTCCCGATTTAACTAAAGGAATTACCTTTGCAGTTTTATATGATGAAGAAAGTAACAAAAAGTTTGCAGTATGCAATACTCATTTCTGGTACAAGGATGGCCCTGAACACGATTTAATAAGAGTTACAAACGCAAAACAGATAGTAACACTTATGAAATATCTTACAGAGAAATATAGCTGCCCTGCTTTTATGTTCGGCGATTTAAACTGCTTTATTACAAGCGAAGCTTATAATACTTTTTTAAATGAAGGCTTAACTCCTTTATACGATATAGCCTTGGAAAAGGAAAATAAAACTACCTATCATGGTTACCCTCAAAGAGGAGAGGACGGTAAATATCACAGCCGAATGATAGATAGAGGCCGTGAGTTTGCCTTCGACCATATTTTAGGTCTTAACGGCAATTTTAAAGTGGAAAGATACGTAGTGGTTGAGGATCAGGACGCATTAGATGCTACAGACCATAACCCCGTATTTGCTGACCTGGAGTTTTAAATGAGTACACTGAAAGAAAAATCAATGACGCAGGGAAATCCCTTCAAACTCCTTCTGTCTTTTTCACTTCCTTTAATGCTGGGTAACGTATTTCAGCAGCTCTATACGGTGGTCGATACAGCTATAGTTGGCAGAGGTGTAGGTATGAATGCTCTTGCGGCTTTAGGCGGTGTTGATTGGCTCAACTGGATGATTTTAGGTCTTGTACAGGGCTTTACTCAAGGTTTTTCCGTAAGAGTGGCACAAAAATACGGCGAGGGCGATAAAAAAGGGCTTAAAGCGGTTATTGGTCAGTCTGCTTTATTATCTGTTTTCATAGCAGTTATAGCGCTTTTACTCATACAAACTTGTCTGCCTTTGTTTTTCTGGATATTAAGAATTCCAACCGAACTTTCATTAACGGCAGAAATTTACACAAGAGTATTTATGGTTGGTTTGCCTGCAGTTGTTTTATATAATTTTACCTCATCGGTATTAAGAGCGGTAGGTAACAGTAAAACACCGCTTATAGCTATGGTTATAGCAGCCTTTACAAATATCATTCTTGATATCGTTACCGTACTTATTTTAGAATGGGGTGTGGCAGGCGCGGCAGCCGCTTCTGTTTTTGCCCAGTTATTATCAGGCGTTATCTGCGCGATTAAAATATTAAAAACGCCTGAGCTTCGTTTTACAAAAAACGATATGAAGCTTGATAAATACTTGTGTATAGATATGCTTCGCCTCGGTTCTCCCATGGCGGTTAAGAACATAATTATCGCGGTAGGCGGTATGGCTGTACAGGCAATAGTAAACGGATTCGACGTAAGCTTTATAGCAGGTTTTACCGCTACAAACAAGCTCTACGGCATACTTGAAATCGCCGCAATTTCTTACGGATATGCAGTTACTACCTATGTCGGTCAGAATTACGGCGCAAATAAGTTCGGAAGAATAAAAAGCGGTATGAAAGCCGCCGTAACACTTTCACTTATTACAAGCGCTTTTATAGCTTTTATGATGATTATTTTCGGCAGATTTATTACAATGCTGTTTATTTCATCGGAAGATGCTTCACTTGTGGAAGCTGCAGGCAATACTGCTTACAGTTATCTCGTTGTAATGAGTCTTTTCCTTCCTACTCTTTATTTGCTCTACGCATATATTTCTGCGCTGCAGGGTATAGGAAATACGGTGTGGCCTATGAAATCAGGCATTATAGAATTTTTTATGCGCGTGGGAATTTCCCTTTTGGTTGGATTTATAGGTATAGCAGAGGGTATATTTTTTGCGGAAGTTTCAGCATGGGTCGGCGCGGCTGTATTTTTAATTTTCGGTTACTGTAAATTTGTTACACCGATGTATAAAAGAAAGGATGTATAAAATGACTGAAGAGTATATTCCTTTTAATTATAAAAAAGCAGAAGCTATTGCAAAGCGTACCGAAGAATTTTATAAAGGTCCTTCGGGTAAAGCTCTTATTCATATTAAGTATTGCAGGGAGAACGGCATTAAGTTCAATGAAATAAAGCCCTTGAATTCATATAAATTCCCCGAGGATAGAGACGCCTATCTTGATTTAAGAGCACAAAACGATTATCTGTATGCTCAGTTTCACGAAAGATTTGATGATGATTATATTCCCTCCACCTGCCCTTGGTACGGCATAGCGGAACATACTGCTTTTTTAGGCGGTGAAGTAGATTTCGCTAAAGATACAAGCTATAACCATCAGATCTGTAAAAACAGTATCGAAGAATATAAAAATATCAAGCTCGATAAAGAAAATACGTGGATAAAGCTTGTGGCAGGCGGAATTAAATATATGAGCGAAAAATGGGGTGAATATATTCCTGTTCGCCTTCGCGGCGCCGACGGCCCCAGTGATATTGCAAATATAATAAGGGGCAACGAGCTTTTTTATGATATTTACGATTCTCCCGAAGAGCTTGACGGCTTAATGAAATTTTGCGCCGACGCTGTTAATTTTACCTTGAATTTGCAGCGTGAAAATGCCACAAAAATTAACGGCGGCTGTATTAACGGCTTTAATACATGGATGAAAGGTAAATGTATCGGTCATATTTCCGAGGATTTTTCCACAATGCTCTCACCTGAGCTTTATAAGGAATATTTCTTAAAGCATCTTGAGTACTGTGTAAAAGACGGTGACAGCGCCATGCTCCACGTTCATTCCGTGGGACATAAAATGTTACCTATGTTTGCATCAATTGATAAAATTAAAATCTTTGAGCTTTCAAATGACCCGAATGCAATGAGAGCGGTTGATTTCTACAGAACGTACCAAGACGTTCTTCGGGATAAAGTTGTTTGCGTATTGCCTACCTTTGATGAGCTTATGAAGATGGATGATTTGCTGAAAAACGGCAAAACAATCGTCTGGTTTGAAGCTCAGAATGAGGAAGAAGCAAAGCGCGCCATCGATTTTGTGAGTAAATACAGATAATTATTGGAGCAAAAATGAAAAAGTTTGTAAAAAAATTAACTACTGTAAAAGTTTCATTAAAATCATTATTAAAGAAAAATTTAATATTCACAAAGTATAAATCATATAAAGATGAGCCCTTGCTTTTAAGTGCCGCTTTGGTTGCGGATCTGCATGCAGACGGCGACAGATACCGCGACAGAAATAATAAGTTAAGATATGCTTTTGCAAGCATTTCCAATGCTAAAAGAAAGCTTGATGCTCTTATTTTAGCAGGCGATATTACAAATTCGGGACATATTTCCGAATATAGCCATGTAAAAAGGTTTATGAAGAAATATCTTAACGTAATGAGTATAATTCCTCAGCTTGGCAATCACGATGCAAGAAGCTGCAGTATTTATCCCTATTTTGATGAAGCTACGGAACTTTTTGACGATTTCTGTAAATTCTGCAAGCAGGAAAAAGAGAAAGACAAAAACTATTATTATACGGTAGTGAATAACTGCTACGTAATTATGCTTGCAACCGATAAACTGCCCGATGACGGTGCGTTTATATCCTGTGAGCAGCTTGAATGGTTTGAGAATGTTTTAACCGAGGCCGAAAAATCACAAAAACCTATCATTGTAGTAAATCATCAGCCTCCTTTACTCAGGAACAAAGCCAAAGAAGTGTTCCTTTACGATGCAGGCGAGAGGGTAGAGGAAGTTATGCTTAAGCACTCAAATTCCGATACACCGATTATCTACATAAGCGGTCATATGCACAGAATGGGTGAAAACACTTACGAAAAAGTAGAGAATATCCATTACATAAATCTCCCTGCACTTCAGTACGGACCTAATGAAAAAGAAGAAGGTGCTTACGGCTTTCTTTTGGAAATATATAATAAGTTTATAGTGCTCCGCGCCCGTGATTTTGAGAAAAATAAGTGGATAGATGAGTATCTTTACGAGATTCCATGGGTAAACAATATGACCAGAAGAAAAAATTTTAAGGAGAAATTTTAATATGAAATATTTTATTGCATCCGATATTCACGGCAGCGCATATTACTGTGAAAAAATGCTTGAAGCTTATAAAGAGGAAAAGGCAGATAAGCTTATTTTACTCGGCGATATTCTCTATCACGGCCCCAGAAATGATTTACCTGAGGGATATGCTCCCAAGAAGGTTATTGAAATGCTTAATCCCTTAAAAGATGAGATTATCTGTGTAAGAGGTAACTGCGATGCCGAAGTTGACCAGATGGTTTTAAATTTCCCTATTATGGCAGATTACGCTCTTTTGCCCGTAGGGAAGAAGACTGTGTTTATCACTCACGGTCATAAATTCAACAAGGAGAATCTCCCTGCCATAAAAAAGGGCGATATCCTTCTTCACGGTCATACTCACGTACCTGTATGTGAAGAATACGAAAACTTTACCTATATTAATCCCGGTTCCGTATCTATCCCCAAGGAAAATTCAGGTCACGCCTATATGACTTTGGAAGGAAACGAATTTGTTTGGAAAACTTTTAAAGGCGGAGAATATAAAAGATATTCAATTTAAAATAAAGGGATTTAGCTTTAAAAGAACAATTCTATAGTTAATTTTACTCAACCACCGGTTTACTTCTCCCCACTAAACCGGTGGTGGGTGTATTTTCTTATGTTAATTATTTATACTGATAGCGAAAGGAGGATTCAGATGGATCAAATCAAAATCGGAAGATTTATTGCCGAATGCAGAAAGAGATCAAATTTAAACTTAACGCAAATGCAGTTGGCGGAAAAACTGGGTATCACCGATAAAGCAGTATCCAAGTGGGAAAGGGGCATGGCAATGCCCGATACTTCTATTATGCTTGAACTTTGTGATATTCTCGGTATCAGTGTAAATGAATTATTAAGCGGGGAGAAAATAATTATGGAAAATAATAACACAAAAAACGAACAGCTGTTGCTTGATATGGCTAAAGAATTAGAGAAAAAGAACAAAACTATCTGGTCATCTATGTGCGCAATTATGATTGTAAGTATAACCGCCTTGATTGCAGGTATCTTAATTGCCGCTCTTGTTATTCCCGAAGGGGTATGGCAGCTTGTTGCAATTATCGCGATATGCGTCATATTTTTAATTCCGTGTTTCTATGCCTTAAAGCTTGAAATAAGCGTGGGCGCTTACAAGTGCAAGAACTGCGGGTATGAAATCGTACCCACCTATTCACAGGCTTTGAACGCGATGCACATGGGATTTACCCGTTATTTAAAGTGCCCCAATTGCCATAAGCGTACGTGGTGCAAAAAAGTAATCAAAAAGTAAAGCGAATATTGAATTAAACGTAATGAATCTCCTTATGTAAAAGCATAGGGAGATTTTTCTTTGTAAATGTTTAACTGTATATTAAGTTTTATTTGTCACTTGATTTTATCTTAAGTTTTTTGTATAATTTTATACTGAGTGAGTATGTGAATAATGAATTTTAATTATAAACAAGTAAATGAACGGAGCAAATAAGTAATGGCAGTATTAACGGTAACCGGTTTATCAAAATCTTTCGGTGTACTTGAAATATTAAAAGACGTAAACTTTGAAGTACAGAAAAATGATCATATAGGCTTTGTTGGTATTAACGGAAGCGGCAAAACAACTTTGTTTAAGATTTTAAGCGGTGACTATATAAGTGACGGAGGATTGTTTGTAACGGGTAAAGACGTAAACGTGGGCTATATGGAGCAGCATATATGCCGTAACGACATGATTTCAGCTTACGACGAAGTGTTAACTGTTTTCAACAGCTTGATGGAGCTTGAAAAGGAGCTTGAAAAAGTTACTTTAAAATTAAGCGAAGCTACAAGCGATTACGACGAGCTTATTTTAAAGCAGGATAGATTAAACGATGAATTTGCAAATTTAGGCGGTTTAACTTACCGTAACCGCGCAAGAAGCACTCTTATGGGTTTAGGCTTTACCGAGGAACAGATATATCTTCCCGTCGGAGTTCTCAGCGGCGGTCAGAAAGCCAAGTTACAGCTTGCCAAAATGCTTTTAAGCAACGCTCAGCTTCTTTTACTGGACGAACCTACCAACCACCTTGATATTACGGCTACTGAGTGGCTTGAAGATTTTCTTAAAAATTATAACGGCGCATATATCGTAATTTCCCATGACCGATATTTTCTTGACAGCGTTACAAGTAAAACTTTGGAGCTTGAAAATAAGCGGATTACTTTATATAAGGGCAATTATACCGAATATTTAATGCAGAAGGCTGAAAATGAGCTCAGTAAGCAGAGGGTATATGAGAATACCCAGAAGGAAATCAAGCGAATTGAGGGCATTATTGAGCAGCAAAAGCGATTTAACCAGGAGCGAAACTATATTACAATAGCTTCAAAACAGAAATCCATTGACAGGCTGGAGGCTACTTTGGAAAAACCTGCCGAAAAGCCCGAAGCAATTGAATTCAGCTTCAAAGCAAGCAGAAGAAGCGGTAACGATGTACTGGCGGTTAAGGATACATCTCTTTCTTTTGGCGATAATAATCTTTTCCGCGAAGTTAATTTTGAAATCAAAAGGCAGGAGAGAGTATTTATCATCGGTCCTAACGGATGCGGTAAAACTTCACTCTTAAAGCTTATTTTAGGTAAGTATCAGGCGGATTGCGGGCTTATTAAGCAGGGCGTTAACGTAGATATAGGTTACTACGACCAGATACAAACGGACCTTGACGAAAGCAAGGACGTTATTAACGAAATCTGGGATTTACACCCCTATATGACTCAGACGGAAGTGAGAAAAGCTTTGGCTGTATTCCTCTTTAAAGGTGAGGATGTATTCAAGCCTATAAAGGGTCTCAGCGGCGGAGAAAGAGCAAGAGTTCTGCTTTTAAAGCTTATGCTTGCATCAAGTAATCTTCTGGTATTGGACGAACCTACCAATCATCTTGACATCACATCCCGTGAAGCATTGGAGGATGCTTTAAAAGATTACGACGGTACTATGCTTATAGTTTCTCATGACCGTTATTTAATTAATAAACTCGCTACCAAGGTTTTATACCTTACTAAAGAGGGTATTGATGAATATATTGGTAATTACGACACATATATCGAAAAGAAAAAGGCAGCAGAAGAAGTTGTTATCAAAGAGGCTCCTGTAAAAGTTAATGCCTATATTTTAAACAAAGAACGTAAAGCGGCAATCAGAAAGAAGCAAAACGAGCTTAAAAGATGTGAGCAGGATATTGAAAACACAGAGCTTCAGATTGCTGAAATCGAAGAAATGCTCTCCGATATTGAAATAGCCGCCGATTATAACAAAACGATTGAGCTTTCCACAAAGCTTCAGGCTTTAAAAGATAAGGACGAAGAACTTATGATTTTGTGGGAAGAATTAAACGAATGGCTTATGGAAAACACCGATAAGGAAGAAGATTAAATAATATATGAACGTTAAATTTGTTACACTTGGATGTAAAGTGAATCAGTATGAATCCGAAGCAATGCTTTCTATGCTTAATAAAAGAGGCATAATGACAAGCGAAAATGATACTGCAGATATAATTGTGCTCAATTCCTGCACAGTTACCGCAGAAAGCGACCGTAAGGTAAGGCAGACTTTAAGAAGACTTCGAAAGCTTAACCCTACGGCAGTTATCGTTTTAACGGGCTGTATGGTGCAGGCTTTCCCTAAAACAAGCGAAGAATTAAAAGAAGCCGATATTATTATAGGTAATGTGAACCGTTCGAAACTTTTTGACCATATAATGAATTTCATTTCCGCCAAGCAGAGAATCATAGATATTGAAAATCACGAGAACGGCGAGAAATTTGAAAAAATGCAGGTGGAAAATTTCAGCGAGCGAACAAGAGCCTATATTAAAATTGAGGATGGCTGCAACAGGTTCTGTTCCTACTGCATAATTCCCTATGCAAGAGGCAGGGTACGATCAAAGGAGCTTAGCGAACTTAAATCGGAGACCCAAATCTTAGGTAAAAACGGCTATAAGGAAATAGTATTAACGGGCATAAATCTTTCCTGCTACGGCAGTGATATCGGTCTGACTCTTGCTGATGCCATTGAGTGCGTTTGCGCCGATGAAAATATTGAGCGGGTACGTTTGGGCTCCCTTGAACCCGAGCAATTGACTCCTGACGTGATATCCCGTCTTTCCAAACAGAAAAAGCTTTGCCCGCAGTTCCATCTTTCACTTCAGAGCGGCTGTGACGAGACTTTAAAAAGAATGAACCGTCACTATAACAGCGCTGAGTACAGAGAGATTGTAAATAATTTAAGAAACGCTTTTGAAAACGCGGCAATAACAACAGATATTATGGTTGGTTTTGCAGGTGAGACCGAGGAAGAGTATGAAAAAAATCTGAATTTTGCAAAGGAAATTAAATTCAGCAAAGCTCACGTTTTTGCATACTCCCGCCGCCCAGGAACAAGAGCGGATAAATTCCCCATGCAGCTGACGAATAAGGTGAAGGAAGAAAGAAGCCGCCTTATGATAGAAGCTACGGAAAAAACGCAAAGAGAATTTACCCTTTCACAAATAGGTAAAGTGGAAAGCGTTCTTTTTGAACAGGAGAGGGAAGAGGGCGTTTATTTCGGCTACACCATGAATTATACCCCTGTTCTTGTTAAGTCCGATACTGACATCCACGGCAAAATTCTTAAAGTAAAACTTAATTCTATAGATGGCGAAAACTTAATTGGAACGCTGATATAAAAGAAAAAGCTACTGAAAAATCAGTAGCTTAATTCTTTTATTTGTAATTATTTATTGAATTCATCTTCCAAAGCCATGAGAACGTTATCAAAGTCAGCTTCGGAAACGAGAAGGGAGATTTCAACTTCGCTGGTTGTTATCAGACGGATATCGGCATCGCAGTGGGCAATAGCCTGGAAAACTTTAGCCGCAACACCGGGAGTGTTTTTCATCTGCTGGTCGTAAACGGAAATTTTGTGGTTTACGCTGCTGATCAGTGCTTTAATATCAGTTTCCTTTTTAAGTTCGGATGTGAAGCTTATCATCTTCATTAAGTCATCATCAAGAATTGTAAAGGAAAGAGAAGTAACGGCAGAGTGGGTGGGTGCCATTGAAATCATATCAATGTTAATACCCTTCTGGGCAATTCTCTCAAGAATATCAGCAACAAAGGAAACCTTTGCAGGTGAACTCTGAAGTGTAACGAGTGTAACTCCGTGAATTGTACTAATAACTGTACCCATAGTTAAAATTCCTTTCGTTTATCTTAAATAAGTGCGGACATATCGTAAAGACCGGCTTTTTTGCCGTTCATATAAATTGCGGCATTTACTGCACCGTTTGCAAAAAGATCCTTGCTCTGAGCAGAGTGGGAGATAGATACGGTTTCGTGGTTGCCTGCGAAAATAATTTCGTGCTCACCTACTATTGTACCGCCTCTTACCGCGTGAATACCGATTTCGCTTTTATCCCTTCTCTTTCTCTGGGAGTGACGGTCATACATATAAGTATTATCACCGGGGAGTACGCCTGCTACTGCGTCGGCAATCATTAAAGCCGTACCGCTGGGAGCATCAATTTTTAAATTGTGATGCTTTTCAATAATTTCAACGTCAAAACTGTCACCGAGAACAGCTGCAGCTTTTTTGGCAAGCTCAATTAAAAGATTGATGCCAAGAGACATATTTCTTGAATAGAAAACAGGTATCTCTTTTGAAGCCTCTTTTAAGCTTTCAACTTCGCTCTGGCTGTAGCCTGTAGTGCAAAGGACCAAAGGTACTCCGCATTTTGATTTTGAATACTGAAGGAGTGAGGGAAGAGCGGAGGGATGTGAAAAATCAATTACAACGTCGGTATCCTCTTTAACTTCAGTAACATATTTATAAACGGGGTAAGAAGCAGGGGCGGACTGAAAATCTACACCGGCTACTATTTTTATATCATCACGCTTTTCGCAGATAGAAGTAATTACCTTACCCATGTGGCCGTGGCAGCCGCATAAAATAATCCTTGTTGTTGTCATTATAATTCCTCAGAACTTATTATTTAATAAGACCGTATTTCTCCATAATAGCTTTTAACTTAGCCTTTTTCTCTTCGGGCATATCTGTTAAGGGGAGTCTGGGTAAACCGATGTTAAAGCCCATAAGATTCAAAGCTTCCTTAACGGGAATGGGGTTAACGTCCATAAAGAGTGCGTTCATAAGTTCGATGTACTTTAAAGACATTTCTCTTGCTGTTTTATAGTCACCGTTTTTAGCGGCAACGCATAAATCGTGCATTTCCTTGGGGCAGATATTGGCAAATACACTGATAACACCTTTACCGCCTAATGCCATAATGGGGAAGGTCTGGTCATCTTCACCTGAATAAACAGCTAAATCCTCACCGCAAAGGGAAAGAGTTTTGGCAACGGAGCTTACGTCGTGGTTAGCTTCTTTTGTAGCTACAATATTCGGGTGGTCGCAAAGAGCCTCGTAAGTTTCGGGAAGAATATTTACGCCTGTTCTGCCGGGAACGTTATAGAGAATGCAGGGGATGTTTACTCTGTCCGCAATATACTTGTAGCTTTCAATAAGACCCTTCTGGGAAGTTTTATTGTAGTAGGGAGTAACAAGAAGTAAACCGTCAGCGCCCATTTTTTCAGCCTGCTGAGAGAGCTTTACGCAGAATGCTGTATCGTTGCTGCCTGTGCTTGCAATAACGGGTACTCTGCCTGCTACTTTTTTAATTGTATATTCCATTACCTTCTCATGCTCTTCTTCAGAGAGGGTTGCACCTTCGCCGGTAGTACCGCAGGAAACGATGGCATCGGTGCCGTTTTCTATCTGGAATTCAATAAGTCTGCCGAGTTCTTCGTAGTTTACGCTCATATCACTGTTGAAAGGGGTGACAATAGCAACGCAAGAGCCTTCAAAAATAACTTTTTTATTCATAGCTCTGTATCCTTTCTGTAAGTAGAAAAGTAAGTTTAGAAAATTATCAATCAAAGAAGCCCTTCTTAGCAAGAAGTTCAGCCATTAAAACTGCACCGCCTGCAGCGCCTCTTAATGTATTATGGGAAAGACAAACAAATTTATAATCGTACTGGCTGTCTTCTCTGAGTCTGCCGATAGAAACAGCCATACCGTTTTCGAGTTCTCTGTCAAGCTTAGCCTGAGGTCTGTTATCCTCTGTGAAGTAGTGGAGGAACTGCTTGGGTGCGCTGGGGAGTTCCAATTCCTGAGCGGGACCTTTGAAGTTTACCCAACGCTCAATAATTTCTTCCTTGGTAAGCTTCTTATCCATAGAGAAGAATACTGCGGCTGTGTGACCGTCGGAAACGGGAACTCTTAAGCACTGGCTTGTGATATTGGGTGCAGTAGCGTTAACGATTTTGCCGCCTTCTACTTTACCCCAAAGTTTTAAGGGCTCGAGGTTGCTCTTTTCTTCTTCACCGCCAATGTAGGGGATAACGTTATCGATAATTTCGGGGAAAGTTTCGAATGTTTTGCCTGCACCGGAAATAGCCTGATATGTACAAGCTAAAACCTTTGTAATGCCGCAATCCATAAGGGGATGGAGAGCAGGTACGTAGCTCTGGAGTGAGCAGTTGGATTTAACTGCAATAAATCCCTTCTTTGTACCGAGGCGCTTTCTCTGTGCTTCAATAACGTCTGTATGCTCTGCGTTGATCTCGGGAACTATCATGGGAACGTCCTCTGTGCCGCGGTGTGCGCTGTTGTTGGATACAACGGGGCACTCATGCTTTGCATACATCTCTTCAAGCGCTCTTATTTCATCTTTTTTCATATCAACTGCGCAGAAAACGAAATCAACAAGAGAAACAATTTTTTCAATATCACCTGTAGCGTCCATAACAATCATATCTGCCATATTCTGGGGGATATCTTTTTTCATAGCCCATTTTTTGCCAACAGCATCTTTATATGTTTTACCTGCAGATCTGGGGCTTGCTGCAAGTGCAGTAACGTTAAACCAGGGGTGGTTTTCAAGAAGAAGAGAAAATCTCTGACCTACCATACCTGTACAACCAATGATACCAACATTATACTTTTTCATAATTACATAACCCTTCACGCCGAAATTCGGCTTTTATAAATTTATAAAGGCGAGTGCAAGATTTCCAAAAAATAAGTCGGTATTTTTTTACCGACCATCATATTTGCTATAGTAAACTACGGATGTATATGGTATAATACCTCCGATAGCCCTCCATCACATTATATGATGACAGTCGCACAGCTGTTAACCGATACAACCAGGTAAATACTTGCCATGTATCTCCTTCGGCGATGAACCCTTTCGTGTATCCATTAAGCGTGGCAGCTAACAGAATGCATTACTGATGATGATCGCACCTCTATCCAATATATATAATACATTAATTATAGGAATCTGTCAATTTATTTTGCTTTTTTTCTTATAATATTGTATAATGATTTTTGTATTATTAATTTAACTTACAGAAAGTTGGTATTTTATCAAAATGGCTGAAACAGCACTTAAAACCAGTGATTATTTTTTTGATTTACCCGAAGAATTAATTGCGCAGATTCCTCTTGAGAAGCGTGATGAATCAAGGCTTCTTACACTTAATAAATTCACGGGCGAAACTTCACATAAACATTTTTACGATATTATAGATCTCTTAAAAGAAGGCGACGCTCTTATTTTAAACGATTCGCGTGTTCTTCCTGCAAGAATATACGGAATAAAAGAAGGCACAGGCGCCAACGTTGAATTTTTGCTTCTTAAAAATTTAGGAGGCGATACATGGGAAACTTTGGCAGGCCCCGGAAAAAGGGCAAAAATCGGCACAAAGTTTACTTTTTGCGAAGGTATTCTTTCCTGCGAAGTTCTTGATATTACTGAAGAAGGCAACAGAATTATTAAATTCAGTTATGCTAAGGGAGATAACTTCTATAATGTTTTAGATAAAGTCGGTCAGATGCCCTTGCCACCTTACATAAAAGCAAAGCTTCAGGATAAAGAAAGATATCAAACGGTTTATTCTAAAGAAATTGGTTCTGCTGCAGCTCCTACTGCAGGTCTGCATTTTACTCCCGAGCTGCTTGAGAAAATTAAAGCAAAAGGTGTTAAAATAGGTTTCGTTACGTTGCACGTAGGCTTAGGTACCTTCAGGCCTGTAGCGGCAGAAAATATAACAGATCACAAAATGCACTCAGAGCACTACTATATGCCGAAAAAAACAGCCGATTTAATTAACGAAACCAAAAAGAACGGCGGCAGAGTAATAGCCGTAGGTACTACAAGTTGCAGAACTATTGAATCCGTTTTCAAATATGAAAATAAGTTCTGCGAGAGCGACGGCTGGACCGATATATTCATTTACCCCGGATATGAATTCAAAGGTATCGATTGTCTTATTACTAATTTCCATTTGCCAGAAAGTACGCTTATTATGCTGGTTTCTGCTCTTGCGGGCAGGGAGAACGTACTTGCCGCCTATAAGGAAGCGGTTGAAGAAAAGTACAGATTCTTTTCATTCGGCGACGCCATGTTTATTTATTACTGATTATATTGTATAAAGGATTTTAAATATGTATAAATTAATTAAAAAAGAAGGAAATGCAAGAAGAGGTGAGTTTGTTACAGTTCATGGCACAGTGCAAACTCCTGCATTTATGAACGTGGCAACAGCCGGAGCAATTAAGGGCGGTGTTTCTGCTCTTGATTTAAAAGATTTGAATTGTCAGGTGCAGCTTTGTAATACTTATCACCTTCACTTAAGACCCGGCGACGAGGTTGTTAAGAAATTAGGCGGTGTAAGAGAATTTACAAGATGGCAGGGTCCCGTACTTACAGATAGCGGCGGTTTCCAGGTTTTCTCTCTTGCTAAGCTCAGAAATATTAAAGAAGAAGGCGTTACCTTTGCATCTCATATTGACGGTCACAAGATTTTTATGGGACCTGAGGAGAGCATGCAGATTCAGTCTAACCTTGGCTCAACTATAGCTATGGCTTTTGATGAGTGTATTGAAAATCCCGCCGAATATAAGTACGTTAAAAATTCTATAGAGAGAACTACCCGCTGGCTTAAAAGATGTCAGGCAGAAATGAAGAGGCTTAATTCTCTTGAGGATACAATAAATAAGAATCAGCTTCTTTTCGGTATCAATCAGGGTTCAACTTACCACGATTTAAGAATCGAGCACATGAAAACTATTGCGGATTTAAATCTTGAAGGTTACGCTATAGGCGGTCTTGCAGTTGGTGAAACTGCAGAAGAAATGTACTCTGTTATTGAGGCGGTTGAGCCATTTATGCCCAAGGATAAAATAAGATATTTAATGGGTGTAGGTACTCCTGCCAATATTCTGGAAGCCGTAAGACGCGGTGTGGATCTTTTCGACTGCGTTATGCCCACCCGTAATGCCCGCCACGGTCACGCATTTACATCCGAAGGCTGCAGAAATATGAATAACGCAAAGTATACTCTTGATAATTTACCCATCGACCCCAATTGTGATTGTCCTGTTTGCCGCAATTTCTCAAGAGCCTATATCCATCACCTTTTCAAAGCAGGCGAAATGCTGGGTATGAGACTTACGGTTATGCACAACCTCTATTTCTATAACCATCTTATGGTTAAAATAAGAGAAGCCCTTGACGAAAACAGATTCGAAGAATTCTATAAAGAAAATATAGAATACCTTTCAAAAAGAATATAAAATAATTTATAAAGGCTCTTTCGGGAGCCTTTTATTTTGGCACAAAAACAATGTTTATTGAAACTTATTTCATATTATTATGATTTTTACTGTGCTATAATAAAGAAAAATATTAAAGGCGGTAATTCTATATATGTTCAACGATAAAATCTATATAAATAAAGATACGATCAGCTTTTATGCAAGCACAAATGAAAAATATCTTGAAGGCGAAGTTAAAGGTGTCATTATTGAACTGCCGGGACTTGGCGGTAGTTCTTGCCTTGGTGGCTTAATTGATTTTGCTGATTATGAAAGAGAGCATGCCGTTGAATACGCTAAAAAAGGTATAGTGCTTGCTTATATGTATCCGGGTCCCTGGAGCTGGGGTAATAAAGGCGCTATCAGAATGACGGATGCTGTTATTGATGCAATAGCAGAGAAATATTCCCTTGAAGAAAATTTCCCGTTAGTTATAAGCGGCGGCAGTATGGGTGGCTTGGGTTCACTTATGTATGCGATTGAAGGCAAACATAAAATTAGTGCAGTTGCTGCAGCGTGCCCTGTGGTGGATGCACTTTATTCTATGAAGGTTCACCCTGAATTTCCCAGAGCTTTAATAAGTGCCGTTGCTTCATATGATATGCCTTTTGAAGAAGCTTTAAAATCAGTTTCACCAAGCTATAGAGTAAAAGAGTTACCTTTACTTAAGTATTATATTTGCAGCGATGGGGAAGACGAGGTTATTCCCGTTGAGCAGATTGAAAGTATGGTTTCCAATATGAAATCTTTAGGTTTAGACGTTACCTACAGACCACAGCCCGGGTTAGGCCACGGCGGATTTACGGGGGAAGTTTGGAATGAGCTTCATAAATTTATGGAAGACTGTATTTTAACGTGTTAAATTTAAAAATATTATAAGTATTCATAAAAAGTTTAAAATTTAATTTGCTTTTCTCTTGCATAGAAGGAAAATATTTGGTATTATTAACAAAGTATTTTATTCAAAGAAAGGAAACATAATATGAATAAATTTTTTATGCTTGATGCTGCAGCTAACAGTGCAGGTGCAAGCGGCAACGATATGTGGATTATGCTTGCTGTTTACGCAGTATTTATCGTAGCCCTCTATTTTATTTTCTTCCGTCCTCAGAGCAAGAAGAAGAAGAAGGAAGAAGAAATGAGAAAAGGCGCAACTGTTGGTGACGAGATCACAACAATCGGCGGTATCTGCGGTAGAATTATTGCAGTTAAGGACGAGACAGATTCTATCGTTATCGAAACAGGTTCCGACCGCGCAAGAATCAGAGTTAAGCGTTGGGCTATCAGCAGTGTTGATACTGTTAAGGATGACGCTGAGGCTTAATTTTTAAAAATTAAATAACAAGTCATTATGAATCCTCCTTGGGCATAAGATTTTATATCTTAGCTTTGGGAGGATTTTTTTATGTTAAAAATTAAACCGTTGATTTTAGGCTCTTTGGTTACTGTGGGAACGTTTTTGTTAATTATTTCTCTGTTTTCTTTAATATCTCTTAAAATCGGTGTAATGGCAGACGAAATGTATTTTTGGTTTTCGTCGATCTCGCTTTGTTTAGCTTCGCTTTCAGGCGGTGCTGTTTCCGGCAAAGCGGCAGGGGAGAGGGTACTGATTTACGGTTTGGCGGTATCTTTTGTTGTTACTTTGCTTTCTGCGTTTTTTTCATTTTTGGTTTTTAAATCGGATTTTTCGGTATTCACAGCGAGGGCTGCTTTAGTTATAACGGCATCGGTTATAGGTTCGGTGATTTCTACTGTTCTTGGCGGAAAAAGCAGATATGTGTAAATGAATATGTATACATATAACCGAAAGTACACTTTATACAGTAGTTTACATAAAATTTTATGCAAGAAATTCTAAAATTAAATAAAACGGAAATTTATGCATTTTAAATATTGGAAAAGGTTTTAAGATGTATTATAATTATTATATGAATTTATAATTTATTCTGGAGTTATGTCAAATGAGTATGAAAATTGGTTTTATCGGCCCCGGAAAAATGGCAGGAGCTATTATAAAGGGTATTTTTTCTGCAAATTATACTGAAAAAGAAAATGTATTTATATACGGCAGAGGCAAAGAGAGAAAAGAATATTTTGCTTCTATGGGATGTACCGTTTGTGAAAATATTAAAGAAATGACGGATAACTGTAAGATAATATTTCTTGCTGTTAAGCCTCAGAATTTTCCCGAAATATATAAGATTATAAAGCCGTATGTAAGTGACGATATTCTTTTCGTATCAATAGCAGCAGGCATAACTTTCAAAAATATGCAGCAGAATATCGGTGAAAATAATAAATTCATCCGTGTTATGCCTAACACTCCCATGCTTTTGGGTGAGGGCGCTTCTGCTATGTGCAGAACAGAAAATGTTTCGGATGAAGAATATAATTTAATTAAAGAGATTCTTTCTACCTGTTCTTTGGTTGAAGATATTAAAGAAGAGGATATAAACGCAGTAATTGCCGTAAGCGGCAGCAGCCCTGCTTATATTTATCTGATTGCCAAATGTATAGCAGATTACGGAGAAAAACAGGGTCTTAAAAGAGAAACTGCATTAAAGCTTTTTGCCAGAACTCTTATAGGAAGTGCAAAAATGCTTACTGAAACAGGTTATACCGAGGATGAGCTTACGGAAATGGTTTCTTCAAAAGGAGGTACAACCGTAGCTGCTACAACAGTTCTTAAAAATTCAGAGTTTTTCCCTCTTCTTAATGAAGCTATGGATGCCTGCGTGAGAAGAGCGGAGGAACTTTCAGGTAAATAAGCACATAAAAAATTAAAAAATACATAGATATTACCTTAGATGATGAAAGGTAAGGTCTATGTAAATGAAAGAAATTAAGTATAAAGAGAAAATCAAAAGGTGTAAACTGAGCTTAATATTTCTGTTGCTTGTTATTTTCGGTATTTTATGCGGAAGGTATTTTATAAAAGAAAATTCTTTTGATTGTAGTATACTCAGCATATTTTCTTACAGAGTTTTCAGCGGAGATTTTATATCCTGTTTAAATTATTCTCTGTTACCCGTTTGTGTGTATTTGATTTTCGGATTTTTTTGCTCGGTTTCTGTATTTGGTTTTATTTTACTTCCCTGCGAATGCTTTTTTATTGGTTTGAGTTTATTTTATTCCTGTTATGAGGCCTGGCTGATTATCGGGAATAAGATATTTTTGGTATACTTACCGTTTTGGGCAGCTTATACAGCTTTTCTGATTGAGTATATAAAAAACTGTTTTAAAGTTTCTTTAAGGTTGTTTACTGGGTTTGTCAACAATAAAAAAACCGAAGAATTAAAAATTATTTTCAGGGAAAATATTAAAAAATTCTATTCTGCCATGCTCGTTTCCCTTATTTTCACCTTTTTTCTTGTTTTTATCGGGTTTGGCGTAAATTTAAAAATATAGATTATTTTATTGAAACGGATATTAATATGAAGGACTATCTGATAAGATTTGAGGAATATTTAAAAAATAAAAAAACAAACTCGGAAAATACGTTTTCGTCATATATGAGAGACGTAAGTTTTTTTGCGGACTTTTTAGCTTCCAAGGGCTTTAAAAGCTTTGGTGAGGCTGATGAAAAAATAATCTCTGAGTACGTTGCTTATTTAAAAAGTAAGGGAAAGTCTGCTACTACAATATCCCGAAGCGTATCCTCAATAAGATGCCTTTACAGATTCCTTGTACAGAGCGGCGAAGTTCAGCTCAATCCTACAAGAAGTGTGAAGCTTGAAAAAACGAATAAAAAGCCGCCTCAGGTATTAAGCGGTGATGAGATTTCAAGGCTTCTTGCCGTGCAGGATCTCACAGAGCCCAGAGGCTGCAGGGATAAAGCGATGCTTGAGCTTTTATATTCAACGGGAATCAAAGTATCCGAAATTATTGAGCTTAATGTAAACGATATAAATTTAAGAACGGGCGTTCTTTACTGCGGAAATAACAAAAATCTTCGGGCTGTGCCTGTTTGCACTTCGGCTCTTGTTTCCGTTTCCGATTACATATACCGAATGAGAAGCCTTATGATAGATACAGATGACAATCAGGCTTTGTTCGTCAATTTAAACGGCAGCCGCCTTACAAGGCAGGGCTTCTGGAAAATTATTAAGGGCTATGCCAAAAGTGCTAAAATAGAAAAAGAGCTCACACCCCAGATATTAAGGAATTCTTTTGCCCTCCATTTGCTTGAAAGCGGCAAAAACGTAAAGGATATTCAGGTAATTATGGGACATGCCGATATTTCTTCTACACAAGTTTATCTAAAGCTACTTGATAATGATGAAAAAAAGGTGTATAATTAATCTTATATTATTTTAATGGAGTTGATATTTTGGGTTTCCTCACAAGAAATCTCGATAAGCCCGGCAAGGGCGTCGAGAAAGAAGACGTAGAAAAAGGTTCATCATTTATCACGACCTTTACAAGAAGATTCGGTAAGTTCGTTCAGCTGAATCTGGCTTTTATATTGCCTGCAGCAGTTGTAGTATTCTTATGCGTAGCTACGTATTTTGCACCTTACTTCCTTGGTATGCAATATTTCCCCATGGTTAAGTTTGGCAGCGCAGAACTTAATTTATACGATACTTACGTTACATATCTTCCTTTGATTTTGCTTTCCATTCCTTTAAGCGGAACGATGGTAGTAGCAAGAAGACTTGCAAACGGCGATTATGCTTTCGTTCTTAACGAAACTTTAAAGGGTATTAAAGAGAACTGGAAGCCGTTTTTGATTAACGGTATTATCTGTTATTTCTATTACGTAACTGCTTCGTTTGCATTTATGTATTACCTTTCTGAAGTTAATAATAACTGGTTATTCTACGTTCCTTTAGTGTTTGTAATTTTAGTTTCCGTCGTTTTTATTATGGTACAGTTCTACGTACCCGTAATGATCGTATCGGTTAATATTAAATTAAGATACGTTTATAAAAACTCACTGATTTTGTGTGTAGCAGGTATAATCAAGAATATTTTATTTATTATCATTCTTGCAATTATTATAGCGTTTTATATTATGTTCGTTCCTATGATGAACGGTACTCTCCTTATCGGTTTAGTGCTTTTAGCAGTTATCGTTCCCGCTTTCATAATGTACGCGCAGTGCTATCTGTTTTATCCCATTATCGATTTACTGGTTATTCAGCCTTATTACAAAAAGAAGGAAGAAGAGGAGGGACCTCCTCCGCCTCCCAAGCCGTCTCTTAACGAATACCTCGGCGTAGAGGAAAACAAGAGTACTTACGTTTATAAAGACGGTAAGCTTATAAGAATAGATGAGGAAGAATAAATTAAGCCCGTTGAGATTAATTCTCAGCGGGCTTTTGTGTTAAGTTAAATTACTTTACAGCAAATTTATAGGCTGTTTTTGAAATAAATTTCTTTCCGGGTTCAAGGAACTCAAAGGGGAAGGAAGGCTGGTTGGGAGAATCAGGGTAGAACTGAGTTTCAAGGCAGAAGGATGTGTGAGGAGCGTGCATAATGCCGTTTTTGCCCATTTTTACAGGAGGTTTATTGAATGTGTAAAGCTGAACACCGGGCATATCGGACCATACTGAAAGCTCGATTCCTGTTTCCTTGCAGTATGCTACAGCGTGCTCGCGGTAACCTTCGCCGTCTACACAGAAGTTATGGTCAAAACCGCCGCAAAGGTCAATGGAGTGATCTTTGCTGAACATATCAGCGCCTAAAAGTTTACCGTTTCTGAAATCGTAAGGTGTATTTGCAACGGTTACGATCTCACCTGTGGGGATAAGGTCATCTTCAACAGGAGTAATATTGGAAGCGTTAATTTTAAGCTCTGTATCTAAAATTTTTACGCTGTGGTCTTTAGCAATATTGAAGAAAGCATGGTTTGTGGGGTTGAAAGGAGTTTTCTTATCTGTTACTGCTTCGTATGTAAACTGAAGCTGATTGTCGCTTGTAAGCTTATATGTAACTGTAACGTCAAGATTTCCCGGGAAATGCTGGTCGCCATCAGGGCTTAATAAATTAAATACAATAATAGGTTCTGCGCCGTCCTCAATTTTTACTACGTTAAATACAACATAGCTGAAACCTTCAAAACCGCCATGAAGACTGTTGTCGTTATTATTCTTATCAAGCTGATATTCTACGCCGTCAATAGTAAATTTAGCTTTGCCAATGCGGTTAGCATATCTGCCTACAAAAGTACCCTGATAATCATCAAGATAATTTTCAATGCTGTCGTAACCTAAAATTACGTCGGTAAACGTGCCTTCTTTATTGGGAACGAGAAGATTACGGATACGAAGACCGTAAGTTAAAACGTCTACAGTCATACCGTTTTCGTTTTTCATTACGTAGCCGTAAACTTCCTTACCGGAGGGAAGCTTATCGAATAAATACTTTTCAACGCACATTTTTATAAATCCTTTCTTATAATTAATCGGTCACAGGGAAATCCCAATGACCGACTGAATTCTGTTATTTAATAATTATTTGCCCTGTAAGCAGAGAAGAGCGGCACCGATGATACCGGCGTCATTACCAAGAGCAGCTCTACAAAGAACTGTCTGCTTTTCGGAATTCTTGCTGTAGTGAGCAGATTCGAGGATATCTCTTAAAGGCTTCATAAGCGTTTCGCCTTCGTTGCAGATACCGCCGCCGATGCAGAAAATTTCAGGCTGGAAGATGTTTACGTAGTTAACTACTGCAGCACCGAGGTACTTGATATACTCATCAACAGCTGCCTTAGCGCTTGCGTCACCGGCTCTCATACCGTCGAAAGCTGTTCTGCCGTTAACCTTATTGATATCGCCGTCAACGAGTTCCCACATCTTGGAATCCTTATCTTTTTCCATATATTCCTTAGTGGTGAGGATAAGACCTGTAGCGGAGCAGTAACGCTCAACACAGCCGTTTAAGCCGCAGTTACAGGGACGACCGTCAACAACTAAAATTGTATGACCTAACTCACCGCCTGCATAGTTGAAGCCGCTGTAAATTTTACCGTCGATAATAATACCGCCGCCAAGACCTGTACCGAGTGTGATAGCAAGAGCGTGCTTTGCACCCTTAAGTGCACCTGCTTTGAACTCACCGAATGCAGCTGCGTTAGCATCGTTATCCATGCAAATCTCTAAGCCGGGGAAACGCTCATTAAGTAAATCTCTTAAAGGAACGTTAGAGAAACCTAAGTTGTTTGCAAATTCAATAACACCTGATTCGGGGTTGATTGTGCCGGGGCAACCAAGACCGATAGATTTGATGTCTTTGATTGTAAGGTTAGCATTAGCTAAAGCCATGTTAGTAGACTCTACAATAGCATCGATAAATACGTCAACGGGTGCCATGTAAGGTGTTTTAACGTTACCCTTAGCAATAATTTTACCTTCGTCGTTTACAATACCGACGGCAATGTTTGTACCGCCGATGTCAATACCTACATAATACATAGATGTTCACTCCTTGAATACGTTTACAAGTTTGTAAATTAAGTATACATTAATAATTCGCTAAAGTAAAGTGTTTTATTTAAGTAAATTAAAAAATATTAATAGGTAAAGGGATAAAGTAAAACCTTCAGACCTATATATAGTGGTCTGAAGGCGTTTGCATTTAATTAAAATAAATTTTCAAGTATTTTTATTGCGCAGTTTGCGCTGGTATCTAAATGGGTGTTTACAGTAAAATCGTAATTATCTTTAGGGTATAAATAAGTGTAAGAAGATTCCGCAGATCCAATACATCTGTTATTTCTCTCAATTTCCCTCTTTATAAGCACATCCAAAGGGCACTCAACCTGTACTTTAAAGATAGGGTAAAGGGAAAGCGCTTCTATTAATTCATTAAAAATTCTTTCGCTTGTTATAACATGGTCAATAATAACACCGTCATAAGAATTTAAAACTTCAAGGGCTTTGTTATTCATATCGGCAGATATTTCGTATACATCGTCCTCATAAATAGTTTCGTTGGTAGCAAGTTTCATAAAATCATCAATAGAAACTATATAGTACCGTAAATTGAATTTTTCTTTCAGTAAATTCTGTAAGTTCTTTGATAAGGTTGATTTTCCGCTGCTGGAAGGTCCGTTTAATAAAATAATTTGTTTTTCCATTTTTAATACCTATCTTAAAATGATTTTAACGTTTCTTGGCACCAGTTAAACAGCAGTGAGAAACATTCGTCAAAATCATAATCTTTATTTTTTGAAAGCTCAATAGATTTCTTGAAAATTTCCTCGTCTTTTCCGTAAAGCAAGAATAAAAGCTCAGCTTTATAAAGAATAAATTTGCCTGTTTTTAATAAGTAAAGATTTTGCAGTATGAAAAATACACTTTTATAAGCTGCTCTTAAATTAATTTTATTTTGTTCTTCTGAGCCGTGGATATATCCGTGGCAAATTTCGTGATACAAATTATTAAGGCTTATTTTAATAAAATTTCGTATATCTTTTTCGTTATAAGAGGGTGTAAAGTCACTGAGAGTGCCGTAATAATTCTCAGTTGCACCTAAAAGATTTGCAATTTCAAGTGGATTCCAATTTAATAAATCATCTTTACTGCAAATAAAACCGCAGGATTTTTCAAAATGCTCCATGTTTTCGATTATGCTGCGGTAAGCTTTAAGGTCAGAAACAGAAAGCTCATCAATAATTACCATAATATCGATATCGCTTGTTTCTGTGGCTTCGCATCTTAAATAACTTCCCTGTAAACCAACGTACAGAAGTCTTGATTCAAATTTATCTTTAAGATGTGAAATAAGCTCAGATATGTACTTATCAATATTTACCATAATTATACCTCTGATTTTATGATTAAAATGAAAAAACCTCTTTTGCTGAACAAAAGAGGTTTTTCCTGGTGCTGGTGACCGGACTTGAACCGGTACGATGTCGCCATCGAGGGATTTTAAGTCCCTTGCGTCTGCCTATTCCGCCACACCAGCTTACTAAAGCCTACATATAATACCACATACATTTAAGAAAATCAAGAGGTATTTTAAAATTATTTTATTTTTTCTAAAGAAATTTTCATTATTGATTTTACTTTATTATATGCTATAATTTACTAACGGAATTGAATAGTCGGAAAAATTATAAAGGAAAGTTACGGTGAGAAAAATGGCCGAGAAAGTACTTTGCATACTTACTAATATGTGTATGGTTTATGATGATAATAGAATATTGGTTCAGAATAGGCTTAACCCTAATTGGCCGGGCATAACTTTCCCGGGTGGGCACGTAGAAAGCGAAGAATCGTTTGTAAAGTCCACCATAAGAGAAATAAAGGAAGAAACGGGACTCGATATTTGGGATCTTAAACTTTGCGGCATTAAGCAGTGGAACAACCGAAAAGAAAACTATAGATATATAGTATTTCTCTACAAAACCAATAAATTTAAAGGTGAGCTTAAATCATCAAGTGAGGGAGAGGTCTTCTTTGTTAATAAAGATGATATAATGAATTATCCTCTTGCGGACGGTTTCGATAAAATGCTGGAAGTATTTTTTGATGATAACATAACCGAGAATTACCATTACTTTGAAAACGGCGACTGGGTTTGTGAAAATTTATAGAATTAAATTATTTATACGTATACGCACTTTGCACAAAGCGAGTGCGTGTTTTATTTTATGTAAAAAAGCGCGGAAAACGCAATATTACTTGAATATGTAACCGATAAGTGCTATAATTAACCTGTTTGTTTAATCGATTAAATGGGAGAATAATGATGAGAAAACGTATTAATAAATTTATTATATTGCTTCTTTCATTTTGTATATTGTTTTCATCTTTTGGTGTGGATGTTTTTGCAATCGCTCCTCCTAAAGGTCTTGATTATCTTAATACGTACGAAAATACAGGCGACCAGAGAAAAGATATTCTTGGAGTAGCATTAACGCAGAGCGGGTATATTGAAGAACGCGGCAAAGATACGAAATTCGGCAATTGGTACGGCTATCCCGGTGACGATTGGTGCGCTATGTTTATAACCTGGTGCGCAAGGCAGGCTGATATTCCCGAAACTATATTAAAACGAGCGCATAACGCGAGTCCTTTAAAATTCGGAATCGAGTATAAAAAAGGCAGCGAATATACACCTCAGCCCGGTGACTTGTTTTTTACAAAAGGATTCACTCACGTTGGTATTGTATATTACGTTGATGGTGATGTTTTTTACACTATTGAAGGTAATACTGAAAATTTTGATACCGGTAAATACATGGTTATGAGCAAAGAACGCATTATTAATGAGTTCTATTTCGGTGTTCCCAAATATGAAGGCGGGGATAAGGAACATAACTACGTGAAAAAGCAAGAAGATGCTCATCCCCATAACACCTATTATGAATGTACTGTTTGCGGCGATATAAATTATACGGGTTACACCGAGTGTGTTTTAAGCTGCGAAAGCTGTATTACTTGTAACTGCAGTACTTCTTATGCGGGGTACTATAAATTCAGGGATAAAGATTACGGTTGGCAAAGAATCAGGGCTGCCCACTCAAAAACCGGAACGTCACTTGGCTGTGTATCAGACGGTGAGATAGTTTACGTTTATGCAGCGAATCCGTCAAGTAATCTTGCTTATATTAATTACGACGGTACCAAAGGCCACGTTCCGTGGAATCAGCTTACAAAATATAATCCTCCTCCAAAAGCTGTAACAGGTTTATCGGTGGAAAAGGATGATTATATTGCAGGTGACAACGTCAAAATCAGCTGGAATATACCCGAATACACAGAGCAGATAAAATTAACTCTATATAGAAACAATGAAATAGCAAAAAATAAAGTTTCGGTTGGTTTAAATAGCAGTTACACGATTAACAACGTAGATGAAGGTAGCTATAAAGCTGAAATTATAGCTTGTAATCTTGCAGGTGTATCGAAAAAAGAAACAATAGAATTTTCCGTAAGAAATATATATTATCTCTATTATGATATAGGGGAGGGTAGCGGTGCACCCGAAACTGCTTCACAGGCGATTGGCGAAAACGTAACAGTCAGCGAAAAAACTCCCGAACGTTCAGGCTATACTTTCCTTGGCTGGACGGATGAAAAAGATAGCAAAACAGCAAAATATTTTAGTGGAAATGAAATAAAAGCATACAAAGATATAACTTTGTATGCCGTTTGGATGCAAAATGGTGCTATACTTAATGAAATTGAAGTTTATACTGAACCTAGTCAGAAATATTATCTGCTTGGAGAAGAATTGGATCTTTCGGGATTGAAAGTAAAAATGAATTATTCTGACGGAACGTCAAAAATAACGGACGAAGGTTTCGAAGTAACGGGATTTGATTCAAGTGAAATAGGAGTAAAAACGTTAACTATTGTTTGCGGTGAAGTTAGCTGTACTTTTATGCTTGAGGTTATGGAGTATATTCCGGGTGATATCGATCTAAATAAGCTTGTAAATCGCGATGACGTAATGGCTTTATTATGGCATATCACGTTCCCCACAGAGTTCCCTGTAACCGTACCCGCAAATTTCAACGGTGATGAAATAGTTAACCGTGACGACGTTATGGCGCTTCTGTGGCACATAACTTTCCCCGAGGAATTCCCACTTAGTATAAATTGATTGAATTCTGGTAAGCATAAGGATGGAAGGGTTAATGAAAAGAAAGATAATCAGTTGTATATCAGTGTTACTTATATTGCTTACGTTTTTTACATTTACAGTATCGGCTGATGAATATGGTATAATGCCTGCATCGGTACTTGATTACGATATTGTTGAAGAGGCAGTAAAAGGCGGAGATAAGTATTTATCCGACAGCAAATTGGGTACGATAACCCGCGAAAAGATTGTTGCGGAGCTTTCGGATCATGAAAATGATAAATACTATCTTGGTACGCAGTATGTTCATGGCGATTGGCAGTCTCCCGTAGGTGATACCTCTTATAACGGATCTTCAGGTATGAATTGCAGCGGATTTATATGTTATGTGCTGAGAAAATGCGGCTTAAATGCAGAGGTTGCTATAAAATACGTAAAAAGTTCCGATACTTATTCAAAAGCAACCAGTGACCGTCCCTATGATCTGATCTCTAAGGCATCAAATTACTACGAACTCATAAAACAGGCAGATCTAATTACATATTCTTTTAAAAATAAAAGCGATATGCTCAAAAGTGGTAAGTGCGCCAAGGGCGATTTGATCTTAATGTATGTAAACAGACCCAGCGGGCTTGACAGCGGTGAAGATAATCACTTAAGTTTTTTCTGGGGCGATACCAGCAGCGAGGATAAATGCTGGCACAGTGTCGGTACAGGTAACAGCATTTCTAAGATTAAAGATATAAATGCGAATTATTTGCTTATAAAAATTGATGAAAAAACAAGTACATCGGATATAAATAATGCGCAGTACGATTCTTACATAACCGTTAATTCCGCAAAACTAATGGATACCCCAAGCAGTAAAGGAAAGGTAGTTGCAGAACTTAGTGCAAATACACCTCTGATACTTATCAGTAAAGAGAATTATTTATGGTATAAAGTAAAAACTACCGATGGTAAGACAGGATATATTTCAACGGCGAAAGTTATTCCTGAAACTAAAAAATATAATGTAGTGTTCGACGTTGCAGGAAGTACCACGTTTTATGAAAGTTTAAAATTGCGAAAAGACGAAAGCTTTACTTTACCTGCTTCCCCACAGAAGGAAGGATACACGTTCCTTGGTTGGGGTTTTAATAATAAAGAAGTTTTATATAGCAGCGGCCAGACTCTTACATGCAATGGCGATATAACTTATTACGCTGTATTTAAAGATAATAACGCCACCGTAAGTAAAATAGAAATAAACACTATGCCCCAGAGAATTTACTATTTGGTAGGTGAGGAGCTGGATATAAAAGGAACGAGTATAAAAGTAACTTATTCCGACGGCACATCCCATACGGTTAGCGAAGGTTTTGAGGTTACCGGATTTGATTCTGCTGAAATCGGCGTTAAGACCTTAACTTTAACTTATCAGGGGGTAAGCATAAGCTTTAATGTGGAGGTCATGGAATACATACCCGGTGATATTGATTTAAATAAGCTTGTAAACCGAGATGACGTTATGACTCTTTTGTGGCACATAACTTTCCCTGAGGATTTCCCCATAACAGTACCGGCGGATTTTAACGGAGACACCAAAGTAAACCGCGACGACGTTATGGCTTTACTGTGGCATATTACCTTCCCCGATGAATTTCCCCTTACAATCAGTTAATCATACTTGAAAGGTTTAAATATTATGAAAAAAATTATAACAACATTTTTCAGTTTAATTCTTATTACTATGCTTGTTATCAGCTTGTCTTTTACTGCTCAGGCGGCAAGCGCAAGTCTTAGCCGCTCTGCTTCTACAGTATACAGAGGCGATACTTTTACAATATCCGTTTCTTTAAGTAACGACCAGCCCGTAAGTAACGGCGGTATTATTTTAAGCTTTGATAGCTCTGTGTTTGAAATTACCGGTGGCTCCTGTAACGTAAGCGGTGCTACTTTAGCTGAGGTTTCAGCATCAAGAAACGGCGGCGTATTCGTTCTGCAGAACGATGCGGTGGTGTCCGGCACTATTTTTACAATCAATATGAGAGTAAAAAGCGGTGCTTCATTTGGTACTTATAAAATTTCAGGCAAATGGAGCTTAACTAACGGTAGCGGCGACTGCAGTACAAATATTACAGTTGCCTGCAAGCATAATTACGGCTCCGCTTCAAACGTAGATGCAACAAACCACCAGAGCAGCTGTACGATTTGCGGTGAGAAGAAAACAGAAGCTCATAAGTGGAACAGCGGTACAACGGTTAAAGAAGCCACATGTAAAGATACCGGTATAAAGAAACTTACCTGTACTGCCTGCAACGCAACCAAAGAAGAAAAAATTCCTGTAAATAATAACCATAAATTCGGAAATTGGAGCAAAACAAGCGACAACAGTCACAGCCATACCTGCTCCGTTTGCGGTAAAAAAGAGAGCTCTTCTCATAGCTGGAATAACGGCACGGTACTGGAAAGCGCCACCTGCGTAAAAACAGGCTCAAAGAAAGTTACCTGTACATACTGTTCTGCCACAAAGACCGTGACCATTCCCGTAACTGAGCATAATTACGGTACTGCGGTAAAAACAGATGACGAAAATCATTTAAAAACATGTAAGGATTGCGGCAAAGAAACTACAGAAGCTCACACCTATGGCTCAAAGCTCTCTCACGACGAAAACTGGCACTATCAGGAATGTACCGCCTGCGGATTTATTACGAATCAGGAAATTCACGTTGAAGGTCCCGAGGCAACCGTAACAACAGACCAGATATGTACGGTATGTGAAAGAATTTTAGTTCCCATGGGCGAGCACGTTCATAAATTTGCCACCGAGTGGACTGTGGACGAAACGGGTCACTATTATTTATGTAAGAGCTGTAACGGTAAAGATAGCGCGGCTCCCCACAGTTTCGACAGCGACTGCGATACAAACTGCGATATCTGCGGTTATGAACGCGAGCCCATGCACGTAAAGAGCGATAAATATTTTTCCGATGAAAGCGGTCATTGGTATGAATGTGTAAACTGTAAGGAAAAGCTTGATTTCAGCGAACATAAAGCAGGTCCCGAGGCAACAATCGTATCTAATCAGATATGCACCGTATGCGAATACGAGCTGGCTCCCATAGTTCCTCATGATCACGTATATGATGCAAACGGAACACTTCACAGCCATTTATGCGTATGCGGCGAAGCTTACGAAGCCGAGATGGGTGAGTGCGAGATATGTAAAGAATTCCCCTGGTGGATCGTTTGTGTTATTGAAGCCGTTGTTTTCGGCGGTGTTATCGCATTCTTACTTTTAAAGAAAAAGAAAGCATAATATAATAAAAATTTAATAATTTAATTGACTGATAAAAAAATTATTGCTATACTAATTTTTAGGAAATTTATAATAAAAAGGAGAGTTATTATGGCAAAAAGTGTTCAGGACGTTCTTGATTTTATAAAAGAGAACGATATAAAAATGGTTGACTTTAAAATGGTCGATATAAACGGTCAGTACAGACACGTTACTATTCCCGCAGAGAATTTTTCAGAAGATACAATGAAGAGCGGTATCGGTTTCGATGCTTCCAACTACGGTTATGCTGTGGTTGAAAAGAGCGATATGGTATTTATCCCCGACCCCGATACAGCTATTATTGATCCATTCTGCAGCATTCCCACACTTTCTATGACAGGTAACGCAATGATTATTGCTTCACCCGAAAATAAGCCTCTTGCTCAGTACCCCAGAAATATCATCAAGGCTGCAGTTGAGTATATGAAGGATACAGGCGTTGCTGATACAATGCAGATTCTTCCCGAATTTGAATTCTATCTTTTTGATGACGTTACATGGGACGTTCAGGGTAATTACATCGGCGCTTCCGTTGATGCTAAGCAGTCCTATTGGAACAGCTCAACTGAAGGCAAGGGTGTTGTTGTACCCAAGCAGAAGAACTATCACATAGCTAAACCCTTTGATATTTCTTATGAATGCCGCAGCGAAATGTGTATGCTTATGAAGGATGCAGGTATTGAAATTAACTACCACCATCCCGAAGTTGCAGCTTCCGGCCAGTTTGAAATCGAGCCTCAGCTTGGTGAAGTTGTTCATATGGCTGATGCTACAATGATGATCAAGTACATCATTCATAACACAGCATTAAAGTATGGTAAGAGTGCTACATTTATGCCCAAACCTATTTACGGCGAAGCAGGCAGCGGTATGCACGTTCATATGCTTCTTTTCAAGGATGGCGAGCCTGTATTCTCCGATGATAACGGTTATGCAAGCCTTAGTGAAAACGCTCACTACTTTATGGGCGGTCTCTTAAAGCATATTGCTTCTCTTTGTGCTATTACAAACCCCAGCACAAACTCCTTTAAGCGCCTTGTTCCCGGCTTCGAAGCACCCGTAACAGTTGGTTATGCTACATCTAACAGAAGTGCAGTTATTCGTATTCCTGCTTATGCTAAGAGCCCCAATAAGCGCCGTTTTGAGCTTAGAAATCCCGATGCTACCTGTAACCCCTATTTCTGCTATGCCGCTATTCTTATGGCAGGTCTTGACGGTATCAAGAATAAAATTGATCCTAAAGCAAACGGTTGGGGTCCCTACGACGTAAACCTCTATCATTTAAGCGATGAAGAAAAAGCAAAGCTTTCACATCTTCCCACATCACTTGATGAAGCTTTAACTGCTCTTGAAAACGATAACGACTACTTAACAGCTGGCGGTGTATTCCCCAAGGAACTTATTACAAACTTCATTAAAACTAAGCGTGAAGAATGCCGTCAGATGGCAGCAATTCCTCATCCTGCTGAGTTTGATAAGTACTATAACCTTTAATAAATTAGGCTGTAAGGTTAACTTACAGCCTTTTAAAAAATAAGCAAAAGCTCGGAAGTTAAATCCGAGCTTTTTTATTTATAACAAATTAATTTTTATGCTTTGCTCACCTGTACGAGATCTTCCGTTAAGATTAAGCTTAAGTATATTGCCATTCTTTTCAAATGAAGCGCTGTTTATACCTTTATAATCGATACTGTTAACTTCAGCTTCACAGTACAGGTAAATAGCACCGCTTCGGGCACCTGCATTGGCATTTAATATAATTTCTAATGAGCTTCCGTTTACTTTAAAATCGTTTATTTCAGCGGCACCCATGGAAATATGAAGGTCAGAACCAATAATGCAAATGCCGTTTTCTTCATTTACAGAAGTAAGTCTTAATACTTTACATCCGTGAGAAGGAAGAGATACTGCAAAATTATAATTTTTTACACCAAGATACTCGTTATCCCAGAATGACCAGACGTGGAATTTTTCACCGATTTTTTTGAATTTATTAAATTCGGTGTTAATTATCTTCTCATCAGCATAGGGATTATAAATCATAGCTGCTGCAAAGTCACCGTAATCACGGCGGGCTATAAATCCAAAACGTTTATTGTCTCCGTCTACTGCGGGGTGAAGTGGAACTGCTTTTTCACTAGCCGGCGGAGAAAGAATCTCAAATCTTCTTAAATTATCGCTGTTTTCTTTTTTCCACAGCGGGTCGGATATCATTTGTGAACCGCCGTGTAAACCTACCATACTATGCCAGGTAAGCAGCTCGTTTTCAGTAAGTCTTTTTGCATAAAGATAAGTTACATCAGGGTCATTTGCAAAGAAATATCCATTGGCATGGGCATAATAACCTACGTGTTTTATGCATCCGCTTATACAGCTTACGTCAGGTGTTTTCCAATCGGGAGGGGAGTCAGGTCCAATTCGGCTGGAATCCGCAAAACCGAAAGTGCCGCGGCAAAAACCAGAGCAAGCACAAAGGTAAGATTCTTCACCAATAATTTCTCTGTAGCCTTTATATACATGGCGGTAAAGCTCCAGGGAAGTTTTATCCCCAGCAAAAGCGCTGCGTCCGTTAGCATAAATAGCGTTAAAGTCGAATTTAAAATATCTGAAGCCACGGTTATATTCTGTTTTGATTAAGTTAATTGCAAAGTCATAAGCCTCAGGATTACTAAAATCAAGAGGATAACTTGGCTCACCCCAGTTGCCGTGAGCGCCAATGAGTTCGTTATTTTCGTTTCTCATTAGCCAATCTGGGTGGTTTTTGAATGTTTCAGTAGAATTATGAATAAGAGCAGGGGCAAGCCATATACCGGGTGTAGCTCCGCTTTCTTTAATTTTAGCAATAATAGGTTCCCAACCATGGGGGAATTTCTCGTTTACTTCCCAGTCGCCTACTGTTTTCTGGAAGCCATCATCAATCTGAATAACGTCCATTGGTATAATATCTTTATATCTGTTAATTGCCTCAACAGTTTTTGTTACAGATTCTTCAGTAATCTGACTATATAAATCATACCAACTGCACCAACCTACTATAGCACCCTTTTCTGTTCGACTGCCGTGAGTTCTTTTTAAATCATTATATACAGTTTCAGCAATCTCATCGTAAGGACCGTAAGCAATTACCATTTTCTGTGAAATGCGGCTTTTACCGGGTTTCACAATAGTATTACTCATATCACAGTAAGAGTTAAGCTTAATAGTTCCTTCGTTATTTTCGGTGGTATCAACAAAGCACTCGTTAGAAACAAATGCAGTAGCTTCACCAATAGGGGAAAGGAAAAGTCCGTTTTTATCATCTTTAGGGTAAAGGGGCAGATATTCAGAGAATATACGCCATCTTCCGTCGGTGTGTTGTTCATCCTGAGACAAATCCGGTAAAGGCATATTTATGTATTCGTACATTTCTTTTCGAATCTGATTGAAGCTTTTTAATCTTTCAGCCAGAGAGGCGGTATAGCCAAGGTACCAGTTATCAGCATCGCCATAACAAGTGAACTTCTGGTTACCAATATGTTTGAATCCAAATTGATTTAAATAAACGTCACTATCTGATTTGTTTGTATATATTGCTTCAATAATTAAAGTGGGGTTAGCGCTATTGTTTACAGAAGTATAGTTTAAAGTAAGCTTGTGCGTGTTTTCTGTATGTTCAAATATATAGCAAGTACCTTTGCCTAAAAAAGTATCGGTAGTAAAACTTCCATTAGCAGTGTAAGGTCCGTTAATAACAGAGATTTCCTCACTTGCATCTTTTGTTAAATAAAACTTTACGTAGGGTGTAAGCAGACCGCTATTAAATAAATTATTTTCAAAAGAAAAACCATTTTCGGTAAACTTGAAGTTCAACATAATTAACCTCCAATTAAATTTTCTTAATTATACTTAAATAAAAAAATTAAAGCAAGACAAAAACTATATAAAATATAGACAGATTTTAGCATAAAGAAAAAGCTTGGAATTAATCCAAGCTTTTTGTGTTAGAGTTAAATTAAATAGCATCATCTTCTCTGAACTGGAGGCTATAGAGGTTTTTGTAAGTACCGCCTAAAGCCATAAGCTCTTCGTGAGTGCCCTGTTCAATAATCTTACCTTCGGAGATAACTGCAATTTCTTTAGCTCTCTTAATGGTAGAAAGTCTGTGAGCAACAACTATTGTTGTTCTGCCCTTACAGAGCTCATCAAGAGCCTGCTGAATAAGTATCTCAGTAGTGTTATCAAGGGCAGAGGTAGCTTCGTCGAGAATCAATATTGCAGGATTCTTAAGGAATACTCTTGCAATTGAAAGGCGCTGCTTCTGGCCGCCTGAAAGTTTAACACCGCGCTCGCCGACTTCAGTATCGTAGCCCTTTTCAAGGGTCATTACGTAGTCGTGGATATTAGCGCGCTTAGCGGCTTCGTATACTTCTTCGTCTGTGGCATCAAGTTTGCCGTAAAGGATGTTATCGCGGATTGTACCGTTGAAGAGGAATACATCCTGCTGTACTATACCAATATTCTTTCTTAAGGACTCGAGGGTTATATCGTTTACGTTCTTTCCATCAATTAAAATTTCACCTTCCTGAATCTTATAGAAGGCGGGAATAAGGTGGCAGATTGTTGTTTTACCGCCGCCGGAGGGACCAACTAAAGCAAATATTTCGCCTTTATTAACCTTGAGGCTTACGTTATCGAGAACCTCGCGCTCGTCGTTATATCTGAAGCTTACGTTCTTGAATTCGATATCGCCTCTTACGTCTGTAAGGGGTTTAGCTGTGGGGGATTCCTCTTCAGGCTTTTCATCCATAATTTCAAGGAAACGCTTGAAGCCTGTAGTACCGTTCTGATACTGCTCAACAAAACCGATAAGTGTATTTACGGGGTTGATAAAGAGGTTAACTGAAACTATGAAGGTAGAATAATCACCGAAATTAATTCTGCCGCTGTAAAGGAAAAGACCGCCGGCAATAAGTAAAATTACGTTGAATACATCGGTTACAAAAGAAGTGGAAGCGAAGAATTTACCCATAGCATCGTATGATTTACGGCTGGCTTCAACAAACTGCTTGTTACCAACTTCGAATTTTTCCATTTCTTTGTCGGCATTTGTGAAAGCCTTTGTAACTCTTATGCCGGTTATGCTGGATTCTGTTGCGGCGTTAATTACGGCAGTGCTCTTTCTTCTTTCGGTAAAAGCCTCGCGCATTTTCTTTCTCATAATAACGGAAACCAGAACCATAATGGGAACACAGGCAAAGATAATAAGGGTTAAATAAACGTCAATTGAGCAAAGGTATATAAATGAACCCACAATCATAATCACGCTTATGAAAAGGTTTTCGGGACCGTGGTGAGCAAGCTCAACAACTTCGAAAAGGTCGCTTGTGATTCTTGTTAAAATACTGCCTGTCTCGTGATTATCAAAGAAGGTATAGGGTAATTTTTCCAGATGTCTGAACAGATCGGTTCTCATCTGACCCTGCATTTTGGTACCTATCAAATGGCCGTAATACTGAACGAAGTAACGAAGCAGCATTCTTATCACGTAAAGAACTAGCACGATTATACCCGCTACGATGATCTGGGTATAAAGCTTGTTGGGTATAAGCTCATTGAGCATTTTATTGGTTACAATGGGGTAGACCATACCGATAACTGAAATCAGCAAAGCGGCAAGCATATCCATTGCAAACATAAATCTGTGGGGTTTATAATATGCAATAAATCTTTTAAGCATTATTATCACCTTTTCCTTTCTTTTCCCTTGTTCTGCAGCCAACGGTATCGGCGGCAGAGCATTTATTTCCTTGTGTTGTGTGGCAAATGTCAGGTTTTTCCTCGGTTAATTCGGCTATTTTTTTAGATAAGCTTAAAAGTGCATCTTTATTAAGCTTATAGTGAGTGTGATAACCGTACTTTTCAGAGGTCACTAAACCTGCATCGTAAAGAACTCTTAAATGCTGTGAAACAGCAGGCGCTGAAAGCCCCAATAAAGTAGCAAGAGCGCTTACACAATAAGCTCTTTCCGATAAAAGCATTATTATTTTACATCTGCTTGGTTCACATAAAGCTTTCATAGCTTCTATGTTCATTTAATTACCTCCTATTAATTTCATTTGCTACTAAAGTAATTATAACAACCAATTTAATTTTGTCAATACTTAATTAAATAATTGTGCGCTTAAATAAAAAGCGCTTACCCTTTACGTGTAAGCACTTTTGTCCGTTATTTATGTAAGCCTTTTTCTCTGAATACTTTAAGCGCAACCTCGGGGTCGTTGCCGGTTATGTTATCCATACCGAGATTTATGCACCTTTCAACCGCTTCTACTGTATCTGCACAGTATAACCATACGAGAATCCCCTTACTTTTTGCAAGTTCAATATCTGCTTTAACTGTTTCGTCCTCGTTTCTTATTGAGATACCCATACCGAACATTATATCGTAGGTTTCTTCGGTAAAATTACTCATATATCTGCCGGGGAACCCCTGAACTCTCATTTCGGGGTAAGCTTTTTTTGTGTATCTTATTATCTCTGCGTCAAATGAAGCGATTACGCATCTTTCGCATATTCCGAATTCTTTTAGCATAGCGATAGTTGCATCAACTGTTTCGTGGTGCATATCCTTGATTTCCACGTTAAAAAGAAGTGTATCGGATTTACCTTTGGCAAGAGTAAGTACCTCTTTTAAAGTTGGTATCTGCACACCTTTATATTCATCGAATCCACAGGAGAAATCAAAGCTTTTAAGTTCTGCTAAAGTATAATCTCTCGTTAATCCCTTATGGTCACTTGTTCTGTCAATACTGTTATCGTGAATTACCACAAGCTCATTATCTTTAGTAACATTAACATCGAATTCAATAAGGTCAACGCCTAAGTTGATGGCAGCTTCAAAAGAGGGGAGAGTATTCTCGGGGTATTTAGCTCTTATTCCTCTATGACCCAATACGGGTATATGATGCTCATTTGCATACCATAAATTGTTCATATTATCAATCCTTTATAATAACATTTCCGTCTTCCGTGTATTCAACAGGTTCTATGAAAAAGGACTCTATACTTTTTGCATTGGGATCAATCGGATTTGCGTGGAAAGTTATATAATCTTTTCCATCCATAGCTGTAAAGCTGTGATTATGACCTGCTTTATGTCTTTTTTCATTGTCAACTAATATAGGGTTATTATCGTATTTTTTCCAGGGACCGCTGATATTGTCGGCAGTAAGTATGCCTGCCTCGTAACCTCTTGTCCAGCTTGAGTACCATTGGAAATATTTACCGTGACGCTTGACGATACACTGACCTTCTACTCCGATATGATCCCATTCTCCATCATCACCTAAGGTGCAAACATCAATATGATCATATATTCTGCCGGTATCAAGGTCTATTTTTGATATCCACAGGTGATATTTATTATCGCTGTCAGTGCTTTCTTTTAGGGCGGTATATCCGATATAAACAGTTCCGTCGTCATCTCTGAAAAGAGTTGCATCATTAGCAGAGGAATATTCATAAGTAACCGGCTTTTCTAACGTAATAATTTCATAAGGACCGGTTATGTTTTGGGAACAGGCTAATCCCACATGATGAGGATGGCTGTATTTTTCACTCTCGTTTCGGCAATTAAAAGTCAGGTAATAATATCCGTTCTTGCCGTCAAAAAGTTCAGGAGCCCAAAATCTGTCGCGGCACCACGCATCTTCACTTAAATCACTGCGTTTTAATATTAAACCGTGATCTGTAAATGCATTAAAATCTTTGGTAGACCAAAGGTGAACACCCTCATTTATTCCGTTCCAATAAGGTGGCTGTGAGCCTGTTACGTAATAAGTGTCCCTGACAAGGCAAACCATTGGATCTCTGATGGCGGTAAGAGTATTATTTTTATCAATTATTAAAGCCATAAAAACCTCCTACTTAAATTTTTGTTTATTATATCAAATGTAAGTGGTTAATCAATAAAATATTTTAATTTTAAATATGCACATTATTAAGAAAACCGACTCCTGAAAACAGAAGTCGGTGATTTCGGTTTATTATAATGTTCTTTCGTCGCCCCAGAAGAAGAGAGCTGTTGTTCCGGGACCTGTATGGCTGCCGATTGTTGTACCGATGCTGTTGATAAGAACCTTGCCGTTTAATTTCTTGAATTTCTTCTCGATAATATCAGCAACTTTTCTTGCATCTGCGTAGCAGTTGGAGTGGCAGATGTAGCACTTACCGGAATAATCAAGACCGTTCTGTGCAAACTGTACCATTCTCTCAGCAAGCTCCTCAATGCCCTTTTCCTTGCCTCTTATTTTGGAGCGGGGGATAAGCTTACCTTCGCTGTTAACGTTGATGATAGGGCAGATTTTAAGAACAGTACCGAACCAACCGGATACTTTGGAAACTCTTCCGCCTTTAATAAGGTGAGTAAGGTCTGTTGTAAGAACCCAGTGGTGCATCTTAAGCTTGTTTTCTTCGAGCCAAGCGGCAAGTTCATCAATGCCCATACCGGAATCACGCAGGTCAGCTAATTCATCCATTAAAAGACCGAAACCGGAAGCAGCTGCTAAAGAGTCGATAATATAAATTTTTCTTTCAGGGTACTTAGCGCTTAAATCCTCAGCTGCGATTCTTGCGGAGTTGTAGGAACCGGAAATACCGGAAGAAAGAGATACGTGTAAAATATCCTTGCCTTCTTCGAGGAATGGTGTGAAATAAGCGATGTATTCGTCTACGTTTACCTGACTTGTTTTTGTGTCTGCGCCGTTTGCCATTGCACCGTAAAAAGCATCAAAGGACATTGATTTACCGAAATCATCAGGATATGTTACACCGTCAATAGTGTAGTGAAAACAAACGTATTTAATATCTCTTTTAGTAAGATGTTCTTCTTTGAGGTCAACTGTTGAACAGCAGCTTAAAATAAAATCAGCCATAGTGTTTCTTACCTTTGTCCACACAAAGGTTCTCCTTCTTTACTTGTTTGAATTGAACATAAATTATAAATACAAAGTTAAATAAATTATACAGCAAATAGGGTGAAATTACAAACTACTGCTAAAATTAATTTCTCTACGAACAAAAATAAAGGAGTAGAGAGATGAAAATAGGACTCTACAATCAGTAGAGTCCAGTGTTTAAGCCAAAAATTGAAGGTGAAATTATTAAGATTGCTTCTTTTTAATGCGAAAAGAGAGATAAATGATAATTTGGGCAGGTATGCCTAAAAGGAAAATTTTCCAGATATTCGCAGATAAAAAGGTAAGATAAATTGCTAAAAGTGAACTCCAGACTAAACCTGAAATCACAAAAACATTATGCCTCCTGTTTCCCCATATAGAATTAAGGATAATAAGAACAACCAAAGTAACAGGTAAAGTGTATGCGAAAATAAGCCACTGTGTGTAGCCTAAATAATTAAATATAACAAATAAAGCAAGGGCAAGGGTCCATATTCCGCAGATAACAATTTTTGTAATTGTGCCTCTGTCGTGCTTGTATTTTCTTATAGGTTTCTTTCTGAACTCCTCGTCTTTGTGTTCAGTAAAAATAAAATCAATGCTTACGGAGAAAATTTCGCTGATTTTTTTAAGTACGTAAGCATCCGGTATACTTTCACCGCGCTCCCATTTGGATACAGATTTATCTGAATAACTAAGCATATTGGCAAGTTCAAGCTGTGTAAGCTGCTTAGCGGTACGAAGTCTTGTTATGTTTTCGGCTATAATTATATTAAGTTCTTTCAAGTTAAAAAACATCTCCTTATATTCTTACACGTTTATTATAATAAAATACTTCAATTTCGTCAACTCATTTAAAAAGCTTTGTTCTATTTAAATGATAAGTGCAGTATAAATAGGACAAAGCATTGAAGCGGAAGGATTAATAAAATGAATGATTATGATAATATTACATCAATCCTGATAAGATGCGGCGTTGATGTACCTAATGTGCCTGAGAATATAAAAAAAGAAGCAACGGACATACATATATCGGTAAATAAACCTGTTTCCGTATTTACATACAGGGATAAATATAAAACTGATCTGATTTTAAGTGAAAAGCAGATATGTGACCTCATTATAAAGCTGTGCGGCTATTCCTTATATAAACACGGGGAAGAGATAAGAAAAGGCTTTATAATTATAGATAATAAATACCGCTGCGGAATTTGCGGCACAGCAATAAATAAAGAAAAGAGATTAACGGGATATAAAAACGTATCGTCATTAAATATAAGAATACCACGAAAAATAGAAGGTGCGGCAGATGGGATTATACGAGCCTGTAAAGATAAACTGCTTTACGGAGCTTTGGTGGTGGGCGAGCCATCTTCAGGTAAAACCACGGTGCTTAAAGATTTGATTACAAGTCTTGAAAAAAGATACAGACTGTCGGTAATTGACGAGAGATATGAATTATATACAGGTTCTGAATGCGACGTGCTTTTGGGTGTGGGAAAAGAAGAAGGAATCATGCAGCTTATTAAAAATATGTCACCGCAGATAGTGGTTTGCGACGAGCTGGACGGGAGTGACATTCATACGGTGGAATATGCTATGTCTTCCGGCGTGGCGCTTATCGCGTCCGCACACGGAAACGTTTTGAATACCGCCTTAAGACCTGCCCTTTACAGCTTGCTTTCTACAGGCGCATTCAGAACAGTTATACAGCTTGATTCAAGAAGTACTCCGGGAAAGATAAAAAGAATATACGATATAGAGGAATTAAATGAAATTCATAGGTTTACTTATGATTATAACAAGCGGAATTATATTCGGGCTGAATAAGTATAAAGAAACAGAAAAGCGCGTAAGGTTTTTGGAACATTACGAAAATTTACTGAAAGAGATTAATATCGGTATTTCTTACGCTTTTGACGATATCTATATGATATTTGCCGAATCTGAAAACCCTGTAGCTAAAAAAATAACGGAGAATAATAAATCTTACGAGGTGCTTGATAAAGTATGGAAAGAAACAGCCGAATATTTTTTTAATAACAATGAGGACGTGCACTTTATCGGCAGATTTATAGATGAATTCAGCAAAACAGATACAGAATCAAGCAAAGTAATAACCGATAATTACATAAATAAAATTCATACGAAGTATATGAGCGCAAAAGAAAATTTTGAGAAGAAGGGAAAAATATATATAATATATTCTCTTTTTATATCCTTTGCGGTTGCTATGCTTTTGATATAAGTAAAAGAAAAGGAAGGGATATATATAATGGACGTGGATCTTATATTTAAAATAGCCGCAATAGGTATTATCGTGGCTGTGCTGAATCAGCTTCTTACAAGAAGCGGCAGGGATGACCAGGCGATGATGACCACGATAGCGGGTTTGATTGTGGTACTGATGATGATAATAAATGAAATCAGCGTACTTTTTGACACTATAAAAAATCTGTTTGACTTATGAATCATACAGTTTACAGTTTGTTTTTGCTGGCAGTTTTGTTTGCTGTTTTATTTGTAAAAAAGCATGACAGTGTTATAGGGATAATTATAGCTTTTACAGCAGCGGTTATTATTATTTCGGAAAGCCTAACGGGATTTGAAAATATAATTGTAAGGCTGAATAACTTTACACTTAACGGTGAGATATTTGAAATACCTCTGAAGGCACTGGGGATAACCCTTATTTCCAAAATTCTGATCTCGGCTTGTGATGATGCAGGTGAAAAGCTATTAAGCTTTACAGCGTCGCTTATTACAAAAACAAGCATAATACTAATAACTCTCCCTATAGTTGAGCAGATTCTTGGTTTGCTCGGTGATATTTCAAGCGGAAATTAAAAGAATGAAAAAAGTAAAGAAAGTTATAACGGTTATTGCCTTTATATTTATAACAATATTATTTAACCCAAGTGTAAAAGCCGAAGCGGATAGCATTAATGAGAAACTTAATTTAGATGAGCTTTACAGCGCTATTGACAGCGAAACAAGCGAATATCTTTCTATGGCTGAAGTTGATTACTCCACAGCCGGTAATCCTGATTACGAAGAAATTATTGAAACAATTGAATTTATATTCGGCAGTTCTCTGCCTTCGGTAAGTGAAAACTTCATTTTGTTATCCGTTATCTGTATTTTATCGTCGCTTTTAGGCACCTTTGATACAGAAAATAACGTTTCTGATTTTGCATTTATCGCTGCAGGAGCTTTTATAATTTATCCCGTAATCATAAGGGTGAGCGATGCCGTAAGCACGGCGTGCGAATCTTTATCCGTATTTATAAAGACTTCAATACCTATATATGCGGGCATAATTACGTTTTCGGGAAAAACAGTAACAGCTGCATCCTATACTTCGCTCACTTTATTTGCGGCGCAGGCGGCGGACTTTGTTGTAACGGTAGTAGCTCTTCCGTTGATTCCCATAATGCTATCGCTTTGCCTTGCTTCCGCAGTCTCGGGAAGAAGCTTCAATAAAGTTAACGATAATATACAGAAGGCGGTGAAATGGACTCTGGTACTTACTGTAACGGTTTTTTCCGCCGTAACGTCGCTGCAGACGGTTATTACATCAAATACAGATGCGTTTACTATGAAAAGCGCAAGACTTGCAGTATCAACGGCTGTTCCTATCGTAGGCTCTGCCTTAGGGGATGCTCTCTCAGCGGTGCAGGGAGGACTTGCAGTTATAAAGTCAGGAGCGGGCGCCTTTGGTATTCTTGCTGTGATTTTTATATTTGTTCCCGTGGTAATTAAATGTTCCCTTAATATGTTTTCGCTTATCGCAATAAATATTATTTGTGAGCTTTTTAACATAAATAAGCTGAATTCACTTATAAACGGGTGTATATCAATTTATAAGCTTATGCTTGCCTGCAGCTTTACAATGGTATCTGTTTCGGTTATCAGCGCAGCTATTTTGATTACTCTTGTAAAATAAGAAATCAAGAAGGATTAAAAAAATGAATGAATTCTATAATGAAGTAATGAAAATATGTCTTGCATTCCTTACTGCAGATATTATAGGCAGTGTATTTCCAAATGAAAAGGCTCTGAAATGGAGCATAAATATAATAACAGTGTACGTGTTTTTAAGCGTAATTCTTAATTTGGGAAGTTTATATAATATTACAGACTTTGAATATAACGTAAACCAAGACTACATAAACGAAACGGAAGTAAGTGAAGTTTATTTAAGCGAAACAGAGAAGATACTGGCTGAGAGAATTAAAACGGCTTTGAATTCTGTGTATATCGAATGTGAAAAAATTGAGCCATTACTTAAGATGGATGAAAATGGGGAAGTCTCTGTAGACTCTCTGATAATTAAACTAAAATATAAAAGTGATATCGAAAGAGCGAAAATAGTTATAAATGAACTTTTTAAATATTCCCAAAATTTTAAAACGGAGATAGTGGCTGATGGATAGTAAAAATTTCAGTAATTATATAAAAACGTCTTTAAGTAAATTAAGTTTAACTCAAAAAATTCTTTTGGTAATAGGATTATCGGGAGTAGTTATTTTACTTTTTGCAGGTAAAGAAAGTAAGAATGAAACAGAAGTCAACGTAAAAGAAAGTGAAGCTATCAGTTTAAATGAATATGTGGATGATCTTGAAGCCTCGCTTTCGGAGATAATATGCGCGGTAACAGGAGAGAGTGACGTGAAAATTATGATAACCGCAGAAACATCCACGGAAAAAGTATATGCAAAAGAAGTGTTTAAAAAAGGGGATGATACAGATGAAGAATACGTTATTGTAAAAAATTCTTCACAAAGCCAGAATGCTCTGATATTAAAAGAGATTGAGCCTGAAATAAAAGGTGTGGTGGTAGTAACCAAAAGAGGCAGAGACCCGATAATAAAGGAACAGATAATAGATGCCGTAATAAAGGTGCTTGGAATTAAAACTTCACAGGTCTCCGTTGTTCCTTTTTATTCAAATTAAATGTAATAAAATTAATAAGGCTTAAATAAACATAATATATAAATTTAAGAGATTTTTACGGTACAAAGGAGTATGTTATGAAAAAATTTGAAAAACTCGGTAAAAAACAAATAACCCTTGCGGCGCTTATATTGGCTTTAGGCGCCACGGTGTATCTTAACTGGCAGTTTACTTCTCCGAGCACCGTTCCTGTTTCTACACAAGGAACGGAATATACTGAAAACAGTGAAGAAAAAAGTGAATACAGCCCCCTCGGTATAGCCGAGCTCGTAAACAGTTCATATATTGATGTTGAAACCGTAAATGATGAAATAGAAGCGGTTGATGAGGCGGATGTGTACGACGCTTACGAAGTAAGTTCTTCACTTTCTCAAGCGCGGTTAGACCGTCAGAATTCAAGAGAAAGCGCGCTGGAGCTGCTTGACGAAGTGTTAAACGATGTTGAAGCGGATAGCGAAGCTAAAAAGAAAGCTATTGATGAAGCTTCAATAATTGCACAGAATATGGTAAAAGAGTCAAATATCGAAACTCTTATAAAGGCTAAGGGTATTAATGACGTTGTTGTATATTTAAGCGACGACGGCTGCAGTATTATAGTTGATAAGGTTGGGGATAATATTCTTGCAATTCAGGATATTATTACGAAAGAAACTTCCCTTACTACAGATAAAATTACCGTAACTGAAATAGGCTGAGGTTGACTATCGGAGCAAAAGCGTGTATAATAAAAAAGCCGATAGTGAAACTTGAAAACTGTATAGCGATACTTATATCAAAATTTAAGGTTCACCGGCATAAAGGTGAACCTTTTTTATTATTTAATTGGACCGGTGATTAATTATGACAAGAAAAGAATCCAGAGAACTTACATTTGCAATACTTTTTGAAAGAGCTGTAACAGGGGAGACCATTGAGGAGATCCTCGAAAATGCCGCTGAATCAAGAGGTATAGAACTTAATGAGTTTATAAAGAAGCACGTTGAAGGCATTTATGAAAACGAAGAAAAAATCGACGAAGTAATAAAAAGAAACCTTAAGAGATGGACTTTTTCACGTCTTTCCAAGGTGAGCGTGGCTCTTTTAAGACTTGCAGTATGGGAACTTCTTTATGACGAGAGTATTCCCGTTGGCGTTTCCATAAACGAAGCCGTTGAACTTGCTAAAACATACGGCGGTAAGGACGATGCTCCCTACATTAACGGCGTGCTTTCAAGCGTGGCAAAAAACGAAGAATTGGCAGAAAAAAATAACTGAATCAGGGTATAAATATGGAAAAAACGTTTCTCGGTATAGATACAAGCAATTATACAACTTCCGCTGCTTTGTGCGGCAAAGTTAATTTTAACGGTAAAAAGCTTTTGCCCGTAGAGGAAGGCAAAATCGGTCTTCGTCAGAGCGAAGCTGTATTTCACCACGTTAAACAGCTTCCTTCAATAGTGGAAGAGGCTTTTAAGGTATTGGGTAATGAAAAAATAAGCGCTATAGGTGTAAGCGACAGACCCCGTTCCAATAAAGAATCCTATATGCCTTGCTTTTTGGCAGGTGAGGGCGCTGCAAGTATGCTCTCATCCGCTTTAAACGTTCCCTTATATAAATTTTCACATCAGCAGGGTCACGTTGCCGCTGCGCTTTATTCCTGCGGCAGAATGGATCTTTTAAAAAGAGAATTTTTGGCTTTTCATATTTCAGGCGGTACTACAGAAGCTTTAATGGTAGCCCCCGACAGTGACAAATTACCCGTTTGTACTGCCGTAGCTGCATCTCTTGACCTTAAAGCAGGTCAGGCTATTGACAGAGTGGGAGTGCTTCTCGGTATGCCTTTCCCTGCAGGTAAATATGTAGATGAGCTTGCTTCAAAATCTACCGCAGAATTTAAAATAAGGCCTTCTATGATAAACAGTAATTTTTCTCTTTCAGGTGTACAGAATAGATGCGAAGCTATGATAGAAGCGGGCACACCTAAAGAGGACGTTGCGAAATTCGTTATAATGAGCATTATAAAGTCCATAGACGGCTGTCTTGAAGAGCTTTTAAACGATTACGGAAAAGATACCCCCATCGTATTTTCAGGCGGCGTATCCTCAAATTCCCTTATGAGAAAATATATGACTGAAAAATACGGCGCTCTTTTCACAGAGCCGCAGTATTCTTCGGACAATGCATACGGCACGGCTGTTCTTGCGGCTGTAAAAAGCGGTGAATTACTTTAATAACTAAAGCATAGGAAAAAGTAAAATGGTTTTAACCGTAACTCAGTTAAACACATATATAAAAACGCTTCTTGATACCGATAACGTACTTAAAAGTGTTTTTATTACAGGTGAGATAACAAACTGTACCCGCCATTATAAGTCGGGTCACGTATATTTTTCTTTAACCGACGGTAAAAGTCTTATTAAAGCAGTAATGTTCAGTGATGCCGCGGCAAGGCTTAAATTTAAGCCCGAGGATGGACTGAAAGTAATAGTTTCAGGTAAAATATCTCTTTACGATGCGGCGGGGCAGTATCAGCTTTATGTAAAAAGTATGCAGCCGGACGGCCTCGGCAGCGAAGCTCTTGCTTTTGAACAGCTTAAAGAAAAGCTTAATAAAGAAGGTCTGTTTAATAAACAGCGTCCGCTTCCCTTATTTCCCGAGAAAATAGCCGTAGTTACTTCAAGAAACGGCGCGGCGCTTCAGGATATTTTAAACATTTTAAGAAGGCGCTGGCCTTGCGCTGAAGTTCTTTTATTCCCTGCATCGGTTCAGGGCGAGTTTGCATCAAAAGAGCTTACCGAAAAAGTAAAATCAGCCGATAAAAAAGCTGACGTAATTATTATCGGCAGAGGAGGCGGAGCAAAGGAAGATTTATCCGCTTTCAATAATGAGGAGCTTGCAAGAGCCATATACGCCTGTGAAACCGTGGTTATTTCAGCAGTAGGTCACGAGACTGATTTTACTATTTGCGATTTTGTTTCTGATTTAAGAGCGCCTACGCCCTCGGCGGCGGCTGAACTTGTAAGCCCCGATATATATGAAATTATGGATTCGGTTATAAACAGCTTCGATTATATGGAAAATGCTGTTATGAACAGAATAGAAAGGCTTAAGCTTTATCTCGATACACTTACAAGTGAAGGCAGGTTCAATACTCCCGAAAAAATATTTGCCGAAAAAATCAAAGAGCTTAATATTTTAAGCGAAAAAATGAATCTGCTGATAAATAAGAAGTTAAGCGACAGGCAGCACGAATTAAGTAATATTTGCGGCAAGCTTGATGAACTCAGCCCCTTAAAAACACTTTCCCGCGGTTATGCTTTTATGGAAAAAGAGGGAGAGGTAATAAACAAGGCTGAAAAATTAAAAGTCGGCGATAAAGTTACCGCGGTGTTCAGCGACGGTAAGCTTATTATGGAAGTTAAGGAGAAAAACATAAATGAAAATTGAAGATTCACTCAGAAGACTCAAAGAGATAGTAGATGCCTTAAACAGCAGTGAGCTTTCTTTAGACGAAAGCTTAAAGCTTTTTGAAGAAGGCTCCAAAATATCTGCACAGTGCTACGATTATTTAAAAAAAGCTGAACAGCGGGTTACAGAGATTACGGATAACGTAAAAACCTTTGATGAATAAAAACAGAAATGAAAGGATGCTTTAAAATGAAAAATTATTTGGAAATTTTAGAAAAAGCCCTTGATAAATATACTTCTCAGCCTCACTCTCCTTATATGAACAGAGTTTTTGAAGCTATGAGATACAGTCTTCTTGATGCAGGCAAAAGAGTGAGACCCACCCTTACTTTAATGTTTGCGGAAGCTTCAGGCGGTACAGCCGAAGCCGCGCTTCCTTTTGCTGTAGCTTGCGAAATGGTACATACCTATTCTCTTATTCACGATGACCTTCCTTTAATGGATGACGACGATATGAGAAGAGGTAAGGATGCAAACCACATTGTTTACGGCGAGGATATCGCGTTGCTTGCAGGCGACGGACTTTTGACCTTAGCTTTTGAAATCTGCCTTTGCGATGACGCCGTAAAAGCCGTTGGTTACGAAAAAGCCGCAAGAGCTGCTTTTATCCTTAGTAAATACGCAGGCGTAACGGGTATGGTAGGCGGTCAGTGTATAGACGTAATGTCTGCAGGCAAAATAACGAAAGAAAACGAGCTTTACGAAATGGTAAACGGCAAGACTGTAGCTCTTTTAAAAGCCGGCTGTATTATGGGTGTTATTGCAGCAGGCGGCAGTGAAAAGCAGATAAAAGCCGCTGAAAGTTATGCTCAGGGCTTGGGTATGGCATTCCAGATTCGCGACGATATCCTTGATGTTACGGGTGACCCCACAACTCTCGGCAAAAACGTAGGTATCGATGAAAAGAACGACAGATTCAACTACGTTTCCCTTTACGGCCTTGGCGGCGCGCAGATTCTTGTAGAGCAGTTTACCGAGGAAGCGGTAAACGCGCTTGATGCATTTGAAAACGGCACAGGATGCCTTAAAGAATATGCGCTTAAGCTTATTAACCGCGAAAAATGAGAACTGTTGAATTTACTGTTCAAAACGAAAGTATCAGCGTAAAGGATTATCTGAAAAAGCATCTGAATATTTCCACGAGAAGTATAATTGAGCTAAAAAATACAGAAGGCGGATTAACTTTAAACGGAAATAAGATTCGTACTGTAGATATTTTAAAAAAAGGCGATATATTAAGTGTCTGCGTTGAGGATTCTCAGTTTCTCAATCAGGCACTTATCCCTTATAATATACTTTATCAGGACGAAGACTATATTGTTTTTAATAAGCCCGCTTTTACAACGGTATATAAAAGCGGTAAAGAAGAGAATAATATATGTGATACACTTGGCGCTTTATACCCGAATTTTACTTTCAGACCCTTTTATAGGCTCGATAAGAATACGAGCGGCACATTACTGCTTGCAAAGAATTCCCTTATTATGCAGGGAACTAAGATAAATAAACTTTATTATGCCGTTTGCCACGGTGAAGTACCGCCCTGTGGGATTATAAATGAACCTATATCCCTTGAAGAGGGAAGCGTAATTAAAAGGCGCTGCGGTTTCGGTGGGCAGGAGGCTGTAAGCGAATTTGAAAGAATTCTTTTTGACGGTGAAAACAGCCTCGTAAAAGTAAAGATCCATACAGGCAGAACTCACCAGATACGCGTGCATTTTTCGTATATAGGGCACCCTTTACTTGGCGACGATCTCTACGGCGGGAAACAGGATAAAATATTACGTCAGGCGCTTCACTGCGGTGTGTGCCGTGTAAATAATTCTGCCATAGGAAAAAACATAGAAGTATTAAGTGAATTCCCCGAGGATTTTAGAAACGCAGTAAAAATAAAAGCCGCTTTAAATATAAGCGACTTTAAAGAAGATAAATTCAGTTATAAAAAAGATCCGTAAAAAAGAAAAAAGGGAACCAAATTCGGTTCCCGAAATTTCTTACTAAATCAGATTGCTCTTGTAACTTTACCGGAACGTAAGCAACGTGTGCAGGCGTATACACGAGTGGGTGTACCGTTTACAATAGCCTTTACTCTTCTGATGTTGGGCTTCCATGTTCTGTTAGAACGTCTGTGTGAATGAGAAACCTTAATACCGAAGGAAACATCCTTACCGCAAATTTCACATTTTGCCATTTTACTGCACCTCCTTAGGTTCAAATGCATTTGCAACGCTCAATATTGTAACAGATATTTTAAATAAATGCAAGTTTTTTTTGAAAGTAATTGAGTTTTTTCTCAATTTGTATTATACTTTGAAAGAAAAGGAGACGATTTAATGATTATTAGTGCAATTCGACAGATTTTTTCGGGTGCATCAGTGGATTTTACCTCTCTGGTGGCTCAGGTTTTATCTGTGTTGTTTGTTATAATTTGTATTTTACCTCTTCACGAATGTGCTCACGGATTAATCGCCGTTAAACTCGGCGACAACACACCTAAGTGGGATAAGCGCCTCACACTCAATCCTCTTGCAAGTATTGACCCTATGGGCGCTTTGGCTCTTTTGCTTTTCGGTTTCGGCTGGGCAAAACCCGTGCAGGTAAACCCGCGCAATTTTAAAAATCCCAAAAGGGATATGGCTATAGTTGCTTTGGCAGGACCTCTTTCAAATCTTTTAGCCGCTTTTGTCGGTATGTGTATTCTTATACCTATATTTATTTTTGCGCCTTATAATGATTTCGTGATTTTTATTTATTATTTTTTAGAGTACTACGTTATTGTAAATATAGGTCTTGCGGTATTTAACCTTCTTCCCATTCCGCCTCTTGACGGCTCAAAGATTTTAATGGCATTTTTAGGGGACAGGATATTACGCTACTACTATCAGTACCAGCAGATAATCACAATGGTGCTTTTCGTTTTACTTTTTACAGGCGTGCTCAGTACACCTCTTAATTACCTTGAAAATATTGTTTATAACGGAATTTTCGATCTTGCTGCTTTACCTTATAAGCTTTTTGGAGTTATTTAAATGGAAGTATTACAGTATAAAGTGCAGGATTTCGAAGGTCCTTTAGACGTACTGCTTACCCTTATCTCAAAAAATAAGATGAATATCTGCGATATTGAAATTTCTCTTCTTCTTGAGCAGTATATAGAGCAGATCGAATTGATGAAGCAGTACGATATGGACATAGCAAGTGAATTTCTTGAAATGGCGGCAAGGCTTGTTCATATTAAAACGGTATCCCTTCTTCCCAAGCATGAGGAAGAGGAGAAGGAATTAAAAAGAGAGCTTACAGGTCAGCTTCTTGAATATAAACAGTGCAAGGAAATTGCAGCGCTTCTCTCTCAGATGATGAATTTTAACAGAATGGTAAGAGAACCGGAAAAAATTCCTGTGGATATGCGTTACAGTTTGAATCACCCGCCGGAGCTTTTACTGAAAGCTTATATGAATGCAGCAGGCAGAGGAAAAAGATTTTTACCTCCAAAGGAAGAGAGGTTCAATGAACTGGTAGTAAGAAGGTTCGTTTCCGTTTCCTCTCAGGTCTCTGTTATTTTCGAGGCTCTTAGCAGAGATAAAAAAATCAATCTGGAAGAATTTTTTGCAACAAAGCACGACAGTTCCGAACGAGTGGCTGCTTTTTTAGCGGTGCTGGAGCTTATTAAAGAGAAAAAAATAAGAATAGATGAAGAAAAAGAAGATGTGATACTGCATCTTGTGTAAAGGATTTATAAATGAAAGCAAACGAAATTATTGGCGAAATCGAGGCAGTGGTTTTCGCTTCGGGAGAAATAGTACCTGCAGAAAAAATCATAGAAGCACTTGATATATCAGAGGAGCTTTACCTTGAAGCCGAAAAATTACTTTTAGAAAAATACAATACGCCCAAAAGCGGTATAAATCTGCTTAAGATCGGCGGCGGATTGCAGTTTTGCTCCAATCCCGAATACATAAAAAGCATTCAGAAAATATTAAGCCTAAAAAAGAACACGCCGCTTTCACCTGCAGCTATGGAGGTTCTTGCATTGGTAGCTTACAACGAGCCTGTTACAAAAGCTTACGTTGAGCAGGTAAGAGGAGTTGACTGTTCAGGTGTTATCAGTACTCTTATTCAGCGTGAACTTATTGAGGAGAGAGGAAGGCTCGAGCTTCCCGGCAGACCTCTGCTTTACGGAATTACGGAAAACTTCTTGAGATGCTTCAGTCTTGAGGATTTATCCTTTTTACCGAAGCTTCCCGAAAACGAAACGGAAGAAAACAGCATAGAAAGCGAAAAAATTTCAGAATAATTTATAGGAGAGAAATTAAGTGATTGCTTTATACGTTTTATGTGGTATAATTGCATTGATAGTACTTATCTTGTGTATGCCCCTTTATTTCTCGGTTGAATATTCAGAGGAAGTAAAAATTAATTTCAGATTTCTTTTTATCGATTCAAAGAAAATGAAACCGAAAGAGCCAAAGCCAAAGGAAGAAAAACCGAAGGAAAAGCCTAAGGAAGAAGAAAAGCCCAAAGATAAAAAGCCCAACAAAATGGTGCTTAAATTAAAAGCTTATCTTAAATATAAGGGCTTCGGCGGTATAATGGCAATTCTTGGGGATATATTAAAGACCACGTCAAAGATGGTTTTCAATATACTTAAAAAGATAAGAATAAAAGAGCTTGACCTTTATGCGGTTACGGGAGGCAGTAACGCAAGCGAAGTAGCAATAGAGTACGGAAAAGCCTGCTCTGTGATTTATCCTGCGGTAACGCTGATAAAGAAGATATGCAAATCACCCAAAAAGCCGAAGGTAACCGTGGATGCTGACTATAACTTAAGTGAATCTAAAGTTATATGTACTGCTGAAGTTTATATCCGCCCCATATTCGTATTGGGCGCGGCGTTCCCCTTAGTAAAAACTGTAATTAAATATATAATTGATTTTCAGAAAGGAAGTAAATTATGAGCGCAAACAACGTAAATAACATTATCGGCGTATCTATGGAAAAAATAAAGGAAATGGTAGACGTAAACACAGTTCTGGGTAAACCTGTTACAACACCTGACGGTACAACGGTTATCCCGATCTGTACGGTTAACTGCGGCTTCGCTTCAGGCGGTTCCGACATTCCTTCATCTCACGCTCCTCAGGGCGGTCTTTTTGCAGGCGGTTCCGGCGCAGGCATCACAATTACTCCCATTGCATTTTTGGTAATTGCAAACGGCAGTGTAAGAATCCTCCAGATCGAACCCTTCACAAGCTCCGTTGACAGAGTTATCCAGACTGTTCCCGATGTTGTTGATAAGATAGGCAACCTTATCACAACTCTCAAGCCCGAAAAAGCTGAGGCTCAGGAAGAAAACATTTAATTCAATAATATAATCCCCCTTATCTTCATAGATATAAATATATGAACGTAAAGGGGGATTTATCCTGAAAAAATATATTGCTTTTTTCTTTGTTTTTGTTTTTACGGTATCTTTTACTTTTATTGAGTCCTACGCTGTTTCCGCTGAAGCTTACGCGGTTTACGACCCTTTAACAGATTCCTTTATATCGGAAGAAAACGGCGATATTAAGCTTCCTATGGCGAGTACAACAAAAATAATGACGTCCCTTCTCTGTGCCGAATACATTGAGAAATACGGCAACAAAGAGGTAGAAGTAACGGGCGAAATGGTAAAAGTGGAAGGCTCCGCTTTAGGTTTAAAAGAAGGGGATAGGATAACTCTCGATATGCTTATTATCGGAATGCTTCTGGCCTCCGGTAACGACGCAGCAAATACCGCAGCTTTTGCTGTATCGGGAGATCTTGAAGCTTTTTCAAAGCTTATGAATAAAAAGGCAAAGGAATTATCTCTTGAAAATACTTCTTTTGTAACTCCGTCGGGTCTTGACAGTGAAAATCATTATTCAACGGCGAAAGATATGGCGAAGCTTGCTTCTGCAGCTATGGAAAACGAGCTTTTTAAAAGTGTTGCCTCTTCCGAGAAGATGAGTGTCAGTTACTATTCTGCCGAAAGCAAAAGTAATATTACCGTATATTTAAAAAACCACAATAAGCTTTTAAGTATGCTTGAGGGCTGCACAGGTGTAAAAACGGGTTTTACAACGAAATCGGGAAGATGCCTTGTATCAGCTCTTGAAAGGGATCAAAGTTTTTTAATAGCGGTCACTTTAAACGCTCCCGATGACTGGAACGATCATATCTTTCTTTATGATTCAGCTTTTGAGAAAAGAGAAAGCTACAGCGTTAAAAATAAAAGATTTTCCGTTATTACGGCTGAAGGTAAAAGAGTTGACCTTAAATTAGAAAAAAGTGATGATATTTATTATTTCTTCAGCGGAGAAATAGAAGAGAAAATATATCTGCCCAGGTTCGTTTATAATGAAAATTTAAATGGTTGCGGCAGAGTTGACTATATATTAAACGGAAAGGTTATTGAATCAAGAAATATAGGAATTTAAACGAAAGGTTCATTTTATGGCAAAAGATTGCAGATTACAAAAAATGATGGCAGACTGCGGTGTGGCATCAAGACGAAAAGCAGAGGAAATAATCGAGCAGGGCAGGGTAAAGGTCAACGGCAGGGTTGCCTCTATAGGCGATAAGGTTGACCCCGAAAGAGACGTCGTTACGGTTGACGGTGAGAGAATTAATTTCTCTAAAGGTAAAAAGATGTACGTTATGCTTCATAAACCCCGTGGCTTTATCACTACGATGAGTGATGAAAAGGACAGAAAATGCGTTGCAGACCTTATAGATGATATTGATACAAGGCTTTACCCCATAGGAAGGCTTGATAAGGATTCCGAAGGCTTACTGCTTTTAACAAATGACGGTGGCTTTGCAAATATGATCTCACACCCCTCGGGCCACGTCTCAAAGGTATACAGAGTAACGGTAAGACCCAGTGTCACAGAGGATGTTCTTACTCAGATGGCTGTGGGTATCACGGTAGACGGCGAGTTTATGTCCGCATCTTCCGTTAAAGTGCTGGTACAGGAAAAAGGCAGGGTAGTGCTTGAAATAGTACTTAACGAGGGTAAAAACCGACAGATAAGAAGAATGTGCGAGTATTTCGGCCTTGAAGTAGCAAGACTTAAAAGAATATCCATAGGCGGAGTTAAGCTTGGTATGCTTCAGCCCGGTCAGTACAGAGAGCTTACGGGCGAAGAGGTAAAAAGGCTTAAAACAGCTTCACAGAAAGCAAAGGACAGAAACGAAAGTTTAATGGCGGAGGCAAAAAATGATAGAGATACTTCCTTTAAAGGACCAAGAAAAAGAAAATAAAATTCTCGCTTCTTTAAATGAAACGAATAAAACTGCAAAAGTACTTATGATGGCAGAAGGCGATGCTGATTTAGGTTATGTTGCCGTAAAGCTTATGGGCGATACTTTAATTTATCTTGAGTTTAAGATTTATAACAGCGAAAATATGATGCCTTTTGAAAAAGAGTTCTATCTCGATACTCTAATGCGTTCGGGTGCATCATACGGCGAAAATTACGGCGCCGATAAGCTGGAGACGGCAAATAACTTATATAACGACTTTTTAAAGAAAAAAGGCTTTAAAACCGATATTTTCCATGCTTTTGCACCAATGTTACTTATAGTTCATTACGAATAAATATTATAGGCAATAAAAGGTTACAAAATTGTAATTTTTTGTTGCCTGTTTGTATTACGGGTGATATAATTAAAATATGTTGATGATTGCATCGGCAGTATCAGAAAGGATGCCTATAAAGGCTTGGTGATAAGAATGTTAAAGAGTATGACCGGTTTCGGTCGTTTTGACGGAATTATTGAAGGCTATCATATTATAGTAGAAATAAAGTCCGTAAATCACAAATATTTCGAGTTTTCTTCCCGTATAACAAGAGGCTACGGATTCCTTGAAGAAAAACTTATGAGCTTTGCTCAGAAGCGTATAAGCCGCGGCAAGATAGATATGTACGTATCTATCGACAATTACGAAGAAGGCGATGTTCAGGTTGTAGTTAACCATTCTCTTGCAGCAGGTTACATAGCTGCGCTCAGAGAGATTGGCGAGAAGCACGGTATTTCCGGCAACGTAACCTTTGAATCCGTTTCCCGTTATCCCGACGTACTTTCAATTCATAAAGCGCCCGAGGATGAGGAGAAAATCTGGAACGTTGTTTCCGCCGCAGCAGAAAAAGCTATAGAGAGCTTTATCAATATGCGCGCGGTTGAAGGACAAAGATTATTCGGCGATGTAATGTCCCGTCTTGACAAAATCCTCTCCATCGTTGAAAAAGTAGAAGAGAGATCTCCTCTTACAGTTATTGAGTACAGAACAAAGCTTGAAAATAAGCTTAAAGAAGTGCTTCAGGACAGAAGCATCGACGATACGAGAATTTTAACGGAAGCTGCAATATTTGCTGATAAAGTGGCCGTTGATGAGGAAACAGTAAGACTCAGAAGCCACATAAATCAGTTCAGAAAGTTCGCAGAGTCCAGCGAAGCAATAGGCAGAAAGATGGACTTCCTTGTTCAGGAAATGAACCGTGAAGCTAACACAATCGGCTCAAAGGCGGGCGATTCCGAGATAGCTTATATGGTTGTTGATATTAAGGCTGAAATCGAGAAGATCCGCGAGCAGATTCAGAATATCGAATAAGCCTTGAAGAAAGGAAGAATAAAATGAAACTTATAAATATCGGCTTCGGTAATATGCTTTCTTCTTCAAAAATCGTAGCTATCGTAAGTCCCGATTCCGCTCCTTCCAAAAGAATCGTTCAGGAAGCTAAGGATAAGGGCTCGGTTATCGATGCTTCGCAGGGCAGAAGAACAAGAGCCGTAATTATTACCGACAGCGATCACGTTGTTCTTTCGGCTTTGCAGCCTGAAACAATAGCCAACAGACTTAACGATAAAGACGATGATTTTGAGGAGCTGAATATAAATGAGTAAAGGTCTTGTTATAGTTATTTCCGCACCGTCAGGCGGCGGAAAGGGTACGATATTAAAAAAGCTTTTTGAAAGTGACGATAATTTGACTCTCAGCGTATCCGCTACCACAAGAGCTCCCAGACCCGGTGAGGAAAACGGCGTTCAGTATTATTTCGTTACCAAAGAGGAGTTCAGCGAAATGCTTGAAAAAGGTGAAATTCTTGAGCACGCGGAATTCTGTGATAATTACTACGGTACCCCCAAGGCTCCTGTAGTAGAGCTTACCGAAAAAGGTAAGGATGTTGTACTTGAAATCGAAGTAAAAGGCGGCGCACAGATTAAAAAGCTTATACCCGATTGCGTAAGTATTTTTATCACTCCCGTTTCACTTGAAGTGCTTGAAAAGCGCCTTAGAAACAGGGGCACCGAAACAGAGGACGCTATATTAAAGCGTTTGGCAACAGCCAAGGTTGAGCTTAAAGAAGCTCATAATTACGATTACATCGTAGTTAACGATAAGCTTGAGGATGCAGTTGAGGACGTTAAGTCCATTTTAAGAGCCGAAAAGCTTCGTTATATAAGAAATAAAGAAAATTTAGACTCTTCATTGGGAATATAAAATTTAAACAAAAAATCAATTTGAGAAAGGCGATATAAATTATGCTTAAACCTTCCGATAACATTATTAAAACAAAAAATACAAGCCAGTATGCAGTTGTAATTGCCGTAGCAAAAAGAGCAAGAGAAATCACACAGGAATGTGAAGATACAGGCAAGGTAATTATCGAAAAGCCCGTTGATCTCGCTGTACGCGATTTCGTTTCCGGCAAGTATAAGATAAACGAATAATTTTATTAAGGAGCAGCTTTTGAATATTTTAGCCGCCGTTGAAGGCACTGCTTACGATTTTGACAAACTGTTTACCTATCGTCTGCCCGAAGAATATTCCCACTGTGCTCCGGGTATGAGAGTTCTCGTACCTTTCGGCGCAGGTAATAAAACCCGTTTAGCCATGGTTATGGGAATTACTGATGAGGATGCGCCTAAAATCAAAGAGGTCTCTTCACTTCTTGATGATAAACCGCTTTTAAACAGCGAGATGCTGCAGCTTGTTTCATATATTAAGGATAAGTATTTCTGTACTTATTTTGATGCGGTGCGTTTAATGCTGCCTGCGGGACTTTCTTACAGTATTAAAGAATGTTTAAGCTGTAATGAATCCTGGCAGGAACGAATAAATGAACTTAATGAGGATGAAGTCAGAATTTTGCGCTTTATTCAGCATAAAGGCGGTACGGTAAATTCCGAAACTTTGGAAAAAGAGCTTTTGCTTGCATCTAAAGGCAAGCAGATATCAAAGCTTAAGGGAATGGGACTTATTGCGTCCGATTCACTTGCGGTACGAAAAGCAAAGGATGCCTCCGATAAAATGATCCGTCCCCGCGATATTTCCGAAATAAAGCTTACAGCAAAGCAAAAGGAAGTTTATGATTTCCTTTTGGAAATATCGGAAATATCCGTAAAAGAGCTTATTTACTACACAGGTGTAACTGCATCTTTGGTAAATACGCTGGTAAAGAAAAATGCGGCGGAATTTTTCAGCCGCGAAGTATACAGACGTCCCTCTTACACAGAGTGGGAGATTAAAAACAAAACCGAAAGCAAACTTTCCTCTGAGCAGGAAAAGGTTTTTTTAAATCTTGTAAATCAGTATAATAATTCCGATAACAGGATATCGCTTCTTTACGGTGTTACGGGCAGCGGTAAAACGCAGGTTTTTTTAAAGCTTATCGAACACGTAATAAATGAAGGTAAAGAAGTAATATTGATGGTGCCGGAAATTTCCCTTACACCTCAGACCATTGATATTTTCAAAGCTAAGTTTAAAGATAATATTGCGGTGCTTCACAGCAGTTTATCTTTAGGCGAAAGGCTGGATGAATGGAAAAGAGTGGAAAGGGGTGAAGTAAAGCTCATTATAGGTACGCGTTCCGCTATATTTGCTCCGTGCAGAAACTTAGGTCTGATAGTTATGGATGAAGAGCAGGAGCATACCTATAAATCGGAAAATTCCCCCAGATATCACGCAAGAGATATTGCGAAATTCCGCGCAGCTTATAATAACGCTTTCTGTCTTTTAAGTTCTGCCACACCCTCGGTGGAATCCTTTTATATGGCAAAAAACGAGAAGTATGGCTTCAATATGCTTAATTCAAGGTTCGGTAAAGCCAATATTCCGGGCGTTGAGCTAGTGGATATGAATGAAGAAAGTATCGCTGGAAATACCACGGGTGTAAGCGCTTTGCTTCAGAACGCCATAAAAGAAAATTTCGAAAAAGGGCATCAGTCAATTCTTTTAAGGAACAGACGCGGTTATAATACTTTTGTCAAATGTTCTTCCTGCAAAGAGGTTGTCACTTGTCCTAACTGCAGTATTTCGCTGACGTATCATTCTGCAAATAACAGGCTTATGTGCCATTACTGCGGTTATTCTGTACCTTTAACTGATGTGTGTCCCACTTGCAAGGAGAAAGCCTTAAAGCTTTCGGGCAGCGGTACTCAGCTTGTGGAAGAATATATAAGCACGGTACTGCCAAGCGCAAGGGTGCTTCGAATCGATGCCGATACAACAGCTGCAAAAGATTCTTTAAAGGAAAAGTTAGATGCTTTTTCGATGGGTGAGTATGATATACTTGTAGGCACTCAGATGGTAGCCAAGGGTCTTGATTTTGAAAACGTCACTTTAGTAGGTGTTCTCTCTGCAGACCAGAGTCTTTTCAGCGATGATTTCAGATGCAGTGAAAATACTTTTGACCTTTTGACGCAGGTCATAGGCAGAGCCGGAAGAGGTAAATACCCGGGAAGAGCAATAATACAAACAGAGATTCCCGAAAACCCATATTTAAAACTCTCGGCAGCTCAGGACTATTTAAGCTTTTTCGATATGGAGATTTTATACAGAAAAGCTATGCTCTATCCGCCTTATGCGGATCTGGTACTTGTGGGCTTTACGGGAGAAGATGAACATAAAGTAAGTGCCTGTGCAAACAGTTTTTTAAAAAATTTAACCGAACTTGCCGAAAATAAATATAAGTCGCTTCCGTTGAGGTTTTTAAGACCTTCGCCTGCGGCGGTAACTAAATTGAACGGCAAATATAGGTATAAGCTTATAATAAAATGCAAAAATAACCGAAACTTCCGCGAAATGCTCAAAGAAGCGTTGGAGTTACATTATAAAATAAAAGAATTCAAGGATATTTCAGTGTTTATAGATGCTGATCCCGTAAACATTATATAGGAGGAAGTAAAAAATGGCTTTAAGAAATATTGTTACCGACGGCGACCCCATTCTCGGTAAAATTTGTAAAAAAGTAGAAAAATTCGATAAGAAGCTCGGTATTCTTCTTGATGATATGTATGAGACTATGAATAAAGCAAACGGTGTGGGTCTTGCTGCACCTCAGATAGGTCTTATGAGAAGAATATGTATTATCGACGTAGGCGAAGGTGTTATCGAGCTTATCAATCCCGAAATTATTGAAACAGCAGGTACTCAGGATGGCGCAGAAGGCTGCCTTTCTTTCCCCGGTGAATACGGTATGGTAGAAAGACCTAACTACGTAAAAGTAAGAGCGCAGGATAGAAACGGCGAGTGGTTTGAAGCAGAGGGCGAGGAGCTTTTAGCAAGAGCTTTCTGCCATGAAATAGACCATTTAAACGGTATTGTGTTCAAATCCAAAGTAAGCCGTATGCTTGATCCTGAGGAACTTATGGCTGAAAACGAAGAGTACGAAGAAGAAGAGTGATTATTTTATAAGGAATTTATATGCGTATAGTTTTTATGGGAACGCCTGATTTTGCCGTTCCGTCACTTAAAAAATTAATAGAAAAAGGCTATAAAATTGAAGCTGTATTTACTCAGCCCGATAAACCAAAGGGCAGAGGCCACAAAATGCAGATGTCTCCCGTTAAGGAAGTAGCCGTTGAAAATAATATTCCCGTATATCAGCCTCAGACTCTGAGAAATAACGGGGAGATGCTCGCTGTTTTAAAGGATATTGCTCCCGATATGATAGTAGTGGCAGCCTACGGTAAGATATTACCCGAAGAAGTTTTAAATCTTCCCAAATACGGCTGTATTAACGTTCACGGTTCACTTTTACCCAAGTACCGCGGCGCCGCTCCCATTCAGTGGGCTGTGCTTAACGGCGATAAGGTAACGGGTGTTACCATTATGTATATGGGGCTAGGTATCGATACAGGTGATATGATCTCAAAAAGAGAGATGATCATAGGCGATACCGAAACCGCAGGCGAGCTTTTTGACAGAATGAGTCTTGTTGGCGCCGAACTTTTAGCCGATACCATTCCCGAAATAGAAAGCGGCAAAGCAAAGCGCGAAGTTCAGAACGAAAGCGAAGCGGTACACGCTCCCATGATAAGTAAAGAGATGGGCGTAATTGATTTTAATAAGAGCGCAGAATTTATTTTTAATCAGATCCGCGGTCTTAATCCCTGGCCTTGCGCTTATACTGCTCTGGATGGCAGAAAGCTTAAAGTTTTCTCTGCGAAAATAATAAATAAGCAGGGGGAACCCGGTCTTGCTTTTGTGAGCGAAAACAAACTTGCGGTTTACTGCGGCGAAAACGCTTTGGAGCTTTTGGAAATACAGCCTGAAAACGGCAAAAGAATGCTTTCTTCCAGTTATCTTCTCGGTCACCCCATTAAAGAGAAAATCTATTTTGAATAATTAATATATTAACTAAATTAAAAGGAATTTTATATGACAGTAAACGCCCGCTCGGTTGCACTGGAAGCTTTGCTTCAGGTAAGCGAAAACGAAGGTTATTCAAATATTGTAATTGATAAGACTTTAAGGAAATATGAGCTTGATAAGCGCGACAGCGCTCTTGCCAGCATTATATTTTACGGTACAATTGAAAAGAGGATAACTATAGATTATTATCTTTCAAAATGTCTTGACCATCCGACTTATAAAATAAATGAGAAGACTTTGGAAATTTTAAGAACAGCCGTATATCAGATTATGTTTCTTGAAAAAATCCCCGAGTCTGCCGCTGTTAACGAAGCGGTGAATCTTGCTAAAGAATATAAATTGCAGTTCGGTTTCGTAAACGCGGTGCTTCGCAAGCTTATAAAAATAAAGGACGAGCTTACGTTAGCTGAAGGAAACAGCGAAAAAGCTTTAAGCATAAGATATTCTGTTCCCGAAAAGCTTATTTCTTTATGGCTTGATTCCTACGGAATGGAAATAACCGAGAAAATATTGGAGGATTTTTCAAAAATAGCTCCAACCTATATCCGTCTTAACAATACAAAAATAACAGAGGAAGAGTTTGAAAAGAATTTTGAGTTTTCCTTTAAAAAATCACAGTATATAGGTAACTGTTATAAAATTTTCGGCGCAGGGGATGTTACTTCTCTTAAAGAATTTGAGGATGGCCTTTTCCATGTTCAGGATATTTCATCCCAGATGCTCTGCAATATACTTGCCCCCAAAGAAAACGAAGTACTTATCGACGTGTGCGCCGCTCCCGGAGGTAAAACCTTTACTTTATCCGAGCTTATGAACGGCACGGGTACTGTTTATTCCTATGATCTTTATAAGGGCAGAGTTAAGCTGATAAGAGCAGGTGCATACAGGCTCGGCTTAAAAAACGTAATGGCTTCCATGCGTGACGCTTTAAGTGATAAATGCGAGATAGATAACGCCGATAAAATTCTCTGTGACGTACCCTGTTCGGGTTTCGGAGTAATAAGAAGGAAACCTGAGATAAGATATAAGGATTTAAGCGAAGTAGAGGCTTTATACGAAACTCAGTATGAAATTCTCTCAAAATCTTCAAAATTCCTTAAAAAGGGCGGAATACTCGCTTATTCTACCTGCACGTTAAATCCGAAAGAAAACGGAAATATTGCTTCAAAATTTTTAAAAGAACATAGTGAATTTGAAGCTTTCAGCATTCCTGATAATATAAAAATACCGAGACTCATTAAAGAGCCTGAAAATCAGCTTACGGTTTTTCCGGGTTTTGCTGAAAACGACGGCTTCTTTATAGCGTTATTCAGAAAGAAATAATTTAATTTAAGGTGAATCTCTTGGATAAAATTGATATAAAATCCTTTGATTTAAAGGAGCTTACCGAAAAGTTTATTGAAGACGGCATTCAGAAATACCGTGCCAAGCAGGTATTTGATTGGCTGAATAAAGGTATAAGCTCCTTTGATGAGATGCAGAATATTCCTAAAGATTTAAAAGCAGCGTTAAATGAAAAGTATTTTATACCTTCCTGCAGCATAGAAATTAAAAGAGTTTCAAAGCTGGACGGAACAATAAAATACCTTTATAAGCTTTACGACGGCGAATATATAGAGGCCGTTATAATGAAATACCACCACGGTATATCTATCTGTATTTCTTCTCAGGTTGGCTGCAAAATGGGCTGTACCTTCTGCGCAACGGGTAAGGGCGGTTTTAAACGTAATTTATATCCTTCCGAAATGCTCTCTGAAATCGAAACCGCAGAAAAGGATATAGGTGAAAGAATTTCCAACATCGTACTTATGGGTATGGGCGAACCTCTTGATAATTTCGATAACGTTATGAAGTTTTTAAAGCTGGTTTCAAGCGAAGAGGGCATGAATAAAGGAATGCGCCATATTTCCCTTTCTACCTGCGGTATTGTGGATAAGATATATAAGCTTGCGGATATGAAACTTCAGCTTACTTTATCAGTATCTCTCCATGCGCCAAACAATACCATAAGAAATCATACAATGCCTGTAAATAAAAAATGGAACGTTGAAGAGCTGCTTGAAGCGTGCAAATATTACGGAAAGGTTACAGGCAGACGCATAAGTTTTGAATACGCTGTTATAAGCGGTATTAATGACAGCGACGAGTGCGCCCACGAATTGGGCAGAAAACTAAAGCCTGTTTTATGCCACGTCAATTTAATTCCCGTTAATGACGTAACGGATACAGGCTATAAAAAAAGCAGTCAGAAAAGACATCAGGCAATAATAAATATATTAAGCAATTACGGCATTACAGCAACAATAAGAAGAACGCTCGGAGCCGATATTGAGGCGGCTTGCGGACAGTTAAAGGGTAAACATATCAGCACATAATGCGGTGATCAAATTATATAAGAAAGGTCACTGATTTTTAAGAATCAGTAACGGTACTGTTATGAATATTTACGGTGCTACAGACATTGGTAAAAGACGCTCCACCAATCAGGATGCTTTCAGAAACGGTGAAGTAAGAGAAGGCTATGCCTATACCATCGTTTGCGACGGCATGGGCGGCGTAAACGGCGGGGACGTAGCCAGCAATATTGCAGCCGATGCAATCAAGGATTATTTAGTTAATAATCTAAACGAAAATGAAGACGACATAATACCCGTAATGAAAAAAGCCATTGAAGAAGCCAATTCTTTGGTTTTTGGTAAAGCTGCGGAAAAAAGCGAATACAGCGGTATGGGTACAACCGTGGTAATGGCAGTAATTAAGGATAAAAAAATGTATGTTGCCCATATCGGTGACAGCAGGCTTTACCATATAAGAGGAGAAATCGTGGCGCAGATCACAGAGGATCACTCCTTTGTGCAGTCTCTTGTAAACAGCGGTGAAATAACCAAAGAGCAGGCAAGAGTGCACCCAAATAAAAACATAATCACCCGTTCTTTGGGGGTTCACAGCAGCGCACAGCCCGATTTCAATACGGTTGAAATAGAGGAAGGCGATATTGCGGTGCTCTGTACGGATGGTCTCAGCGATTATCTTACAGAAAAAATACTTCTTGAAATTATGAAAAAATCAAGTAAAGAAGAACTTGTTAATATACTTGTAAAATATGCACTTATGGCAGGCGGTCACGATAATATTACCGTATCAGCCGTGTACTTTTAATAAGGAGAATTAAAGTAATGGAAAAATATGTAGGCAAACGACTTGACGGCCGATATGAAATTCATGAGCTTATCGGTGCAGGCGGTATGGCTTGTGTATATAAAGCGTATGACAGAATGGAAAACCGTTGGGTTGCCATAAAAATTCTTAAAGACGAATATTCAAAAAATAATGAATTTTTAAGAAGATTCAGAAACGAATCCCGTGCTATTGCAGTGCTTTCTCACCCCAATATCGTAAAAATTTACGACGTCAGTTTCGGTGACAGAATTCAGTACATCGTTATGGAGCACGTGGACGGTATTACCCTAAAGGATTATATCCAACATAACGGCGCCCTTCCGTGGAAAGAATCGGTACATTTTACATCTCAGGTATTAAGAGCTTTACAGCACGCTCACGATAACGGTATTATCCACAGGGACGTTAAACCTCAGAATATTATGCTTCTGCAGGACGGTACTATTAAAGTTACCGACTTCGGTATAGCAAGGTTCAATCAGGGCGAAACTCAGACCATGACCGATAAAGCCCTCGGTTCGGTTCACTATATTGCGCCCGAACAGGCAAGAGGCGAGTATACAAACGAAAGAACCGATATTTATTCAGTAGGCGTACTGCTTTATGAGATGATTACGGGCAAGCTTCCTTTTGTTGCCGATACAGCCGTATCTGTAGCGTTAATGCAGCTTCAGGCAGAACCTCAAAAACCCACAGAGGTAAATCCCGAAGTACCCGGCGGTCTTGAAGAAATTACAATGAAGGCTATGAAAAAGAATCCTAATGAGAGATTTTCATCAGCCGGCGCGATGCTTACGGATCTTAACCGCTTTAAAGCAAACCCCGCCATAGTATTCGCTTACGCTAAAATGCAGGATTTAAGCGCTACAAGACATATCAGTTCCGCAGCGGCGCCTATTCCCGTAAAAACAGCTCCCAAAACAAGAACCGCGGCTCCTGTGTACCGTGATAATTACGAATACGAGGAGGAGATGGTTCACTCAACAAGAAAAGCCAAGGGTACAATGATAATAATGGGTATCATTATTGCTATTTTGGTTGCCGTTGTTGCTTTTGGCGGATATTTCGTTTACGATATTATCACAGCTCCCACCGATGAAACAAACGACGAAATCGTAATGCCCAGCTTTATTGGTCTTAATTACGAAAACGATATTAAGAATAACAAAAAGTACGAGGATTTCGTATTTACAATTACTGCAGGTAACGACGAGACGAAAGAACCCGGAATTGTTATTGCTCAGAATCCCAGCCAGGATATTGAAGTTAAAAAAGGTAAAGAAGTATTCCTTACCGTTAATATGTATGAAAAAAGTGACCTGCCTATTGAAGTTGAAAACGTAGCAGGTCAGAATCAGACCGATGCTTATAACAGACTCAAGGAATTAGGTTTTGTACCCGCTATTCAGGCTGTGTATAACGAGGACGTGCCTGAATCCTACGTAATTAATACAGAGCCTGCTGCAGGTGAGACCTTATACGAAGGCGATGCTATTATTATTTACGTAAGCCGAGGCCCTCAGGAAGAATTGTTTGCTGTCCCTAACCTTGAAGGTCTCGATATAGAAATAGCAAAAATGACTCTTGAAAGTTGCGGTCTTAAAGTCGGCGACATTACCTATGATAACGACAGCGATAAACCCAGAGACGAAGTATTGGAATGTGATCCTGAAATAGGTGACAGAGTAAAGAAAAATACAAAAGTAAATATCGTAGTAAGCAGCGGTAAAAAGCATGAAAAAGAGATCGAAGTCAGATTTGAGCTTCCTCCCAATGTGAAAAAAGACGTAAATATGAAAATTTACATCGGCGGTGTTCTTGATACCGAAAAAACCGTTAACCCCGCTTACTCAAAGGAATACGTAACCACCTATAAGGGAATTACAGGCACAAAGAGTGTTGTGGTAAAGATAAATAATATCGATTATATGGTTGGTACTATCGTATTTGATGATGCTCTGTTCTCAATTACTCATTATATTGAGTATCAGGAGCCTACTCCCACACCTACACCAACACCTACACCTCCTGTTACTTCAGAGAGTCAGCCCGAATCTACTCCCGAGGCAACACCGGAAACTACTCCCGAAAGCTGATAGGGGTTAAGTATGGATGGACTTATTATAAAAGGAATAGGCGGTGCCTACTCCGTTAAAAGCGAAGGTAAAATATATTGCTGTAAAGCAAGAGGGGTATTCAGAAAAGAAGGAATATCACCTCTTGCAGGCGATATTGTAAGCTTCGAAGTGGAAAAAGACGGCGAAGGTGTTATTAACGAGATACAAAAAAGAAAAAACAGCCTTATAAGACCGCCTGTAGCCAATATCGATAAGCTTTTTATTATCACTTCAATAAAAGACCCTATACCGAACAGACTTATTATCGATAAGACCCTTGCCGCCGCATTTGTAAAAGACATTGAACCCATTCTGGTTATTTCAAAAGCAGATATGGCTGAAACTGATGAACTTTGCGCGATTTATAAAAAAGCAGGCATAAAAACTTATTCGGTTTCATCGGTTAACAGTGAAGGGGTAGAAGCCGTAAGAGAAGAACTGAAAAGCGGAATATCGGTGTTTACGGGCAATTCAGGCGTAGGTAAATCCAGCTTACTGAATGCGCTTTTCGGTGAACTCAATTTAAATACAGGCGAAATCAGCAAAAAGCTTGGCAGAGGTAAGCATACTACCCGCCACGTTGAATTATATGAAATCGGAGAAAACGCCTATGTGGCGGATACTCCCGGTTTTTCAACGATGGATATGCAAAGATATGAGCTTGACGATAAGGAACAGATAATATTCGGTTTCCCCGATCTTGAAAAGTATTCTTTAAACTGTAAGTTTACTTCCTGTTCCCACACAGGCGAAAAAGGTTGCGCCGTGTCAAAAGCGGTTGAAGACGGTTTGGTAAGCCGTGAAAGACACGAAAGCTATATAACTATGTATAATGAAGTAAAGGATATCAAACAATGGCAAAAGCAGAAAAATGTATGATCATCGGCGCCGCCCCCGTAGAAGACTCTGCTGTTTTTGATGAATTTGATCCTAAAGAATATTTCATCATTTGCGCAGACGGCGGATATGATACCGCAGTTAAGTATAATATTGTACCGGACTGCATTATAGGCGATTTCGATTCCACAAAGTATGAAATCCCCGAAACCAAAAACGTAATAAAGTTACCTGCCGAAAAAGATGCTACAGACACAATGTATGCAGCTTACGTAGGTATGAAGCTCGGTTACCGAGAGTTTTTAATGGTAGGCTGCCTTGGCGGAGAGAGATTCGACCACACTTACGCAAACTACAACGTGATGTACTATATATCACAGAATTCAGGTAACGCTATTATGGCAGATTCCAAAAGTAAGGTATTTATGCTCAAAGGCAGAAAGCTTACTTTAAGTGATATGAAGGGCTACACCGTATCGGTATTTCCCTTCGGCAATTCCAACTGCACTGTTACATACGAGGGTTTAAAATATCCTATGAATGCGGATACTTTAACTACAGGGGAGCTTCTTTCAGGTATAAGCAACGAGATTATTGAAAATAAAGCTTCCGTAAAGGTAAGTGCAGGCTGTGCACTTGTAATTGTAATGAAATAAACTTAAATTGATTTAAATATTTAACACAAAAATCATCTTCGCATATTATGTTAATGAAAGCGGAGGTGATTTTTATTATTAAAAAATGCAATTTCAAATATAAGAACAATAAGAATGTTGCCTCCTGTGTTATTGCTTTCGGAGTAGGAGCAATGCTTTCGAGCTTTTGCCCTACGGGGTTTTTGTTTTTTATGGCAGCGCTTATAATAGTGGCATTGGGGCTTATGCTCAGGTTTTAGGAGGGGTCTTTATGAAGGTTGTTGTCTGTGCGCCCAAGGGTTTAACTGCATTCGCTTTAAGGAGATTCTTTAAAATTAAAAAGATAAAGGAAAAGTGATACATAATTTATGCCTCGAAACAGAGCTTCGGGGCATATTTATTTTTTATAACTCATATATTATTAAAAAAGTCAGACTAAAAATTTATGAAAGGAACCCGAATGGGGAGGTAAAAAATAAATGTCACTGCTTTTAAAAAGAGAAAAATATCCGTATTTCGATATAACAAATTTCGAAAACACCGAGTGTCTTGTGGATGCCGAATATTATCTGCCTGATTATTGCCCCGATATTCAAAAAATTCTTAAATGTACTGCTGACGTTCAGATTATAAGTTATTCTGTAAGCGACTCAAAACTTGCAGTGCAGGGAAATTTAAATATTATAGTGCTTTACACGGACGAAAAAGGCGAGATCATAAGAAACTGCGAATTAACCAAAGAGTTTAATGCAAATGCCAAACTCAGCTTAAATGCCGAAAGTATGGTTGCTTATCTTAAAGCCCTTACGGGTCATATTATCTGCCGAGCTGTAAGCGCGAGAAAGCTGGATATTCATATTCCCGTTATTATCAGTTACGCCTTTTGTATGCAGAAAGAAAGTGAAATCGTATTCGATGCCGTTAACTGTGAAAAGAAAGAAGCTTTTATAAACACGTCAAAGGCTTTCAGGATTTATAATAAGGATTCATCCGTATCTCAGAATATAGAGCTTATGTCCTCTATGAAACCTATAGAATCAATTATAAGAAAAAAAGTAGAATTCCTAAACGTAAAGGCAGAACCGACGGATGACGGGGTGGACATATCCGCCGATATTGAAGTGACCGTAATATACAGAAGCTACAGCGAAAATTCATTAATTGAAAAGCTAAAGTACCAAATACCTTTTAATGAAAAAATCGAGCTTACAGGCTGCAGCGGCGATATGTCAGTAAAATGTAATTTCACAAAGGGTGAACTTTCGCTTATACCCAAAGAAGATAGTATGGGAGAAAACAACGTAATATCTTTATATACCAAATTCGGAATAAATTTGATTATATACACTAAAGAAAACCTGAAGTACGTTAAAGATGTTTATTCTTTGGATTATATGAGTAAAGAAAAGTACGTAAAGCATACGTTCAAAACCTATGATGAAAAAGAAACGAAATTTACCGTAAACTCAGAAATCAATACGGAAGAACTTGAAAAAATAATTGACGTATGGTGCGACGAAGCGGACGTTATCAGCTTTTCCGAACAGGATAAAATTAATTACAGAGGTAAATTTACAGTAAATGTGCTTTATTATAATAAATCCAAAAAAGTAACTTACATAAATAAAACAGTAGATTTTAACAGCGTTTACGATAAAGAATCGGGTAAACAGGAAAAAGCTTTAAGTTTTGTAAGTGTTAATTCGGTGGATTATAAAATAAACAGTGATAATTTATTGAAAGTTAATTTTGATATTACCGTTGTTTCTTTCATAGAATCTCCTGAAACAGAAATGATACTCTCTTCTTCGGAAACCGGCGATGAAGCAACATCAAATAAAGGGTTTGTAAATATCATATATTCAAAAGGTGATTTGTGGCAGATAGCAAAGAGTCACAGGGTACCTGTAAGTGATATTTTGGAAATCAACGGTACAGAGAGGGAAGAGGATATAAAATTCCCCATAATGCTCTATAAAAAATAAAAAAGGCTGCGGATTTATTCCGCAGTCTTTGCTTTGTTCATCTCATTTATAAAACTATTATCTTTTACCGTAATTTCAACCCATGCAGGTCTGAAACCGCTTTTCAGTGCATTTCCCACCGATTTTAAATTAGACCATGCGCAGCAGTAGAAAGGAACCTTACCTCTTTTTATTATTTCCGCAGCAAGCTTACTTGTAAGAGAAGATGCAATACCTTTTCTTCTGTATTCAGGCAGCACATCAACTCCTATCTGCCACATACTGTCACAGTCAGCGGAACATCCGGCAAGACCGATAAGTTTATTATTATCGTATGCTCCCACGGCCAAAACGTCCAGTTCTTTTCTTGATTCACAAAGGGCGTTGCTCCACTCTTTTGTGTATAGATCCTTAAAATCACTTTTACATAGGAACTTCGTTTCAAAACCACAATCAAGGGGCTTTAATACATTTAAATCAGGCAACCAGTATTCCGCCATAAAACAGACAGCAGCATTAAATGGCTTTAATTTATCATTCAGATAATAAATATTCGGTGTTTCAAAACAGTGGTAAAATTCAAAACTGTTTATAAAATCTTCCGCTATATCTTTAAATTCATCGGATACGGAAACTACTATATTGTTACCGTATGAAACAAGGTCTATATAAAACGGAAGTTTTAAGTATTTTCTTGCTTTTTCATTTGATAAAGAGCGGACAATTACGTGTTCATCCTTTAAAAAATCCTCAATATTACAATTAAGATCAACGGCGGATTGTTTCATCGCTGTTAAAAGCAAGCTTTTGTTATCCATAAAATTATCCCTTTTTAGTTGTTTTTAAACATTCGGAAGGTAATAAACCCATGTGCTTTTTAAAGGTTCGGGAAAAATAGGAGAGACTTTCAAAACCGCAGGCAACGGCTGTTTCGGATACTCTCGCTCCGTTTATAAGCATTTCCTGAGCCTCTTTGCATTTCAGGATATTTATTGAGTCGAATATGGTTTTGCCGGTCCAGTCTTTAAATTCTCTGGAGAGGTGATATTTGCTTATACCGATATGCTCTGAGATTTCATCAAGAGTGATCTGCTTTGAAAGGTTATCGTGAATATAAAGCATAACCTTTTTTACTCTTTCGCAGGAAACAGATTTAACGTCCGCGCTGCTTACTTTAGCCGAGATATAATCGCGGCACAAAAGAACCATTAAGTTAAGTACTTCGCTGCGGATTTTTGTGTTTACCCAGAAGCTTGTATTTTCATTTTTTAAACTAAATGAATGATCGATACGTTTAAATGCTTCACAAATATTCTTATCTCTTATAAATTCCTGAAAACGAAAACTGTTTACGGGAATACCGTTAAGTTCAAGAAAGCTTCTGTCAATAATAAGACAGAAATAATTAACTTCCGTATCACTGATAATAGTATGTAAGGTGTCGGGATTGACAACAACCAAATCGCCGACTTCGAAATCGTAAAATTTAGTGTCGCACTTTACTTTGCCTTTACCGTTTACACAAAAAAGAAGCTCAATGTTATCATGCCAGTTGGGCATTCCAATGCCGGAATCACGGCTTTTGCGAGCGATATGGTTATGATAAATAAAAGGGAGAAGTTCCTCTTTCATTATATGTGTTTCGTAAATAGAATTCACCATAATTAAATTTATACCAAAATTACCTTATTATATTTCTTTGTAGAAATTATAACAATTTAAATTCCTTTTTGCAATAATAAATTTTAATTTTCTACAAAATAAAATTAAATGTTGATGTATAACGGATTACATATTTGCATAGTATTAATAAAAAGACTGATAAACCGCGGAGGAAAAATATATGGCGGATAAAAGCATTTATTACGATATAGCAAAGAGAACCGAAAGTGAAATATATATAGGAGTTTTCGGTCCTGTAAGAAGCGGAAAATCTACATTTATAAAAAAATTTATGGATACGCTTGTTATTCCCAATATGGAGGATAGTCTGCTTATAGAAAGAACTGTGGATGAATTACCCCAGTCATCTTCCGGCAGAACCATAATGACTACAGAACCTAAGTTTATTCCTGAACAGGCTGTGAAAATCAATCTGGAAGATTCTGCAACGTTTAACGTGAGGATGATTGACTGCGTAGGATACATAATGCCCAGCGCAATAGGTTATATTGAAGAAAACGAGCCGCGAATGGTTAAAACACCCTGGTTCGATGAACCCATACCTTTCAATATGGCTGCTGAAATCGGCACGAAGAAGGTAATTACGGAGCATTCCACTATAGGCATACTTGTCACTTCAGACGGCAGTATTACGGATATTCCCCGTGAAGAATACGAAGAAGCGGAAGAAAGAGTTGTAAACGAAGCTAATTCTACGGGTAAACCCTACATAATTATTTTAAACTGTTTATACCCCGATTCTGAGAATGCCCAATATCTTGCGGAGAGACTTTCTTTTAAATATTCTATTCCCGTAATACCTCTTAACTGCCTTGAGATTAAAGAAAATGAGATAAAAGATATAATCAAAAAGCTTTTATATATGTTTCCCGTAAATGAAGTTGAATATAAAATCCCTTCGTGGATCCTTTCGCTTGATAGCGACCATTGGCTGAAAACAGCGCTCATAAACAAAATTAAAGAAAATATGTATATTCAAAAAGTAGCCGAAACTACCGCTATGAAGGAGAATATTGAAAAATGTGAATATATCGAGGAGATAAGAACTGATAATCTGGATTTAGGCAGCGGATTTATGCAAGCAAGGGTTATAGTAAACCCCGAGCTTATTTACAGAGTATTGGGTGAAAGAATAGGAATCTCACTTAACGATGAAAGCGATCTTTACGATTACCTTGTAAATATGGCTGAGATAAAGAAAAAATATTCGAAAATCGAAGAAGCTCTTCAAAGTGTGGAGGAAACGGGCTACGGAATCGTAATGCCTGAAATGAGCGATTTGACTCTCGAAGACCCCGTAGTGATAAAGCAAAACTCCAAATACGGAATTAAGCTTAAAGCCAACGCACCCTCAATACATATGATGAAGGCAAATATATGTACGGAAATCACACCTCTTGTAGGTTCTGAGGAGCAATCGGAAGAGCTTATTGCATATCTGATGAGTGAATTTTCCGAGGACCCCGTGAAAATATGGAGTTCAAATCTATTTGGTAAATCCATTCACGAGCTTGTAAACGAGGGAATTCACACTAAGCTCTCCAAGATGCCCGAAGATGCAAGAGATAAGGTGAGGGAGACCATAGAGAGAGTTATAAACGACGGCTGCAGCGGTCTTGTTTGTATTATTCTTTAATATTTTACCCGAGGCTTGCGGTCTCGGGTTTGTTTTTGGAGGTAAAAATGCTCGACAGCGATAAAATAAGAGATATAGAAAAAGACCAAAGAGAGAATACAGATGAAGAAAAAGAGGAGCCTTCTAAGTTGAAAAAAGCTGTTTCAATAATTACTATACAGTTGATAATTGCGTTTATCATGGTAATGGCATTATTTTTACTTAAAATATTTAATGAAGAAACCTTTAATCAAGTAAAAGATTATTACCGTTCATCCGAATATTTTTTAATTAAAGAAGAGGAGGGGATAATAATTATTGAATAATCTTGGGTTTGCTTTAGGAAAAATTAAAGTAAAAATATCCTTTTGGTTTCTTTTCGTTATTTGTGCGGTATCTTTAATATCCGAAAATTTTAATTCGGTATTAATAGCGGTAATTATACACGAACTCAGCCACGTAGCTACGCTTTATTTTATGGGTGGAAAAATAGAGGAAATAAATTTAAGATTAACCGATATAAATATAAGCACCAACGTGCTGAAGCTACCTGTTTTAAAAGCCGTAAGCGTTATTCTTGCAGGCCCTATGGCGAATCTTTTATTGGGTATAATGTTTAAAAACTATAATAAAGAGTTCAGCTTCGTAAATTTTTCATTGGGTTTATTTCAGATTTTACCCGTGTTTTCTTCCGATCTTGATAATTTATTAAAGGTTTTGTTCAAGGGTAAATTCTTTAAGCTTTTTAAAGTGATATATTTTATTTTCGCTCTGCTTATATTTTTTCTCGGAATCAATTTGATTATTGTAAGCAAATATAATTTTACGCTGCTTGTAATGGGGATATTTCTTATAATTAAAACCCTTTTATAAACTTACTTGCATTATTTATGAAAAAAAGGTATAATGAACTGAAACCAAAAAGGAGCAGGTAAAATGTTCAGTAAAGAAGTTGAAAAAATATTACCTAAAGTTCAGAAACCCGGCAGATACGTGGGCGGTGAGCTTAACAGTATAATTAAAAATAAAGATAACGTAGATATAAGGTTTGCGTTCTGTTTTCCCGATACTTATGAGATAGGTATGTCTCATTTGGGAATTAAAATACTTTACGATATTTTCAATAAGAGGGATTATATCTGGTGCGAGAGAGTTTTTGCCCCTTGGACGGATATGGAAGATTTGATGAGGGAGAATGATATTCCTCTTTACGGTCTTGAAAGCGGCGATCCCATTAATGAATTTGATTTTATCGGTTTTACTTTACAGTACGAATTGAGCTTTACAAATATACTCAATATGCTTAATTTAGGCGGAATTCCCTTATTAAGTAAGGATAGAAAAGAGCTTAAAAATATCGTCGTGGGCGGCGGTCCCTGCGCTTGTAACCCGGAGCCTATTGCGGATTTCTTCGATATATTTTTCCTTGGAGACGGAGAAGAAGTTGACCTTGAGGTTATAGATCTATATAGAGAATGTAAGAAAAACGGAGAGAGTAAAGAAGAGTTCCTTATAAAAGCATCAAAAATCAAGGGTGTATATGTCCCGTCTCTCTATGAGCCTGTTTATAACGAGGATGGTACAGTGAAGGAATACATCCCCTTAAAGGGCGCACCCAAGGAAATAGAAAAGCGCGTATGTATGGATCTTGACAATACGGAGTTTCCCGAAAGCTTTGTCGTACCTTTCCTTGATATTGTTCACGACAGAGCCGTTGCCGAGGTGCTTCGCGGCTGTATAAGAGGCTGCCGCTTCTGTCAGGCAGGTTTCCTTTACAGACCCTACAGAGAAAAAAGCGTGGATACCATAAATAAGCAGTGCCGTGATCTGTGCGCAACAACGGGCTATGATGAAATATCCCTTTCATCCCTCAGTACCAGCGACCACAGTAAACTCAATGAGCTTCTTGACGAGCTTCATAAATGGACAGAGAGCGACAGAGTAAGCGTAAGTCTTCCTTCTCTTCGCGTTGACGGATTTTCCACAGAGCTTACGGATAAAATCAAATCCGTAAGAAAGAGCGGACTTACTTTCGCTCCCGAAGCAGGCTCCCAGAGAATGCGCGATGTTATCAATAAAAACGTGAGCGAAGAAGAGCTTATGAAAACCGTAAACGTAGCCTTTACAAACGGCTGGAATAAAGTGAAGCTCTACTTTATGATAGGTCTTCCTACAGAGACGATGGATGACGTGGCGGATATAGTTAACCTCGGTCAGAAAGTGGTTAACGCTTATTACGAAAACCCCGAAAAGCCCAAGGGTAAATCCGTATCCGTTACCGTAAGCGCTGCTGCATTTGTTCCCAAGCCTTTTACACCTTTCCAGTGGTTTGGTCAGGACAGTATCAAAACGCTTGAAGAAAAGCAGAAGCATCTGTTGGATACCAACACAAGCCGTAAGCTTACGGTTAATTATCACGATGCGTACGTAAGCCACATTGAAGCTGTGTTTGCAAGGGGCGACAGAAAACTATGCAAGGTTATGCTTGAAGCCTTTAACCGCGGATTTAAGTTTGACGGTTGGGGAGATTATTTCTCATACGAAAACTGGATCAAATTATTTGAAGATATGGGTATTGACCCTGATTTCTATTCAAGCCGTGAAAGAAGCTTCGACGAGGTTTTCCCATGGGATCATTTGAATTACGGTATAAAAAAGGAATTCCTTATAAACGAGTGTAAGAAGGCTTACGAGGCTAAAACTACACCTAACTGCCGTGAGGCTTGCTCACATTGCGGCGCATCCTGTTATAAGGGAGGTATTTGCGTTGAAAAACATAAGAATATGGTTTAAAAAACTTAATACCGCAAGGTACATATCCCACCTTGATTTAAGCCGCTGTATGGAAAGAGCCATACATAAAGCGAAGCTTCCTTTCTGGTATACCGAAGGCTTTAATCCCCACGTGTTTTTAACCATTACAATGCCCTTGTCATTAGGCTTCAGCGGTACCAGAGAATCTATGGACGTTAAGCTTTTAGACGATAATTATCCTTACAAAGATATTATCAGTAAATTAAACAGCGGGCTTCCCAAAGACATAGAAGTTTACGAAGTTACCGAAGCAAAAATGAAACCCGGCGCCGTAGCATTTTCTAAATATGAGATCGAAATAAACGAGGCTGATGCTTCAGCTATTGCGGATAATATCGGAAAAATGTTTTCCGAAGAAAAGGTAATGGTTCTTAAAAAGACAAAGAAGGGTGAGGGAGAAATAGATATTAAGCCGGATTTTGCAAAGATGAAAACTGTTATAAAGAAAGAAAATTTTGTAAAATATACAGTTATCTTAAAAAGCAGCAATAACGGCAGTATTAATCCAAACCTTCTTTTTGAAGCCTATAACAATAAATACGGAAAGCAGATATACGCAAGAATAAACCGTGTATTTTGTTACGACGAAAAGATGAATCTGTTTATTTAAATAAAAACAGGCTGAATAAATATTATTTTTTGTATAAAATTATACTTGCTTTTTTAAGTGAAGTGTGGTATTATACTAAGGCATTTGAAACCGTTTGCTCCTCAAAAGCTGCAAATGGGGTTCAAAGCCCGGTAAAACCGAGTATTTGAAACTGACAGTCCTCTGCAAAGGTGCAAGAATGTCTAAAGAAATTGGAGGAAAATCAAATGGACGCATTAAAACTTATTGCTGCAGATTCCGTAAAAAACGAGCTCCCCGAGTTTGGCATCGGTGATACAATCAAGATCGGTGTTAACATTCGCGAAGGTGACAAGGAAAGAGTTCAGTACTTCGAGGGTACAGTTATTGCTCGCAAGGGCAGCGGTGTTGCTGAAACATTCACAGTTCGCCGTATCTCCTATGGTGTAGGTGTTGAGAGAGTATTCCCCATCCACTCACCCAACGTTAAGGATATCACTGTTATCCGTAAGGGTCATGTTCGCAGAGCTAAGCTTTATTATCTCCGTGACAGAGTTGGTAAGGCTGCTAAGGTTAAAGAGCAGATCAAATAAGAAAGATTTTCTTGAGAGTAAAGGAGACAAAATTATGTCTCCTTTATTTTTTTTCTTGATTGTTTCGCGTATTTTTTGTATACTATAAGGTGTATTATAGAGTAGTGTTGCTATTGAAAGGTTTATATATATGAATAATGAAAATAAAAATGCGGAGCAGTTTGATGAAGATAACGGATCAAAGAAAATAAGCCGTTCTGTGTTTGAATGGTTGGAAGAGTTCGTTATAGCTGTTTCCGTTATTGTTATATTGCTTTCTTTTATAGTCAGAATCGTTACCGTAAGCGGTTCTTCCATGGAACCCAATTATTATCATAACGACAGGCTTATAATAACAGCTCACGGCGGAGAAATAAAAGAAGGCGACGTAATAGTTGTAGTGGATGCTTTAAACGAGCCCATTATAAAGCGCGTGGTGGCAACAGAAGGTCAGACGGTTGATTTAGACCCCGAAACGGGCATAGTTTACGTTAACGGTGTTGCGCGGGATGAAAGTAAATACGGCATAGAAAACGGTATTACTTTTATTCATCCCAATGCGCTTGACCCCTTAGAGTTTCCTTTAACCGTTCCCGAAAACCATATATTTGTTTTGGGGGATAACAGGGAAGTATCCAACGACAGCCGCTACGGCGAAATAGGTTTAATTGATGAAAGAAAAGTACTGGGTAAAGCGATTTTTAATATTTACCCCTTTGATAAAATCGGATTAGCAAAATAGTAACAGGAGAATTAAAAGTATGAGTGATTTTCAGAGTATACAGTGGTTTCCCGGTCATATGACCAAAGCAAGGCGCCAGATAGAAAAGCATTTAAAGCTTGTTGATATAGTTATTGAAATAGCGGATGCAAGAATTCCCGTAGCAAGCCGCAACCCCGTTTTAAAGAGCATAATAAACAATAAACCAAAGATGCTTCTTTTAAATAAAGCGGATATGGCTGACCCCAAAGAAACTGAGAAGTGGCTTAATTCTTTTAAAGAGAGAAATATTAAGGCGCTTCCCATCGACTGTAAAACAGGTAAAGGGATAAATAATATTCTTCCTGCCGTAAGAGAAGTGCTTGCGCCTCAGATAGCCGCATGGAACAGAAAAGGTATGGTAGGCAGACCGATAAAAATAATGGTTGTGGGTATTCCCAACGTAGGTAAATCCTCTCTTATCAATAAAATGTGTAAGGGCGGCGCCGCAGGTAAAGCAGAAGTGCAGGATAAACCAGGCGTAACAAGAGAAAACCGTTGGTTCACAATCGGTAAGGGCTTTGAACTTTTGGATACTCCCGGTGTTTTATGGCCGAAATTTGAAGATAAGGCAGTGGGTGAAAAGCTTGCATTTACTGGTGCCGTTAAGGATGAAATTATCGATATCGAGCATCTTGCCGCAAGATTTTTAGAGGAAGTAAGAGTCCATTATCCCGAAGCAGTTAACGAGAGATATAAAACAGAAATCGAGAATATAAATGAACTTCAGGGTCACGAGATTCTTGAGAAGATTGCAGTTAAGCGCGGTATGCTTTTGCCCGGTGGTATTGCCAATACAGAGCGCGGCGCTATCGCCGTACTTGATGAGTTCAGAGCAGGTAAGCTCGGAAGAATAACTCTTGAACATTATGAAAAGAGATAAGATAAGGTTATAATTATGGATCACAGTTATGAAATAGCGGCAAGAGAAAAAGGTTATAAATACGTATGCGGTATTGACGAAGCGGGCAGAGGCCCTTTGGCAGGTCCCGTTTGCGCCGCTGCGGTAATATTGCCTGAAGGAATCGAAATAGAAGGCCTTAACGATTCCAAAAAGCTTACCGAAAAGAAAAGAGAAAAGCTTTACGATATAATAATCGAAAAAGCCCTTGCCTACGGTATAGCTTTTGCTGATGAAAAAGAAATAGACGATATAAACATCCTGCAGGCAACTTTCCTTGCCATGAAAAGAGCGCAGGAGAAGCTTCAAATTAAAGCAGATTACGCTCTCGTTGACGGTAACCGTATGCCGAAACTAAGTATCGACGGCGAAACTATTGTAAGCGGTGACGCTTTATCCCCTTCAATTGCCGCCGCTTCTATTCTTGCAAAGGTAACAAGAGACAGGTTGATGCTTGAATATGATAAGGAGTTTCCTCAGTATCAGTTTGCTAAACATAAAGGTTACGGTACTAAGGTGCATACCGAAGCCATTAAAGCTTACGGTCCTTCAAGAATCCACCGTCTTACTTTCTTAAAGAAAATCAAGTGATAAAAAAGGAAATCTGATAATATGGATAATTCAACCGGTGTTTTGGGCGAAGAGTACGTTGCAGAGTTAATAAAGAAAAAAGGCTTTAAGCTTGTTATACGTAATTATAAAATAAAAATGGGCGAGATAGATATTATCGCCAAAAATGATAAGTATATTATTTTCGTTGAAGTCAGAACAAGAAAAGAAGACGGTATGATTCATCCTCTTGAAACGATAACTCCTTCAAAGAAAAGTAAAGTTATAAGAACCGCAACGTATTTTATGATGGAGCATCCTTTTGATTTGCAGCCGAGATTCGACGTTGCCGCAGTTGAAACAAGGGACGGCAAGGTGGTTTCCTGCAATTATATAGAAAACGCTTTCCGCGGTTTCTGATGAAAATTACGCTTTATAGGAAAGAAAAAAATTAAATGAGATATTTTGATTTACATTGTGATACCCTTACCGCTTGCTATAAAAAAGGTGAGGACCTGAAAAATAACAGTCAGCACATATCGTTTGAAAAATGCCCCGCGGATGTTTACATACAGTGCTGTGCCTGCTGGGTACAGGAAAACATAAAAAAGGAAGACGCATGGAAATATTTTTCTGATTGCGCAGAGCTTTTGAAAAGACAGAAAAAAGAAAACGGCATCAATCAGATTATTACAAACGGCGATCTTCTAAAAGCCGAAACAGGAGTAGGAACGATATTAACTATAGAAAACTGCTCAGCTTTTGCAGGAGAGCTTTCAAACATCCAAAAAGCCTGCGATCTTGGGGTTAAAATGGCAACGCTTACATGGAACGGCGCCAACGAGCTTGGCAGCGGTGTCCGCTCGGGTGAAAATTACGGGTTAACCGAGTTCGGCAGAAAAGCGGTTAAAGAAATGGAGAGAGTGGGTATCGTTATCGATATTTCCCACGCAAGCGAGATACTTTTCTGGGATGTAGCTGAAAATACCGAAAAACCTATAGTGGCAAGCCATTCAAACGCCATTAAGCTTTGTTCCAATAAACGTAATTTAACTGATGAACAATTTGCTCTCATAAAAAGCCGCGGCGGAATTGTAGGTCTTAATTTCTTTAAAAAGTTTTTAAATGACGATTTCGAAAACGCAAGCATGGAGAATATATTTGAGCATGCCGATTACTTTATGTCTCTGGGTGGCGAAAATACTGTATCAATGGGCAGTGATTTCGACGGCTGCGAGATTCCTAATGATATGAAGGGCATAGAAAGTATCGCTGAGCTTCACAATATATTTGCAAAGCATAATTACAGCGAGGAACTTATCGATAAGATTTTCTTTAAAAATGCGTTTGATTTCTTTAAAATGCACATTGTTTGATTTTATGCTTTACAACAAGAAAAAAACTATGTATAATAACCTTTATTGAATTTAACAGGAGGTTTAATATAAATGTATTATAAAAGTACCAGAAACAGCAGTTTAAAGGTAACAGCTTCCGAAGCTATTGCAAAGGGCATTTCAGAAGAGGGCGGACTTTTCGTTCCTGAAAGTTTTCCTTCCGTAAAGGAAAGGCTTTCTGAGCTTCGTAAACTCGATTACATATCCTTGGCAAAAGAAATTCTTTCATTATATCTTACCGATTACACAAAAGAAGAAATTGATGAGTGTGCAGAAAAAGCATACGAGACATCCAAATTTTCAGGTGAGCAGGTAAGACTTCACGAAGTAGAAAATGAGGATGGTGTGTATTCACTTGAGCTTTGGCACGGTCCCACTTGTGCCTTCAAGGATATGGCTTTACAGTTGCTTCCTCATTTACTTACAAAGGCTTTTAAAAAGCAGGCAGACGGCAAGAAGGCTGTTATTCTCGTAGCAACTTCAGGCGACACAGGTAAAGCTGCTTTAGAAGGCTTCAAGGACGTGGAAAATACTCAGATAATTGTTTTCTATCCCGAAAACGGCGTAAGCCCCATGCAGCTTCGCCAGATGAATACTCAGGAAGGTGAAAATGTATGCGTTTGCGCAGTTAAAGGTAACTTTGACGATTGCCAGACTCAGGTTAAGCGTATTTTTACATCCGTAGAGCTTAAGAAGCTTTTAGCTGAGAACAATATGCTTTTCTCCAGCGCGAACTCCATTAACTGGGGACGTTTACTGCCTCAGATAGTTTACTATTTCTATGCATATTTCCGTTTTCTTGACAGAATGGGTGTAGAAAATGAGGAAGAAGAGATCAATATCGCAGTGCCTACAGGTAATTTCGGCAATATTCTCGCTGCATACTACGCTAAAATGATGGGTCTTCCCGTTAATAAATTCATCTGTGCAAGTAACTCAAATAACGTTCTAACCGACTTTATAAACGGCGGTACATATAATAAATTAAGACATTTCTATACAACAATATCTCCTTCGATGGATATTCTTGTTTCAAGTAATCTTGAAAGACTTCTCTACCATCTTGCAGGTAACGACGATAAGCAGACCGCAGAATGGATGAACGCTTTAAACAGTAAGGGCGAATATACGGTTGACGCCGCTACTGAAGAGAGAGTAAAGGAAAACTTTGCAGCTTACTGCTGTGATGAAAAAGGTACAAGTGAAAATATCAAAGATACTTTTGAGAATTCCTCTTACCTTATTGATACTCATACCGCGGTTGCATTCAAGGCGGTTAAAGAATACAGAGAAGAAACAGAAGATTATACACCTGTTGTAATCGCTTCCACTGCAAGTCCCTACAAATTCAGCAAGAGTGTTCTTTCTTCTATCAGCGATTATGAAAATAACGATGAATTTGCGGTAGTTGAAGAATTATCAAAGGTTTCAGGACTTGAAGTACCCGCCGCACTTAAAGCGTTGAAAACAAAACCCACACGTTTTACAAACGTTTGCGACAGAGACAGTATTTCCGAATTTGTAATCAATACTTTGGGAATCAAGGAATAATAATATGTCTTTATTTGTTATAGCCGATCTTCATCTTTCACTCAGCACCAATAAGCCGATGGACGTATTCCACGGCTGGAGCGATTACGTGGAAAGGCTTAAAACTAACTGGGATGCTATCGTAAAACCCGAAGACGTAGTGGTAATTGCAGGGGATATATCGTGGGCGATGAAATTGGAAGATACCTACGAGGATTTCAAGTTTATTAACGAAAGACCTGGCAAAAAGCTTTTTATGAAGGGTAACCACGATTACTGGTGGACTACCAAAAATAAAATGGTAAATTATCTTAAGGAAAACGGCTTCGATACTATCGAGATAGTTCATAACAGCGCTTATATTCACGAAGATATCGGTGTATGCGGTACAAGAGGCTGGATGTATAATTCTGTTTCCGAAGAGGATAAAAAAATTATCTTAAGGGAAGTAGGCAGGCTTAAAACAAGTCTTGAAGTTGCGGTTAAAGCAGGAGTCAGACCCGTTGCGTTTCTTCATTATCCCCCCGTTTACGGTGATTTCGTTTCCGAGGAAATGATGGATACCTTGAAGAAATACGGGGTCAAGGATTGCTACTACGGGCACATACATAATTCAGCCGCAGCCAAAAAAGCCGTGATAGGAGAGTACGACGGAATTAAAATGCACCTTATTTCCTGCGATACAATAGGCTTTTGCCCGGTTCTTGTGAGATAAATTGTTAAATTTATGAAAATATTTAAATATTGTAGTGGAAATTTAAAGATTAGTGTGGTATAATATTTCGCGATGCGTGTGTAAATCGGAAATATTTGGCTGCACGCAAATAATTAAGTAATAAATTTCTTATAAGGGGAATATAAAAATGAATCTTAAAGCAACAACCAAAATTGACACAAATAAATATGAGTTGGAAATTGAAATTCCTGCTGCTGACTTCGATGCTGCCGTAAACGCTGCATACAAGAAGGAAGGCAAAAAAATGGCTATTCCCGGCTTCAGAAAGGGTAAGGCACCCCGTGCTTTCATCGAAAAGTACTATGGTGAAGGCGTATTCTACGATGCAGCTATCGATGCTCTCTACCGTCCTACAGTAGTTGAAGCTATCGAGGCTTCCAAGCTCGAAGTAGTAAGTGTTGGCCAGATGAACATTACAGAAGTTTCTAAGGCTCAGGGTCTTACATTCAAGCTCGAAGTTATCGTTAAGCCCGAGTGCAAATTAGAAGGCTACAAGGGTATCGAAGTAACTAAGAAGAGCACAGAAGTTACAGAAGACGACATCATGGCTGAAATCAAGAGAGTACAGGAAAGAAACTCCAGAGTTGAAGTTGTTTCCGACCGCGCTGTAGAAAACGGCGATATCGCTGTTATCGATTACGAAGGCTTCTGTGATGGCGTAGCATTTGACGGCGGCAAGGCAGAAAACCACGAGCTCTCCATCGGTTCCGGTCAGTTTATCCCCGGTTTTGAGGAGCAGATCATCGGTCACAACGCAGGCGAAGAGTTTGACATCAACGTTAAGTTCCCCGAGGAGTATCATTCCGAGGACCTTAAAGGTAAGGATGCAACATTCAAAATAAAGCTCCACGAGATCAAGGCTAAGGAGCTTCCCGAACTTGACGACGATTTCGTAAAGGACATTAGCGAGTTCGATACAGTTGAAGAATATAAGGCAGACATCAAGGCTAAGCTCACAGAGACAAAAGAGAAGAACGCTGATATCGATATCGACAACCAGCTTATCGACGCTCTTGCTGAGAAGCTTGAAGCTGAAATTCCTGCTGAAATGAACGAGAATGAAGTAAACGAGAGTATCAACAATTTCGCTTACAGACTTCAGTCTCAGGGTCTCAACCTCGACACATACTTAAAGTACACAGGTCTTACACCCGATGCTCTTAAGGATCAGTTCAAGGATCAGGCTGAAAAGAACGTTAAGGTTCGTTTAGCTCTTGAAACAATCGTTAAGCTCGAAGGTATCGAAGCATCCGATGAAGAGATGGAAGCTGAAATCGAGAAGCTTGCAAAGGCTTACGAGATGGAAGTTGAGAAGGTTAAGAACATCATCGCACCCGAGCAGCTTAAGCTCGACATTACAAACGAAAAGGCTATCAAGTTTGTAAAGGAAAACGCTGTTATTAAAACAGAAGAATAATTTATAAAATTAAGTAAATAACTATACAGAAACGCCAACCCAAAAGCGGTTGGCAATCTGTTTTTTCTTAGCTGAAAGGAGAGAAGCAAATGAGTTTAGTACCTTATGTAGTTGAACAGACAAGTCGCGGAGAGAGATCTTACGATATTTTCTCAAGATTGCTTAACGACAGAATTATTATGCTTAATGAGGAAGTTAACGAGGCATCTGCCAGTGTAATTGTTGCTCAGCTTCTGTATCTTGAAAGTCAGGATCCCGAAAAGGATATAAACTTTTACATCAACAGCCCCGGCGGTGTTATTACTGCAGGTATGGCTATTTACGACACAATGCAGTACATCAAGTGCGACGTTTCCACAATCTGCCTCGGTATGGCGGCAAGTATGGGCGCTTTCTTACTTGCAGCAGGTACAAAGGGCAAGAGAATTGCACTTCCCAATGCAGAAATTATGATCCACCAGCCTTCCGGCGGTGCTCAGGGTCAGGCAACTGATATCGAAATTCAGGCAAAACATATTCTTTACATTAAAGAAAAGCTCAATAAGATACTTGCTGAAAAAACAGGTCAGGATTATGAGACAATTGCCCGCGATACAGAGCGCGACAATTGGATGACTGCACAGCAGGCGCTTGAATACGGTATTGTTGATAAGATTATTGAAAAAAGATAAATTATCTTGATTTAAAGGATGTGACATAATGGATAAAAGAGATGAAAAAGAGATTTTCTGTTCATTCTGCGGCAAACCACAGTCAATGGCAAAAAAAATAATAGCCGGTCAGTCCGCATATATCTGTGATGCCTGCATTCAGCTTTGTCAGAGTATTTTAAACGATGAATTTTCTCACGAAGAAGCTTACCGCGAGGAAGAACACGGCGAAGAATATAAGACTCTTTTAAAGCCACACGAGATAAAAGCATTGCTTGATCAGTACGTAATCGGTCAGGATGACGCTAAGATTGCTCTTTCCGTAGCCGTTTACAATCACTATAAGAGAATTGCTTTCGGTAAAGAGGATGTTGAGCTTTCAAAGAGTAATGTTCTTTTGTTAGGTCCTACAGGTGTCGGTAAAACGTACCTTGCTCAGACCCTTGCAAGAATTCTGGACGTTCCTTTTGCAATTGCCGATGCCACTACTTTAACCGAAGCAGGCTACGTTGGCGATGACGTTGAAAATATTCTTTTAAGACTTATTCAATCCGCTGATTATAACGTGGAAAAAGCTGAACGAGGTATTATTTACGTAGATGAAATCGATAAGATTTCAAGAAAATCCGAAAGTACATCTATTACCCGTGATGTTAGCGGTGAAGGCGTACAGCAGGCTCTTCTTAAAATTTTGGAAGGTACCGATGCTTCAGTGCCTGCTAAGGGCGGCAGAAAACACCCCCAGCAGGAAAACATTATGATAAACACATCCAATATTCTCTTTATCTGCGGCGGCGCTTTTGACGGTATTGAGAAAATTATTGAAAAACGTGTTGCCAAAAACGTAATAGGTTTCGATACTGCGTTATCTACCGAAAAGAAAAAGAACGAGAAAGACTGGATTAGCGAAGTTACTCCTCATGATTTAGTGAAATTCGGTCTTATTCCCGAGCTTGTGGGCCGTTTGCCCGTTATCACAGCTTTAAACGATTTAGACAAAAACGCCCTTATAAAAATTCTTACAGAGCCTAAAAATTGCCTTGTAAGCCAGTATAAGAAGCTTTTCGAGCTGGATACGGTTGATCTTGAATTTGAAGACGATGCTCTTGAAGCTATTGCAGATTTAGCATTAGAAAGAAAAATCGGCGCAAGAGGTCTTCGCTCTATAGTAGAAAACGTATTAACTCCCCTAATGTATGAAATTCCCAAGGATTACACCGTGGAAAAAGTAATAGTTACAAAGGGTACGGTATTGGAGGACGAAGCCCCCAAGCTTATAAAAAATCCTGAAAGATTACCTGTAAAAATACAGATGTCTAATAAGCCTAAGCGTAAAGCTAAAAAGGCTTAAGAATTTAAATTAGCTTATTAGCTGTGTCGGCAGGTAAAAACTGCCTACACAGTTTCGCTTTATTAAGATGAATTAAAAAATGTTCTTTATATGCAAAAAGATGTTACAAAGAGCCTTTACGAGGGTAAAGGCGAGGCTATGAATATGGATACAAACAAGAAAAATTTAACACTGCCTGTACTTGCGCTCAGGGGTCTTGTGGTTTTTCCGGGTATGTCCCTGCAGTTTGATGTGGCAAGAAAAAGGTCAAAAGAAGCAGTTGAAGCTGCTTCTTATAATGACAGACTGATATTTCTGGTTTCACAGGTAGGTTTATCCGACAGCGAGCCTACAGCCGACGATTTATATAAAGTAGGTGTTGTTGCCAAGGTTCGTCAGGTAGTGCGCCATTCAGACGACGTAATTAAAATTAACGTGAACGGTCTTTTCAGAGCGGAATTAAACGGTATTATTTCCGAGGAACCTTATCTTAAGGGTGACCTTACCGTAATGGAAATACCTGAATATAAGGAAAATACAAGAACCGAAGCGGTAAGGCGCATAGTTCACGAGAGATTTGGAGAATATATTCAGATATTCAAGCATATCCCTCCGGATATCGTAGTAAAAGCATTGAGCGAAACCGATTGCGGAAAGCTTGCTGACCATATCGCTTCAAACACAAATCTTGCCGTTGACCAGCGTCAGCTTGTTCTTGAAGAGGTTCATCCCGTAAAAAGACTTATGAAAATAGGGGATATCCTCCTTGATGAAATTAAGGTCTTGAGGGTAGAGACCGAAATCATGCAGAAAGCTCAGGAAAATATCGACCAGCATCAGCGTGAATACATTTTACGCGAACAGATGCGCGTTATTATGAACGAGCTTGGTGACGATGATAACCCTGCTGAAGAAGCGGATGAATACAGAAGTAAAATAGAAGCTTTGAATCTTGAAGCTGCTTCAAAGGAAAAGCTTTTGAAAGAATGCGCAAGACTTTCCAAAATGCCTTTCGGTTCCCACGAAGCAAGTGTTATTCGTCTTTACATAGAAACCTGCCTTGAGCTTCCCTGGAATGAACGCTCCGAGGAAAAAATAGATATCAAAAAGGCAGAAAAAATACTTAACAGAGACCATTACGGTATGGAGAAGGTAAAGGAGCGATTCCTCGAAATTCTTGCCGTAAGAAAAATATCAAAAATACCTTCTGCCCAGATTATATGTCTTGTAGGCCCTCCCGGTGTGGGTAAAACCTCAATTGCCCGTTCTATTGCTGAAGCAACCGGCAGAAAGTACGCAAGAGTATCCTTGGGTGGCATACAGGATGAAGCCGATATTATGGGGCACAGAAGAACCTACGTAGGCTCTATGCCCGGTAGAATTATTGCCGCCATAAAGCAGGCAGGCACGAGAAATCCCCTTATACTTCTTGATGAAATTGATAAATTAGGTCAGAGCTTTAAGGGCGACCCCTCATCTTCACTTCTTGAGGTACTTGACCCCGAGCAGAATAAGGCGTTCTACGACCACTATATCGATTTACCCTTTGATTTAAGTGACGTTCTCTTTATAACTACAGCCAACGACGCTTCTCAGATTCCTGGTCCTTTATACGACAGAATGGACGTTATCACTCTCGGCAGTTATACACATGAGGAGAAATATCACATCGCTGCAAAACACCTTATCGGTAAACAGCTTAAAATTCACGGACTTACCTCAAGTCAGCTAAAAATAAATTCAAAGGCACTTCACAGTGTTATAGAGAATTATACCAAAGAAGCTGGCGTAAGAACTCTTGAAAGAACTATTGCGGTACTTTGCAGAAAAGCTGCCAAGATGATTGTTTCCGACCCTGAGTTTGCCTGTTTGAAGGTTACTCCCGATAATTTAGAGGATCTTTTAGGACCCAAGAAGTTTATAAAAGATACAGCTTCCAAAACGGATGAAATCGGACTTGTAAACGGTCTTGCATGGACAAGCGTAGGCGGTGAGCTTCTTCCCATAGAGGTTGCCGCAATGCACGGTACGGGTAAAATTCAGCTTACAGGTTCTCTCGGCGACGTTATGAAGGAATCAGCCAATGCCGCCATTACCTGCATAAGAACTATGGCGGATATTCTTGGTATTGACCCCGATTTCTATTCTAAAATAGACCTTCACATCCATGCTCCCGAGGGCGCAGTACCTAAGGACGGTCCTTCTGCAGGCGTTGCCATGGCTACTGCAATTACCTCCGCTCTTACAAATATTCCGCTGAGACACGACGTTGCAATGACGGGTGAAATAACACTTCAGGGCAGAGTTCTTCCTATAGGAGGTCTCAGAGAAAAGGCTATGGCTGCGTATAAGAACGGAATTAAAACTGTTCTTATTCCTCTGGATAACGTTCCCGACCTTGCTGAAGTTGATGCGATAGTTAAGGAAAACGTGGAATTTATACCTATGAGCAGGGTGGACGCCGCGTTAAAAACAGCTATGGTGTATTTACCTCAGAGCTGTAACGGTAAAAATTTCGGAGCGATTCCCGAAATAAACAAAAAAGACAGAAATAGAGTATGCAAAGCTTAACTTGCATACAAAGGTGATGCTATATATGAATTATCAAAGTGCAGTTTTTGAAATGTCAGCAGGTAAAGCTAATCAGCTACCTCTGTCCGATTTACCTGAAATTGTGTTTTCGGGTAAATCCAACGTTGGCAAATCATCGCTGATTAATAAGCTTTTAAACAGAAAGTCAATAGCAAGAGTAAGTGCCACTCCCGGTAAAACCACTACAATCAATTTCTTTAAAATGAAGGACGCAAGATTTGTGGATTTACCCGGTTACGGATATGCAAAAGTTTCAAATGTTGAAAAACAGCGTTGGTCCGAGCTGATTGAGGGCTATTTTTCATCAGGCAGAAACATAAAGCTTGTTATTGAAATTCTTGACATACGCCACGAACCTACTGCAGAAGATTTCGATATGATTAATTATCTCATCGAAAAGGATTTGCCTTTTATGGTAGTTTGCACGAAGAAGGATAAGCTTAATAAAACACAGCTCAGTGAAAGAGTAAAAGCTTTTCATGAATTGTTTGATGAAAACGATATCGATTTTATATGTTTCTCATCCTCAAACGGTGAAGGCGTTGAAGAACTTAAAAAATATCTTGAAAACGCTGCACAGAATTGATTTTAATCCACTATAGAAATGAGTGAAACTATGCTTACATCCGATTGTCTCGGTATAAACGAGGAAGGACATCTTACAATTGGGGGAGTAGATACATTGTATCTTGCGGAAAAGTACGGTACCCCCTTGTACGTAATGAGTGAAGATAAAATCCGCGAGATTGCAAAAAGCTATCTCGGTTCAATAAAGAAAAATTATAACGGAAACGGTGTGCCGATTTATGCATCTAAGGCTTTTTGCTGTAAAGAGATTTGCAGAATTATCGACTCCGAAGGTCTTGATATGGATTCTGTTTCCGCAGGCGAGATCTACACAGCTATAAAAGCGGGCGTTGACCCTAAAAAGCTTCATTTCCATGGTAATAATAAAACTTACGGTGAACTTGAGTATGCCATTGAAAACGGCGTAGGGGATATTATTGCTGATAATTTTGAGGATATTATAAGAGTAAACGAAATAGGCGAAAAACTTTCTAAAGTAGTTGATATTACTCTGAGAATTAAGCCAGGTATTGACGTGCACACTCACGAATTCATCAGAACAGGTCAAATAGACTCCAAATTCGGCTTTGCACTGGAAAACGGTGAGGCGGAAAAAGCCGCTCAAATGGCTTCCCAGCTTAAAAATATCAATTTAAACGGTGTTCACTGCCATATCGGTTCTCAGATATTCGATGCTGAGCCTTTTGTGTTTGCTTCCGAGGTTATGCTCGGTTTTATAAAGCTTATTAAGGATAAATTCGGCATTGAAATAAAGAATTTAAACCTTGGCGGCGGTTTCGGTATTAAGTACCTTGAATCGGATCCTTTCCTTAAGTACGAAGTATATATGGAGAGCGTATCAAAAGCTATTCATAATAAATGCGCTGAATACGGTTTAAATATTCCTAAAATTTTCATTGAGCCAGGACGTTCCGTTATAGGTGAAGCAGGTATCACGCTTTATACGGTAGGTAACGTTAAAGAGATAGAAAACGTAAGAAATTATATTTCCGTTGACGGCGGTATGGGCGATAACCCACGTTATGCCTTATATCAGGCTGAATACACCTGCGTTATCGCAAACAGAATGAACGATAAGGCAGATTACAAAGCCACAATTGCAGGCAAATATTGCGAAAGCGGTGACCTTATTCAGGAAAACGTAAGCATAGTAAAGCCTGAAGCAGGGGAGATACTTGCGGTTCTTTCCACAGGTGCATATAATTACTCTATGGCTTCTAATTATAACCGAAACGTACGCCCTGCCTGTGTAATGATAAAAGAAGGTCAGGACAGATTGATTATCCGCCGCGAAACATTTGAAGATTTAATAAAAAATGATATTTAATTATATTAGAGGTTTACTTTTACACTTTTATATGGTAAAATCATAAAAACACTATATTTCGAATAGGACAGGTTATAATTATGAACAGTAAACTTCAGGACAAAAATATTGATTTTCTTTTTAAATCTATACTTCAGCTTCAGTCTATGGAAGAGTGCTATCAGTTCTTTGAGGATTTATGCACAGTTCCGGAACTCAAGGCTATGTCTCAGCGTCTTGCTGTTGCAAAAATGCTCAGCAATAAGCGCGTATACAGTGAAATCGTAAGCGAAACAGGCGCTTCCACAGCTACTATCAGCCGTGTAAACCGTTCTCTCATTTACGGCTGTGATGGTTACGCTTTGGTATTCGGCCGTCTTGATGCTGAAGAGAAAGAAAATAAAGATGAGTAATTACGATGTTTTCGCATCGGTATATGACCGTCTTACTTTAAACGTAAATTATTCAGAACGCGCCGAATATATTATGAACATTCTTAATAAATTCGGTCATGAAGCGGGAATTACTCTGGATTTAGCCTGCGGTACGGGCAATATGACTTTGGAACTTTATAAGCGCGGTGTTGACGTCTACGGTGTAGACGCATCACCGTCTATGCTTATGGAGGCTAAAGATAAGGCTTACGATATGGAAGCCGATATTCTTTTCTTATGCCAGAAAATGCAGGAAATAGACCTTTACGGTACTGTAAATACGGTTGTGTCCACATTAGACAGTATTAATCATTTGCCTACGTTAAACGATATAAAGAAGACTTTCGAGAGAGTTTCCCTTTTTATGGAAGAGGAAGGTCTCTTTATATTTGACTTTAATACCGTGTATAAGCACAAAAATGTTCTCGGCAACAATACCTTCATTTACGATTTAGAGGATGTTTTTTGTGCCTGGCAAAACAGATACAAATCTTTAAACAACAGGGTAACAATAGAGCTTGATTTCTTTTTAAAGAAAAACGGTCTCTATGAAAGGCAGAGTGAACGCTTTTCTGAAATTACTTTTGAAAACGAAGTTGTTTCGGATTTATTAAAGGAGTGCGGATTTAAAGAGGTTTATATTTACGACGATATGAGCTTCTACCCTCCGAAAAAAGATAGCCAGCGGGTTGTTTTCGTGGCTAAAAAATAAACAGTATTGGATTATATTATGGATAAAATCATAAGAGCAATTACACATGAAGGCAGTTTTCTTGTAGCTGCCATTGATTCAACGGAACTTGTTACTGTAGCTCAGCAGGTTCACAATCTTTCAGCAACTGCATCTGCAGTTCTCGGCAGAGCTTTAACAGGTGCTTCTATTATGGGCGCAATGCTTAAGCAGGATAAGGCTACTGTTACAATCAAATTTAACGGCGGAGGTCCCATCGGCGACGTTGTAGCTATTTCTGACAGCCGCGGTAACGTTCGCGGCTTTGTTAACGAGCCCGAACTTGAACTTCCTGTAAGAAGCGACGGCAAGCTTGATGTTTCAGGCGCTGTGGGTATAAACGGCAGAATGGGCGTTATCAGAGATTACGGCACAGGTGAGCCTTATATAGGTCAGATTGAGCTTGTAAGCGGCGAGATTGCCGAGGATATCACCAATTACTATGCAACAAGTGAGCAGGTACCTACCGTTTGCGCTTTAGGTGTATTGGTAGATAAGAATACGAAGAATGTGCTTCTTGCTGGCGGTTTACTTATTCAGGCGCTTCCCGGTGTTTATGAAGAAGAAATAGCAAAGCTTGAAAAGAACCTCGAAATACTTGAGCCCGTAACAACTATGCTTGCAAAGGGTATGACTCCTGCCGACATGATGCAAACAGCAATGAAAGGCTTTGAAGTTGATATATTGGATGAAATGCCCGTACATTACGCTTGTACATGCAGTAAAGAGAAGTATGCAGCAGCGCTTATGACGCTTGGCAGAAAAGAGATTTTATCACTTCCTTTCTACAACGGAAATGTGGAAGCAGTTTGTCCCTATTGCTCTAAAAAGTATCTCTTCAACAGAGAAGAAATAGCAGAAATTGCCGAAAAAGCAGTGGTTTCAAACAAATAAAAAATTTCTGAAAAAATAAAAAATAAGTGTTGACATTTAAATATAAATGTGATATTATATCAAAGTCGTCGAGAGCGAGGCTCATGACGACACACAAATGGGGGTATAGCTCAGCTGGTTAGAGCACCTGCCTTACAAGCAGGGGGTCATAGGTTCGAGTCCTATTGTCCCCACCAATTTGTGGCCCGGTAGTTCAGTTGGTTAGAACGCTAGCCTGTCACGCTAGAGGTCGACGGTTCGAGCCCGTTCCGGGTCGCCACAAACTTGCCTCTGTAGCTCAGTTGGTAGAGCAGGGGACTGAA
>SVPY01000035.1 GCA_015065615.1 Oscillospiraceae bacterium | reverse complement strand
TGATAATGTGCCTATGGCACAGTGATAATTTTACGAAATTATATATGACTTTGAAGTCTCACAAAAAATGAAATCCTTGATGTCACAAGGATGAAATCAGCTAAAGCTGATGAAATCTTCGGCTTTGCCTCAGATGAAATTAAATCCACCCATCCGCCGTCGAGGCGGATTTCGTCCAATGAAGTTGGATTTCATCGTCAAAGACGATTTCACACACCCGCAAGGGTGGATTTAGTTGAAAAAGACCCGATGCTTTGCATCAGGTCTTTTTCTGTCTATGGGCTACGAAAAAGATATTTTTGCCGTTTTTGCGTATGAATTCGAACTCTCACAATATGATCTTTATTCTTCTTCAACACCATCATCAAAGACAGCTTCAAATTCTTCGTCACCGCGTCCGTCTATGATGTCGCTAAAACGAAGCATTGCTATGCCTATTGAATCGGTCGCATGCTTTTGCTTTTCTTTGGCTTCTAAGACATCCGCTATTAGGCTTCTTTGAATTTCCTTATCAGGAGGGAAACAAACTTCTATAGATTCAAAATCGCTTGTTTGAGTTCTTCTCCGATTGCTGTGTCCTGTTGTGATTGCGCGGAACGCTCGTTGATAATACCTGCTTCGCAGCAAAACAGCAAGAAATTCAGGAACGATTTCATCGGTCAACATTTCATATATTGGGAACTCTTTTGTAACAAGGGCACCGTTAAACTGTTCAGGAACAACCGATATACAACCTTTCCACAAATCTATTGACGAATACACCAAATCCCCTTGTTGTGCTTCATACCATGTTGACGGGCTATCTTCAAAATACATTCCTAACCATTCGGGAGGATTTTTACCTTTGCCTGCTTCACGAGGGCGAATGTCGCCAGTTTGTGAAAGCGTCATCACAACAACAGGTGTTTCAGGTGATTCTTGCGGGCGAACAATCGACTCTCGTCTACGCATTAATTGTGATATTTTTTTGCTAACCCAACCATCGGGTAATGTTTGTTGTTCTTGCACTTTAAATAAATGGTATTTGGGGTCTAATCTATGGCTTTCGTGCGAAGTCCAAACACTGCAAATATCTAATCCTGCACAATCATTGATTGCAGGAACATAATTGTCTGGATCAGCACAAAACCTCCTATATTCACCAAGAATTGTACCAGTTTGGTCGTCAGAAAGATGTCCGCCAGCAGAACCCCTGTATAAATCGTTTTTCTCCATCAATGCACCTGTGGAAGAATAACCGACATAATTGGCCTCAGCCATAAATACTTTGTAACTATTAGCGGAAAGGGCGGCAAGTATTGCCTGTTCCTCTGTCTTACCTTCTGCAAGCTGCGATTGATATACTCTTTCAAAAGAAGTTTGTTGGTCATAATTAAACTTTTTGAAAAACAATATAGATGTTTTGTTCTGCGCACCGGATTTTCTAAAAGCGTAGTCAGGCAATGAAACAACAGCCAGTATTCTGCCGTTTTTTACTAAATAATTTCTAAGCTGAGGACAATTGGATAGTTCGCCTTGATTATTAAATATACCATCTGGCAATACAAGACCCAAGAGACCATCTTTTTTAAGCATTTTAATGGACTTTTCAACAATGATATGTTCAGAGGGAATTTGTACCCGTCCAGCAGATATTTCAAAGTCTTCAAGAGAGCTTTTACCGAGCTGATCTTCATCTCCTTCTTTGATAGTATCACCAAAGGGCGGATTACCTACTACTACATGGAAGTTTTCTTCCCCAAGTCTTAACCTTTCTTTTGTGAACTCAGTATCAAGGCAGCTCTTATCACCTTCAATATTTGTATGTCCATCATGGTGTAGTAAAAGATTAATCTTACAAATTCGAGCGAGTATTTCGTGAATTTCGATACCATAAACCTGGTTAAGCGCAAAGTCTGTTTTTATTCGCTCAAGTTCACGTCGTCCGGCATAATCTTTGTCCAATCTATTCCACACTTGCAAAAGCACTTCCAGAAGGAATCCGCCGCTTCCGCACGTAGGATCAATAACATAATGATCGTGTTGAATGTCTAACATAGCAACTGTGAATCTTGAGAGTGGCCGCATAGTAAAATACTGTCCCAATTCACCTCTAAAAATAGAACCGAAGAAGATTTCAAATGCCGCACCAATGTTATCGACGGACGTGTCCGTTATAGATATGTCTTGCAGTACCTTTACAACTTCAACAATTTTCTTATCTGACAGATTGATTGTAATTTGCTCAGGGAAAATCGTAGGATCGGCTAAGCAAGCCTGCTTGAATAACTCGTGAACCCTTGTTGCAACAGCCACATAAGTCTCGTTTGTTCCAACTTGGAATTGTCTCGGCGTATTATTAGGTGTATGCCTTTCATCTTCAACTTTGGCGAGCATTAATTTGCTCCATTCATCAAAAGCAAGAAGAGGATCTCGCTTACCTCCTGCCCAAATTATTGAATGAGCTCGTTTTACTTTAGACTCTAATTGATAATCTGTTGCTGCGTGTATATCGTGATTTCCAGGACCTGCAATATAAGTGTACTCGGGAATCTGTCCATACTGAACCGGAACAACATCCCGTGTGCCTTTAACATTCTCGCTTCTTTCAGTTGGTGGATAGTTAGCTACATCAAAAAATACAGATTCACCAAAACTATCAAACAATGCAATAGGGGCTCTAAGCGAATTTGCATTGCCAAACAACTGCTCAATCGCTTGATTTCGTTCTCTTGGGGATAATTGCTCTTTTTTATTCTCAATAACAAGATATGGATTTTGGCATCGTTCATCAGTATATACAACAATATCCGCAAAATCCTCGGGTGTTCTGCGCGGAACTACAACCTCCGTTCTGATACTGCGAGGGGTATATGCTTTTTCTAACACTAAAAAAGCAATAGTTCTCGCTCTTACCCATTCTTCCGGATCGGCCCAGTTATATGTTTTCTTTTGGTGAATATTGTAGGTTATCCTATCACCATGAATTTCAATCAGATTTCTCTGAATCGCATTCAAAATAAGCGGGTCGTTTTCAAAATCAATTCTATTTCTCATTTCGACTTCTCCTTTCAGAGTAAGCTACTCTGAAATTATACCACATTTCTACATTCCTTTCAATAGATTGCTAAGATTTTTTCGAATAATCCAAAAAATCTTATAATCAATGGTGGAGATGCTATAATTCTCAAAAGGAGTTGAAAATATGAGAACTTATACTAAAGAAGAAAAACAAGTGGTCATTGACCGTGTTATATCCGGTGAACCGTCGGCACATATCCTTGCTGACACCGGTATACCCAAAAGTACATTTTACAGTTGGTTACGCATTTATCGAGAGGAGCAAAATGCTGCCAATCGGAGAACAGTGGACATCCGCAATTTTCATTTGCTCGAAAATAAGGTGGCACGTTTGGAGAGTATCGTTGAAATTCTAAAATCCGCAACCTGCACGCCAAAGTCACCATTAAAACAGCGGTTATATGCCGCCGAGCAGCTTTACGGGAAATATAACGTGCACGTGATCTGCGATGCATTTGACATTCCCCGCGGAACGTTTTACAACCACGTTCTCCGCAATAAGAAAGACAACACGTGGTATGCGAAACGCCGTGAAGAATTGCGGCTTCGCATACAGGAAATCTACGACGAAAGTAATCAGGTCTTCGGTGCTGCTAAAATTGCGGCAGTTATGAAAAGCGAAGGATTCAAAGTCAGTAATGAAATGGTGCGCACGCTTATGCGTGATATGGGATTGTTCAGCATCCGGCAGTCATCAAAGAAACTTTACGAGGACGAAGGCCGCAAGTATAAAAATCATCTCAACCAAGAGTTTGACACGAGCAAGCCGAACGAAGTGTGGGTTAGTGATGTTACCTATTTCAAGTACGGCGAAAATGCTTATTACATTTGCGCGATTATCGACCTGTTCTCACGTATGGTCGTGGGTTATAAAATTAGCAAGACCAACAGCACACAGCTTGTAAAATCTACTTTTCAAATCGCCTATAAAGCACGTCAGCCGGATTCGAGTCTGATATTCCATACCGACCGCGGCGGTAACTACCGTTCCAAAACGATGAACGACTATATGCGATCGCTGAACATCACGCACTCCTTTTCAAGAGCGCACGTGCCGTATGACAATTCTGTAATGGAATCGTTCTTTGCTTCTTTGAAGCGCGAGGAATTGTATCGGACGAAGTATCGTTCGGAGGCAGACTTCCGAAGTGCGGTGGACAAGTACATAATTTTTTACAATACCAAGCGACCACACAAGAAGCTGCAATACAAGACTCCCGAACAGAAGGAAGAGGAATATGCCTTGAAGGACGCGGGTTTATAAGACACGTGCAGATAGACTGATGGGTTCTAAAAGGTTTGTTTTTTAATCTTCTAATTGCAAAACTTAAGATTTTCTGTTTTTAGTCCAGCTGACAAAAAGAAAATGCGACCTCGAAAAGCCGCATAAATACTGGGTTTTATAATAAAAACACCATTGAGTCTGAACTTGAGGGTTCAGATTTCAATGGTGTCTTTAGATGGTGGGAGAGAGTAGATTCGAACTACTGAAGCGAGACGCAACAGATTTACAGTCTGCCCCCTTTGGCCACTCGGGAACTCTCCCATATTAAATTGGAGCTGGTGGACGGACGCAAGTTTCTAAGAAACTTGCCGTGCTTGCGGCATAGCCGCTGCACACTTCGCATCTAAAAATATCACACCGTGATATTTTCTTAACGATGCTCACCCTCTCAGGCTTCGAGTCCGATTTAACTGACTCAAAAATTTGGAGCTGGTGGACGGACTCGAACCCCCGACCTGCTGATTACAAATCAGCTGCTCTACCAACTGAGCTACACCAGCTTGTGTGCCTTATCTCTTGACTCGACTTGACTATTATATCAGCACTTTCCTTATTTGTCAACACTTTTTTATTATTTTTTAAAATAAAATTATCACTGCAACTTGCTTATATTTTTAGTTTGTGTTATTCTATATTCATATGATTTGTGGAGTGTGAATATTTTGAGCAGAGCAGATTCCTTATATCAAAAAGGACTTAAATATTTTAATAATAAAGATTACGAAAATGCATTTATAAATCTTTCGGCTGCTGCAGAGCTGAAGAGTGCGGATGCTTACCATCTGCTTGGATATTGCTATCATTACGGTCTTGGCATCAAGCAGAATATTCCAAAGGCTATGGAATGGTATGAGAAGGCTGCCGATAAAAACATTGCGGGCTCTCTTAACAATTTAGGTGTTATTTACCGCGACGGTGAAGGTGTTGCAAGAAATTACACAAAAGCCTTCGATTATTTTACCAAAGCATATAAAGGCGGCAGCATTAACGCAGGTATGAATCTTGGTGATTTCTATAAATTCGGTTACGGTATAAATATAGATTATAAAAAGGCTTTTGATTATTATCTGGAAGCTGCAAACAAAGGTATTGCTATCGCTCAGCGTAAGGCTGGTATTTGCTATGTTGAAGGTAACGGAGTAGCGAAGAATTATCAAAAAGCTGCAGAATGGTACGAAAAAGCCGCTGCGCAGAATGATTATTATGCGCAGTATAATTTAGGTACTCTTTACAAAAACGGCATCGGTGTAACTAAAGATTTAAAAAAGTCTTTTGAATGGTATTTAAAAGCAGCCGAAAACGGTTATGACGAAGCTATGCTTCAGGTTGGTGTAGCATACCATAACGGTACAGGTATACAGCAGAATTACCAAAAAGCACGTGAGTGGTACGAGAAAGCAATTAAGAAAAATAACAGAACCTCATATTATAACTTAGGTCTTTTATATGAAAGCGGCTTAGGAACAAATAAAGATTATAATATGGCCTATGAAAGTTACTTATCCGCTGCAAATCTTGGCGACAGCGATGCTATGTTTAAAGTTGGTTATTATAGTCACGTAGGTAACGGAAGAAAAGTGGACTATGCAAAAGCTGCAGAGTGGTACGAAAAAGCCGCTGCGAAAAATAATGGTGATGCCATAAATAATTTAGGAGTTCTTTATTATTTCGGTAATTATTATCAGCAGAATTACAATAAAGCAGTTGAGATGTACCAAAAAGGCGCCGATTTAGGCAACTATAATTCTATGCGCAGATTAGGCGAATGTTACGAATACGGCAACGGTGTAACAAAGAATATACATAAAGCCCGTGATCTTTATCAGCGTGCAATAAATGCAGGCGATAATTCAGCTAAAGCAAATCTTGAAAGAGTTGATAAATTAATAGCTGAGGATAAAAAGAAAAATACGCCGCCTGCCAATAATCAGTACGTAAATACTACTAACAGAAGTCATAACGTAAATAATACCCCGGAAGTAAAACAAGAAGTTAAAAAAGAAGTAAACAAAAATCCTTCAGCTATGGAAGAACTTAATTCTTTAATAGGTCTTCAGAGTGTTAAGGATAACGTTCAGAGTACCATTAACCTTGTAAAAATTCAGAAGCTTCGCGAAGAGATGGGTATGAAAGTAATGCCTACTTCCAAGCATCTTGTTTTTACAGGTAACCCGGGTACAGGTAAAACCACAGTAGCAAGAATTATTGCAGGTCTTTATAAGGAAATCGGCGTGCTCTCCAAGGGCCATCTTGTAGAAGTAGACAGAAGCGACTTGGTTGCGAGCTATATAGGTCAGACCGCTCCAAAAACTATGGAGAAAATTAAAGAAGCATACGGCGGCGTACTCTTTATTGACGAAGCTTACACACTTGCAAAAGAAAGCGCCAACGACTTTGGTAAAGAAGCTATCGATACCCTTCTTAAGCAGATGGAAGACCACCGCGACGACCTTATAGTTATTGTAGCAGGCTATACAAACGAGATGAAAAGCTTCATAGGAGCTAACCCCGGCTTGCAGTCCAGATTTAATACCTATATTGAATTCCCTGACTACAATAAAGATGAGCTTGTTAAGATTTTTGAAAGTCTTTGCACAAAATACGGTATTATTCTTACTGAAAATGCAAGAAGCGCCGCAAGTGAATATTTAACCGAACTTGAAAAGAACAAGGGCGAAAATTTCGGTAATGCAAGAGACGTACGTAATTTCTTCGAGAAAGTTATGATGCTTCAGTCATCAAGAATTGCAAAAGAGAAGAACTTAAGCCCTATGAGTGTTAAAACTGTAGTGGGTGCGGATATTCCTCCCTACAGCACAGAGGAAAAAACAGAAGGTCCAGGTGCTATGGAAGAGCTTCAGAGCCTTATTGGTATTAATAGTGTTAAGGAAGAAGTTAAAAATATAGTAGGCCTTGTGAAAATGCAGAAAATGCGCGAGGAAAAGGGCTTCAAAACTGTTGCAACCTCACGCCATATGGTATTTACAGGTAACCCCGGTACAGGTAAAACCACTGTTGCGAGAATTATGGGTAAGCTTTATAAGGAAGCAGGCGTACTGCCTAAGGGTCACGTTGTTGAAGTAAGCCGAGGCGACCTTGTAGGCGAGTATATAGGTCAAACCGCACCGAAAACTCTTCAAAAAGTAAAGGAAGCATACGGCGGTATTTTATTTATTGACGAAGCTTACACACTTTCAAAGGGCGACGGCAGAGATTTTGGCCAGGAAGCTATTGACACTATTCTTAAAGAGATGGAAGACCATCGCGATAGTTTAATAGTTATAGTTGCAGGCTATAGCGAGAATATGCAAAAGTTTATAAGCAGTAACCCGGGTCTTGAATCAAGATTTAATAAATATATTAATTTCCCTGATTATAACGCCGTAGAGCTCCTTGCTATTTTCTACGGTATGTGCGAAAAATACAGCTTTACTTTAACAAGCGACGCTATGAAGAAGGCTAAGGAATACCTTGAAAATATGGTGGAAGATAAGGACGAAAACTTCGGTAATGCAAGAGACGTAAGAAACTTCTTTGAAAAGGTACTTGAAAAGCAAGCTGTAAGAGTTAGCTTTATGGGTAATATCAGCGAAAAAGATATGCTTACTATCGAAAAAGAGGATATTATCACGTATATTCCCACTGAAACCAAGAAAACGTACAAAATAGGTTTTTAACTAAAAGAAAGCTTCGGAGCAGTTTCCGAAGCTTTTACTTTTTTAATATTAATATTTCTTTTGGTGTGCGTAGCCGCATTTTTTGCAAAGCTCTTCACATACTTTTCTTTTTATAAAGGATTCGCGCAGATTGACGGCTCTTTCGCTATTCAGTATATCATCTAAATCTTCAGTGAAAATATTCCCGAGGTTAATTACGCCGTCGCTGTCTAAACAGCAGGGCACCACTGTGCCGCTTGAAAGCACGCCTATCTGGTCTCGCAGTCCGTAGCAGCTTATGTTATCGTCCAAAGTTTCATTTTCTATGTCGGGCCAATCAAATTTTTCGCCCCATTCAAGGAAAACCTTGGTTTTAAGCCTGTAGCCTGAGTAAATTTCTGACCAATTATCGGGGAAAGCAAGGCGCATTTTATTTAAAATATACTCGTTTAAATTTTCTTTACCACCCTTATTCCATAGGCGCATAACGGCTATTTTACCCTTTTCGGAAGCTTTTTTGCAAAAATCAAAGCAAGAGTCAAGGTAAGAGTCAATATCTATGCCCATTTCGTTGGCTTCGTAGGAATGAAGCGAAATGCTTATTTTGTGAAGGGCAGGGGCGTTTAAAAGAATTTCTTCTCTCTTTTTTAAAAGTGTACCGTTGGTGGTGAGTATAACTTTAAAGCCGAGGCTGTAGGCGTAAGCGAGAAATTCACCTAAAAGAGGGTGAAGCAAAGGCTCCCCCATTAAATGAAAGTAAAGGTAATCGGCAAAGCTTCTAAGCTTGGTTGCGGCGTTTATAAATTCTTCTTTACTGATATATTTGATTTCTCTTTTTGTTTTGTGGCAGAAGCTGCAGTTTAAATTGCAGGCGTTGGTTATTTCGAGATAGGCTTTTTTCGGCATATTTACTTCCTTTTGATTTATTAAAATAAGTATATCATAAAAAATGTAAAAACGAAACTTAAAAAAGTTGAATGCAAATTATTTTTAACTGTGTTATCATAATTAAAAAGAATAATACGGATTAAAAGGGGGCGGTAGGTATGAATTATTTTAAGGAAATTGAATGCGACGTTTTGGTTGCAGGCGGCGGTGTGGCAGGCGCTGCTGCGGCGCTTTCTGTAGCGAGAAAGGGAAAGAAGGTTATTTTAACGGAAAAAGCAACTCAGCTTGGCGGTCTTGCTACCATAGGTTTAATTAATTTTTTCGTGCCTATGTGTAACGGCAGGGGAGTGCAGATAATAAAGGGTATGGCGGATGAATTTTTAAAGCTTTCCGCAAAATACAGCTACGATACCATTCCCGATGTTTGGCTGAAAGGTGAGCCGGGTTTCGGCAAAACCAACGTAAGGCTTACAAGCCGATATTCTGCCCCTATATTTTCTCTTGTGCTTTGCAAAGAGCTTAACGATGCGGGAGTAGAAGTGATGTTCGATACGGTTATCACCGATTCGAAAGCCGAAAACGGAAAAACCCGGTACGTAACGCTGTTTAATAAATCGGGCTTTATTAAGTGCGGCGCGAAAATATTTATTGACGCCACGGGTGACAGCGACCTTTTGCATTTTGCAGGTGTAAAAACCGTTACGGGCGGAAACTACCATTCTTATTGGGCGTTTAAGGCGGATTTAAAGAGCTGTCAGGCGGCTGTTGAAAGTAAAAATATAGAAAAACTTACTTCGTGGATAACGGGCGGCGGTGCAAACCTTTACGGCGGAGGTCACCCAGAGGGAAAACCCCTATGGGACGGTACCGACGGAGATCAGGTAAGTAAATATTTTATTGAGAATCAGCTTGAGCTTCTGGGAAAGCTCAACGAGGAAGATAGAAAAGAGCGGGATATTTTAGAGCTACCAATTATGCCTCAGTTCAGAACAACCAGACATATTGACGGCGACTATACTTTAAAAGAAGAGGACGCATATAAGCATTTTGAAGACAGCGTGTGCGCTATATGTGATTTCGACAGGCGCGATTATCTTTACGAGGTGCCTTACCGCACCATGGTGCGAAGGGATTGCGAAAACATAATTGCCGCAGGCAGATGCGCTTCGGGTGAAGGCTACGGCTGGGACGTTTTAAGGGTTATTCCTCCCGCTATTTTAACGGGTCAGGCTGCGGGCGATGCGGCGGTACTTGCTATTGATAATAATAAAAACGTAGCGGAAATTAACGTAAAAGAGCTTCAGAATATACTTGAAAGCGAAAACGTGATGATACATTTCAAAGACGAGTGGATACCCGAAAAAATTATTGAGGACAGAGACGAAAATAACGGACATTTTTAAGTAAAAGAGGGAAAATAATGAAAAATAAACCTATATTTAATTACGGTCCCATCCCAAATGACAGACAGCTTGAGTGGTATGACCGCGGGCTTATGGCTTTTATTCATTTCGGAATGAATACTTTTACCGATATGGAGTGGGGCGAGGGAGATGCTTCCCCCGATATATTTAACCCTACAGAGCTTGATTGCCGTCAATGGATAAAAAATTTAAAGGAAGCAGGTTTTACTTCCGCAATTTTAACGGTAAAACATCACGACGGTTTTTGCCTTTGGCAAAGTGAATATACCGATTACTGTGTGAAAAGCTCAAAATGGAAAGAGGGCAAGAGCGACGTTTTCCGCGAATTCACCGATGCCTGCCGTGAGTTTGGATTAAAGGCTGGTTTTTATCTCTCCCCATGGGATCGCCACGAGAAAACCTACGGCACGCCTGCATATACTGAGTATTATAACAATCAGCTTAAGGAGCTTCTTACGAATTACGGAAAAATATGGGACGTATGGTGGGACGGAGCCGGCAGTATGGGCGCTGCTTATGATTGGTCTTTATGGGAAAACACCGTGCACACCCTTCAGCCCGATGCCGTTATTTTCGGCGCTATGGGCAGCGCTAATTTGGTGGACGTAAGATGGGTAGGTAACGAAAAGGGCATGGCAGGCAAGCCCTGTTTTGCCAATATCGACGTAAGCTCTATTTTTAACGAAATAACAAGTGAACTCAATACGGGTAAATTTGACGGCGAGAAGTTCGCTCCTGCCGAGGTGGACGTCTCAATAAGACCGGGTTGGTTTTACCACAAGGAACAGGATGAATTTGTAAGAAGTCCCGAAAATTTAATGAATCTGTGGTTCAGTTCCATCGGCAGAAATGCAGGTCTGCTTTTAAATTTCCCACCTGATAAAAGAGGCAAAATAAACGAGAAGGATTTCGCTTCTGCAAAAGCCTTCTATAAAAATCTACGGGAGAGCTTCGAAAATAACCTTCTCGAAAACGCGGATATAAAAGTAAGCTCCCTCTATTCCGATGAATATAAAAAAGAAAATATTCTTCTCAGAGAAAAGGAAAGTATATTTGCTTTCGGCAGTGAGGATAAAAATCCTGAAATTGAGTTTATTTTTAATAAAAAAATAAAATTCAACGCCGTAAAAATCAGCGAAGCCATAAAATACGGTCACCACATAAAGGGCTTTACTTTAAGCGCTTATACGGAAAACGGATGGCTTACCTTTATAAAGGGCGAATGTATAGGAAATATGTACGCAGAAAGCTTTGGCGAAATCGAAACAGACAGAATAAAATTAAACATCACCGACTTTGCATCAATTCCGCTTATTGATTTTATGGGAGTTTATAACCTGAAAATCGGTGAAGAAAAGGGAAATAAAGCCTTTAAAAAGGATATTCTTAAAAATTCCGCCGCAAAAATAATTCAGGATAAAAATTCTATGGATATAAATTTGGGCGGAATATATCCCTTTAACTTCATTAAATTTGATAGCGCAGGCTTGGAAAGCTATGAGCTTTGGGTATTTAACGGCAGTGAACTTGAGTTTTTGAAGGAAAATAAAGTTAAATCGGATACCGAGGAAATCAAGCTCGAAGAAATTATAGATTACGCTTACCGTCTGGTATTAAAATTCAAACTCTCAAGCAGCTATGAGTTTATAAACAGAAACGCAGAAATATACCTTATATAAAATGTGCCGAAGGGAGTAAAATCCTTTCGGCTTTTAATTTATAAAATAAGTGCATACAACTAATTAAAATAGTTTATTTAACTTTTATGGAAATGAGGTATAATAATTATAGTTGCAAATGTAATCAAAATTTATATCAATATTTAATTTATTTTTATATGGAAAGGAAAATATTATGGCATACATAAGAGACAGACGCGAAGAATTAACAGGTTACCAGCACGGCCCCGAGCATCACCCCACGGGCGAATGTACACCCGAGGTGGATTTCGGTAACGACTTCGTTATGATTTACGGTATTGACTTTGATTTTGCCCCCAGAGTCAAGTCCTTTAAGGAGAAAGGCTACGTAGTACACCTTATGACGGGTGTAGCATGGGGTATGTATTTCGATTATCTCGACGGCGAGATAGACGGCAGAAACCATTGGGATGAAAGTCAGCGCGCAAGAACTGGCAAGGATATTATGCACGGCAGAATGCCCTATATGGTACCCACGGTTGCCTTTGCCGATTACTTAACGGAAAAATTAAAGCCCGCCGTTGACGCAGGTGTTGAGGCTATTCACATGGAGGAGCCCGAATTCTGGGATTACGGTGGCTACAGCGAGGCCTTCAAGCGTGAATATGAAATTTATTACCGCGAAAAATGGATTCCTCCTCACGAAAACGTGGATGTAAGATATAAGGCTTCAAAATTAAAGGCTTACTTATACGCAAGAATTATTTCCCGTTTAAGCTCTGCTTTAAAGGAATATGCTAAAGTTAAGTACGATAGAGACCTGCGCTTCTATATTCCTACCCACTCACTTTTAAACTACACACAGTGGAAAATTATGAGCCCTGAGGCAGCGCTCATTGATATTCCCACGGTAGACGGTTGTATAGCGCAGATCTGGACGGGTACTTCCCGCCCTGCCAACGTATACGCAGGTATTTATAAGGAAAGAACCTTTGAAACAGCTTTTTTAGAGTACGGCATTATGCAGGAGCTTGTAAAAGGCACGGGCAGAAGAATGTGGTTTTTACATGACCCCATTGAGGATATGCCCTCCTACACCTGGGAAAACTACGAATATAACTACTTAAAGACAGCGGTTGCTTCACTTTTACACCCTGAAGTACATCACTTTGAAATTTGCCCCTGGCCTGCAAGAGTTGTAAACAGAAAGTACCCCAGAAAAGTAATAAGACTTCCCGACGGCAAGAGAAAGATAGATGATAGCGAAGGTAAGCTTATCCCCAAGCACTATTCTACTTTACTTTCCGGTATGTTCCAGATGTTCGGCGATATGGATCAGCCCGATTACAGCTTCGAGGGTGTGAACTCAGGCGTAGGTATTTTAATGAGTGACTCGGGTCTGTTCCAGAGAACTATGCCCGATGGTATAGTTGAGGGCGAGGGCATTCAGGAAAGACTTATGGCTATCCACCATAAAAATGACGACAAGAGTGAGCCTAAGCGTGATGATGAGCTTATGGAAATTATCGAGAAGGACGATATGATGCTCTTCGATTACGAGCAGAGTGCTTCTTTCCCCAGCTTTTTCGGTATGGCAATGCCTCTTTTAAAATACGGCTTGCCCGTTCGCCCCGTTCAGCTTGATAATATAAGAAGATTTACAGGCTACTTAAACGATTATAAGACTTTAATTTTAAGCTACGAATATATGAAACCCGAAAGCCCCGACGTTAATATGGCGCTTGCTACGTGGGTAATGCAGGGCGGCTCACTTATTTATATCGGCGACGGCACAGACCCCTACCATAAGGTGGATTTATGGTGGCAGAGGTCTGGCTACTCTGACCCTGCTATCCATCTCTTTGAGCTTTTAGGCTTTGAGGGTAGACCCGCTGACGGCACCTATAATATAGGTAATGGTAAATTCAGCATTATGAATAAGGCTCCTGCCCGTCTTACACTCAGCAGTAAGGTTGCCGACGAGTACAGAAGCTTCGTTAAAAATATTCTGCTGGAAACGGGCAACAATTGGGAATACAGAAACGATATAACTCTTCACCGCGGCACTTATATCATCTCCGCCGTTATGGACGAAAGCGTTAGCGCCGAGCCTAAGATTTTCAAGGGATTATACGCCGATATGCTTACGGGTGAATACGATATTATTAAGGAAAAGGTATTGAATCCCGACGAAAATACAGTGCTCTTCGACTTTGCTACCATTGAAAACGAGGACTTCAGAATTATCGGTACTTCAGCAAGAATAAACAGCTTCGATATTACCGAGGAAGGCTTCACAGCTGATATGAAAGCTGCTGACAGAATAAAGGTCTTCGCAAGAGTAAGACTTCCCAAGGCTGTTACTGCACTTAATGCTATTGACGAAGACGGCAAGGAAGTAGCTCTCGAGTGGAATTGGAACGATGAAACGAAAACGTTGTTATTCTCCTACGAAAGCGAAGCGAAAACAGTTAAGCTTACGGGCAAATTTTAAATAAAATCGGGCGGTGCTTATTAAGTAAAGTACCGCCTAAATTTTATACCGAGAAGAAATTCATTAAATAAAAAATGTGCATATACGAAATTAATTTAGTTGATATATTACTTTTTAAAATTAGTGTATTATAAAACTAAGATGAATTTTAAATATAAATAAATTCATAAAATGCGGAAAGAACATTGGGAAAGGAAAATGGAAAATGAAAGGTATAATTTTTGATATTCAGCCGTTTTCAGTTTATGACGGACCGGGAATAAGAACTACGGTGTTTTTCAAAGGCTGCAACTTACGCTGCCGCTGGTGCCATAACCCTGAATCCTGGCTTACAGAGCCTCAGCTCAGATTCTACCCTTCAAAGTGCATCGGCTGCGGTAAATGCTTTAATATCTGCCCGAACGGTGCCCATGTAATGACTGAGGACGGACATATTATCGACAGAAGCAAGTGCACCGTTTGTGAGGAATGTGCCGATAACTGCTACAGCGACGCTCTGTTGATGTCGGGCAGAACAATTGACAGCGAGGAACTTTTCTCACTTATTATGGAGGATGCACCCTACTTTAAAAACAGTAAGGGCGGCGTTACCTTCTCGGGCGGCGAATGTATGCTGCAGCACGATTTCCTTTTGGAGATGCTTAAAAAGTGTAAAGCAGCAAATATACATACCGCGGTCGATACGGCAGGCGATGTGCCTTATGAGTGGTTTGAGAAAATTCTCCCCTATACAGACCTTTTCCTTTGGGACGTAAAGGCGGCAGACAGTGAGCTTCACAAACACTTGACGGGCGACGGCAACGAGACCATTATAGAAAACCTTAAAAAGCTTACCGAAAAGGGCGCAAATATGATTATAAGAGTTCCTTGCGTGCCCGGCGGAAATATGCAGGATATGGACGGCATCATAGAGCTTTTGAAGGATATTAAGCCTGAAATTGTGGAGCTTTTAGCTTACCATAAATTAGGCGAAAGCAAAAAAGAAGCTTTGGGCTTTGGTAAAACAGAGTTTACTGTACCAAGTAAAGCCGAAATGACGGCACTGTGTGATAAATTTGTTAAAAACGGTATAAACGCCGTTTATAAAGGATAGAAAAGAAAGAACTTTAAATTTTAAAAAGGAGATATGGTATGAATAAGGACGTTTTATTATCAGCAGAAATTCAGAGAAGAATTGACTCAATGCACGATGAGAAAGTAAAGCAGAACAAAATTAAGCTTGAAGCTTACGGCGGTTTCTACAACACCGACGACCACGGTTTTATCTATTTCCCCGATTTTAAGTATGAGCCCATTTATGCAGAGGGAAAAGACGAGACCGACAGCGGCGTGCTTGCAGGTAAGAATTTACGTAAATTTTTATCGCAGATTCCCCCTTACTGCTATAAGGACAGCGCCTTGGCAGGCTGCTGGGTAGGCTGTGTAAGAAGGTATATGCACATCCGAATCCCGAAAGAAAATTTAATGCCCCCAGACCTTGAAGAGATCAATAATAAGTATCATATGAGGGGCGCAGGTATTGGCGGCACAAACCACTTGGGACCCGACGTAAAGATAGGTCTTGAGCTTGGCTGGAAGGGTATTTTCGATAGACTTCTCTACTATAAGGAATTTAATGCTCCTGCTTCTGCTGAGTTCTACGAGGCTCACGAGGATACAATGCACGGTATTATGACTTATATTGAGAATAATGCCAAGTACGTACGTAAGCTTTATGAGGAAGAGCCCGAGGGCTGGTACAAGGATAACTACAAGACTATTGCAGATATTCTTGATAAGCTTATGGTATCACCTCCCGAAACCTTCCGTGAGGCTTGTCAGTTTTTAGCTATATTCCAGTCTGTGGACAGAACCTACTTTATGGGCGGTGCTTTAGGTCAGCTTGATGAACTCTTAAGACCTTATTTTGAAAGAGATATGAAGAAAGGCATCTTAACAGAGGAAGAAGCAGTGTGGATGGTAGCTTCACTTTTCTATAACGATACTCACTACAGTCAGCTTGGCGGCAGAACTCCCGACGGCAAGAAGAGCCTTAACTCCCGTATGTCATTTATTATCCTTCAGGCTGCCCATACCTTACATATTCCTTACAATCTTGCCATACGCGTTTACGAGGGACAGGATGATTCCCTTCTTGACAAATCCCTTGAATACATTCTTGAAAAGGGCTCGGGTCCTGCTTTCTCCCTCTCCAAAGGTATTGAGGAAGGCTATATGAAGCAGGGTCACCCCAAGGAGCTTGCAAGAATGAGAGCTAAAGTAGGCTGTAACTGGGTTGCTCTCCCCGGTATTGAGTACCCCTTGCAGGACGTTACAAGACTTAATCTTGCCTGGCCTTTAGTATATGCTATCGATGAAGTTATGGAAGCAGGCGAACCTACCCTGGAAAAGCTTTGGGACCGCTATGCTTACCATACCGAAGTTATGATAGATGCTATCAAGCGTAATTACGATATCCATTTAAATAAAATATCCGACTATATTCCCGAGTTAGTTCTTAATCTGTTCTGTCACGGACCGATTGAAAGAGGTCTCAACTGTGCTTCAGGCGGTGTGGACATTATAAATCTCAACTGTGACGGTATTGCTATTGCAACGGTTGCCGACTCTTTTGCCGCTATTGAGCAGAGAGTAGTAAAAGAAAAGAAACTTACATGGGAAGAGCTTTACGAAGCTTTGAAATGCGATTTCGAAGGTAAGGAAGATATTCGCCTTATGCTTAAGTCCATTCCCCGTTTCGGCTCTCCTGAGTCTTTAGCTAAAAAGTGGGCTAAGAAAATCAGCGAACACTACGTTGAGAAAATGGTTGAATCTCCCACACCCGAAAACAGAATCAAGGTTATTCCCGGTCACTTCTCCCACGGCGGCATACTTGCCTGGGGTAAAAATTTACCTGCTACACCCAACGGCCGTAAGATGGGCGATGCTATATCCCATTCAAGTGAGCCTGATCCCGGCTTTGCAAAGGGCTTAACAAGCTTCTCACCCACACTTAAAGCCAATGCAGTAGCTTTAACTCAGCCCGGCTGGGGCAACAGCGCGCCTCTGCACCTTGATATCGATTCCGATATGGTTATTAAAAACGGCGGTATCGATTGCTTGAAGGCACTTATTATGACCCATAATGAAATGGGCGGTACACTTATTAACCTTAACTGTATTACAAAGGAACAGATTATGCGCGCTCACGCTGACCCTGAATCAGAGCCTGATTTAGTTGTTCGCGTAACAGGTTACTCTGCATTCTTTGCATCCCTTTCCAAGGAATACCGCCAGCAGGTTGTGGACAGATACTTAACTAATAATTAATTGTCTTTAAATGAACGGCGATTCATTTACAATATAAAATTATTCCTTTTCAGGAGGCAAAACTATGGCAAATATTGATATCAGCCGCGATGTAGTACTTTCAGAAGAAATGCACCGCAGAATTATTTCAATGAAGAACGAAAAAATCAAGAATAATAAGGCTAAAATCGAATCCCGTGGCGGTCACTGGGATACAGATGACCACGGAGATATTTATCATCCTGATTTTAAGTTCGAACCTATTTATGAAGAAGGCAAGGATTCTACCGATGATTTACGCCTTATCGGTAAAAACGTAAGAAAGTTTTTATCCGAAATTCCCGCTTACTGCTTTAAGGACAGCGCCTTGGCAGGCTGCTGGGTAGGCGAGATGACTAGCCCTCGCTTTACAAATTTCACTATTCCTTACACTGAATTAATACCCGAGGATATAAGAAATCTCCAGCGTGAATACGGTCTTGCTCCCGGTATATTCGGTATGAACCATATGAGCCCCGATTTCGGCATTGGTTTAAAACTTGGCTTCAAGGGTATTCTTGATAAAATTCTTTATTACCGTGAATTTAACCACCCTGAGGATACAACTTTCTACGACGCCGAGGAAGATACCATAAGAGGTATTCTTGCCTTCGTTGAAAATAACGCAAAGTATGCAAGAAAGCTTGCTGAAACAGAAGAATGTGAGTGGAGAAGGCTCAACTACTTAAAGATAGCTACCGCAGCCGAAAATCTTTTAACACAGCCTCCCAAAACCTTCCGCGAAGCCTGCCAGTTTATTGCATTCTACCAAAGTGCGGACCGTACCTACCACAACGGCGGCGCTATGGGACAGATAGACGAGCTTTTGAGACCTTATTTTGAAAAGGATATAAGAGAAGGCACCTTAACCGAGGAAGAGGCCGTATGGATGGTAGCCTCCGTATTCTATAACGACCCCCACTATTGCCAGATAGGCGGTCAGAAGCCCGACGGTACCGATATAGTAAGCCGTGTTTCCTATATTATCCTTCAGGCGGCTCACACACTTCATATCCCCAATAACCTTGCTATCCGTGTTTATGAGGAGCAGGACGATACCTTGATGGCTAAGGGTCTTTCCTGTATTATGCAGGCGGGCTCAGGCCCTTGCTTCTCACTGGCAAAAGGTATTGAGGAAGGCTATATGAAGCAGGGCCACACAAGGGGTCTTGCGCGAATGAGAGCCAAGGTTGGCTGTAACTGGGTTGCGCTTCCCGGTATTGAATACCCCTTACAGGACGTTACCCGTATCAATTTGGCTCAGGGCTTGATTCACGCTCTTGACGATTTAAAGAACAGTGACGAAGAACCTACTTTAGAAAAGCTCTGGGAGCGCTACGATTATCACGTAAGAATTATGGTAGATACTATTCGCCGCGGTTATGATTACCACGTGGATTACATCTCCAAATATAGACCCGAGCTGGTTATTAACCTGTGCTGCCACGGACCTATTGAGCGCGGTGTTAACTGCGCTGCAGGCGGTGTTGATATTATAAACCTTAACTGCGACGGTATGGCGCTTGCAACGGTTGCCGACTCCTTCGCTGCTATAGAGCAGAGAATAGTTAAGGAAAAGAAACTTACCTGGCAGGAGATGTTCGAAGCCCTTGACTGCAACTACGAGGGTAAGGAAGATATAAGACTTATGCTTAAGTCAATCCCCCGTTTCGGTTCTCCCGAATCCTTAGCTCGTAAGTGGGCAGAGAAAATAAGCAAATCCTACGTGGATGAGATGACAGCCGAGCTCACACCCAGAAACCACATCCGCGTTGTTCCCGGATTATTCTCCCACGGCGATATTTACGCCTGGGGTAAAGGTACAAGAGCTACGCCCAATGGCAGAAAGGGCGGCGAGCCTATTTCTCACTCCAGCGAACCCGACCCCGGCTTTGCAAAGGGCTTAACAAGCTTCTCGCCCACACTTAAGGCTACTGCAGTAGCAAGAGTTCAGCCCGGTTGGGGTAACAGCGCACCCTTGCACCTCGATATCGATTCCGATATGGTTATGAAGAACGGCGGCGTTGATTGCCTCTGTGCTTTAGTTAAGACTCATAACGAAATGGGCGGCACACTTATCAATATGAACTGCGTAACGAAAGAACAGATTATGCGCGCTCACGCTGACCCCGATTTAGAGCCCGATTTAGTTGTTCGTGTAACGGGTTATTCCGCATTTTTCGCATCCCTCTCCAAGGAATACCGCCAGCAGGTTGTGGACAGATACTTAACAACGGATTAATCGAAACCGATTTAAATTAAAAAGTAATTTTGCAAGGGGTAGGCTTTACTTACCCCTTAGCGGAATTTTATAAGGCACAAAATTTTACGTTAATATAATTAAATTAATATAATAAAAAGAAAGGAAGAATAAAAAATGACATTAGCTGCAAAATACACCAAGCTTAAAAAGCAGATAGGCGGTAACCGCGAGCAGTTCCATTACGAGGAAACTTTCGGTATGCCAAAAGAAGAAGCCGCAAGAATCACTATGCCCAATAAGGATATAAGAAGAATTCTTGCAGAAACAGAGTTTGCTATCAGACTCAGCGAGGAAAAAGAGCATAAATTCGATAGTATAGTGAATGAAGCTCTCGATTATATGCTGGCGGCAGTAGCCGAGGAAGGCGTACTTACAAAATCCGCTTGCTATAAAGCAGAAGAAATCCTTATGCCTATGAAGGATAGCGCCAAGGAATACAGCCTTATTTTGGCAGGTCACGCTCATATCGATATGAACTGGATGTGGAGCTGGCACGAGACAGTTGCTTCCACTATTGCTACTTTCCAGACAATGCTTAAATTAATGGACGAATACCCCGAGTTCTGCTTCTCACAGTCTCAGGCTTCCGTTTATGAAATTATTGAAAGATACGCTCCCGAGCTCAAGCCTCTTATGGAAAAAAGAATAAAAGAGGGCAGATGGGAAATTACAGCTTCACAGTGGGTTGAAACTGATAAAAATATGCCATCCAGTGAATCCCTCTTTAACCATATGTACTACACGAAGAAATATTTAAAGGAGCATTGGGGCGTTTCTCCCGAGGATCTTGAGGTTGATTTCTCTCCCGATACTTTCGGTCACAGCCGCAACATTCCCGAAATTGATGCATTAGGCGACGTTAAGTATATGTATCATTGCCGCGGTCTTGACGGTGATAACGCTGTTTACCGCTGGAAAGCACCTTCCGGTAAGGAACTTCTTGTTTGCCGTGAGCAGTATTGGTACAACGGCGCAGTCACACCCAAGCAGGCTATAGGTATTTTCGAAGTTGCAAAACGCAGCGGCGGACTTAAAACTGCTTTAGCGGTTTACGGCGTAGGCGACCACGGCGGCGGCCCCACAAGACGCGACGTGGAAAGAGCTATCGATATGATGAGCTGGCCCATTTACCCCAACGTTAAGTTCGGTACTTTCCGTGAGTTCTTTAAGGAGGCTGAGAAAGTTCGCGATAAGCTTCCCGTAGTTGATAAGGAATTAAATTACTTTGCACGTGGCTGCTACACAACTCAGTCTCGCCTTAAGATGGGTAACAGACGCACCGAGGCTGCTTTATTCGATGCTCAGATCTGGCATACCTTCTCAGGCGCTAAGGATAATTTCACCGAGGCTCAGTTCGAAAAAGCTTGGCAGAACGTTCTCTTCACTCACTTCCACGATATTTTAACAGGCTCCTGCGTTCAGGATAGCCGCGAACACGCTATGGGTCTTTTCACAGATTCTATGGCTATTGCTAACTCCAGAAGCTCCCTTGCAATGCAGAGAATTGCCGCCGATATAGATACTTCCATGTTTGATGCTGAGGGAATTTGTGATTCTCAGTCCGACGGCGCAGGCGTAGGCTACGGCGTTGAGAATTTCGTCGGTGTTCCTTCTCCCGAAAGAGGCGTAGGTATTCAGAGAATTTACCACGTATATAACAGCACTTCAAAGAAGGTTAAGAAGAACTGCGAGATAACAGTCTGGGACTGGGTAGGCGATATGCGTGATATCGTTATCAAGCTTGCCGATGGCACAGAAGTACCTTATCAGCTTATTGACCGTGATTATCAGCAGTATTGGGACCACAAGTTCTTCCGCCTTTTAGTTGAAGTAGAAGTTCCCGAGTTTGGTTTCACCACAGTTATGCTTGATGCTAAGGAGCCTGAGGAGTACAGAATGTACCTGCAGCCCTCCCGCAGAGGCAGACCTGCATTTACTAACCCCGTTCTTGAGAACGATTACTTAAGAGCTGAGTTCGATTTACAGAACGGTGAGCTTATTTCTCTTATCGATAAGTTTGACGGTAAGGAGAAAATAAGAGCAGGCGAAAGCGGTGGCTTGCGCCACGTTATCACAGAGCGCCGTTCTTCCAGCGCATGGGATATTGGTAAATACATCAAGATCGGTGAGCCTTTATTAACTAAGCTTACAAGAGCTCAGCAGGGCGAACTTGAAAGCTCACTTTACTTAGAGCAGGCATTCGATAGCTCCAAGGCAGAAGTTAAAATCTCCCTTGAAAAGTACAGCAAGGCTTTAAAGGTAGAGTTAAAGGTCACCTATAACGAATCAAGCGCAAATCAGGGTGAGGACGTTCCCGTTCTTATTTACAGACTTCCTCTTGTTGAAACGGATAAGTACTTAAACGACGTACCCGGCGGCGCTATGTACCGTGAAGCACAGCATGGCGATATTCCCGGCCAGCAGTACTGTGCGGCTATTATTGATGATAGAGCGGTTGCGATTGTTTCCGACTGCAAGTACGGTTACCGCGGCTATAAGAACGACCTTATCTGCACACTTATTAATGCTTCTTATTCTCCCGATCCATATCCCGAGAGAGGCATTCATACAATCAAGCTTCACGTTTTACTGGATGCAAATTGTCCCAAGCTTCTTGAAGACGATGCTCAGAGCTTAAATCATCCTCTGCTTTATCAGTCCGGCAAGAAGAGAAACGGCAAGCTTGCTCCCACTGCTTCATTTATGGCTTGCGATCTTGGTACAGCAGTTATTGCAGGTATCAGCAGTATTGACGGCGATATGACAGTAAGACTTTTCGAAACAAACGGTAAGGATACTGAAATCAAACTTGCTCCCACAGTAGATTTTACAAAGGTTTACTTTACAGACATTATGGGTGCAAAGGTAATAGAAGAAGTAAAGGTAGAAAACGGCGTGGTTACAGCTGAAATTAAAGCTAACAACTCCGTAATGCTCCGTTTTGCTAAATAATTTAACTATGATGGGTGCCTAAAAAACACCCATCTTTTTTTGTTTTAATACTTTAAATTAATTATAAATGGTGGTATAATTATTTTATCTTTTAAAAATGGAAGTTATTTGTATGAAAAAGAATATTTTAGATTTAATTAAAGAAAAAAGAGTTTATTTCGATGGCGGCACAGGTACCGTGCTGCAGAAAAGAGGTCTTACAAAAGGTAAGGCTCCTGAAATGTGGAATATGGAAAAGCCGGAGGAGATTATTTCCCTTCATAAATCTTACCTCGAAGCCGGCGCCGATATTATTAAAACCAATACTTTTGGAGTAAACGCCATTAAATATAAAAATTACGAAGAATATATTGAAAAGGCTCTTGGTTGCGCTAAAACTGCAACCGAAAATTTCCCCGATGCTTACATAGCTTTCGATATGGGTCCTTTAGGTAAGCTTTTAAAGCCCTGGGGCGACCTTGATTTCCTCGACGCGGTGGAAACTTTCAAAAAGAACGCTTCACTTGCAAAAAAATACGGCGCAGATTTAATTCTTATTGAAACTATGAACGATGCTTACGAAACTAAGGCGGCCTTACTTGCCTGCAAAGAAGCTTCTGATCTTCCTGTTTTCGTCACAAACGTTTACGACGAAGGCAAGCGCCTTATGACCGGCGCCACACCCCTTTGCATGATAGCAATACTCGAAAGTATGGGTGCCAATGCCATAGGTATGAACTGCTCTCAGGGTCCCGATAAAATGCTCCCCGTAGTGAAGGATTTCGGTAAATACTGTTCCGTTCCCGTTATAGTAAACCCCAATGCAGGTCTTCCCGAAATGAAAAACGGCGAAACTGTTTATTCTTTTGATGCCGAAGTTTTCTCCGACCACGGTATAGAAATTGCCAAAAACGGCGGATTTGTTTTAGGCGGCTGCTGCGGCACAAGTTTCGAGTATATCAGTAGTTTAAAAGAAAAAACCGAGAATATTCCCCTTGTTCCCTTAACTGATAAAAATATAAGTGTTGCCGCAAGTTACTCCAAGGCTGTTATTATTGAGGATGGCGTATCCGTTGGTAATAAGCTTGATATTGAGAAAAACGAAAGCCTTAAGGATGCTTTAGAGGAAAGTGATATCGATTATATTGTTGAAGCTGCTCTCGATATGGGCGACGAGGATAATGAGATTATCACCCTAAATTTTTGTGGCTTCGATGGGATGCTCAGCGAGGCTGTAAGCGAGATTCAGGCAGTTTCCAATATTTCTATGATTTTAAAGAGTGAGAATATAAACGCTCTTGATAGTACTATGAGAATTTATAACGGCAAGCCTTTGGTTTACCTTTATGAGGCAAAAGCCGACGAAATACTAAATCTTGCAAAAAAATACGGCGCTTTAGTTATTGCAAAAGAAGAACTTAAAGAAAAAGCTGCCGCTTACGGCATAAAAGAAAATGATATTGTAAGCGAAAGTTTATTTTTCTGATTTAAGAGTTGCAATCGGTAAAAGATTGTGATATAATTAACGTAGTTAGTTAGAACTAACTTTAGTCGCAAGGGAAAGTGCTCTCTGACCCCGAGACAGTTAAAATTTAATAGTAACGTCCTGACGCCAAGATTTATCGAAGCAGAAGATACGGAAAAGTAAATTCTTATTTGAAGGAAACTTCCTTTGAAGCAAGTTTTATTTGCTATGCATTTCATTTAATATAATTTATTAGTGATTTAAGCCGTGTCTTGGGACGCGGCTTTGTTTATTTTATAAATGAAAATTAATTTAACTTAGGAGAGAATTAGTGTATGGAAGAATCAAGAGTGGCGATTATAAGTATAATTGTGGAAGAAAAAGAGTCGGTTTATATGCTAAACGACCTTCTGCACGAATACGGCTCCCACATAATCGGCAGAATGGGTATTCCTCACAGAGAGAAAGGAATTAACATTATAAGTGTTGTTTTGGATGCTCCGCAGAATACCATAAGCGCTCTTTCGGGCAAAATCGGCAGGCTTAAAGGCGTAAGCTCCAAAACAGTTTTCGCAAAAGTTTGATTTGAGGTGCTGAATTGAAAAAACTTATTGATAAGCTTTTTGAAACCGAAAATTTAACCGACCTTGAGCTTAAAGCATTGCTTCTTGATGATAGTGAGAACGAATATTTAAGAAAAAAGGCAGAGGAAAAGAGAATTTCCGTTTACGGTAGAGACGTTTACATTCGTGGACTTATTGAAATTTCCAATTACTGCAAAAATAACTGCCTTTACTGCGGTATAAGAGCAGGCAACAAATGCGCTGTGCGTTACCGCCTGAGTACCGAGGATATTCTTAGCTGCTGTGATATGGGCTACGAAGCAGGTTTTCGTACCTTCGTACTGCAAGGCGGGGAAGACCCGAAGCAGGATGATGAATTTATAATTTCTACGGTTAAGAAAATTAAGGAAAAATACCCCGACTGCGCAGTTACCCTCTCTGTAGGCGAAAAAAGCTATGAAAGCTATAAAAAATACAGGGAAGCAGGGGCGGATAGATACCTTTTGCGCCACGAAACTATAGAAAAATCCCACTACCAAAAGCTACACCCCGAAAATATGAGCCTTGAAAATCGCGTAAGATGTTTAAAAGATTTAAAGTCTTTAGGGTTCCAGACAGGATGCGGCATTATGGTAGGTTCACCCTATCAGGAAATTGACTATATAGTTAAAGATTTACGCTTTATGAAGGAATTTTCCCCCGAAATGGTTGGTATAGGCCCATTTATCCCTCATAAAGATACACCTTTCAGAGATGAAAAATCAGGCAGTGTAAATTTAACTTTAAAGCTTCTCTCTATAGTAAGGCTTATGCTTC
>SVPY01000034.1 GCA_015065615.1 Oscillospiraceae bacterium | reverse complement strand
CCTTGATACACTGGTTCATATCAGCACCCATAGCGATCTGTGCAACGTATACGTAGCCGTAGCTCATTGCGATAGCAGCGAGATCCTTCTTCTTAACTGCCTTACCTGCTGCTGCGAACTGTGCAACGGAACCAACAGGTGTGGACTTGGAAGCCTGGCCGCCTGTGTTGGAGTAAACTTCTGTATCGAATACGAGGATATTGATGTTTTCGCCGGAAGCGATAGCATGGTCAACACCGCCGAAGCCGATATCGTATGCCCAACCGTCACCACCGAGGATCCACATGGACTTCTTAGCAAGATAATCCTTATCCTGGAGTGTCTTCTTAGCAAGAGCGCCTATTTCGCATTCGCAATCAGCAACCTTTTCAAGTTCAGCGATTAATGCTGCTGTGGGAGCATCGTTAGCCTTGGAGTCTGTCATTGTAGCAACCCAAGCCTCGCAAGCTGCCTTGAGCTCAGCGTTTTCTGTCTTAGCTGCGATAGCCTCAACGTATTCCTGAAGTCTTGCGCGAACTGCGTTCTGAGCAAGTGTCATACCGAGACCGAACTCAGCGTTATCTTCGAAGAGGGAGTTAGCCCAAGCGGGACCGTGACCCTTCTTGTTAACTGTGTAGGGAGTTGCAGGAGCGGAACCACCCCAGATGGAAGAACAACCTGTTGCGTTAGCAATGAACATCTTGTCGCCGAAGAGCTGTGTAGCGAGCTTAGCGTAGGGAGTTTCACCGCAACCGCCGCAAGCGCCGGAGAATTCGAGGAGAGGCTGCTTGAACTGAGAGCCCTTAACTGTTGTCTCCTTGAACTTATCAGCAACTTCCTTCTTCTCGGGAAGCTTAATAGCATAGTCAAATACATTCTGCTCAGCTCTCTGAGAGTCAAGAGACTTCATGGAGAGTGCCTTTTCCTTAGCGGGACATACGTTTACGCAGGAGCCGCAACCTGTACAGTCGAGAACGGAGATAGCCATTACGAAGTTCATACCTGCTACGCCTGTCATAGCCTTGCTCTTTGTGCCTTCAGGTGCGTTAGCGAGCTCATCAGCAGTCATAGCGATGGGACGGATAACAGCGTGAGGACAAACATAAGAACACTGGTTACACTGGATACACTTAGCAGCATCCCAAACGGGAACGTCAACAGCAACACCGCGTTTTTCGTAAGCAGCTGTACCCTGAGGAGATGTACCGTCTGCATACTTTTCGAATGTGGAAACGGGGAGATCCTTACCGTGGAATGTGTTTACGGGGATAACAACTTCGTTTACGTAGTCAACGAGATCCTGACGGTCGCCTGTAGCGAGAACCTTAGCCATATCGTCAGTAGCATCCTTCCAAGCAGCGGGAACTTCTACCTTAACGTAAGCCTGTGCGCCTGCGTCGATAGCCTTGTAGTTCATCTGAACGATAGCGTCGCCCTTCTTGGAGTAGGACTTGTAAGCAGCCTGCTTCATGTAATCGATAGCTTCAGCCTCGGGGATGATAGCTGCGATGGAGAAGAATGCAGACTGGAGGATTGTGTTGATTCTGGAACCGAGGCCGATTTCTTTACCGAGCTTGAAGCCGTCGATGAGATAGAGGTTGATGTCGTTCTCAGCGATATACTTCTTTACCTTGCCGGGAAGTCTTGTCTCGAGGTCTTCAGCAGTCCAGTCGCAGTTAAGAAGGAAGGAACCGCCCTTCTTGAGGTCCTGAACCATATCGTACTTATCGATGTAAGCAGGATTGGAGCAAGCTACGAAGTCTGCCTTTGTGATGTAATATGTGGACTTGATGGGTGTCTTACCGAATCTTAAGTGAGAAATTGTAAGACCGCCGGATTTCTTGGAGTCATAATCGAAGTAACCCTGAGCATACATGTCAGTATGGTCACCGATAATCTTGATGGAGTTCTTGTTAGCACCAACTGTACCGTCGGAACCGAGACCCCAGAACTTACAGGATGTTGTACCTGCAGGAGCTGTATCGTGGTCGATATCGAGGGGAAGAGAAAGATTTGTAACGTCATCAACGATACCTACTGTGAATCTCTTCTTGGGCTCAGCTGCATCCATGTTTGCGTAAATAGCGAAGATGGAGGAAGGAGCTGTATCCTTGGAGCCTAAGCCGTAACGGCCTGTGTATACAGGAACACAACCGAACTCTGTGCCGTTGATAGCAGCGAGAACGTCGAGGTATAAGGGCTCACCGATAGAACCGGGTTCCTTTGTTCTGTCGAGTACGCTGATCTTCTTAACAGTAGCGGGCATTACGTCTAAGAGGTACTTAGCAACGAAGGGTCTGTAGAGACGAACCTTGATAAGACCAACCTTCTCACCTGCTGCGATCATGTAGTCAACAACTTCTTCAATTGTTTCACATACAGAACCCATAGCGATGATAACCTTTTCAGCATCGGGAGCACCGTAGTAGTTGAAAGGCTTGTAGTCTGTACCGATCTTCTCGTTAACCTTGTTCATGTATTCAACAGCAACTTCGGGAATAGCATCGTAGTACTTGTTGCAAGCTTCACGAGCCTGGAAGAAGATGTCGCCGTTCTGAGCCTGACCGCGGAGTACGGGGTGCTCGGGGTTAAGAGCGTTCTTTCTGAATGCGTCTACTGCATCCCAGTCGAGCATTTCGCCGAGATCAGCATAGTCCCATGTTTCGATCTTCTGGATTTCGTGAGATGTACGGAAACCGTCGAAGAAGTGAAGGAAGGGAACCTTACCCTTGATAGCGGATAAGTGAGCAACTGCACCGAGGTCCATAACTTCCTGGGGGCTGTTTGCACAGAGCATTGCGTAACCTGTCTGACGGCATGCATAGATGTCGGAGTGGTCACCGAAGATGTTAAGAGCGTGGCTTGCTACGCAACGAGCGGAAACATGAATAACGCTGGGGAGAAGCTCACCGGCCATCTTATACATGTTGGGGATCATAAGAAGCAAACCCTGAGAAGCTGTGTAAGTTGTGGTGAGAGCACCGGCTGCCAGTGAACCGTGAACTGCACCTGCTGCACCTGCTTCGGACTGCATTTCAGTTACTCTTACTTCTCTGCCGAAAAGGTTCTTTCTGCCAGCAGCAGCGTACTTATCGGTTTCGTCAGCCATAACTGAAGAAGGTGTGATGGGATAGATAGCAGCAACGTCTGTAAATGCGTAAGAAACGTGAGCAGCAGCGTTGTTACCATCCATGGTTTTCATAATTCTTGCCATTTTTAATATTTCCTCCTTTAAGGATTATTAATAATAGAACCGACGGCACTATGCCGTACGGACTTATTTTAGCATTTTTTTAATATAAAGTAAAGATTATATTTTATTTTTTATTGCAATTATTATAATTTTTTGTGATTATTTTCACAATTTTACTCTAAACCAAGCTTTTTACGTCTGTTTCCCTGATATCCGCGCTCCTTTTCGGGGCCGTAGAAGTATTCGCTACCGCCGCGGCAGCGCTTCAAATATTCAAGAGCGACAAGCTGACCTGTCCATTCCATATCGTCGAAGTGAACTAAATCGTGGTAACCTTCAATATCGCAGGAGCCTTTAAAACCGTTATAAAGAAGGATAGTAAATATATCCGCCCAGTTGGTATCGCCGAAGCCCGGTGTTCTGTCGTAATGCCATGGCACAAGACCGTTTATGCCGTACTTAGCTATAATATCCTTGCAGTTGGTGCCGTCTTTACCGTGAAGGTGAACTACCTTTTTTGCCCATGTTCTAAGCTCGGGGATGGGGTCGCGAAGAGCTCCCAAAGCGTGTGCAGGCTCCCACTCGAGACCTAAATTAGGGCTATCGATAGCGTCGAACATTCTCTCCCACATATAGGGAAGGCAGGCTATATTATTAAAACCTGCGCAGTTTTCAAAGCCTAACTTTACGCCTTTTTCCTCGGCAAGCTTTACAATAGGCTCCCATACTTTTTTGAAGAGGGGAATATTATCTTCAATATTTTTTAAAGATGGGTCGCCGCCTGCAAAAGCACAAACCACGCTGCAGTCAAGGTGATGGGCGTTCTCAATTAATTTTATGACCTCTGTCCTGTCCTTTTCGCTTAAAATAGGATTGCGGTACGTGCCCAAAGCGCCTATAACGCTATCACCCTTGACTTCTTTTATCTTTTTACCGAGCCCTTCGAAATCGGTGTTTAAAACTTCGTTCTCGCCGAAAGTGAGCTCGTAGCTTTCGAAACCCTTGGGGTTTAATACTTTAATCGATTCATAAGCGTTAGAGGCGCCGATAAGCGTGCCGATTTTAATATCAAACATAATTTTGCTTACTCCTTTGCTTTTTTCTTTCATTTTAGCATAAAAATTTTGAAAATTAAAGCTTTTTTCAATATTCGCCGTTTTTATTTGACATAAGTTCAATATTGTTGTAAAATATCCTTAACTTTTATATATTAACTTGGAGGATTATATCATGCCCGCAGACCCTGACGGCGATAATATGACTGTAATTTTATTTATTATCTCCGCTGTATTTTTTATTTTCGGTATCCTTTACTCAGTGTGTGACGCAGCCTTAAGGCACGGCGTTATAAAAAGCGACGAGGAGGAAAAAGAAAATAAACTAAGAGAAAAGCTTTTAAAAATTTCCGATGAAAACGACGGTATTCTCTCTCCCTTGAGGCTGGGCTCAAGCCTTTCAAACGCTGCTTTTACTTTGATAAACAGCTTTGCTTTCAGGCATTTTTTCAGCACCGCCTTTAATTTTTTAGGTGAAAGCGAATTAAAAGAGCCTTTGGGAATTATTCTTTCGGGACTTGTATTTTTTACCTGCTTTTTGATTTTTGCAAAGTTCCTGCCTAAGAAGCTGGTTGCCGTAAAAGCTCAGATAATTGAAAACAGTCAGGCTAAGCTTATAATGGTAATGAACGCGTTAATGTTCCCCTATTATAAGATTCTTTCATTTATTTCCGACATTATTTTAAGAATATTCGGCGTTGACTCAAAGAATATTCAGGAAACAGTTACTGAGGACGAGATAATGCAGATTGTAGGTGAAGGTGAAGAAAGCGGCGCTATTGAAGAGGACGAAAAGGACAGAATTGAAAACATTCTCGATTTCTCCGATACTTTGGTTAGCTCACTGATGACTCACAGAATCGATATTGCGGCTCTGCCCGATACGGCAAGTATTGAAGAAGCCGTGGAGCTTTCGGTGGAAAGGGGCTTTTCGAGAATTCCCGTTTACCACGAAGATATCGATACTATCGTAGGTATTCTTTACATTAAAGACCTTATCCCCTATTGCGGCAAACAAATGCCTCAGTTTATAAAGCTTACCGATCTGCTCAGACCTACTTATTTTATTCCCGTTACCAAAAAATGCAGCTCTCTGTTTACTGAAATGACGGAGAAAAAAGTTCAGATAGCCATTATTGTTGATGAATACGGCGGCACCAACGGACTTATCTCCCTTGAAGACTTAGTTGAATCCATCCTCGGTAATATTCAGGATGAATACGATAACGAAGAAGAGGAAATCACAATAGTAAGCGACACGGAGTTTACTGTGGACGGCGCTGCTCCCATAGATGAGATTGAGGATTTAATTAACACCAAGATACCTGAGGGCGATTACGACACCATTGGCGGTTTCGTAACCGACTATTTAGGCAGAATCCTCAAAGAAGACGAGACTCCCACCATTGAGACGGATGATTTGATTATTACGGTTAAAGAAGTTAAAGACCAGAGAATCAGCGAGCTTTTTATCGTAAAGAAACCTGAGAATGATAAAGAAAATAAGGATGAAGATAAAAAGGCTGAAAAAGGCAAAATAAAGGAAAATAAAAAGGATTAATTTAATATTTTAATTTTTCTTTTCAGTAATTTTAATTAACCGATAAAAATAAGAGCACACACGGGTCAAATTCTTGTGTATGCTCTTTTTTATTTATTTATTTTTTATGTACTCGTCAATAGCCTTTGCTGCAGTTTTACCTGCGCCCATAGCAAGAATAACGGTTGCGGCACCCGTTACGGCGTCGCCGCCAGCGTAAACGGCCTCTTTTGTGGTTTTACCGTTATCGTCGGTAACTATTCCGCCCCAAGCGGTAGTATCAAGACCTTCTGTTGTTGATTTAATAAGAGGATTGGGAGCTGTGCCGATGGACATTATAACGGCATCAACTTCAAGAGTAATGCCCTCGCCTTCTTTCTTAACGGGACGTCGTCTGCCTGAAGCATCGGGCTCACCTAATTCCATTTCGTCGCACTTAATAGCTTTGACGGTAAAATTTTCACCTTCAATAATTTCGGTAGGATTTGTAAGGAGCTTGAAAATAACGCCTTCCTCCATAGCGTGCTCTACTTCCTCTTTTCTTGCGGGAAGCTCAGAAAGACTGCGCCTGTAAACGATATAAACTTCTTCGGCGCCAAGGCGTAAAGCGCACCTTGCGGCATCCATGGCAACGTTGCCGCCGCCTACAACAGCCACTTTCTTGGCTTTCATAATGGGTGTGGCGCTGTTTTCCTTATAGGCTTTCATAAGGTTTACTCTTGTTAAAAATTCATTTGCAGAGTAAACGCCGTTTAAGTTTTCGCCTTTAATTCCCATAAATTTGGGAAGACCTGCGCCTGAGCCGATAAATACGGCTTCATAGCCTTCGTCAAATAACTCGTCAACGGATTCTGTTTTACCTATAACAGTATTGGTTTCAATCTTAACGCCCAAGGCTTTTAATGAATCTATCTCCTTATTTACAATTGCTTTGGGGAGTCTGAATTCGGGAATACCGTAAGAAAGCACGCCGCCTGCAAGATGCAGGGCTTCAAAAACTGTTACTTCATAGCCTTTTTTTGCTAAATCGCCTGCGCAGGTAAGTCCTGAAGGGCCGCTGCCTACAATTGCTACCATGTGGCCGTTTGACTGAGGTTTATTTACAGTATTTACTGAATTTTTATTGTGGTAATCCGCCACGAATCTTTCAAGCCTGCCTATAGCAACGCTTTCGCCCTTAATGCCCCTTACGCAGTATTTTTCGCACTGGCTTTCCTGAGGGCAAACTCTGCCGCATACAGCGGGAAGGGAGCTTGAAAGAGATATAATATCGTAGGCTTTTTCGAAATTACCTTCCGCAACTTCTTTAATAAAATCGGGAATTAAAATATTTACGGGACAGCCCGATACGCAGGGGCGGTTTTTACAGTTTAAGCATCTTTTTGCTTCGTCAATAGCCTGCTCTTCGCTATAGCCTAAAGCAACTTCAAGGAAGTTTCGGCTTCTTACCTTTGGGTCCTGAGAGGGCATTTCATTTCTTTTTAAACTCATATTAGCCATAAAATTAAATTCCCTCCTTTTACTCTGTTACTTCTTTATTTAAAAGATTGCAGGTATCTTCGTAAGCGTGGCGCTCAAAGTTTTTGTACATACCGCTTCTTTTTATAGCTTCATCAAAATCCACCTGATGACCGTCAAAATCGGGACCGTCCACGCAGGCAAACTTAATTTTACCGCCTACGGTAAGTCTGCAGCCGCCACACATACCCGTGCCGTCTATCATAATGGGGTTCATACTTACGGTTGTTTTAATGCCGTACTCTTTAGTAAGCAGGCACACGAATTTCATCATAACAAGGGGACCGATAGCTATAACTTCGTCGTACTTTTCGCCGCTTTCAATTAAAGCCTTCAGAGCGTCGGTAACAAGCCCTTTATTGCCTTTGGAGCCGTCATCCGTCATAACTTTATAAATATCGCTTACGTTTCTGAATTCATCCTCGAGAATAACAAGGTCTTTATTTCTGAAACCTACTATTGAGTGAACTTCAGCACCAAGGTTATGAAGCTTCTTTGCAATAGGATAAGCAATAGCGCAGCCTACGCCGCCGCCGATAACAGCAACCTTTTTTAAGCCTTCTGTTTTGGTAGCTACGCCTAAGGGACCTGCAAAATCAGAGATATATTCGCCCTCGTTTTTTAAATCGAGAAGCTTTGTGGTGGCGCCTGCTATCTGGAATATGATGGTTACTGTGCCCTTTTCTCTATCAAAATCTGCTATTGTAAGGGGAATTCTCTCGCCCTCTTCGTTTACTCTTAAAATGATAAACTGGCCGGGTTCAGCTTTTTTTGCAACTTTAGGGGCGTATATTTCCATTAAAGTTACGGTGCTGTTAAGTCTTTCTTTTCTTTCTATTCTGAACATTTATATTGCCTTTCATAAGCTTAATAAAACAAAGGTTATTATAGCAAAGGAATTGAGTTTTTTCAACTTATTATTATAATGTTTCCCATAAATCTCTTATAAGTTTTGAGCCTGACTTAATATATTCACCTGTGGTATCTTCCAAAGTGAGTATAGCTTCCTTATTATGGGCTTTTATGCGCTTTAAAATTTCCTTAATATCCATTTCGCCTTCGCCGTATGGAACGAATTTGGGCGCTTCCCCTTCATTTCCGAATACGCAGTCTTTCATGTGGAATAAAAGTATCTTATCGCCGAAGGTTTCAATACCCTCATCAAGGATTTTAAGATAATCATTTTTATTCGATGCGTCAATATAGTTAAAAAGGTCGAAAATAACTTTTACGTTATCGCGGTTGATTTTATCCAATGCTTTTTTAAGGGTCTTTACGTCAAAGCAGACATGACCTGCCGCACCCTCTATAGCTATAAAAGTATTGTTCTTTTTAGCTTCGTCGGCAAGTTCAGTGAAAACTTCCACAACTCTCTCTAAGGCTTCGTCTGTGCGGTTTTTGGGGTTATAGTCCCAGTTATCGTCGTTATATGAGCCAGTTTCACTTCCTACTATGAAGCTGCCTAATTTATCGCTTACGTTTATGTAATCTTTAAAAACCTGCTTGCAGTTATTTCTTTTTTCAGTATTTGAGTGAACGGGATTAAAGTAAGCGCCTACGTAAGGAACCAAAACTCCCGCTTCTTTCATAGCTTTGCCGATTTCCTCGGCTTTTTCGGCTGTAATTGCGCCGGGTGCATACGGAATATCCCCGTAAACCTTATAGACCACAAGCTGAATGCCATCAAGCCCTAATTCTTTTATTCTGTTAATTATTCCTTCGGTGCCCATAGTGCCTAAATCGTGAGCTCTTATACATAGTTTCATACTGAATTTCTCCTTAGTCTTTAAAAATCATTTCGCCTTTTTCGTTTACGTCCGCCTCTTTAAAGGTCATTGTGCCTGCGTATAAATGAGGCCATAGATTATTGTAACCGGTGAATATAATTTTACCGCCGTAAATAGCCGCCTTGGGAACGGTTTTGCAGGGAATATCGGGATTTTCGGGTGTTACCCAGTTACTGAAAGGTTCCTTTGAATAGAGGTATTTGCCTACGCCTCTTATGCTGAAAATAAGGTAATAGTGACCTTTGAAGCAGAAGTAATCGGAACACTCGGGCTCATCGTTAGTTTCGCTTATATATATTGGCTCTGATTCCTCTGCCCACCTGGATGTGTCAGTAGAAGTTAAATGGACGAGGCAGCCTTTTTTCTCTTTTTCAAGGCTGGAAGTAACGAACATATGGTAAACGCCCTCGCTGTCCCTTATGACCTTGGGGTCGCGGGCAGATTCGCCTGTATATTTTTCACTTAAGCGGAATGCAAAATTTTTATCCTTTTTAAAGTGGTAGCCGTCCTCGGAAACGGAACGCATAATGGGCGCCGAGGAGCCGTCCGCCATTCTTACTGTGTAATATAAATACTGCTTATCCACCGCTTCAATAAAGGAGCCCGTGCAAATAGAGCCTTCCATGGGGTCGTCTATTTCCACTGCCATGGGGTGAATATCCCAGCTGATAAAATCAGAAGTTGAAATATGCTCCCACTGGTGTGCGCCTTTGCCCCACTTGCTTCTGTGGTTATGCCTATCCTTCAAATATAAAACGTGGTACTTATTTTCATAAGTATAAGGCATACAGTCGCCTACGTATACATTTTCCTCGGGACGCCAGCCCTCTGCGTTTGTGAATGTAGCGATAACCGAGGGGATAATTTTATTTTCCTCTTCAAAGGGCTTTGCCAACAAGCTGAATTCCTCGGCTTTCGTTATGAGTGCTTCGCCGTAGGGCCACTCCTCGTCAAGAAGCTCGCCGTTTACGTAAAGCTCTATTCTGTATGGGTAGAATCTGATTTTAACGCTGTCGCCTGTTTTTGCATCAGCTTTTAAAATAAGAGGAGTTTCCTTTAAGCTATAGTAAGCTTTTGCTGTAAGAACGTTATTTTCAAAGCATAATTCGAAAGCATTTTTATTTTCTGCATAGAGCTTAATAATTTCGCCTTCATTTTTGATTTCAAAGAATAAATCAAATTTTTTCATTTTTTGTTCCTCCTGCAAACAAAGCAGCGCCGTAAGCTGCCTCCTCTTTAATTTCGGAAAGAAGTACTTCTCCGCCGAATATTTCCCTTGCCGCTTTTATAAGGGCTTTATTTTTTCCAGCTCCGTTACCCGTAAGAATTACCTTACCGCATTTTTCATCTGTAAGTTTATAAAATTCATAGAGCTCCTGCACCATTCCCTTAATAAGCGAATAGACGAAGTTTTCGGGAGTGAAATTATTTTCTGTAATGCCGTTTACAGATGCTTTTTCTTCGGGGTTATTTCTTGTTCCTGCAAATTTTGTGCTAAAATCCATATCGCCCGAGCCTAATAAAGCAAGGCGGTTTAAAGTTTCGTACTGGCATTCTTCCTTTCCAGTTGCTTCCTTAAGGTAAGCGCGGAAGAATTTTTCCAAAAGCGCATACGCCCTGCCGCCGCACAGGGCAGCGCCGCAAAGCATAAATCTGTTTTCCGTAAAGGGGCGGGTTTCAAGGCTTTTTATCTCCCTGTATTTATCTGTAATCACGGACATCTGACTGCCCGTGCCGTAATTTAAAATAACCGAATTCTCACAGTAAGAGGAAAGCACACTTGCCTGATTATCGCCGATAGGTATGTAAACGGGGATATTTTTATAGTAACCTATTATTTCTCTTTCCCCCGTTACGTCTGGTAGAATTTCGGGGTTTAAGCCAAGCTTACAAACGGCGCTTATATTAAACTTTGAATTTAATATATCAAAAAGCCCAAAGCTTGCGGCCACACTTGTGTGCAGTAAAGGTTTATTGCTTCCCGTAAGCTTCAAAGCCACAAAGTCCATTATACTTACAAGCTTGTATACATAAGAGGGTAACAAGGCGTTTTTTGTGTGATAATAGAAAGTCCCTAAGCCGTAACCTGAGAATATTTCGGTATTTGTGATATTAAAAATCTGCTGAGCGTATGTTATACCGCTTTCAGTAATTAAATCGCAAAGCTTATTCTGCCATGTATAAAGGGGCGAAAGGGCGTTCATATTCTTATCCACATACAGAATACCGTGCATCTGCCCTGTAAAGCCGATTGACTTTACATTATATTTTGACGTGATTTCGTCAACAGTGCTTTTTACCAAGGAATAAATTTTATCGGGGTCAGAAGTTTTTTCCTCATTTAAAGGCGGCGAAGCTTTATTTAAAGCCTCAATAATATTTCCGCTTTCGTCCGTTAAAACAAAGCTTAAGCTCGTAGTACCTATATCGATACCTAAAATATACTTTTCACTCATACTGTTTAATTTTTATTTTAATTTTTTAAGCTTGTTTGTGTCCGCGATAACTATTAATTTCATATCTTTTGTTAAAGGCATTGAGGGGTCGATATCTATAACAGCCTCATTTTCCTTTATAAGCGCAACAACGTTGATGGAGTATTTTTTACGAAGGGAGAGCTCGATAAGGTTTTTACCCAGCCACTCTTCTCTTATATCCATCTCAATCATGGAAACGTCCTTGGAAAGCTCCACGATGTCGGTAAAGCCGCTGGAAAGAAGACTCTTACCCAAACGGATGCCTGATTCCATCTCGGGAATCACAACTCTGTCGGCGCCTATTCTTGTTAAAATCTTCTTGTGCATCTCACTGCCGCACTTAGCTATAACCGTAGGCACTTTAGCCTCTTTTAAAAGAGTTATTGCCAATACGGAAGCTTCAAGACTTTCCGCCATAGCCACTATAGCTACGTCCACGTTGCTTATGCCCAGCCTTGATATTACCTCGGGGTCTGTAATATCGGCGCATTTACATATAGGAAGCTTTAATGCAGCCTCCTCCACTATGCTCTCGTTTTTATCGACTGCAATTACGTCAGCTCCGCTTCTTGCTAATTCCTCAGCCACGGCTCTTCCGTATTTGCCAAGACCAAACACTGCGTAAGAATTATTAAGTTTCATATTATATTCAATCTCCTCTCTTTAACCTACACTTACTTCTTCGGTAGGATTTTTTATTTTATACTGTTTATCTTTTTTAACTTTAAAGGCAACTGCCAGAGATATGGGGCCTACCCTGCCTAAATACATAGTGATTATGATAATTATTTTTCCGATATTATCAAGAGTACCCGTAAAATTCCGCGATAAGCCTACCGTTGCCGTGGCGCTTGCGGATTCGTAAATTACGTTCATTACGTCGGCGCCGCTTGTGTAAGAAAGTAAAAGCGACGAGATGAAAAATACGGAAAAGGACATTAAAGTAACGGCCAGCGCCTTGCTTACAGCTTCCTTTTTAATTGTTCTGTGAAGTACGTTTACTTCTTCTTTGTTTCTTATTGCGGATATTGCGGAAGCAATTAAAATTACAAAGGTAACGGTTTTTATGCCGCCCGCGGTACCTACGGGGGAACCGCCTATAAGCATTAAAAGAACCGAGAGTATAGTGGACGCAGAGCTTAAATTTTCCTGAGGAATTGTAAAAAACCCCGCAGTTCTTGTGGTTACGGACTGGAAAAGTGATGATGTGATTCTCTCGTATAAATTATAATCCTTCATGGTTAAGGGGTTATTATATTCGAAAATAAAGAAACATAAACCGCCGCCGAAAATAAGGAAAACAGTTGAAAATACGGCAATTTTACTGTGCAAGCTTAAGGAGCTGATCATTTTGGTTTTATGTTTTATTTTGTTTTTAATAACTCTTATAATATCCCACCAGACTATATAGCCGAGGCCGCCGAGAACTATTAAAGCCATTGTGACGTAATTGATTATGGGATTAAATACGTAAGAAGATAAACTGCTCTCCGAAATTATATCGATGCCCGCATTACAGAAGGCAGAAACGGAATTAAAAAGGGCGTACCATATACCTATAGCACCAAACTCAGGCACGAATACGGTCATATAAAGAAGCGCGCCGACACCTTCAACTATAAAGGTACCTTTTATTACTTTTATTACAAATTTTACTAATCCCGATAAACTGTTTAAATTAAAAGCATCCTGCAAAAGTATACGGCTGCCTATACTCATTTTTTTATTTAATTTTATTGCAATACCCGAAAGCACCGTAATAACTCCGAGACCGCCTATCTGAATTAAAATCAGAATAACTACGTGGCCGAAGGTGCTCCAGTAAGAGAAAGTAGGCACGGTAACAAGACCCGTAACGCAGGTAGAGGTAGTTGCTGTGAACAGCGCGTCTATAAACGGCGCAGAAGCACCGCTTTTTGTGCTTATAGGCAGCATTAAAAGCAAGGTACCCGTGATTATGGCACCGAGAAAAGAAAGCATAATGATTTGTGTAGTTGAAAGTAATTCTTTTTTCTTTTTCATACCGATTCTTCTTTTATATATAGTTATTTATATTTTACATCAAAACAAAAGAAAAAGGAAGATGAAATTTATCATCTCCCCAAATATTTACAGAAACTTTTCTTTAGGTAAGTATTTTCCCGTAATATAGTAGATACTGAACATCACGCACATGGCTAAGTTGTGTAAAATCATACAAGCCCAAGCTGAAATGAGACCCATAGTAAGAAGCTGAGTGCATATAAAAGTACCCACTATTCTTATAAGCCACATACCCGTTACGTTGCACACAAAGGGCATAACGGTTTTGCCCATACCCTGCATCATACCTTCCACGATTATTGAAATACCGTAGAAAGGCTCGCTGCAGGCAACCATTCTTAAAACGAAGGTGCCAAGCTCAATTACTTTTGCATCCTTTGAGAATATGCCCATAAGATTCGGCGCGAAAATAAAGAGCATTGCGCCTGAGAAAATCATAAGAAGAACTTCCACAAATAAAATCATTTTTGAAAGGTCCTTCACCTTTTTCTCGTCCTTTGCGCCCACCGCGTTACCTGCTAAGGTAGCCGCCGCAGTCTGCATTCCGTAGCCGGGGATATAGAAAGCAGATTCCACCGTGTTGGCAATCGTATGTGCCGCCGTAGATATCTCGCCCAATGAGTTTACCATTGCAGCGAAAACCACGTAGCCCAAGGAGGTGGCAAAGCGCTGGAGGGCATTCGGGAAAGCAACCTTCAAGCAGGGCTTTATAACCGACATATCGGGCTTGAAGCTTTGACCTTTGGGTGAAACCAAGGGGTGCCTGAATAAAGCCACGGTAATAATTATACCGCCCAAAACGAAGGAAACGGCGCTTGCTATACCTGCGCCTATAACGCCTAAATCTGCGCCCGGAATTAAAATATTGAAGCCGTAAATATTTACGGTTCTCGTTTTGAATATAAAGAAAAAGTTTAATACAACGTTCGTTATATTTACCCATATACCTGCAAGCATAGGCGTTTTAGTATCGCCCACGGCACGAAGCACCGTACCGAAAATAATACTTGCCGCTCTGAATAGCATGGGAGCGTAAATAATAAAGAAGTACTGTGAAGCAACGGCGCGGATGTTTACGTCTACCTGCATCCAAACGGGGATAACGGGGCTTAAAAGAAGGGTTATGGCTGTGAATAAAAGGCCGCTTACTATAACAGCCAGCACAGCCTGAGCGGAAGCTTTTTTCGTCTTGCTCATATCCCCTGCTCCTTTGGACTGAGAGATAAAAGCAAGAAAGCCAACGCTTATAGCCGAAATCGTACTGCCTATAAGCCAGTTTATTGTGGTTGTGGAGCCTATCGCGGCAGTTGCCTCAGTACCCAATGAGCCTACCATAGCGGTATCCATATATTGAACGGTAGTCTGCATCAACTGCTCCAGCATAGTGGGCCAGGCTAAAGTGAAAATCATTGGCAGCATATGCCATGGCATATTTTTAAAAAACTTCATAATAACTTCCTTTTAATTAAAATCTATGTGATTATAACATATTTCTATTTCATTTGCAACTTACATAAAAAGAAAAAAAGGAGAGCGCTTCATTTACACAAAGCGCCTCCACATTTAAATCAGTTCAGTTTTTATTTTAGTTTAATTTAGTTTACGTTTAATTTGTAGTAGTTGCCCTTAAGCGCCATAAGCTCATCATGTGAGCCCTGCTCGGCAATACCCTTATTACTGATGTAAAGGATTCTGTCGGCGTTTCTTATGGTGGAAAGTCTGTGAGCAACGATAAACGCGGTTTTATTTTCGATAATGACGTCAAGAGCCTTCTTGATAAGAATTTCCGTTTCGGTATCAATTGAAGATGTAGCTTCATCGAGAATGATAACGGAGGGATTTTTTAGAATGATACGGGCAAATGAAATAAGCTGCTTTTCACCTGCAGAGAGACCGTCGCCGTTTTCTTCCAGCTCGTGGTTATATCCGCCGCGAAGTCTTTCAATACATTTATCGGCGTAAATGGTCTTAGCCGCCGCAATACACTCTTCGTCCGTGGCGTCGGGTCTGCCGTAACGGATATTTTCAAGAACGGTTCCCTTGAAGATGAAGGGATCCTGCATTAATACGCCGACTTCTTTACGAAGCGAATGAAGTGTAACGTCTCTTACGTCCTTACCGTCAATAAGCACGCTGCCCTCTTTAACGTCGTAGAAACGTGTGAGCATATTGATAACAGTTGTTTTACCTGCGCCCGTGGGGCCAACCAAAGCGATAGTCTCGCCGGGCTTTACGTGTAAATCAAAGTGCTCAAGGATATTTACGTTTTCTTCATAAGCAAAGGTTACGTCGTTAAAATCTATTTTACCCTCAACGTTCTTTAATTCTTCAGCGCCCTCGTTATCGTGGATCGTAACGGGGTAATCTATAGTATTGAATACTCTTTCAAGGTTAGCACTTACCTGAGCAAGGTTCTGAATGATAACTGCTATCATAGTTAAGGGGCCGCTGAACTGTGCCATATAGGTTGTAAATGTAGTCATAAGACCTACGTTTACTATAGTGCTGCCCGTAGTTATCATATAAAGCGCAACGGCATAAAGGCATATAGTACCTACGTTCCAGAACATAGAAACTATGGGGCCGTTGAGCATATTTCTGTGATAAATCTTACGCCAGAGCTTAACGCAGTCGCCCTGAATTATATCGTAAATACCTACGTTCATTTCGCCGCGGTTATAGTTCTTTACTATCTTTTCACCCGTAATAGACTCAACGAGAAAGGCTGTACGGTTGCTCATCTTTGCGATATTTATTGTCCAAAGCTTTCTTAAAATGTAGCGCAGAGTAAAGATGGCTATCATCATGGGAATAACCGTACAGAAAACAACAAGGGTAAGCAAGGGACTTAAAACAAGCATAAAGACAGTAACTATTATTATCTTTACAAGGTAAATCGTAAAGGTCATAATGCTGTTGGAGAAGAAATCTGCAAGGCCGTTGATATAATCCGTTACTCTTACAACGATTTTACCGTTGGGGATGTTATCGAAGTAATCGAAGGGTAATTCCTGAAGCTTATAGAAAATAGTCTCTCTGATTGTAGCAATTATGGTGTGACCTGTTTTACCCATGATTCTCTGCTGGAAATAGCCTATGGAAATTTCCAGAGCGGCTAAAGCTACCATTGAGAGAACCATATATACAAGCTGTGCGTTATCTTTATTTGGGATAACAACGTCGGTAATCTCTTTGATTACAAGGGGCGGAATAAGTGCAACCACTGAAACCAAGAGCATAAGTAAACCGATTAATACGAAGGTTTTTTTATGAGGAATAATGTAGCGCAGAACTCTTGCTATGAGCTTCATATCTATTTTTCTTTCAGCTACTTCATCCTGAAAATAAGTATTACGCTTTGCCATTATTTCTCGCCTCCTTTCGCGCTGTCGAAGTTTGCTACCGCCGCTCTTTGTGCCTGCTGTACGTTATATACTTCAGCGAAGTCGCCGCCGAGAGCCATAAGCTCTTCGAATGTGCCGCGCTCTGTAATAACGCCCTCTTTCATATAGATAATCTCGTCGCAATCTACTACGGAAGTCATTCTGTGAGCGGTGATAATAACCGTTTTATCTGAATATTCTTTATTAATTGTTTCAAGAAGCTTTCTTTCCGTGTTAACGTCAAGGGCGCTTGTGGAATCGTCGAAAACCAGTATGGGAGCATTCTTTAAAAGGGCGCGGGCAATTGATACACGCTGTTTCTGACCGCCTGAAATACCCAGACCCCTCTCGCCTACTATGGTTTTATAGCCGTCTGTAAGTGCTAAAATAAAGTCGTGAGCCTGTGCGTCCTTGGCTGCCTTGAACACGTACTCGTCGTCAATTTCGGGATCGCCGTAAGCTATGTTGGATTCGATTGTATTGGAGAAAAGGAAAACATCCTGAAATACGTAGGAGTATACGGCACGAAGGGTCTTTAGGCTGTATTCTTTAGCTTCAACACCGTTGATTTCAAATTTACCGCTGTTAAAATCGTGAATACGCACAAGGCTCTTTAAGAGTACGCTCTTACCAGCACCTGTACCGCCGACGATACCGACCTTTTTGCCGTAAGGAATATCCAAATCGATATTTTTAAGAACTCTCTTACCGTCAAGCTCCATTGATACGTTTGTAAGCTTAAGGTGGGGCTTTTCTATTGTGAGTGTGCTTTCTTCCTTATCGGGTATTTTGGTACCGCGCTCAACAAAGTGCTTCATCTTTGCGCCTGAAACGATTTGCTGCTGCATCTGGAAGATGTAGTTATTGATATTGGTGATATGGTCCATTATCATAATAACGTAGGTTGAGCAGGTGGCAATATAACCTACCAGCATGTGGCCGTTGATAACCAGAATGGCACCTATTGTAATAGTACCTATGTAAGCTATCTGACGGATTGTGTTAAGCACAACGCCGAAACGTGCTGAAAGGTCTATCTGATGGAAGTGGTTCTGCTTAACGGTATTGTTGCTTTTATTGAACTTCTCTTTTTCAAGTTCCTCGTTTGTAAAGGAACGGACTATACGCAAAGCCTCGATATTCTCTTTAACGGTGAGGTTCATTTCACTGTGGCTTTCACGGATGTTTCTCCAGCTCTCTCTTATTTTCTTTCTGAAGCTTACTAAAGTGAAAATAAGGAAGGGGAACAAACAAAGAGGAATGAAAATAAAGTATGCGTTAATTGTGGAAAGCATATAAGTAGCGAAAATCAAAACGAACACACTGTCGCACATATTGGGTATAACGGCGCTTACAAGGGACTTGAACATTAAAACGTCGCTTGCCATAATCTGCAACAGTTCGCCGCTGTTATACTCGGAAACAGTTTTACTGTCAAGCTCAAGGAGCTTTTTGAAAGTGAGATGACGTAAATCATTTTCAAGGAAAATACCGATTCTCTCTCTGTTACAGTCTCTCGTATAAAGGAGTATCAGCCTTAAAAGAATCAGGCTTAAAAATACGAAGGCAATGTTATAGAAAAGCTCAAAGGTCTGAACATCGCCGAATTTTCCCGATAAAAGGAATGCGAAAATTCCGCCGTCGCCTTCTTTTACTGCTTCGCCCTTTATTATGTAGTTGAGAAGCATACCTGAAAGAATAGGTATTAAAAGGTCGATTGCAAGTATGGAAAAGCTAATGAGCTGAACCAGAAAGGATTTACCCATATACTTTTTCCAATGTTTCATACAAAATTTTAAGGTGTCCATATTTTGTACCTCCTGATATGAACCTTATATGATACACGTATGTGCTATCACCATTAACTTACTTTTATAAAGCCTTGGTTATTTTTTTCTGCTTTATAAAGTACCGCATTTGTTCCGTGGCCTTCATATTCATTATGAAAATCTTCGGAAAAAACGTAGAAGCCATCTCCCAGAGAAATCATACCCGTTGAGCCGTATGGGAAAAATGAGCCGTAAGTGCCGTTTGCTTCGTCCTTTTCAAAGGCTTCTTTTAAATATATCTTATTTCCCTTTTCGTTTAACCCTTCAATTTCGTCAAACACGGGAGCTTTTGACATATCTATAAAAAACATATTGAAATTTTTATATTTTTCTTTTTTGCCTCTGTATACAGCAGCCATTATAACGTTTCTGTAGGGGTCATACTCAAGATTCTGCACGCCCCAGTTTGTGTTGCCCGTATAGAGGAAATATTTATTAGAAGGCTTCTTTGGACCTATTCTGTGCATATTTTTCTGATTCAGCGGCGAGCTTTTTTCGTTAAGCTCAGCTAAATCGTATTTTAATATTACCTGATTATCGTTATCGGTTCTGTTTATATCGCTATAGATTCCGTAGGCTACGTAAAGCGACTTTTTGCCGTCCTTCAAGCCTATGTCGGGGGCTATGGTCGTGCCGTCTATACCGCTGCAGCCGTATTTATGGCCTTCGTATTTATAATCATCGTACACTTCCTTTAAGAAAGAAGCTTTCATCACGCCGTCCTTTTCGGCATCCATATTTTCTCTTACTATTTTATCGCAATCAAATATGGCTATATAGAAGCCGTCCTCCACGGTATCCTCAATACCCAACATGGATAAAATACCCTTTCCGATACTGTCGTGCTTGAATTCAAGGGAGCCGTATATTTTGTTCTCCTCATAGTTCATTGCAATACAGCCTAAATGACCTACAAGACCCTTGCAGGAGCCTACTACGTTTCCCTCCATATCGGTTTTCACAAGCTCGGTAGTAAAGGAAAAATACATATATTTTCGGTCCTTATCTATGGCAATACCCTGACAGTGACCGCCTTTCCTGCCTTTTACGTTAACTGTTTTCATATTTTTTCTATTTTCCTTTCAATGTACATTTTACACACTTTGGTTGTAATTGCAAGTACATTTTGAAAAATTTTTAATTATTTTTTTCTTTTATCTAAATAAAAAGGAAAAACGGCTATATACCAAGCTCTTGTGAGAACTTGGCAAAGCCGCTTAGTCTTATTCTTTTACCGGCCACCACAACGCCGCCCACAAAAGCTCCTGAGGTTTGCGGTTAACTACCGTGTGCATAGCGTCGGGAGGTACACGTACAACGTCCCCGGGTACTACGGGAATTTCCTCACCGTCTATTCTTACGAAACCTTCGCCCTTAAAGAAGAAGTAAATTTCCTCCTTATAGTGCTTGTGGTATTCCATTTCGCCCTCTTTATCCAGATACCCCCAGGCGTGCTCGAAAGGAGCCTCTAACCCTTTGGGAATAACAGGACCTGCAAGTATAGTATCCTGATGTGCCTTTTCTCCGAATTTAGGGTCAAAAAATGTTTTTAATTCCATATATCTTCCCTCGTTCAAATTTTTTATCATTGTACCACAATAAATTAATGGTTGCAAGTAATATTATAAATTTTATTCTATGGGAAGAATTAATTCTGCTTCGTCCAAAATAAGAGTATTTCTTGCTATTTTAGTTTCCTTTACGTTATAGAACTCGCCTCTTACGTTTGTATGGGGCAAAAACTGTGGATAAGCGGAGGATGAAATATCCACTCTTATCTTTTCGCCCTTTAATATTTTTATGCAGTGCGGCTCCATTGTAAAGGAAATAACTTCTCTTTCGCCCGGAATATAATTTTCGTTAAAGTTACTGAGCTTTGTAATATCGTCACGAAAAGCGTAGTCGCCATCTTCTTTAGTTATGCTTAAACGAACATAGAAACCTGTATCCTCGCAGTTCGACTTTACAGGGAGATTTAATTTAATCTGACCTTTAATTAATACGTCCTCATTAAATTCTTCCGTATAGAAGGTTTTTACGCCATAGTGACTGTTTGGCTTTTCCTGATAAGCGGTACTGCCGAAATTATGGGAAAGGCCACCCTTAAAACTTCTTGTGGGGTCGTTGGGATTATAGGTATAAGTTACCTCTCCCTCACCGAATTTCAGTATCAGTTCTTTGCCGCTTTTATTTAAATCGCCTACGCTCCAGCCATCATCAAATGAGCGGTAGTAAGTAACCTTGCCTGTTTCCAAAGGAAGTTTTGTGCCGTTTTTAAGTGCTTTGAACCATTCGATACGGAAGGGGCAATTTGTATAATCATTTATCATTCCGTCCTTCAAAGGCATAGGGTGACTTCGTACGTCAAGGCTGTGGTCGTATGGGCAAATTGTAAGACTACAGCAGTTTTTAGCTTCCTCATCCATTCCTTCCCACATTTTTATCATACCGCCAACGAAAATATCGTACCAGCCTGTAGTGAACAGAATGGGAGTTCTGTTATGTTTAAGAGAATCGTGATATGCACCGTGAAAGCTGCCGCCGTTCCAGAAAGCATCCGTTTCCTTATAATGAGTAATAACGTCCATAAAATCTTCGGATCTCTCACCGAATACTGCTTCGGGATAATCAGAAAAAGGCTTAGTAAGAAACGTGTTTTCCGAAATATTCTTATTTCTTATCTGCTTATTCTTAAAGTTACCTTCAAACCAGATTCCGTGCAAGCCAACTTTATATATACCGTTTCTGAATGCCGCGTGATAGAGCTCTGTAGTCATAACTTCCAAAAGCGCACCCTTTATATCACTTGCAAAGGGAGCCGTGGCAAGATGCACTGCACTTGTGTAACTTCCGCCGAAAAGGTAGAGACTGCCGTCGTAAAAATTCTGCTTTCTTATCCAGTTATGAAGGTTTAAGCCGTCTTTTCTTTCGTCGATAAATGGTACGAAAATACCCTCGCTCTTACCTCTGCCTCGGCAGTGCTGGTCAACTACTGCGAAGCCTTCATTCAGAAAAGTCTCCTTGCATCCAAGATGATTTTTTAATACTGTTTCTTCATCAGTGAATTCATCATTATCTACGTAAGGACTTCTCATAATAACAGTAGGGAATTTACCCTCTTTCTCAGGAAGTGTAACAACTGTAAAAAGCTTGCAGCCGTCACTTTCTACGTATTCGCTGTATGCTATATGTCCAAGTTTATTAGTAATCATATTTTCACGCTCCTTTTATTTGATTGTAGCACAATAATTTACTGTAGTAAATAAAAACTCCGAATCTTTTTTGGAAACGGAGTTGATTTATTTTTTATTTAATTAAACCGAGACCCTTCGCAACTATGCAAATAAAATCCTGAACGTTTGTAACCATTGTAGTAGCAGTTAAGCTGCCTCGGTCAAGAAGCTTATTTACAACGAACTCGTCGATATCAACTGTATAGATAAATACGGGTCTTATTTCGCCATCCTCTTTTACGCGGAAACAGGGTGTCATATTTCCCGTTGCAATGGTGTGAAGCATTGTTGCAAGGCAAATTACCGTAGTGCCCTTCTTTACCATCTCGCGCATTGCACCCTGACCCTCGTAGGCGTTGCCTATTACTTCGGGCAGAGGGCCGTCGTCACGGATTGAACCCGTTAAAACGAAGGGTACCTCATTTTTAACTGTGGCGTACATAATGCCGTTATCAATCTTATAATCCTCTACAAACTGCTTTATGGAGCCGCTTCTTCTTACCTTATTGATAACGTCTAAGTGGTTATAATGGCCGTTGGGCTGTGAGCGCTGGGTGTATATATCCTGACCTAAGGCGGTATTAAGTAAGCCCGCCTCCAAATCGTGGGTAGCCAGAGCGTTACCTGCCATAATGCCGTGAACGTAGCCGTTTTCCACAAGCGCCTGCATTGCTCTTCTTGCGTCATAATCGAAGGCAAAGGCAGGACCCATTACCCATATAATATTTCCGTTTTCCTTTTCGTGCTTTAAAAGCTCGAATAAATTATCGTAATCTCTTGCGTAGGAAGTTTCGCGGCTTCTGCCCTGACGGAAAACGAACTGGTCGTCAAGCTTGCCTTTATTGTCAAGGAAACAGGCTGTGTGAACGTAAATGCCCTCCTCACAGTTTTCGCTTCTTCCCAATATTACTTTATCGCCTTTTTTAAGATTGCGGTTTTCTACTACCGAAAGGCTGCCGTCAGCATTAATTACAACGCTTGAATCCATACGGCTCTCTTTAGCTAAAGTCCACTTACCGTCTATTTTGAAATATTCGGGAAACATTGAAGTGCTGTGGAAGTATTCGGGAGCAACGCCGTCCGCTTCGGCTTCAATGAATTTCACGTCGGGTGCGTTTATAAATTTTTCGTCATTAAAATCGGGATGATTGAATGTGGGCATTTTAAAACTCATAATAAACCTCTCTTAATTTTATCGCATAAATCTATGTATTCCTGCCAAAGCTCATCGCTTATTGATACGTATTCGTGGTGCAAATCTTTTACACCGTTTTCATCAATTGTAATTAAAGTACCGCCGTTTAAATCTCTGTCTGCATAAGCGCAAACACCTGTTTTAAGCGCGTAACTTAGCCTTATACCTTTATAGGGGATACTGAAATTATTTATATGTTCGTGACCTGCTATTACGTTTTTAGTATGATTTAATTTACTTATAACATTAAATACGCCGTCATCATAATTTGGTGAGCCTATTGCTTCTCGTTTAACTCCGAAGCATCTATCTTTATATTCATCTTTCCACCCTACGCCTTGGTAGCTTTCTTCTATACTTACAGCGCCGTTGATTCTCTTATCGTCCTCTGTAACTTCTAAAAAAGCTTCTCTGTAAGCATAGAAAGGAATGTGGATAAAAAGTATAGATTCAGTTGCTCCCTTTTTATTAAGCCTGTTCACTTCATTTTCGTACCATTTAAGTTGTTTATCTGTAAGTGAAGCGTACGAAAAATTTCTTACTAAGTTACAGTCGCCGTCAAGAAGATATTTAATATCATCCGCGTGGGTGTCCATCATTATTAATGCTTCCACCGTTTTGCCGTCTTCTTCAATTTCAATTACGTAGTTACCGTTGCCAAGTTCCTTATCACCTTTTTCGAAAATGCAGTTTTTGTAAGTGAGATACAAATCGCCAATCTCCTCCACAATCTCAATGCCATCTTCAACGTCGTGATTGCCCCAAACAAAAGCCCATGGGATACCGAACTTATCGATATAATCGGCAAAGTTTTTATAAGATTCTTGCATTCCCTCGCCGCCAGAAATATCACCGCTTATTGTAATAAGATCTGGTGTAGTTCTGTTAATAAGTTCCCTAAGAGTTAAATCCAGCACTTTATACTGTGGGCGGGTTTCGGGCCAGTCTGCAAAATGTATTTGTATATCTGTTAAATTCAGTATTTTAAAATCTTTACCTTTTTCTTTATTTAGTGTAAACATATAAACCTCCAAATATAGATTGGATTATATCACTTTTGATTTAATATGTAAATACTTTAAATGATTAAATTGTTGAGACAAGAATAATTGGATTCTCACTTAAATCTATCGCAAGGTTTTCAGTTCCTTTAACTTTCTTTTTAAAAAGCCCCATAATCACACATCCTATTTTAGTTTATTTAATTTTATCACAGAAACATGTGATTTTCAATGATAACAGTAAAATCTGAATTGAGCCGTTTGATCCACCGAAATTTATTTTCAAATTCCTCAAATAGCTTGACAATATATGTTGATATTATTTATAATTAAGAAAATATTATATGTTTATTTTAAGATTTATTTCTTATTTCAGAAAGAGGTATATTTATGATTCAGTTAATGCGTAAACGTGTTGATCCCGATGCTCTCGAAGTTTTATACGATCGCCCCTTCAGCAAAGAAAGCTTTGAGGAAGATTTCGAACTCAAAGGCGGCAAATGGTACGTTGATGATGAAGGCTGGTTAGTTGGTGAAAACAGAGAAAACTGCGCCGCTATGGTAATGTCCAAGGATGAATTTTTCGGCGACGTTCTCGTAGAATTTGATGCAGCTACAATTCTTCCCGCTACAAGAGACATCAACGTTACATGGCACGGAAGCTGGAATGAAGAAATCAACAAGCGCGATATCGCTTACGTTTTCGGTATTCAGGGTTGGTGGGAAGGTCTTATCGGTTTTGAAAGATCTCCCGAATATGAATTTAAAGTAGGCACCAAGCTTTTCCCCTTCGAGGCAGGCAGAGTATACCACGTAGCTGTCGGTAACATCGGTAACGAACTTTTTATTGCTATTGACGGTGTTCTCGCACTCGAAGTTCACGATCCCGACCCCATTGATATCAATAAGTACGGCCGCGTAGGTTTCGAGGCATACTGCACAAAGGTTAAGTACAAAAACTACAAGGTTAAGCGTATTACTTACACGGATACCGCAAAGCCTTATGACCCCGAGTTCTGATAAAAACGCATGAGTAATTATAAATTATTCTGAAATTCATTATAAGGAATATAAGAAAGAGGTATTTTTATGATTCAGTTAATGCGTAAACGTATTGATCCCGATGCTCTCGAAGTTTTATACGATCGCCCCTTCAGCAAAGAAAGCTTTGAAGAAGATTTCGAACTCAAGGGCGGCAAATGGTACGTTGATGACGAAGGCTGGCTGGTGGGTGAAAACAGAGAAAACTGTGCCGCTATGGTAATCTCGAAAGATGAGTTCTTCGGCGACGTTATGGTTGAATTTGACGCAGCTACTATTTTACCCTCCACAAGAGATATCGACGTTACGTGGCACTGCAGCTGGAATGAAGAAGAAAACAAACGCGGCCCTGCTTACGTATGCGGTATTCAGGGTTGGTGGCATGGTTTTGTCGGCTTTGAAAAGTCACCTGAATACGAATTCCTTGTAGGCACAAAGCTTTTTCCATTTGAACCCGGCAGAGAATATCACGTTGCAATCGGTAATATAGGCAACGAGTTATTTATTGCTATCGACGGAGTTCTCGCACTTGAAGTTCACGACCCCGACCCCCTTGATATCAACAAGCATGGCCGCGTTGGTTTCGAGGCATACTGCACAAAGGTTAAGTACAAAAACTACAAGGTTAAGCGTATTACTTACACGGATACTGCAAAGCCTTATGACCCCGAGTTCTGATAAATAATAAATAACGCAGGAGCAAATTAACTCCTGCGTTTTCTTTTTATTCTATATAAGTTAGCTTTGAAAATAAAAAGAACCACCAAAAGTATTGTAGCTGCACTGTTCGACAAATTGGAATTGGTAATATTTAAGCGAGGGTTTAACAGCCTTCGCTTTTCCTATATGATGAAAGGGACCGGTCTGACGGAATTTGGAATTGGGACACCACGCCCGCAGTTAAATGTGTCAG
>SVPY01000033.1 GCA_015065615.1 Oscillospiraceae bacterium | reverse complement strand
GCGGTCGACAAACCATTCGGCGCCCCTTTAGGGGTTTCGTCTGCATAATGCCCTTATAGGGCTTATTCAAGCCTCCGGCTAAGCCGGAGGTTTTGACTTGATGGCGGTTTGATGCTTTTGTGTGATATTTTATTGTAAGTTGAATTATTATCAGGGAGAATTATTGGGGAAAGAATGAAAAAATTTACGATGACTTCAAATAAACTGAAAATAATCGCTGTTAGCGCTATGCTTTTTGACCATTTCATAGGCGGGTTTGTACCGATAAGCGACATATACAGCATTATTTTAAGAATACCCGGCAGAATAGCAGCGCCCATAATGTGCTTTATGATATCGGAGGGTTATAAACATACTCACGACGTAAAAAAATATATACTAAGGCTTTTTGTGTTTTCGCTTATTTCCCATATTCCGTATAATCTGTATTTCGGGCTTGGCTTTTTTCAGGCGACAAGCGTTATGTGGGGACTTTTTCTTGGGCTATTGGCTTTAACTGTAATTAAAAGCGATAAATACAATGTAATTATTAAATCGGGTGTATTGCTTCTTTGCTGTTTTTTATCTATACGGGCAAATTGGAATTATCTTGCTGTTTTATGGATAGTAGCTTTCGGTCTGTTCAGCGGAAATTTCAAAAAGCAAGCCCTTTCATTAATAATTATAGGGCTTATACAGATAATCCCCATATATATAGGTATAGGCCCTGTTACCGAAAACTGCCCTCATTTTTACAGATTCGGTATTTATTTAGCGCTGCCGCTTCTCTATTTATACAGAGGTGAAAAGGGCAGAAGCAGCGTTTTACTTTCGAAATTCTTCTATTATTTTTACCCTGTGCACCTTGTTGTTCTTTACGTGATCAAACTTTTATGGACAAAATAACTTTTGAAAAAGAAATTTAATTTTCTAAAATACAGGAAATCACTTGACTTTTTCTGAGAATAATATATCCTTAAAATGTTAAATCAATGGATAAATCGACAAAAAAGGCGATATTATGGAACCACAAAGTTTTTACATCAACCGCGATTATATAAAGCACAATAAACTAAGCGACCAGCAGACAGACACCGTGCCCATAAGAATAAACTGTACGGGTTACGGTAAATACGAGCGCCCCTTCATAACCAACGGCGCAAGGCTCGATTGGTACATTCAGCTTGTGGACGAAGGCTCTATGCAGAGCGAATGCGGCGAAGTGAAAAAGTGCCAGTTTATAGTGTGGCCTCCCGAGAGAAGCCACCACTACGAGAAAACCGATTGCAGTACCTTTTGCTATTATTGGGCTCATTTCACGGGAAGTTTTGCGGAAGAATTACTTAAAGTAAACGGAATTGAACCGCTTAAAGTATATACCGTTAACGAAGAACTTATGAAGACCGTTCGCCGTGAGTGGGGATTCCTTTTCAGAGAGTATATTTTAAGGCGCCAGAATTACGATATAATGGTGGCTTCTCTGCTTACTTCCATAATCGTAAGGCTTGGCAGACGTGTGAAAAAGAATGAGACCGCAGTAAGCGGAGGCGATTTGAGAAAGAGGCTTGAAAACACCGTATCGTATATTCACAATCATTACACCGAGCAGATTCCCGTTAACGTACTTGCCGAAAACGAGCATATAAGCGAGAGCCGTTTCCGTGAATTATTCAAAAAAGCTTTCGGAGTTTCTCCCGGTGAATATATAATCAATTTAAGAATAGAGAGAGCCAGCGAGCTGCTTATAACCACGGATTCCTCGGTTTCATATATATCGGCAGCCTGCGGATATGCGGACGAATTTTATTTCAGCCGTATATTTAAAAAGAAAACGGGGTATTCTCCTTTAATGTACAGGCGCGAATACCATCCCAGCAGAAAATTCGAATAATAAAAATAGACAAATAAAAGCCCTGATAAAAGTGATTAATCGTGAAAAATTTTACTTGCATCAGAGCTTTCTTTGTGATATAATATTCAATCGGTAAAACACACGCCGAAGTTCCTCTCAGCCAAAAGTGCGGGAGGGTGCCAGACTCGGCGGAGGTTAAAAATTTATTATTATATTTCGGAGGAAATAAAAATGGCAGTAGTATCTATGAAACAGCTCTTAGAAGCTGGCGTACACTTTGGTCACCAGACCAGACGTTGGAACCCCAAAATGGCAACTTACATCTTCACAGAGAGAAACGGTATCTATATCATCGATCTCCAGAAGACAGTTAAGAAGCTCGAAGAAGCTTACAACTTTGTTCGCGATATCGCAGCTGACGGCAAGAACGTTCTTTTCGTTGGTACAAAGAAGCAGGCTCAGGATTCCGTTAAGGAAGAAGCTATCCGTGCAGGCGCTTACTATGTAAACGCAAGATGGCTCGGCGGTATGCTCACAAACTTCACAACAATCCGTACAAGAATCGCACGTCTCGCTCAGCTCAACAAGATGGCAGAGGATGGCACATTTGATCTTCTCCCCAAGAAGGAAGTAAGCAAGCTTTACCTCGAAATCGAAAAGCTCGAGAAGTTCCTCGGCGGTATCAAGGATATGCATGAGTTCCCCGGTGCTCTCTTCATCGTTGACCCCAGAAAAGAAAGAATCGCAGTTCAGGAAGCTAAGAAGCTTGGTATCCCGATCGTAGCTATCGTTGACACAAACTGTGATCCCGACGAAATCGACTACGTAATCCCCGGTAACGACGACGCTATCCGCGCTGTTAAGCTTATCGCAGGTGCTATGGCAAGTGCTATCATCGAAGGCCGTGAGGGTCAGATGGGCGCTGCTGCAGCTGAAGTAGAGGCTGACGAAGCTGAAGAAGCAGCTGAATAATTATATTCACAAATATCAATTATCAGAAAGGAATTTAAAATCATGAGTTTTACAGCTAATGACGTTAAAGTTTTAAGAGAAAAGACCGGTTGCGGTATGATGGAATGTAAGAAGGCTCTTACAGAAGCTAACGGTGATCCCGAGAAGGCTGCTGAAATCCTTCGTGAAAAGGGTCTTGCTGCTCAGGTTAAGAAGGCAGGCAGAATTGCAGCTGAAGGTATGGCTTTTGCTACAGTTTCCGAAAACGGCAAGGTTGGCGTAGTTATCGAAGTTAACGCTGAAACAGACTTCGTTGCTAAGAACGAGAAGTTCGTAAACTTCGTTAAGGCTTGCGCAGCTACAATTATTGAGAAGAACCCCGCTGACGTTGAGGCTCTCCTCGCTTGTGAAGCAGCAGGTTCCACAGACACAATCGACGCTATGCTCAAGGATAACATCCTCGTTATCGGTGAGAACATGAAGGTTCGCCGTTTTGCTCGTCTTGAGGGTGACTGCGTAACTTACGTACACGGCGGCGGCAGAATCGGTGTTGCAGTTCGTTTTGAAGCAAGCGAAAACCTCTCCGGCACAGATGCTCTTATCGAGTGCGGTAAGGACGTAGCAATGCAGATCGCAGCTTTAAACCCCCTCTACCTCGACGAAGCTTCTGTTCCTGCAGAAGATATCGCTAAGGAGAAGGAGATCCTCATCGCTCAGATCAAGAACGATCCCAAGAACGCTAAGAAGCCTCAGAACATCATCGAAAAGATGGTTGAAGGCAGAATCAGAAAGTTCTATGAGACAAACTGCTTAACAAACCAGGCATTTGTTAAGGATGGCGAAATCACAGTTGCTAAGTACATCGAAAACGTTGCTAAGGCAAACGGCGGTGAGCTTAAGCTCGTTGAGTTCGTTCGTTTCGAAAAGGGCGAAGGCCTTGAGAAGAGAGCAGATAACTTCGCAGACGAAGTTGCTAACATGGTTAAGTAATTTAACTGAGATTTTGGGTACTGATGAAAGTCAGTACCCAGTTTTTTTATATTTTAAAAATTGGCAATATTGCACAAAAAATATTCAGTAAACTGTATATATTGAATAAAATCACGAATGTCAGTTGACTCCGTACTTTTTCGGTGCTATAATTAAATTAACAAAATAAATTTATGGAGGTATTCCTTATGAAGAAAAGAATTTTAGCGTTATTGTTAGCTGTGATGTTCATTGTAGGTGCTACTTCAATTCCTGCAAGCGCAGCTAATACAGAGGATGAAAATTTCAACATTCACATTTATTACGGTACCACAAATACAAGCACGGGTATACCTGCGAGAGTTAAGAAGGATTATAGTGCATCGTATGTGAACTATACAACGACAAAAAATGGAACTGATGCATCTGGTCCGTATCGTTTTGAAGCAATTATATACGGATCTGATTATGAAACTTACGGATTTGTAGATTGTTCAAGTTATACATATAATGGTATTGCAAGAACAAAGGCTATTATTACTATGGGTACTGTAGGCCTTGTTCGTAATGATGTTGCAGAAAGATTCGGTGTAGATTCCTACGGTCAGATATACGGCAAAATGGTAGATGGCGGATCTACCGGTTATGCTAACGGTTGTTGGAGTGTAGATAGTATCAACTATGGATATAATTATTACAATCAAACAATAGGTTAAATTATATCAGAGGAGTACATATAGTAAATTGTACTCCTCTTTTTTAGGAGTTTATAATGAAAAAGTATATTATTGTAATTTTAATAATTTTATTTATATTAAATGGTTGCAGTGCAACTAATCTGAATGACACACTTCTTAATAATATAAATAGTGAAGAAAAAGTAATGCAACCGGAAGACCAAGTAGATTTAGGTACTGTTGTTGAAGATGAAATAAAAAGTGAAAGCACGACTGAAGAGAAAGAAGACGAAGCCGATATAGATCCTGACCTGAAAAGAATCGATAATATGAATGTTACAATCAAAGGTGTAGGAGATAGCTATCAGGGCTTTGTAAAATACGATGAAAAACTTTATGATGGGACAATAGAAAGAAAAATAAGGGGAACAGAAGGTGTTTATTATACATTAACTTCCGTAAATATTTATGAAAGCATAGAGGAGTCCGGTATAGAACTTAATAAGACAATTCTTGATAATGAAGGCAATATTGATAAATTTGTAAAAGCCAAGGATGAAATCGCGGATTTTATTGTTGTGGAAATGAGTGCTGTTTATGATAAACCAGCCGGAGGAGAAGATAAGGTAATTGTATATACAACAAGTGATTTAAGCCCTGCTTTTTTTGAAGATAATCTTAAAGAAGGTTTTTATGATAGAATACATTCAGGCGAAATTAATAACAATCCTGTTTATGCTTGGTTTGATGTGGATGAAGCTCATAGAGTAAAAATTGATAACGATAAAGGTAAAAATTTATTTAATTTTTATATAAGTGAAGGTGAAGTAGTAAATTTTAAAATAGGAATATTTACACCAAGAGAACTTATAGAAACTGATAATATATATCTTTGTATAAACAAATTTGTTCGTGGTTTTTTAAGAAATTATACCCACAAATATTTCGCACTATTCCCGGAGGAATAAATGAAAAACATAATAAAAATGGAGCTTAAAAAAGCAATAATAAGTAAGTTTTTCTTAATGGGACTTGCAATATTACTTTTATTTGCAATTTTAAGCGGAATATATATGTTGGAAAACAGAGTGAGCTACAACCCCAATGATATAACAAGCCTGGAATATTATTTTGAAAACGGTAAATTTAAAACGAATCCGGATTTGTCTCTGTATGGCTTTTATAATTCATGGGTAGGTGGCGAAGCTTTATCCTTATTTCAAAGCTTGTTTTTTAATTTGTTGCCAATAGGTGCGGCAATACCCTTTGCCTGGTCTTACCATACAGAGAGAAAGAGCGGATATTTGAAGAATATTGCTTCCAGAACAGATAAGAAAAAGTACTTTATTGCTAAAACAATAGCAGTATTTACTTCGGGTGCTTTAGTTGTACTTATACCCTTAATAGTAAATATAGCAATAGTCAGCGCTTTCGTACCTTCAATCGACCCCTTTGCAGGCTATACCTTCTATAATTATCACTACGTAGGTGAAATGTGGATAGAGTATTATTTTACAAATCCTGCTTTATACGTAAGCTTATACGTTTTATTCGATGCTCTTTACGGAGGTATATTTGCGCTTTTAAGCTTTACTACTGCGTTTTATATTAAAAATATTCTTGCGGTTCTTTTCTTACCTTATCTCCTTGTGACTGCGATAGGATATTTGCAGTCGGTGATTTACGCAAATATATACGTTACCGTAACCTATGAATTTAACCCCGCCGTATATCTCCATTCCCTTATGTACGGCGGAAGCAGAATGTGGTGGATAATACTGCCTATAACTGTATTTTTTATCTTAATCTCTTTAGGCACCATATTTATAAGAGGCTTTAAAGATGAGATTTTTTAAATTAATTAAATATGATTTAAGCTACGGCATATTTAACCTTAAAAATTTAATTAAGTATATTATATTTATTCTCTTTTTTACCGTTGCCTGCTTTGAATTAAGCGGCAGATTAATGGGTATAAGTTCTTATCAGGATGTTTCAGGTATATCGGCAGGCGACCATCTTTTCTACATATTCGGCGGTATGAAGGAATATATACCTTCGCCCAGCGACCCGTTCCAGATACCGTACCTCTGGCTCATCAATCACCTTTTAATACTCTATTTTACGCTCCATTATGCAAGTGATGATTTATCTGGCGTAGGTCAGCAGATGATATACAGGGCAGGCGGCAGAATAAAGTGGTGGGTAAGTAAATGTATATGGAATTTTACAAGTGTAGTTTCATATTACCTTATATCTATGTCCACTATAATTGTATTTTGCTTAATAAAGGGTAATGAAATAAGCCTTACTTTCTCATCTTTTATGCGAAATATAATGTATTTCGGTCCAAAAGATTTAGGATATGAAACATGGGATATTGCCTTGGAAGTAACCTTAATGCCTTTTCTTGTTACCTTGGCTTTAAGTATATTACAAATGGCATTAAGCTTAGTTTTTAAGCCTGCCTTTGCATTTATATTCTCGTCCGTTATGCTTATTTCCTCTGCTTACTATATGACTCCATACTTAATAGGCAATTTCAGTATGGCGGTAAGAAGTGATAAGGTTGTAAGCAACGGCTTAAACTTAACGGACGGAATTATAGCGGCAATAGGTATGATTATAATAGGTATAATCATCGGTGTTTTAGCTATCAGAAGGTATAATATTTTGAGCAAGGAATAAGGTAAGAAATATTAATGTAGGGACAGGTTTTACACCTGTCCGTCACGACAAAGTCGTGATTATATAAAAACTCCTACGGAGTTTAGGACAACAGTAAATGTTGTCACTACGAAATAGAGGTAAAAATATGTCAATCGAATTTAAAAACGTAAGCAAAAAACTTGGTAACAATATAGTTATCAACAACGTAAATATAGAAATAAAAAAAGGCATAGTAACAGGTTTAAAGGGTATTAACGGCTCAGGTAAAACTATGATGATGAGACTTATTGCAGGCTTAATCTATGCCACAAAGGGCGAAGTTATAATTGACGGTAAGGTTTTAGGCAAGGATATAAGTTTCCCTCCCTCAATTGGCTTAATGCTTGAAAACCCTGCTTTTTTACCCGGTTACAACGGCTTCCAGAATTTAAAGATGCTTGCCTCTATCAAAGGCGAGATAAAGGACGAGAAAATCGACGAAGTTCTTGAAACTGTAGGACTTGCCGCTATCGATAAAAAGTACCGTAAATATTCATTAGGTATGAAGCAGCGCCTCGGTATTGCAGCTGCAATAATGGAAGAGCCCGATATCATTCTTCTTGACGAGCCTACCAACTCCCTTGATGTTTCGGGTGTTCAAATGGTGCAGGAGATCGTTAAAAGAGAAAAGGAGAGAGGTGCTACAGTTATCCTTTCTTGTCACGACAGCGCCCTTCTTGAATCTATGTGTGACGAAATATTCAACATAGAAGTAGGCGAAATCACCGCCCACTACGAGCCCGAGAAAGAACAGGTTTCTGTATGATGCACCAACGCAGGGACAGGTTTTACACCTGTCCTATCGCCGTAAGGCGACGAATAATAAAATTAATGAATGGCGAAATCGAAGGCGTACCGCCTTTCGGACAACAGTAAATGTTGTCCCTACGATATGTAAACAAAAAAGAAAGGAATGATATAATGACGGAAGCTGCAATAAAACGTGCTAAAAAGCAAAAGCTTAATAAAATCCTTCTTATTATCTCTGCGGTTATTTTAGCTATTGCCATAATTTTATGGATTGTTCAGTATAACATCACCAACAGCCGTGCAATCCCTCAGCTTGTTGAGTATTACGAACCCGGTGAGTACGTTGAAATAGGCGAAAATTTCTATGTTGATGCAGCAGAAAAGCTTGACGGTTATTCAATTCGTGTTAACGGTGCTAAATTATACGACTATGAGCAGTTTCTTATAGATAACGGCTGCGAGGAATATTTAAACTTCCAAAAAGAAAATAATCAGGATTATTATAAATACATAGTAGTTCTCGATATCAGTATGAAAAACGTGGAAAATTACGAAGGCAGTGTAATGGCTTTAAAGTTTGCATTATATAACGGCTCACTTAATATGCCCGTGGACTTTACTATCTGGGATGATATCGACGAGCATTTTGAAGGTTACCCTTATTTAAGGCTTGTGCCAAACAGCGAAGCAGATATGCTTATTCCTTTTTCTCCCATGCCTTTAAACGCTAATACAGCAGGCGATGAAATAGAAAGAAGGTTACTTGAAGAGGATTTCTACTTCTGTATCTCTGAATTCCCAGTAAGAAAAATGATAAAGGTAGAGATAGATACCTCAGCTATTAAATAAATTAATTATTTAGCCGTCCGTATGTAAGAAATCGGGCGGCTGATTTTTTACCGAATTATTAATTTTGTCAAAAAACGTTAGCTAATATGCCATTTTCCAGCTTTTTCTCTTTACAAGTTAAGGAACTTATTGTAGAATATATAAGAAGAATTATATTTTAATTTGAAAGGATTCGGTTAAAATGGAGCTTAAATACAAAAGAGTCCTCCTCAAGCTCAGCGGTGAGTCACTTGCAGGAAAAATAGGACACGGAATTGATTTCGACACAGTACTTGAAATATGCAAACCAATTAAGGAAATTGTAGATATGGGTGCCGAGGTTGCAATAGTAGTTGGCGGCGGTAACTTCTGGCGCGGCAGAAACAGCGGCAGTATGGACAGAACAAGAGCTGACCACATGGGTATGCTTGCTACTGTTATCAACGCTTTAGGCGTTGCCGACGGTCTTGAGCAGTTGGGTCTCGACGTAAGAGTTCAGACAGCTATCGCTATGCAGGAGGTTGCTGAGCCTTATATCAGAAACCGTGCAGTTCGTCATCTTGAAAAGGGCAGAGTAGTGGTATTCGGCTGCGGTACAGGTAACCCCTTCTTCTCTACAGATACAGGCGCAGCGCTCAGAGCTGCTGAAATTGATGCTGATGTTATCTTGAAGGCTACTATGGTGGACGGCGTATACGATAGTGACCCCAAGAAGAACCCCAACGCAGTTAAATTCGACACACTCAGTTATATGGATGTTCTCAACAAGAACCTTCAGGTTATGGATATGACAGCGGCTTCATTCTGCAACGACCGTCATATTCCTTTCTACGTATTCAGCATTGAGGATACACAGAATATCGTTAAAGCTGTTTGCGGTGAAAACGTAGGTACACTGGTAAAATAATAAATTAATAAATATTTAATAAAAACGAAAGGATGCTTTAATAAAAAGCAGGTATTATATTATGAAAGAAGTATTAGCAAACGCTGAGCGTAAAATGGGCAAATCTATCGCTGTTCTTGAATCTGATTATGCAGCTATAAGAGCAGGCAGAGCAAACCCCGCAGTTCTCGATAGAATTACAGTAGATTATTACGGTGCTCCCACAGCTATCAACCAGCTTGCAGCTGTATCTGTTCCCGAAGCAAGAGTATTACTCATTCAGCCTTGGGATGCTTCCGTTCTCCGCGGCATTGAGAAGGCTATTCAGACTTCCGACCTCGGCGTTAACCCCCAGAACGACGGTAAGGTTATCCGCCTTGTATTCCCCCAGCTTACTGAGGAACGCCGTAAGGCACTTGTTAAGGATATTGCAAAAATGGCAGAGGAAACAAAGGTTGCTATCCGTTCCATCCGCCGTGATGCTATCGATAAATTAAAGGATATGAAGAAGTCTTCCGCAATTACAGAGGATGACCAGAAGAACGGCGAAAAGAAGGTTCAGGATCTTACAGACAAGAAGATCAAGGAAGTTGACGCTGTTCAGGCTAAAAAAGAGAAGGAACTCATGGCTATCTGATTGGGAGACTAAAAAATGTTTTCTGATAATAAAAAAACTTCTCCTAAGTTTGACATTATTCCGGAGCATATCGGCATAATAATGGACGGTAACGGCCGCTGGGCAAAGAAGCGCGGTTTACCGAGAAAAGCAGGCCATACCGCAGGTGCTATGACCTTCCGTAAAATTGCCAGATATGCTTCCGATATCGGCGTTAAATACTTAACTGTTTACGCATTTTCTACCGAAAACTGGAACCGCCCCGAGGATGAGGTCTCAGCTTTAATGAAGCTTTTCAAGCAGTACCTTGAAGAAGCTATCAGAGATTTTTCCGAAGAAAATATGCGAATAAAGTTTTTAGGTGATATTACGGGCTTTTCTCCCGACCTTCGAGAGCTTATTGAGAAAATCGAGAAAAATTCAGCCGACAGAACAGGTATGACTCTTAATCTGGCTATGAATTACGGCGGCAGAAATGAAATTGTTTCAGCCTGCAAAAAAATAGCCGAAGCAGCCGTTAAGGGCGAAATTTCGCCTTCGGAAATTGACGATAAATTGCTTGCTGATAATATGTACACTTCTTCTCAGCCTGACCCGGATTTAATTATACGTCCCAGTGGTGAGAAGAGAATCAGTAATTTTATGCTCTGGCAGGCAGCGTATTCGGAATTTGTTTACCTCAATATACTTTGGCCTGATTTTGAACCTAAACATCTTGACGAAGCAATTGAAGAATTTGCAAAAAGAAACCGTCGTTTCGGCGGAGTTTAATTATTTAGAAAGAATCCCGTTATGAGATTTGGTGAATTATGAAAAAGCGAATCTTTTCAGGTGCAGTAATAGTGCTTTTGCTTATTGCTGTAATAATTTTCAATAAAATATTCCCACTTGCTCTTCATATAGCAATATCGCTTACGTCACTTATTTGTGTATTTGAGCTTGCAAAAGCAGTAGGCGTAAGTAAGAAACCCATACTTTTATTTCCCAGCCTCATAGCGGCAGCGATAATTCCTTTCAGCGTATTCGTTGAACACGGAAGTTTGGTAGTGTTTTCAATATACACATTACTTATGTTCCTGGGACTTATAGCATATCATAAAGATATCGAGTTGCACGAATTCGGTATGATTTATGCTATGACTATTCTTATATCTTCAGGATTACAGACTATCATACTTATGCGTTCTTTAAACGATAATCACGGTATATTCTATGCTATGATCCCTCTTTTAGCCGCATGGGGACCCGACGTTGGCGCATACTTTGTAGGTGTTCTTTTCGGTAAGCATAAGTTATGCCCCGAAATCAGCCCTAAGAAAACAGTTGAAGGATTTTTCGGCGGTATTCTTTTCGGTATGATCGCTATGATAGTTGTAGGCCTTTATTTCAAGTATATTTATTACGGCGGTCAGAAGTCTGCCGATTACCTCGTACTTGCAATAATAGGTGCAGGCAGCGCCCTTACTTCAGTTATAGGTGACTTAAGCTTCTCTATTATTAAGCGTAAGTACGGAATCAAGGATTTCGGTACAGTTATTCCCGGTCATGGTGGCATTCTTGATAGATTCGACAGTGTTATTTTTACCGCTCCCTACGTTTATCTTATCGTAAGTATGATGCCCTTAGTTGCATAAAATAAAGGAAAATTTATACTATGAAAAAGTTATCACTCTTAGGTTCCACCGGTTCCATCGGCACTCAGACAATAGACGTTGTGAGAATGCTTAAAGATAAAGGTGAGGACAGTATTGAGCTTTGCGGTATTGCCGCACATTCTAATGTGAAGCTTTTGGAACAGCAGATAAGAGAGTTTAAACCGCAGTATGCTGCGGTTTTTGACTTAAATGCTGCAAAAGACTTAAAAGACAGAATAAAAGATACAAGCACGAAAGTATTGACAGGTAAAGATGGTTTGTGCGAAGTTGCATCTTTAGAGGAAAGTGACGTTGTTTTAAACAGTGTTACAGGTATGGTAGGTTTATTCCCCACTATAGCTGCGCTTTCAAGCGGTAAGCCTCTTGCACTTGCCAATAAAGAATCTATGGTTACAGGTGGTGCAATAGCCTGTAAAATAGCAAAGGAAAAGAATCTTCCCATTTTACCCGTAGACAGCGAGCATTCTGCTATATTCCAGTGTATGCAGGGAACCTATAAGAAGGAACAAATCCAAAGACTTATATTAACAGCCTCAGGCGGTCCCTTCTTCGGTAAAACCTTGGAAGAACTTAAGGCCGTTACACCCGAAATGGCGCTAAAGCACCCCAACTGGAATATGGGCGCAAGAGTTACTATCGACAGCGCCACTATGTTCAATAAAGGTCTTGAAATTATGGAGGCAAAGTGGTTGTTTGACACCGAGCTTGATAATATCGACGTTGTTGTTCACAGAGAAAGCGTTATCCACTCACTTATAGAGTATTGTGATAATTCCGTTATAGCCCAGCTTGGTGTTCCCGATATGAGAATTCCCATTCAGTATGCTTTAACTTATCCTAACCGTTATCCTTCTCCCGTTAAAAGGCTTAACCTTCAGGATTATACGAAGCTTACTTTCTATCCTGCCGATGAAAAGACCTTCAAATGTCTTGCATCCTGTAAAGAGGCTTTAAGGCGCGGCGGTCTTGCTCCGGCGGCTATAAACGGTGCGGATGAAGAGGCGGTAAAGTTGTTCCTTAATAAAAAAATCTCTTTCACGGATATTGGCGACATTGTTACAGAAGCTATGAATAATCAGCCTCATACCGATAATATAACTGTTGAGGGTATTATTGAGGCAGATAAGAGAGCCCGTGAATTCGTAATATCCGAGGCTCAAAAAATGTAACCCAAAGAAAGGTATTTTAATGATTACGGCTTTACTTATTATTATAGCAGTACTGTTATTCGCTTTAATTATTTTTGTTCACGAATTCGGTCACTTTATTACTGCCAAGCTCTGCGGTATAAGAGTAAATGAGTTTGCTCTGGGTATGGGACCGAAAATATTTAAAAAGCAGGGTAAAGAAACTTTATACACCTTACGTCTTTTTCCCATAGGCGGTTTCTGCGCCATAGAGGGTGAGGACGGCGACTCCGAGGATGAGCGTTCTTTTAATAAAAAGCCTATATGGCAGAGGATGCTTGTAATTATTGCAGGCGCCGTGATGAACATTATTTTAGGTCTTATATTAATGTGCATCGTGCTCTGCTCACAGGACCTTTTAGGTATTCCCTGTATTGCTAATTTTACCGAGACATCCAAACTCCAGCAGGCGGGTGCCGAGGTAGGCGACTATTTCGTTTCCATAAACGGTTACAAAATTTATACCGAAAGAGATTTAAGCTTCGCTTTGGCTACCGCAAATCCCGATGACGTGGATATTGTTTTAAACCGCCAGGGAAAAGAAATTACCCTTGATTCTGTTAAGCTCGACTCAGCCGAAATAATGGAAGGCAGGCGCTCTGTTCAGCTTGATTTCGGTATTTACGGCGTTGAAAAGAGTTTTGGAAACGTAGCTAAAAAAACTTTCCTTGATACCTACTCCATTGCAAGAAGCGTTTACGCTACTTTAGGGGGACTTTTTACGGGTCAGTTTGGTTTTAATGACCTTTCAGGTCCCGTAGGTGTTGCGCAGGTAATTACCGAAGCGGCAGGCGAAGGTCTTAAAACAGGCTTTATGGATGCCGTAAACAATATAATTACAATTATGGTATTAATTACCGTTAACCTTGGTATATTCAATCTTATTCCTTTCCCTGCTTTAGATGGCGGCAGATTCCTTTTCCTTCTTATTGAACTGATAACAAGAAAGAAGATTCCCGAAAAGGTGGAAGGGTATATCAATGCGGCGGGATTCGCAATATTGATCTTGCTGATGATCGTTGTAGCTTTTAAAGACGTATTTACTATAATTTTTTAAAATAACGGAGGGATAAACTTATGCCTGAAAGAAAAATTACCAGAGCAGTTAATATAGGCGGTGTTACCGTAGGCGGCGGCAGCAGCATTAAAGTACAGTCTATGTTAAACGTACCTGCACACGATATTGAGGGCAGCGTTAATCAGGCAGTAGCTTTGGAAAAAGCAGGCTGCGAAATCATAAGAGCTGCAATTCCCAATATGGAGGCGGTTAAGCTTATCCCTGCCATTAAAAATAACGTTAATATTCCGTTAGTAGCGGATATCCATTTTGATTACCGTCTTGCTTTGGCAGCAGCCGAGGCGGGTATCGATAAGATAAGAATCAACCCCGGCAATATCGGCGGTGACGATAGGGTAGAGGCGGTTGTAAAAGAGTGTACTAAGCGCAATATTCCCATAAGAATAGGCGTTAATTCAGGTTCCGTTGAGAAGGAGATACTTGCAAAGTACGGCTCACCCACTCCCGAGGCCTTGTGTGAGAGCGCAATGTACCACGTTTCGCTTCTTGAGAAATTTGATTTTAACGATATTGTTATTTCCATTAAATCATCTGACGTAAGCACAACTGTTGAAGCTTATAAGTTAATGTCACAGATGTGTAATTATCCTCTGCATCTGGGCGTTACCGAGGCGGGTACCGAAAGAATGGGTCTTATAAAATCCTCTATCGGTATAGGTAGTCTCCTTCAGCAGGGTATAGGCGATACTATAAGAGTTTCCCTTACTGCCGACTGCACCGAGGAAGTAAGAGCAGGCTTTGATATTTTAAAGGCTCTTGATTTACGCGGCGGCGTTAAATTCGTTTCCTGCCCCACTTGTGGCAGAACGGGTATTGACCTTATAGGTCTTGCGAAAAAAGTTGAAGAAGCATTAAAAGACTGCAAAAAGGATATTACTGTTGCTGTTATGGGCTGTATCGTAAACGGTCCCGGTGAAGCAAAAGAAGCCGATATCGGTGTTGCAGGCGGTAAGGGCGAAGGCCTTATCTTTAAAAAGGGCGTAATACTTAAAAAAGTTCCCGAAGATATGCTTCTTTCTGAGCTTTTAAAAGAAGTAGAAAAACTTTGAGTTTACATATAAGCATTAGCACGTTTATTTAGTTTTGGAAGGATAATATTTTTGATTACCATTAAAGAATTTTTCGGAAATATAGTAAGCGCTAAAACTCTGTCGGACTCTGTTTTATCCGGCAGAGTACTTTCGCTTGATACGGAAAGAAAAGAACTGAGGGTTGTGATGAAGGTTTCTTACACAGCCTTTGTTCCTTATACCGAAATACTCACACTTGCCGATACAATTGCAAAGAAAACAGGTATAGGCAGTATGCTTATTAACCCCGTTTTCCCAAAAGAGACTTTCAGCGAAAAGGTTATACTTTCGCTCGTTGAAAAACTTAAGGAGGATGACGCCTCTATTAACGGTACTTTCAAGGATTGTTTTTCAAGTTTTAACGGAAGTGTGCTTACGGCTGAGCTCAATCACGGCGGCGCGGAGCTTCTTGATAAGAAGAATGTAAGAGTAAAAATGCAGCGCCTTATAAAAGAGTGGTTTGACGTGGACTGTGCCGTTAAATTTACGGGAAAATTAAAAATACAGGATTTGGATGAATCCAGTATTGGCAGAATAGTCCATGAAGAAGAGAAAAAGGTAAGAGAAGCCAAAATTGAGGAAATTGAGCAGTATGAAGCAAAAATGCGCGAGGAAGTTTCCAAGCGTAATATTTCCGTCCGTGAAGGTCAGTCTCTTTTCCCGATGATTATTCCCGAAACAGTGAAGCCTCTTATCGGCAATGTAACCAAGAAAGAACTTCTCCGTATATGTGATATTCATCCCGATTCGGGCTCTGTAAAAGTATGGGGAGATATATTTGATATAGAAAGCAAGGAGACCCGCGATAAGAGCAAGGTGATTTACTCAATAGACATCACCGACTATACGGGCTCCATAACACTTAAATTTATTGAGGAAGCAGGTAAAACCAAGGATCTGGAATCCTTAAGCAAAGGCGATTCCATTATAGTATACGGTGAACTTTCCTACGATAAATACGACAGAGAAAACGTTATCCGTCAGCCCGCCATTGCCAAGGTAGATAAGGTTAAGGTTGTTGATACCTGCCCCGAAAAGCGTGTTGAGCTTCATATGCACACCAATATGTCCGATATGGACGGTATGACTCCCGCAGGCGACCTGATTAAGCGCGCTGAAAAATGGGGCTGGAAAGCCGTAGCCATTACGGACCACGGCGTTGCCCAGGCTTTCCCCGAAGCTATGAATACTTACCTGAAGCTTAAAAAAGCAGGCAGTGAAATGAAGATAATTTACGGTGTGGAAAGCTATTTCGTAAACGACCTTGTTCCTGCCGTAAAAGGCGAAATCGACAGAGGTTTAGACGGCGAGTTTATTTGTTTTGACCTTGAAACAACGGGTCTTTCTAATAAGACAGAAAAAATCACAGAAATCGGTGCCGTTAAAATCAAAAACGGTGAGATAATTGACCGTTTCTCAAGTTTTGTAAACCCAGAAAAGGATATTCCGAGTAAAATCACGGAGCTTACGGGTATAACAAACGAGATGGTGGTCGACGCTCCCCTTGAAGGAGATGCTTTAAAGGCATTCTATGAATTCTGCGGTGAAAACCCTGTGTTTGTAGCACATAACGCAGATTTCGACGTTTCATTCCTGCGCGCTGCAGGTCAGAGGACGGATATTCCATTTAAGTATTCTTATATAGATACAGTTTCAATTTGCCGCTCAATGCTTAAGGATATTAAAAATTGCAAGCTGGATACAGTGGCAAAATATCTTAAGCTTCCGGAATTTAACCACCACCGCGCAGTAGACGATGCCAATATTTTAGGTGAAATTTTCAAATGCCTCCTTGAAAGATTCAAGGATGACCTTAAAATAAGTAATCTTAAAGAGCTTAACACTTCTCTTGCAGGCGGCGACCCCAAGAAGCTTCCTTCTTACCACCAGATTATTTTGGTCAAAAATCTTGTCGGTCTTAAGAATTTATATAAAATTATTTCCGAAGGCCATCTTACATATTATTTCAAGCGTCCCCGTACACCCAGAAGCTACCTTGACACCCACAGAGAAGGTCTTATTATCGGCTCAGCCTGTGAAGCTGGTGAACTTTTCAGAGCAATGATTCAGGGTGAACCCTTCGATGAGCTGTGCAGAATCGCAGATTATTACGATTACCTTGAAATTCAGCCCATCGGCAATAATATGTTTATGGTGCGAAACGGCGATTGCGATGAGGAACAGCTTCGCGAATATAACAGAACTATTGTAAAGATAGGTGAAAAATTAAATAAGCCTGTTGTAGCTACAGGCGACGTTCACTTCCTTGAGCCTTACGATTCTTCTTTCAGAGCTATTCTTATGGCTGGTAAAGGCTTCAGCGATGCTGATGATCAGGCGCCTCTTTACTTAAAAACTACCGACGAAATGCTTAAAGAATTTGAATATCTCGGTAAAGAAAAGGCTTACGAAGTGGTTGTTAAAAACACGAATCTTATTGCTGATATGGTAGAGGAGATAAGACCTATTCCCGACGGTGTTTACCCGCCCTTCATTGACGGCGCCGAGGAACAGCTTAACTCCATTACCTGGGAGAGAACTAAGAAGCGCTACGGCGATCCTCTTCCCGAGATTGTTGAAAAGCGCCTGAATAAGGAACTGGGCTCCATCAATAAACACGGCTTCTCCGTTCTTTATATGACCGCCCAGAAGCTTGTTGCCGACAGTGAAGCCCACGGTTATCTTGTAGGTTCACGAGGCTCGGTTGGCTCCAGCTTTGTTGCAAGTATGTCCGGTATTTCCGAGGTCAACCCCCTCGAGCCTCACTATATTTGCCCCAACTGTAAGCACAGCGAATTTTTCACTCACGGTGAATACGGCTCAGGCTTTGATATGCCTCCGAAAGATTGTCCTGTTTGCGGACAGCCTATGGACCGCGACGGTCATGATATTCCATTCGAAACCTTCCTTGGCTTCGACGGCGATAAGACTCCCGATATTGACCTTAACTTCTCGGGCGAATACCAGAGCGGTGCTCACAGATATACAGAAACCCTCTTCGGCCGTGATAACGTGTTCAAGGCGGGTACTATTGCTACCGTTGCCGATAAAACAGCTTTCGGTTACGTAAAGAAATATGCCGAGGAAAGAGGAAAGACTTTCCACAAAGCAGAAGAAAAACGTCTTTCCGTTGGCTGTACAGGTATCAAGCGTACCACAGGTCAGCACCCCGGTGGCATGGTTGTAGTGCCAAGAGGTATGGAAATTTACGATTTCTGCCCCGTTCAGCATCCTGCCAACGACCAGATGTCCGATAACATAACAACTCACTTCGACTTCCACTCCATCCACGATACTATCTGTAAGCTGGATGAACTTGGTCATGATGTTCCCACGATTTATAAATATCTGGAAGAATATACGGGTATTCCCGTTATGAAGGTAAGTATGAGTGACCCCGAAGTTATGTCACTTTTTACTTCTACCGATGCTTTGGGTGTAAAACCTGAAGATATAGATTCTTTGACGGGTACCTTTTCACTTCCCGAAGTCGGCACAGCCTTCTCAAGGCAGATGCTTATTGAAGCTCAGCCTAAAACCTTCTCCGACTTATTACAGATCGCAGGTCTTTCCCACGGTACCGACGTTTGGCTTGGAAACGCTCAGGATCTTATCAGAAATGGCACCTGTACAATTTCCGAAGTTATCGGTTGCCGTGATGGTATTATGACTTACTTGATGCATAAGGGTCTTGAACCCAAAATGGCGTTTAAAATTATGGAAATCACCCGTAAAGGTAATGCAAGAAAGCTTCTTACAGAGGAGCACCTTGCCGCCATGCGTGAGCATGAAGTTCCTGAGTGGTACATAGATTCCTGCTTCAAGATCAAGTACATGTTCCCCAAGGCTCACGCCGCTGCTTACATGATAGCAACTCTCAGACTCGGCTGGTACAAGGTGCATAAGCCTACCGAATATTACGCCGCATATTTTACCGTACGAAGTGAAGATTTCGACGGTGCTACAGCCATAAAAGGTAAGGCTGCGGTCGTTAATAAGATGAAGGAAATAGATGCGAAAATGAAAAATCACGAGGCTTCCGCAAAAGAAGAGTCCGTTTATTCCTTCCTTCAGATCATCAACGAGATGCTTGCCCGTAATATCGGTCTTTTACCCGTTGATCTGTATAAATCCGATGCTACGAAATTCCTTGTTGAGGACGGCAAAATAAGGCTTCCATTCTCATCCTTGGCAGGTGTTGGTACCAATGCTGCAAAGGGTCTTATGGAAGCAAGAAAAACAGGCGGAATCTTTATTTCTATAGACGATTTAAAGACTCGTTCCGGTGCTTCTACCGCGGTTATCGATACGTTAAGAGAAGTAGGCGCTTTAAAGGACCTTCCCGAAAGCAGCCAGATGACATTCTTCTGATAAATTAATTTTCGTATTGACAAAACAAATTTATTATGTTACCATATTAGCGTTTTACCACGCTAAATTAATATATTAAGGTTAGTTATGAAAAAGTATAATATGATGGTGCCCGAGGGCACACGAGATATTCTTCCCGATGAATGCAGGGAGATAAGATCAGTCCAGAGAAAGCTTATGGACATATTCACCAAGCGAGGCTATAAGGAGGTTATGACCCCCGGTCTTGAATACTACGACGTTTTTAACATAGAAGGCGCCGAGATTCCTCAGCACGAAATGTATAAAACTACCGATAATCACGGCAGACTGGTGGTAGTCAGACCCGACTTAACTTTACCTATAGCCAGACTTACTTCCACAAGGCTTAAAAATTTCGATTTACCTATAAGGCTTTGCTACGACCGCCCGGTCTACCGTAACCGCCCCGATTTATCAGGCCGTACCGATGAATCCCGTCAGGCTGGCATAGAGCTTATGGGCGCCAGCGGTATTAAGGCAGATTTCGAAGTAATATCAATGGCAATTGAAAGTTTAAAGAGTCTTGTAAGTGATTTCAGAATAGAAATCGGTCATGCAGGTATTTTTAAAAGGCTTTCCGGTCTTCTTAATTTACCCGCAGAAAAAGCAGAACTTATAAGAACTACTATTGAATCCAAAAACTACGGTACTTTAGGCGATATGCTGGAGAGTATTCCCGACAGCGAAGAGAAAAAAGCTTTATTAAAGCTTCCCCGTCTTTTCGGCGGCGATGAAGTTTTCATTGAGGCAGAGGAGCTTATGGGCGATAGTGAAATAAGAAATATTCTTTCTTACCTGAAAAAGCTTTACGAGCTTCTGTGTAATATGGGAGTTAAAGATAACGTAATGATCGATTTAGGTCTCGTTCAGCGTAACGATTACTATTCAGGTGTTGTTTTCAGCGCTTATGCTCAGGGTCACGGCGATGCCGTTTTAATGGGCGGCAGGTACGATACTCTTCTTGAAAAATTCGGCAATAATATGGCAGCCGTAGGATTTGCCTGCGAGGTTGAAGCCATAACAAAAATCAGAATGTTTACCGATGGCATCAAGAAGGAGAAAACAAATAAAATTCTTGTTCACGGCGATATGGGCTTTGAGACCGAAACGGAAATATTTATAAACGAGCTTCTTAAAGATAATAAAGTTGTATTGTGCTCTATGGCTGAAACAAGAGAAGAAGCTTTAGCTTATGCCGAAAAACGCGGTATGAAGGAAATTTATTTTGTAGGCAAAGAGGGGGCGGTGAAAGTATGAAACCTTTAAGAATTGCACTTACTAAGGGCAGACTTGAAAAAGATACCGTAGCTGCTTTCGAAAAAATCGGTATGGATTGTTCCTTACTTCACGATAAGGGAAGAAAGCTTATTTTCCCTATAGCCGACGGTAAAATAGAAGTAGTTCTTGCAAAAGCCGCGGACGTTATTACCTACGTTGAAAACGGCGCCTGTGATTTAGGCGTAGTAGGTAAGGATACTATTATGGAAAACGGCAGCCATTTCTATGAAATACTGGATTTAGGCTTTGGCAGATGCCGTTTCGCTCTTGCAGGCAAAAAGGGTGACAGCTTCTACGGCGGATATTCATCAAAAACAGTTGCGTCAAAATATCCTAACGTAGCAAAACAGTTTTTTGCAGGTAAGAATATGGACGTAAGAGTTATAAAAATTGAAGGTTCAGTTGAGCTTGCGCCCTTACTCGGTTTAACCGACGCTATAGTTGATATAGTTGAAACAGGCAGTACTTTAAAGGCAAACGGTCTTGAAGTGCAGGATACAATAGCCGAAATAAGCGCAAGACTTATTGCTAATACTGTAAGCTTAAAGCTTCGCAAGAAAGAAATCGAAGAGCTTGCAGAAAAGCTTGAAAAAGTAATTGAAAAATAAAAGTTGGGAAGATTATTATGATTACAATCAGCAAAGGAACACGTCAGGTTAACGAAGCTTTTATTGAGCAGCTTAAAAGCCGCGTGGGTGAAAATGATAAAAAAGTAGAAGCATCCGTGCAGGAAATTATCGCTACAGTTAAAAAGGAAGGCGATAAGGCCATTCATGATTATAGCGTTAAGTTCGATGGCTGGGCACCCGAAAACGTGGAGCTTACAAAAGAAGAAATGCAGGAAATGGTAAAGGATTGCGCTCCAGAGTTTATTTCCGCTATGGAAAAGGCCGCTGCAAATATTCGAGATTTCCACGCACGTCAGGTTCAGCAGAGTAGAATCGATACCGACGAACGCGGTGTTATTTTAGGTCAGAGAATCAGAGGTTTACACCGTGTAGGTGTTTACGTACCCGGTGGTACAGCTGCTTACCCTTCAAGCGTTCTTATGAACGTAATCCCTGCTAAAATTGCAGGTGTTAAAGAGATTATAATGGCTACACCTCCCGGAATGGGCGGTAAGCCTAACCCCGATATTATGGCGGCTGCTTTAATAGCAGGTGTGGATAGAGTATTCCTTATGGGTGGCGCCCAGGCTGTTGCGGCTCTTGCTTACGGTACTGAATCTGTTCCCAAGGTAGATAAAATCGTAGGTCCCGGCAATATTTTCGTTGCTACAGCAAAGAAGCTTTTATACGGTACTGTAGATATTGATATGATCGCAGGCCCCAGTGAGATTTTAGTTATTGCCGATAAAACTGCAAACCCTGCATACTTAGCAGCCGACCTTATGAGCCAGGCTGAGCACGACAGAATGGCAAGCGCGATTCTTATTACCGATTCTATGGAAATTGCAGAAAAAACTGCAGAAGAACTTGAAAAGCAGATGCTTACACTTTCAAGAAAAGAAATTATCCGTGAGTCAGTAGATAATTTCGGTGCTATTATTGTATGTGAAAATATGGACGAGGCAGTGGATTTTGCTAACGAATTAGCTCCCGAGCATCTTGAAGTATGCTGTGAAAATTGCCTTGAATATATAGGTAAGCTTGATAATGCAGGTTCCGTATTCCTCGGTAACTATTCACCCGAGCCTTTGGGTGATTATTTTGCAGGTGCAAACCATGTTCTTCCCACAAGCGGTACAGCAAGATTTTTCTCACCTCTTTCAGTTGATAGCTTTATTAAAAAGAGCAGCTTCATCTATTATCCCAAGAAGGCTTTACTTGATGCTGCCGATGATATTATTATTCTTGCAGAAACCGAAAAGCTTACTGCACACGCTAACTCTGTAAGAATCAGAAAAGAATTAAACTGAAAATCAGAGGACTTATATGTACCAGTTAAATGATAAAATCAAGGAGCTTACTCCTTACGAGCCTTTAAAGGGCGATTTTAAAATAAGGCTTGATGCCAACGAAAGCTATTTGCATATTCCCGATTATATTCTCGAGATGCTTCTTGCAAGCAGTACTCTTTTAAAAACAAACCGTTACCCCGACCCTCTTGCAATTGAACTTTGCACATCTTTTGCAAATGCATACGGTGTTTCACCTTCTTTAGTTGCAGCAGGTAACGGTTCTGATGAATTGATTCAGGTTATTTTCTCCTCTTTCTTAATGAAGGGAGAAAAATACGCAAGCTTCGATAACGATTTTTCTATGTATGATTTTTACGGTCATATCTCAGAGTGTGAATGTGTAAAGCTTCATAAAAGATCAGACCTTACTATCGACGTGGACGAAGCAATTAAAACCTGTAACGAAAATGACGTAAAGCTTCTTATATTCAGTAACCCCTGCAATCCTACTTCCTTAGGTTTAGTGCGTGAGGACGTTAGAAAAATAATAAATAACGTTAAAGCTTTAGTTATACTTGACGAAGCTTATATGGATTTCTGGGATCAGTCAATTTTAAGTGAAATTGAATCTTACGATAATCTTATTATTTTAAGAACCTGTTCAAAGGCTTACGGTCTTGCGGCTTTGAGAGTTGGTTTTGCTGTAGCCAATAAAACTTTGATAAACGTTATTAAGGCTGTAAAATCACCTTATAACGTAAATTCAATTTCTCAGCATATGGCTTCTGTAATTCTTTCTCACAAGGGTGAATCTCATGCAGCTATCACTCAGATAAAGAATTCCACAAAGGAGCTTTACGCAGCTTTAACTGAGTTTAACGAAGAGTTTAACTGTGGCTGGGAGATTTTCCCAACCTGCACGAACTTCGTAACGGTGCGATTTGAAAAAGCCAGAGAGCTTTATAATTATCTTTTAAGCATTGGTATTGCTATTCGCTGTTTTGGGCCTTACCTTCGTATCACAGCAGGTTCAAATAACGAAAATATACAGCTTATAAAATTTATTGAAAAATATTATCAAGAAGTACTTAATAAATAAGTGTTTGGAAAGAGGCCGGTATGCGTACTTCCTATATTGAAAGAAACACAAAAGAAACAAAAATAAAATTGGAGCTCAATTTAGACGGCGGTGAAGTTGATATTAAAACAGGCGTAGGCTTTTTCGACCATATGCTGAACGCTTTTGCGCATCACGGCGGATTTGGCTTAAAGCTTATTTGCGACGGAGATTTACACGTTGACTGCCACCATACAGTTGAGGATTGCGGCATAGTTCTCGGTAAAGCTTTTGATATGGCTTTAAAAGATAAAGCTGGTATCAAGAGATTTGCTTCTGCCTTTATTCCTATGGACGAAGCTTTGGGCTTCTGTGCTGTGGACGTAAGCGGCAGAGATTATCTCGTGTTCAATGCAGAGTTCCCTCAGGAAAGAATAGGCGACTATGATTCCTGTATGACAGAGGAGTTTATGCGTGCCTTTGCTTCAAACGCAAAAATCACGCTTCACTTAAGAAGCGAATACGGAAAGAATTCCCACCATATTACAGAGGCTCTTTTCAAGGCTTTTGCTTACGCTATGAAAGAAGCCGTTAAGCTTAACGAAAGCGGCAAAGTTGTTTCCACCAAAGGTGTTATTTGATATTATTTCGGAGTTGATCAGATGATTATTTTACCTGCAATAGATTTAAAAGATAAAACCTGTGTAAGGCTTTACAAGGGCGATTTCGCAACAGCCCATAAAGTAGCGGAGGATGCCGTATCAACCGCCAAGAAGTTTGAACAGGCAGGCGCTATGTGGCTTCATATGGTAGATTTAGACGGTGCAAAAAACGCTAAGCCTTATAATGACGACGTTATTTTCGACGTTAAGAAAAATACTAATCTCCACATTGAGGTTGGTGGCGGCATCAGAGATATGAAAACAGTGGAATATTACCTTGAAAACGGTATCAGCCGTGTTATTTTAGGTTCTGCTGCTTTAAATGCGCCCGAATTTGTAAAAGAAGCTGTAAAAAAATACGGTAAGAAAATAGCCGTTGGTATCGATGCTTACGACGGCAAGGTTGCTGCGGACGGCTGGCTTAAAACAAGTTCGGTAGATTATATCGACCTTGCAAAGCAGATGGAAGATATTGGTGTTGAATATATTATTTTTACTGATATTTCTACAGATGGCACCTTAAACGGCCCCAATATGAATATGCTGGATAAATTAAATCACAGCGTTGGCGTAAATATTATTGCCAGCGGCGGTGTAAGTACTATTAAAGACATTTTAGGTCTTTATGAATTAGGTGTTTACGGTGCCATAGCAGGTAAGTCAATTTACTCGGGTACACTTGATTTACGCACAGCTATTCAGGCAAGCCAACGAATCAGCAAAACAAATATGAAGAATAATCCCGGTTTTGAGGATGAACTTGAAAGATATTTCAGAAAGAGCGATCTGATTCCTGCTATTATTCAGGAGCATTCTACAGGCGAAGTTTTAATGCTCGCTTATATGAATAAGGAGTCCCTGCGCAAAACCTTTGAAACAGGCTATACTTGGTTCTACAGCCGCAGCCGTCAGGAGCTCTGGAATAAAGGCGCAACTTCAGGTCACGTGCAGAAGGTAGTTTCAATTCACGCTGACTGTGATAACGATACCCTTCTTATCAAAGTTGTTCAGACAGGCAACGCATGCCATACAGGCAGCCACTCCTGCTTCTTTAAAAAGCTTATATAAAAGAGGTTTATTATGATTGATATTTTACGCGCAGAGTATGAAACTGCCATAGAAAGAAAAGAAAAGCGCGCTGAGGGTTCTTACACCTGCTATCTTTTTGACCAGGGTATTGATAAGATTCTTAAAAAGTGTGGCGAAGAGTGCAGTGAAGTTATTATTGCTGCCAAGAATGGCAAAAAAGATGATACAGTAGGGGAGATAAGCGACCTTATTTATCATCTTTCCGTTCTTATGGCTAACGAGGGCATTACTATTGATGACCTTGAAGCAGAGTATATTAAGCGCCACGCTAAAGAGGGCAATTTGAAAACTTTCCATCAGGTGGATAAAAATACGTAATGAATAATTTACAAAAAGAATTTACTTTACACGATAAATATTTCCCTTGGGATTTCTATCAGATTGCAAGAGAATTTATTAAGGAAAATATTCAGTTTTTAAATTATAGCGGTAATTTTGCCTATAAACTGCTTGAAAATAAATACAGCCCTTCAATTCTTAAGTTTATAAGCGGATTTGAAGAAAGCGATAAACAGACTTTAAAGAATGCAGGCGCGTATTTTTACGGCTCTCTGGAGGAAATTAACGATAATTCGCTGAATCTTATTACAAGCAGATTTAATTCTTTTGATTTGAATTCGGTTTCAAAGAAGCTTAAAAAAGGCGGTCATCTTATAGCCGAGGAATTTGGCTTTGAGACTTTTAAAAGTGTTTTAAGTGTAATAGGTGCAGGCGCAGGAAAACTAAGCGCCCGCAATAATCTTGAAAATAAAGTGGATTTACTTAAGGAATCAGGCTTTAAAGTGGTTACAAGAAAGCAGGATTACAAAGAAATAAACTTAAGTAAAGCTGAATTCAGGGATTATTTTGAAAAAATGAAATCAGCTTTTCCAAAAATTTTCAATATGGGTTTATGCGCCGAAACTCATTTCAGTGATTTTATAAAAATAACTGAACATCGCTATATTTATACCGCCAAGAAAGTTAAATAAATATAAAAAGTATTTGCATAGGCTATTTTTAAGTAAAATATATAAACAGTCATACCCTCAGTTTTGAAAGCTGAGGGTGCTTTTTATTTTACTGTTTCATTATCTCATTGTTTATGCTATAATACAGCTGAGCTATAAACTTGAATTTGATGAGGGTGAGTGTGATATGAACAACATCGTTGTAGAGTGGTATGAAGATAAAAAGAATGTTGATGAAATGCAGAATTGGAATTTAGCATTAAAAGAATGGGAACAATCTGTTATTAAGTTTTTTCCTTCGGGTGCTAGAATATTAGATATTGGTTGTGGTTTAGGGCGAGAAGCATTTGCATTATCCGATTTGGGATATGATGTAGTCGGAATTGACATTTCAAAAGAAGTAATAACACAAGTAAAACAGTTATCTACCGATAAAGGATGTAATATTTCATTTTAT
>SVPY01000032.1 GCA_015065615.1 Oscillospiraceae bacterium | reverse complement strand
CTTAAGGGGTAGCCGGAAAAAGTAATGCGGTCGACAAACCATTCGGCGCCCCTTTAGGGGTTTCGTCTGCATAATGCCCTTATAGGGCTTATTCAAGCCTCCGGCTAAGCCGGAGGTTTTGACTTTTTAAGGTATTCTCTTGAAAAATATGTAGTCGCCGGAATTCTGCATCAAATCTTCCTTCGAAATTTCGCGGTCCCAATTTATAAAACAGTTATTATAATTGGAGTTACATTCCACTACCTTAATGTAATCTGCCTTTTTTTCAATAACTATCATGGAGTGAGTGGCTTGGGTCAGGCGGATGTGGTCGCCTACGTCAAGTTTTTCGTAATCATAAAAGGATTCGAATTTTGCGTCTTTACCGAAAAGAAAGTCGCTTATCATACTTGCAAAACCAAGGCACTGAATGTTATTTGCCCAGGGGAAAAAGTCCCTTGTTTTGCCGTTATAGGTATTGCAGTAATATTTTCCTTCGTTGTGGGCACAGCTCTGGTGCGCCACGTTTAAATAGCTGGCAATCTCTCCGTCGTAGCCGCGGCTGTTCCAATATGCTTTGTGGGGGAATATATCGCGTAAAAGAAGTAATTTTTCCTGCAGAGTGAAGCTTTCGAAAGCAGGGTCGAAAATATCTATTATGGGTTCTTCCAAAAATTCGATATCCTGAGGGGCGGTAGTTTGCGCGATTTCCTCTACGTTGGTTTCTGTGTTTTCACTTATTGTCTCATCGGAAAATACGGGAAACGCAAAAATGCTTATTAAAAGAAAAATTATAAAATATTTCGAAAAATTAATTAAAGTCTTTTTCATAATAAATTTACCTTAAAATAAAATAAATTAAATTAAATTCAATTAAATTAAATTAAATACTTATTATTTTCATTTTAAATTAAATTCCCCGAACTGTCAAGTTTTACTGCAGGATTTGATGGTTGCATTTACTTAAAACTTGCATTATAATCATATACGAAATAAAAGAAGGGTAATAAAAAGATGGCTCTTAAAAAATATTATGCAGTTAAATGCGGCAGAGAAACGGGAATTTTCGATACTTGGGATAAATGCAAAGCCGTGGTAGATGGCTTTAAAGGCGCAATATATAAATCATTTTTAACATTAAGCGAAGCCGAAGCCTATATGGGCATATCTGGAGGCTCGGTAAAAACGGAGGAAGAAAAATTTGACGAGGATACCGCTATAGCCTACGTGGACGGCAGCTTCAACGTGAAAACAAGCGAGTTTTCCTCGGGCGCGGTGCTTTTTTATAAGGGTAAGCACAAAACCTTCTCCGAAAAATTTAATGATAAAGAGCTTAGCGAGATGCGCAACGTAGCAGGCGAAATAATGGGCAGTGAGCTTGTTATTAAATTCTGTATTGAGTACGGTATAAAAAAGCTTGTAATTTACCACGATTATCAGGGTATTTCTTCATGGGCAACAGGAGAGTGGAAAGCGAACAAGCAGGGTACCAAGGATTATGCAGACTTTTGTAAAAACGCAAGAAAGCACCTTGATTTTACCTTCTGCAAGGTAAAAGGCCACTCGGGAGATAAATATAACGATCTGGCGGATAAGCTTGCCAAACAAGCACTGGGAATTGAATAAAAATAAATTTGAGAGTAAGACTTTTGTCTTACTCTCATTTGTTATATATTCTCTTTCATCCATTTAATGGATTTAGTTAAAAATTCCTCCATGTGTATGGGGCAGGAGTTTTCGGCGGTGTAGTAGCCGTTGTAATTAACTTCTTTAGCTAAATTTACAAGCTCTTTCATGGGGATAACACCTGCGCCAACGGGGGAGGGGTAAAGCTTATTTCCCTTTATACTGAGTTTAACGGGCTCGTCAGAATAATTCTGAGTAAGGCTTCTGTCCTTTAAATGTACGTGGCGAATTTTATCCTTAAAAAGTTTAACGGATTCTATCGTGTCCACGTCCACGTACATAAAGTTGCCCGTATCCATAGTGAAAAATAAATCGGGACATTTTTCGAAGAAGTACGTAAGACCTTCGGGAGTAGCGCAAGGTGAATTTATAAAATCGTAAGCTTCCAAAGTGATAGTGATGCCATACTTTTTAGCATTTTTTGAAAGGAGATTTAAGCCTTCGCACATTAAATTTAAGTATTCTTCTTTTTTAGGATCCTCAGGCTCAAATTCACCGGGGATTGCAAGAATAGTTTTGCAGCCGATTTTTTCACTGCATTCTAAAACTTCGTCTATAAAATCTTCCTTAACGCCCTTTTCAAACCAAAAATAGCAGGGAATAGCGGAAATTTCAAAACCGAATTCATCGAGAATGTTTTTTACGGTATCAAAATTTTTCTTTAAATATGTATATTCACAGTCATAGCCTTTAAAGCCCATTTCTTTAAGAATTGCGGCGGCTTCTTTGAGGCTTATGTTTTTCTCTTTTGCTAAATCGCCCATATGAGCGAAAAAGGTTGAATATTTAGCCATAATTTTACCTCTGATTAATAGGTTTCAAAAAGCTCAAGCTTCTTATTTTTATTCCAAAGCTTAATTGCTTCTGCGGCGCCTAAAGCCACGGCGTCCTCTGCGTTTGGCATAGTGTTTACTTCAATATTGCTTTTGCTGGTTACGAGAGCATCCATACCGTATAAAAGGGAGCCTCCGCCTGTAAGGAAGATACCCTGAGAAGCAATATCGCCTACGTTGGAAGCTGTGGTATCGGAAAGTACAGAAAGAATGCAGGATACAATTTTTGCGGCATCCTCTTTAATTGCGGCTTCCATATCCTCCGAAGTAACTATGTTATCCTTGGGTAAATCGGTAGTAAGGCATTTGCCTTTTACGTGGCTATAAAGGGCTTTTTCACGGGGGACGGCGCATCCGATAGTATGCTTAAGCTCCTCAGCGCTTAAAAAGCCTATTTCGGTATCGTATTTTTTTCTTATATATTTGATTATGGAGTTATTCATGGAAATACCGCCTATATCGGTTTCGCTGTAGGCGGAAATTTTACCGTTGTGAATAATTGCAGCAAAGGATTTTGATGCGCCTATATCAGCAACCAAAAAGGCTTTGTCGGATTCTATATCCATACCTGCGCCAATGGCGGCGGCAATGGGCTCGTAAATATAAGCTATCTTTCTTATACCTGCGTTTTCTATAACGTTTGTGGCGGCAATACGCTCGGTTTCGGTAACGCCGAAAGGTATGCTTATAGCCGCTGCAGGAAGAAACATTTTGCCTGAGGAGATTCTTTTGATATAACGGTTGAGAACAAATTCAGCTTCCGAAAAGCTTTTTATTCTGCCGCCGCTGAAGGGCGCTTCTACAATGGTTTTGTTTCCTGCTCTGCCTATCATCTGGTAAGCTTCTCTGCCCGTTGCATTTACCTGACGTGTAGTTTTGTTAACTGCTATGTAGGCAGGCTCGTTTATGATGATGCCTTTGCTTACTGAACTGATTTTAATGTTTTTTGCTCCGAAATCTATAGCTATTTCAGAATTAAACATAGTATACCATACCTTTCTTTACCCCTTTGAGGAGTTTTATATTTTACGTGTATTTTCGGAATGATTTCTTGTCTGTGCATCGGCGGCGCATATACCGCTTACACATAATGCACCTGCTTTATATAAAAGTGAAGCGCACGCTGTGAGTGTAGCGCCCGTGGTAACGATATCGTCCACAAGGATTATATTTTTACCTTTTACGTCGGCGCTTACTTCGTAAACATCCTTTACGTTTTTACGCCTTTCGTCTTTTGTGAGTGTATGCTGAAGGCTGTTATCTTTAATTTTAATAAGAGTTCCTTTTAAGGGAATTTGGGTATAAAGGGAAATTTTTCTTGCAATAAGCTCAGACTGATTATACCCGCGGTCTCTGAGCTTCTTTTTCGTAAGCGGTACATAGGTTATAAAATCAGCCTCTTTATCGTAAATACCCATATCGGTAATAAGTTTTGCATAGCTATCTGCGAAGACGGTTTTCTTTCTGAATTTGTAAAGGTGTAAGGATTTGCGGTAGTAGCCTTCGTAAAGGGCGGGGGAGTGGACTTTAAGTATGTGTGAGCTTAAGCCTTTGCGCCCGGGCTTTAAATTAAACATTCTTACACATGGCTTTTCGGGAATAGAACAGTTTTCGCAAAAGTAACGGTCAAAAGGAATTTTTTCACCGCAAAATATACATCTGTTGGGGAAAACGTAGGAAATCAGTCTTTGGAGCATATAATTTTAATTAAAATATAAATCAATTTGAGAACTCGTCGTTTAAAAATGCAGGCAAGCCTGTATATCGGCGGGTCTTTTTATCGTTTTCTATCATTTTCATAATTTCCGCTTTACTGCCTGTAAGAATCAAAAGGTCTTTGGCTCTGGTTATGGCAGTATAAAGAAGATTTCTGTAGCACAGAAGGGAGGTGCAGTGAAGCACGGGCATTATAACTGCGGTAAATTCGTTACCCTGACTTTTATGCACAGTTACCGCGTAAGCGTGTTCAAGGTCGCTACCTGCTTTTTCGAAGTCATAAAGCACTTCTCTGTCGTCCATTAAAACTCTGACACTTCCGCTTACCTTGTCGATTTCGCTGATAATACCCATATCGCCGTTAAAAACGCCTTCACCCTGAGTGCCGTCATCCTTTTCCCATGGGAGTTTGTAGTCGTTTTTTATCTGCATAACCTTGTCCCCTTCTCTGAAAAGGGTACCGAATATTTCAGCCTGACGCTTATCGGGGGAGGGAGGATTGATGGCTTCGCGGAGGAGTCTGTTTAAATTAATGGTACCGAGTTCCCCTTTCCTGCCGGGGCAAAGCACCTGAATGTCGGAAAGAGGGGAGTAGCCGTAGGATTTCGGCAGCCTGTTTTTATACAGATTTACAATTTCGTAGCTTAAAAGCTCGGTATGCTCATAAGGAAGGAAGAAAAAGTCCTTATCCTTTTTTGTAAGTTCGGGAGTTTCGCCTTTTACTATTTTATGAGCGTTTAAAACTATTAAACTATCCATGGATTGGCGGAAGATCTCGTCAAGATGTACCGTGGGGAAATAGCCCGAAGAGATCATATCCCCTAAAATATTTCCGGGGCCTACGCTTGGCAGCTGGTCACTATCGCCTACAAGTATAAGGCGGCAACCAAGAGGAAGCGCGTGCAGTATGCCTTCGAATACGATGGAATCTATCATAGAAAGCTCGTCCACTATAACGGCGTCACATTCAAGAGGGTTGCCGTCGTTTCGGGTGAAAATCGGGTTGTCGCTTTCGTCCCAATCCACCTGAAGCATACGGTGAACTGTTTTAGCTTCTTCTCCCGTCAGTTCGCTCATTCTTTTTGCGGCGCGTCCCGTGGGAGCGGCTAAAAATACCGTCTCGCCGTTTTCCTTTAAAAAGCGGATGATTGCTTTTAAGGTGGTGGTTTTGCCTGTGCCGGGACCGCCCGTTAATATCAAAAGACCTTTTTCAAGTGCCGCTTTAATGGCTTCACGCTGTTTTTCGGCGTATCTGATACCTTCTTTTTTTTCAAGATGGTCAATCTCTTCGGAAATACCTAAAATAGGTTTTGGCGGAAACTTTATTATCATCGAAAGTCTTTCGGCTATAAATCTCTCACATTCATACATGGATGGGAGGAAAACAAACTGTTTATCCCCTATTTCGCGGCATATAAGCTCCAGCTTTGCTTCTGCAAGGCTTACGGTATCGAGCACGGTCTCCTCGCTTATGCCCAGCATTTTAGCGGTTACAGTGGCTAATTTATCCGCAGGCAAAGCGGTGTGGCCGTTATTTGAATTGTGCCTTAAAACGTATATGAGCCCTGCCGTTACTCTTGAAGGGTCATCGGCAGTTCTTTCAAATGAATTTGCAATAGAATCGGCAACGGAAAAATCTGCCATAATGCTTTCGCCGCAAATTATGTAGGGATTACTTTTTATGAGCTCCATGGAAGCGGGGCCGAAAACCTTCCAGATCCTTACCGCTTCTTCGGGCTTTATGCCGTATTCCGAAAGGAACATCATCAGTTCCCTTATACCGTAAACTTTACGGTATTCTTCCTGAATATCCCTTGCTTTTGAAGGAGAGATGCCTCTTACCTGAGCAAGCCTTAAGGGGTCGTTTTCAATTACGTCGAGAGTCTGTTCGCCGAAGGTCTCTACTATTCTTTGCGCCATTACGGGACCTATTCCCTTAACGGCTCCGCCCGAAAGGTATTTAAGCACCGCCGCGGTACTTTTGGGTGCGACTTTTTCGAAAGCTTCGGCTTTGAACTGCACGCCAAAAGAAGGGTGGGAAGTCCAGTTTCCGTAAACCTTAAGCTCCTCACCCTCAGAGATATAGGGGAAGGTGCCCACTACGGTAATGAGCTCATCTGCCCCAAGCATCTCTAAAACGGTGTATTGATTTTTTTCGTTATGGTAAATTATATGTTCTACAGAGCCCGTAAGCTCAAGGAGTGTTTTTTCGGGCATCAAATAAGTTTCCTTTATTTTAATCGGCTTGTTTAGTTTATAATAAGATTATAATTCAAATCTTCGTAAGTTAAAAGAGAAATATTGTTATATTTATAAATTAATTTTTCCGCTATTGTTTTAATTTCGGGATATTCTTTACTGTACAGAATAATAACGTCAAAATCGATGCTGTTCCACTTTATTCTTTCAATCAGTGATTCGATTACAAATTCACATTCATCCATAGACCTTATATGTACGATAAGGGAAAAGGTGTTTTCGGGAACCGAAGTCATACTGTAGGAAATAATTCTTATCAGTTCCAGAACGCCTAAAACGGACAGAATTATTATACTTCCCAGAATTACATATTGCATATAAACCTCCCTGAAAATAGATTCAGTTTATTTTATGCAATTTAATGGAAAATGATAAAAAGGAGCGAGTTGATCCCGCTCCGTAATTCAGATGAATTTTTCGATTGCTTCTACCGCGTATGAAAGAATATCTTTATCTTCTTCGGTAAAATATGAAAGAGAAGGACTATCCATATCAAGCACACCGAACAGTGCGCCGTTTTTTATAATAGGCAGAACGATTTCGCTGTTGGATGCGCTGTCGCAGGCTATGTGACCGGGGAATTTGTGTACGTCGGGAACAAGCCGGATTTCCTTTGTTTCGGCGGCAGTACCGCAAACTCCTTTTCCCAAGGGAATTCTTATGCAGGCGGGCTTGCCCTGAAAAGGCCCCAAAACAAGCTCTTTATCTTTAAAAATATAGAAACCCACCCAGTTGGTGTTTTCGTAAGCCAGCTTGATAACCGCAGAAGCGTTGGATAAATTGGCAATAAGGTCGCTTTCGCCGTAGCTTATAGCTTCAATCGCCCTATAAAGCTCCTGCTTTTTTTCTGATGCGTCACGGCTGAATTCGAAATTGAAGGACATTATCAAAGCTCCTTGATGGCAGATAAAAGCTTATCGCAGAGGTCAACTACACATTTATGAGGACAAGCAAAGTTCACTCTCATATAGCCGGTGCCCTCTTCGCCGAAGTCACTGCCGTTTACGAAGAAAATTTCATGCTTAACCAAGAAGCTCTGAAGCTCCTGCTGGCTCATATTAAGAGCTTTGAAGTTAACAAAGCCCAAGTAAGTACCCTCGGTAACGGGCATTGTGAGCATAGGTAAGTTTTCTTTAATGAAATTGCGGAAGTATTTAATGTTTTCATCAACTGTTTCGATCATCTCATACATCCAGTCTTCGCAGTAATCGTAAGCAGCCTGACAGGAAATAAAACCTAAAACGTTCATACTCTCGATACAGTTGAGGGACTTATTTTTCACAAGGGCATTATAGAGTTCTTTATTCCACACGATGATATTGGAAGTCTGCATAGATGCTAAGTTAAAGGTCTTGCTGGGCGCAGTGCAAAGTATAAGATTATCGCGGCAGAAATCAAAGGTGCCCATAGAAGTTATCTTGTAGCCGGGCATAATAATGTCGAAATGTATCTCGTCGCTGATAAGAAGAACACCGTTATCCATACAGATTTTAGCCATCTTCTCAAGCTCTTCTTTATTCCATACTCTGCCTACGGGATTATGAGGATTGCAGAGGATAAAGATTTTATTTTCTTCTTCTTTGCAGAGCTTTTCAAAAAGCTCGAAATCTACTGTGTAATATTCATTATTATTGATAAGAGGGCATTTGGAGAGCTTTCTGCCGTTAGCTCTTATGGCGCCGAAGAAGGGACCGTAAACGGGAGGCATAATGATAACACCGTCGCCCTCGCTTGTAAATGTTTCCACAGCCTTATATAAAGCTGGAACAACGCCGGGGTAAATGATAACGTTCTCTTTTTCAAAGTCTAAATCGTGTTGCTTTTTCATCCACTTTTTAAGGCTTTCGTAGTATGCGTCGGTAGCTGCTGTGTAACCGACTATGTTGTTTAAAGCGTAATTTGCAACGGCTTCTCTTATTTCGGGAGCGTTTACAAACTCCATATCCGCAGTGGTAAAGGGTACGGCATCGTCGGAAACCTCGGGGTTAAGTCTCTTCATAGCGTCCCATTTGTGTGAACCGATACCGATTCTTTTCTGTAAGGTAGTAAAATCGTACTTCATAGCGTGACCCTTTCAATCAAATAAAATTTAAATTTAATTATTAGTTAGCTTGCAAATTAAAGAAATTAAACGATATCAAACTAAGTTTATTATAAGCTTTAAAAGTATTTTTTTCAATATAAAAAAGAAAACGGAGACAATAAAATCTCCGTTTTTGGTTTAAGTTTAATTAAAAGAATTTCATGGGGTCTACTCTCGTGCCGTTTTCGTAAACTTCGAAGTGCAGGTGATTACCCGTGGAGTTACCCGTGGAGCCTACGTAGGCAATAAGCTGACCTTTTTCAACCCACTGGCCTGAATCAACTACAACTGAACTGCAGTGAGCGTAAAGTGTGGAATAAGTGGAGTTGTGGTAGATTGAAACGTAATATCCCCAACTGTAGCCCCATTCATCGGTTTTATTTGCCATCATAACGGAGCCGGATTCCGCCGCGTAAATAGGTGTGCCGTAAGCAGCTGCCATATCAAGACCTTTGTGCCCGGGGTAACCCATCCATCCTGCTGAAATATAGGAATATCCGGGGCAGGGCCACTGGAAATTTATGGAGGGAGCAGGAGTAGGTGTTGGTGTGGGGGTCGGGGTTGGTGTAGGAGTCGGAGTGGGAGTGGGCTCTGCGCTTGGAGTGGGAGTAGGAGTCGGTTCCTCGCTTGGCTCTTCCGTAGGTTCGGAAGAAGGTGAGGGAGAAGGTTCTTCGGATGGTTCTTCAGAAGGCCCCGGAGTGGGCGTAGGAGTGGGTGTTGGGGTAGGAGTTGGAGTCGGTTCAGCGCTGGGAGTAGGTGTGGGCGTGGGAGTCGCGCTGGGTGTGGGTTTAGGCTTGTTTGCTTCCGCGGCTATCATCTGTTGGATATAATATTCCATCATACCTGCAAGAGCTTCGCTGTCGGCATATATTTCTTCAAGCTCATCTTCCACAAGAAGTTCTTTTTCTGTTAAAAGCTTTATAAGAGCCTGATTTTCCTCTTCAAGTTCCTTTAATTCTTCACTTTTTACCTCTAAGCTGATTTTGAGCTTGGCAATTTCCTCTTTTTGCTGCTCCTGAAGGTCGCGCTTTTCTTTGGTTCTTTCCATATAAGCGCTTATATCTGCCATCAGAGCCTTGTCACGTTCAGTCATACTGTTCATAAGCTGAGTTCTGCGCATATAATCGTTAAGACTTTCGGATTCAAAGAGAATTTGTAAGGAACCTACGTTGCCCATTTTGTAGAGAGCCTTTATTCTTACTTTTAAAAGCTCAAGAGTTTCCTCTATTTCTTTCTGGGATTCATTAAGCTCTTCGTCAAGCACACTGAGGCTTTTATTAAGCTCTGTTATGCTTTCTCTTGCAGTAAGAATTTGCTGCTCGGTTACTTCTATCTGTTTTTCAAGCAGTTTCTGATATTCAACTGAGGTTTCCTTTTCGCTTTCAATTTCTTTAAGCTGAGCCTTAAGTTCCTTTTCCTGCTGCTCAAGTTTACTTAACTGATCTTCCATCTGGTCAAGCTTATTATCTGCGGAAATGGGGAAGCTTAAAGTGCATGAAATTATTATAGCTACCGAAAGAAAAAGACAAATGAATTTATTTTTTATATTCAGGTTCATTTTTTTATCCTTTTATGAATTATGTAAATTAGCCACAAAATAATTTTAGCATAATAAAAAACTTATTGCAACAAAATAAGTATAACATATCCTGTGCCAATATCCTCCAATTATTCAAGATGTGAGAAAATTTCACAATAAAAACATAGTGAAAACAGCGCACAACGAGGTTAAATGTTTAAGCTACAGTAAATTGTAAATTTTTATTAAACAAAAAAGTACCGCAGCTTAAACTGCAGTACTTTCATAGTTTTTTTAAAATCAGGGCTGAGTTAAAATACCTACGGCTTTATCGGGTACATCTGTCATAACAGCGTCGGCGCCTATTTTCTGAAGTCTTGCCATTTCGGAAGGATCGTTAATGGTCCAGTACTGAACGGCAATATTATGCTTGTGGGCGTAGTTTACAACTCTTGAAGTACCGAGATTTACAGTATAGTCGGTTGTGGGTATCTGCAAAGCAACGTAGCCGAAATGACTGTCATCTACGGGGATATTGAACATAGAGAATATGAAGAATTCAATACATTCGTTAAAACCTGCGCTTCTGAGCATATCGGGATATTTTTCATCCATATACTCCGTTACTTCGTTGTTGAAAGTACCTACAACGGTTCTTTCCAAAACAGTGTGTTTTTTAAGAGTGCTGTAAAGAATATCGGTTGCCAGCAGACCCTTTTCGCCGGAATTCTTTATTTCGATTATATAATAAAAATCGCTTTCACTTTCAAGGTAGGTAAGAGCTTCGTCCAGCGTTATGATGCGAAGGTCCTCGGGGATGTCATCGCCGCTTAAAGAAGCAAAGGGCATCTCGCCGTTATCGTTTTCGAATTTAGCGCCCATATTCAGGTTTTTAAGCTCGCTGAGTGTTTTTTCACCCACTTTAACGTTTTCCTCACCAAAGAACTCCGCGGCGTCGCTTGTTCTGTCTAAAGTGCCGTCGTGAATGAGCACGGGGATATTATCGGCGGTTAAATGAATATCAAACTCGAAAACGTCGAGCTCATAGAGGTTATTTTCTATACAGTTTTTTAATGCCATCATGGTGTTTTCGGGGGCAATACCGCCTCCCGCTCTGTGACCCGAAAGCATTGTTGTACCAAGAGGAGTGATGAGGGGGTTGGATGCGTTATCTGTAGATATGGGAGCGTCGTTTGTGTCGCGTGTAGCATCCCAGAAAAGGTAACCTGCTACGGCTAAAAGGAAAATGATAACGCAGAGAGTAATTATTATAGTTTTCTTTACCCACTTAGGCATTTTGCAGCCGCCGATAAACCAATTAAAGGTCAAAGGCCATACACAGGCGGCAAACATAACAAGAAGGAAATATCTTATTGCATCTGCAAACTGATGTCCGCCGAAAATGGGGTTTAATATGGGTTTCAAAGCAGCCTTGATTGCAAGCACAGCAGCTAAACCGAAAACTACTTTTAATATCTGCGCTTTCAAAGGCGCTTTTGTTTCGAATTTGATGTACTTTCTTTCAAGGTAGAAAGAAAGAGTCATACCGCAGCCGCAGCCGAAAAGAAGATAACCGTTTTTGATAGCAGATTCAAGATTATGCTTATCTATATCTGCTGCCCAGGGGTATAAATCTACGAATAAAGCATAAATAAGTGAGAGCACTGCAAGTGAACCCATTGCTATGTAAATAAGCTTGGGGTTTTCTTCACCTTTTTTAAATAAGGGGTAAAAAGCAAATATAAGAGCTGTGCCGAAAACAAGGGAGAAGCCTACGTCCATAGGTGTATGTACGCCTAAATACATACGGGAGAGCGCGGTTAAAATAATTAACGCGATACAAATAATGCGTACCCACAGCTTTTTACTGCTTCTTGCAGGGCAACCGAGCGAGGCTGTTACGCTCTGGGTGTGACCGCTTGGGAAGGAATAACCCGTGGCATCCTCTCTTGCCGCTTCAACTATGGTGAAGTCAGGGTCTTTTACCCATGGTCGGGGAATCTGACAGACTATTTTAAGGAACTGATTGACAAGGGTACCGAAGAAGCCCACGGTCATTAAATAGTAGCCTGTAAATTTATTTACGCACCAGAAAATTATAATGGCAATGGCTAAGAATAAAGTCTCGCTGCCAAGATGTGTGATAAGAGAGAAGAAGGTATCTAAAACCGGATTTCTTATGCTTTCAAGTAAATACAGAAAATCCATAAAAGCCTCCGAAATATATTATTCGTAATTATAATAATCCTTTTTACAAAATATTTCAACATCAAAAACGATAAATGTGAAAAAATTATCAAAATAAAACGAAGCAAGAAAACTCCTGCTTCGTTTTGCTTTAATGTAAGTGATAATTTATAACGTATCAAGTAAAGTAAACGCTAAATAAAACCGGTTTTCTTAATCCTTGGCCAATTCATACATGGCGTTTGCGAAGATCGCGGCGTTATCAAGAAGCCTTGATATTTCCATAAATTCGTCGGGCTTATGCTCCCTTACTTCGTCGCCGGGGAAGATAGGACCGAAAGCGAGAACGTTTTGCATCATCTTTGCATAAGTGCCACCGCCGATGCTCTTGGGTTTTGCGCTGTCGCCTGTATATGCTGTGTATACGGACATAAGCTTTTTAACAAGCTCGCTATCGGGCTCCATATAAATTTTATCTTTATAGTTTGCCACGGTGAGAGTGAAGCCCGCTTCCTCAAATGCTTTTTTAACAATGGGCTGGCACATATCGAACTTTTTGGTTACGGGGTAGCGGTAGTTGAGTTTTGCCGTCAAATTTTCACAGTCGCCTTCCAGTACGCCTAAATTCATTGTAAGATAACCTGAAACCTCGTCCTCCATATAAATACCCATACTCTTGCCGTCGTATTCTGTACCGATTTTTTCAGCGATGAGCTTTATGGCTTTTTTGATTTCCCCTTCAAAAGTAAGCTTGTTTAAGAATTTAGTAAGAATACCTACTGCGTTGAGACCTTCGTTGGGAGTGCCGCCGTGGGCGCTTAAGCCTTTGGCTTCAATTCTTACACCGTCAGCAGTTTTTGAAACGGTGATATTTTCTTCATCGGTTGAAAGAATATCTGCGGCGATATCCTCGGGGCAAATAAGCTCAGCGTAAGCAAAACCGGGAACTATATTGTGAGCGGTACCGCCCTTAATTTCCTTAACGGTAAGGGCGCCTTCTTTTTTATATTTAAGGTTATAGGTTTCGGTGATAAGACCTTTTTCACCGTTGATTACGGGATATTCGCCGTCGGGAGTGAAGCCCATAACGGGCATTTCTCCGCCGTTTTTAGCGTAATACTTCATATCAAGGCTGCCTGTTTCTTCGTTACAGCCGAAAATAAGGCGAATTCTTTTATTGATAGGGAGTTTTGATTCTTTGATTGCTAAAAGTCCGTATAAAGCAGCCATTGTGGGACCTTTATCGTCCATAGTGCCGCGGCCGTAAATTCTGCCATCCTTAACAACTGCCTCGTAAGGGGGCACACTCCAGCCGTCGCCCTCGGGCACAACGTCCAGATGACCCAAAACCGCCACCATTTCGTCGCCTTCGCCGTATTCGCACCAGCCTACGTAGTTATCCATATTATGGGTTTTGAAGCCAAGGCTTTCACTGAGGTTCAGCATATAGTCAAGGCAGTCTTTAACGTTTTTGCCGAAGGGATAACCGCTTGAATCCTCCTCGTAAAGGCTTTTGATTCTTATAGCGCCCTGAAGATTTTTTATGAGTTCGTCTTTTTTATTTTCAATTAATTTATAAAAATCCATGTTTATTACCTGAGTTTTGCTGAAGTAAAACTTTCCTTTTTAAATTTTAGTGCATTCAAGAGTCTCTTTGCTTCTGTCAAATTCGTTGTAAGCAAAGCCTTTTTCCGTTGTTTCCATTTCACCTACCTGATTATCGTAGGGGTCTGCGCGCCAGTGAGTTTTGGGAACGGTAAATTCTTCCTGGAAATCGCTGTTTATTACAGTTCTGTAAGGCTCTAAGTTGCCGAAGTAGAATTTTCTTCTCTCTTCATTTTCTATTCTGTGAGCTGCAACACCGTAGGAAGTATCGGCAAAAAGCCAGCCGTAAGGAGCTATGTAGAACTTTATCCAGTCGTGACCGCCGCAGAAGCCGGGCTCTGTATCAAGGCCGCTCTCCCATCTTGCGGGAATTCCTGCACAGCGGCACATTGTAAGGAACAAGAGGGCGAATACACCGCAGTCACCCGAGAAGTTTCTTGCGCAGTTTTCCGCAATATTCTCAAGGCTGAAGTAAGCGGGCATAAAGTTATACTTCATATTAAGAGTGATGAAATCGTAAAATCTTCTTGCCTTCTCTAAATTATTTTCGGCGCCTTCGGAAAGCGTATGAACAAGCTCTTTTATGTAGGGGGTAAAAACTATGTGAGGAGGCTTTTCCTCTGTGAAGAAATCAGGCTGTTCCTTATCGGGGATGATTTTCTCGCTGTCTTTATAAACGGACTTGTATACGTAAGAATAAATTACGTAAAACTCGTGGTTTTCTTCCATATTTTCTTCCCAGCATACGGTGCGCTGAGGTGCGTTTAATGGAGCTATATTTGCATTTTTGGGGTAAACTTCCTCTATTTTAATATCGCTTTGTTCCGCGCACTCACAGGGAATAGGTAAGTGAGCTCTTATAAACATACCTTTTTTGAAGTTTTCATCCTTAAGCTTCAAGGAAGCCTTAACTTTATAGCGGCGGGTGGTGAAGCCGTTTTCTTTCATATCAAGAATAGCATCGTCAAGAAGTGTGTTTTTATCCGTCTTTTTTATACTTTCAACGCCTTGTGTTACTATACCTGCTCTTCTTGCGATATCGGCGTTAACCTTACAGAGTGAAGCGAAGAATCGGTTGAAAAATCTTACTTCACCGTCAATATATATCCAGCCTATAGCGCCTGAATCAACGAGGCTGTCAAATTCTTCTTCGCTGAAATCTGCTATATTCTCCCTTACAAGAGCCAGAGCTTCAGCTTTTTTGTAGGGATAATCCAGATGAAAGCGGGCAATAAGCTCTCGCTGCACTGTAAGGCAAGCTCTGAGGGCTTTGGGGATATCCTTGTTTTCAAGCCTTAAATCGATAAGGCGGATAGCCTCTTTGAAATTTCCGTGCATTTTATGGCGGAGGATATCCTCGGGAAGACCGATATTTAAATATTTAAAATTTTCGTTTATATTCATTATTTTAATCCTTACTTTAATTTGCTTCGTTTTTTACTGTTTTTGTTTTGGAGAAAATTATGCACGTAACATAAGAAGGAACTCCCCTCCCCGCGGTTGCAGGTAGGGGAGCCGTAAAGGGTTCTTGAATATTAATATTATCTTATGCGAAGAGGCTGAGAAGAGCACCCATTCCAAGACCTGCAAAGTTACCGATGGCGGCGCCGAGAACACCCATAAGAACACCGATACCGGCATAGGATGCATCATAAGCAGAGGCAACAATAGGAGCAGAAGCAGAACCGCCGATATTAGCAAGAGAAGCTGTAGATACCATGCAGAGATCCCACTTGAAGAGCTTGGAAAGTAAGAACATAAGAACAACGTGAACGAGAAGGATAACGAAACCGTATACAACCCAGATAGGTGCGGAGATAAGGTCTGTAAGAGATGCTGTAGAAGCGATAAGAGAAACAACGGCATAGAGATAAATACCGGAGAGCTCTTCAACAGCAGCGAGCTTGCCCATAGGAGTTAAAGCACAGATGAGACCTAAAAGTGATACGATAACTGTTGTACATGTAGAAGCACCGAACATATCAAGACCGATAGCTACTAAACCATCATTAGCAAGACCGCCCAGCCACTGTGAACCTGCGGAAGCGATAAGGGAGATACCGATAATGAATACCCAGTCAGCTGTTGTAGCCTTCTTCTTTTCCTTTGCAATTTCCTGGTTAGCTGCATCAGCAACTGCCTGAAGCTTGCTTGTGTCTGCCTTAACCATCTTGTTCCACTTGGGAGCGATGTTAACAGCAAGAAGAAGAAGAGCGATCCATACGGAGTAACAAACTGTGTCAAGTGCAAGTGCGCAGCCGTAAGCGCCGGAGTCGATAGAGCCTGCGAAAGCAACTTCCATAGCAGCCATATTGCCGCTGCCGCCAACCCATGAAGCATATAAAGCAGCAACTGCAGCCCATGTTTTTTCAGCACCACCGATTGAGTTCATGAAAATGGGGTAAGCTGCAAGAGTACCGATAGCAAGAGTTACGGAGCAACCAAGGAAGATAGCGATCATTCTGCCGCCGAGCTTTGCGAGCTTTCTGAAGTCGCAGCGAAGAAGCATAACGAAGATCATCGCATACAAGAGATTATTCTTCAAAGCCGAATAAGTAGGCTTAACGCCTTCTGCACTCATATCGTAGAAATTGAAAGTACAGAGAAGCATGTTAATAACATAGAGCCATACCAGAGGAGGAACTACGTTAAAGATTTTCCATTTTGCATATTTCTCAAGGAACAAGAGTGTACCTGCAAGAAGCATCAAAAAGGCAATGTAGGTAAAACCGTTAGTGATTTGCATATTTTTTCTCCTTTTTATTTTATTTTGCGGCACGGTGCCGCCCCTCATTATATATAGTTTCTACAAAATTCGCCGCCAATGCGCACCGCCTTGCGTTTTATATATGGCGAACTACACAAAAATTGCAACTGAAACTACACTAATTTATTTAATTATATGTGGAAAATTTAATATTGTCAAGCTTTAAAGCGATTATATATTCACATTTTGTTCAAAAACGCTGAATTTTGTTTTTATACATAAAAGCCGTGAAGGTAAGCATATATTGAAATAAAAATTTTTGGAGGGATTTCTTGAAAACGGATATTGAAGCACGGGCGGTTATGCTCGGTGAATATATAGTAAAACATAAGGCTACCGTACGCGCGGCAGCAAAATATTTCGCTGTGAGCAAATCTACGGTACATAAAGACGTGACTGAAAGATTAAAGGAACTGGATAAAAATTTATATAAAAAGGTAAATTCGGTTTTAAAGCAGAATAAAGAAGAAAGGCACATAAGGGGAGGTATTGCTACAAGGGAAAAATATATGAAGCTGAAAGAAAAACTTATCTTTGAGAAAAACTTATCTTAAAAATATAAATAATTTAAAATTTGAAATGACAACCTATTACGACAAAATAATCACCCTTATATATGTAAGATAAGATTAATTAATAAAAAGTACTTAATTAAAAGGAAGGACATAAATATGGGTGCAAAAATAGAAATAACGGAAGATACGATGACGGTAAAATTATCGGGAGATATAGATCACCACACTGCAGGAGAAATAAGGCGCTACATAGATGAAAGAGTGCAGATAATGAAACCCGGTGTGCTTAAAATGGATTTTGCAGACGTACCGTTTATGGACAGTTCAGGTATAGGTCTTATTTTAGGCAGAGTAAGGCTTATGAAAATCTGGAACGGCAGAGTGGTGCTTATGAATATTTCCGAAAGTATTTCAAGAATGGCAAAGATGGCGGGGGTGTTTAATTTTGCCACAGTAGAAAGAAAAATAAACGAACAGGTAAAAGGAAGGAGCGGAAAATGAAAACAGTAAATCAGGTTGATATTTCCTTTCTCTCGGTTTCAGGTAACGAAGCTTTCGCAAGAGCGGCGGCGGTAGCTTTTCTTTTAAGCGCCGACCCCACGGTAAACGATATAAGCGACGTAAAAACGGCTCTTTCCGAAGCCGTTACGAATTCTATTATACACGCCTATAAAGAGACCACGGGTAAAGTTTACGTGAGTATGAAGCTTACGGATGAAAGAGCGGTAATAATAAAAGTAAGAGATAAAGGTTCGGGTATAGCTGACGTAGAAAAAGCCATGGAGCCGCTTTTTTCTACGGGCGGAGAGGAACAGGCAGGTATAGGATTTTCGGTTATGCAGAGTTTTTCCGATTCATTAAAAGTAAAATCGGCGCCGGGAAAAGGTACTACCGTTACGATAGTCAAAAAGCTTAGCAGTAAAGACGATATCAAAAATATCACAGTAAAAAAGCATGAAAGAGAGTAAAAAATATTCCGATGCTTTTATTACGGAAAATTTGGGTCTTGTTCACGCCTGCGTGAAAAAATTTTCAGGCAGAGAGATAGAGTATGAGGACCTCTATCAGGCGGGGTGTCTGGGACTTGTAAAGGCTATGGATAAATTTGATGAGAATCTGGGTTTTAAATTTTCTACATACGCAGTACCCGTTATAATAGGTGAAATAAAAGGACTTTTCAGGTATGGCACCGAGATAAAAATACCGAGAGAATTAAAGAAGCTTTCTCTTGAGGTTTATTCCGAGTGCGATAAATTCGAAAAAGAATTCGGCAGGGCGCCTTTAGTCTCCGAGCTTTCCGATAAAATGAATATCCCGAAAGAGAAAATATCGGAAGCGCTGATGGTGAAAAATCCCGTAGTGCGTAAAGAGGACGGAAATATAGAAGTATTATCAAAAGCGGAAGAATCTTACGAAAAAAAGCTTACGGAAAAGCTTGCTTTAAAAGAGATATACACTAAGCTCAGCGAGAGTGAAAAGGAGCTTTTATATTTACGTTTTTTTCTCTGTAAATCACAAAGCAAAACAGCGGAATATTTCGGCGTTTCGCAAATGCAGATATCAAGAAGAGAAAGAAAAATACTCCTCTATATAAGAGGAGCACTCGGTGATTGATATTTAGTGTATTTATATCAGAGATAATAGTCCTTGCTGTCGTCAGTTTCCATATCCTCATCAATAAGGTCGTCGCTTATAAAAGAATAGTAAGCCATACTTACAACGCCTTTATCCTGCAAATAAACTCCGCGGCGGCATACGCCCTCCTTGGTAAAACCTGAGGAGAGAAGAATATCCTCGTAAACTTTATTTTCAGCCAAAGCGGAAGCGGCAATTCTTTTAAGCTCAACTCTTTCAAAAAGGAAGCTGACTGCAATATTTAAAGCGGCAACGGCTAAGTTTTTATTGCGGTATTTTTTCCTCAGATATAAGTCAATATCCATGCTTTCGGTGTTAACATCAAGATTATCAATAATAATAACGCCTAAAAGCTCGTTGATATTATCGTTTTTGAAAATACCTAAAAGCAGGCTTCTTTTTGAAGTGAAGCTTATTTCCATCTGGCGGAAAAAGGAAGATATATTATAATTATCAAGTTTTAAAGTCCTGCGGCTTAATTTAACTAATTCCTTGTCGGAAAAAAGTTCTATAATTGCATCACCTTCTGTGGGCTGAGGCTTGCAGAGGGTGATTTTTTCATTCTTAATAAAGGGGTAGGTGTCAAAAAGCCATTTTATATTCATAAAAGATCCTCGTTTCTTACTATTCGTTTATTATAAAATAATTATAACTTAAAATAGCGCGTCTGTCCACTTATTTACTGCGGATAAATTCAATTATTTGCTTTTTCTGTTGATACTGATATTTTAATGTGTTATATTTAATTTATAATTGAGAAAGGGAAAAAGGAATATGAAATTTATCTGTGACCACGATATACATATACATTCAAAGCTCTCGGGCTGTTCAAACGACCCTATGCAGACCGTGGAAAGGATGCTTGAGTATGCAAAGGAAAACGGACTTAAGACCATCTGCGTTACCGACCATTATTGGGAAAAAGGCATTGATAACGGCCCTATGAGGCAGGATTACAGCTGGAATTCTCAGAATTTACCCCTGCCGCAATCAGATGGTATTAAATTTATGTTCGGATGCGAGACGGATCTGAACAGATTCGGTGCTTTAGGCATAAAAGAAACTTTAGATAAATTCGATTTTATTATAATTCCCACTACCCATTTGCATCTTGAAGGTTTCACCGTAGAAAAAAACGAGGATCAAAGCCCTGCTCACAGAGCGGATTTATGGGTAAAACGCCTTGAACACGTACTTAATATGGACCTTCCTTTCCGCAAAATAGGTATTGCCCACATGGTTGCAGGCAAAATTGTAAAGGGTAAAGAAAATTTGCTTCAAACACTTGATTTAATTCCCGACGAAACCTACGAACGCATATTTAAAAAGATTGCAACTCTTGGCTGCGGAATTGAAATAAACTACAGCGATATGAGGCTTGAATGCACAAAGGAAGAAAGAGATAGACTTTTAAGACCCTATAAATTAGCCAAAAATTGCGGCTGTAAATTCTATTTTGGCTCCGATGCCCACCATCCCGAAGTTTTTGAACACACCTTAGCTATGTATAAAAAAGTAGTTGAAGAATTAAATTTAACTGAAGACGATAAATTCCATATGGCGAAAGCAGAAAATTAAGGTGATTAAATATGTTTGACGTAAAAATTTACAATACAGTAAAAAAGGGCTTATGCAGTTCGAAAACAGAAAGCTTGCCTATAGGTAACGGCGATATAGGAGCAAACGTTTGGGCGGATTGTGATGGAGATATTAATATTCTTATATCAAAAACCGATGCCGTAAGTGAAATCGGCAGACTTTTAAAAGTTGGTTTGATTAAGTTGAAATTTACTTTTCCCGTATTTTTAAATGAGGAACCTGACACAACTCTTGATTTTTCTGATGGCAGCGTTACAGTAAAAAACAGTACCTCTGAAGTAAAAATTGCTGCTTTCAGGGATACTTCACTTCTTGCCGCAAAATTTACTTCAATAAAAAATATAAAAATGCAGGCAGAAGCTATAATCTGGCGCGATAAACTTTATAAGCACAACCCCGTTGACCAATCTGCAAGATATTCAGGCTGTCCTTTTGATCTGTACGAAAGCGCGGACATAAGAACGGACGAGAATACGGTTTATCATTTTAATAAGTGGTCTTACGTTGATTACACAAAGAAGAACCAGCATTTAAGGGAACTTAAAGATTATATCAAAAACAACTGCTTTGCCTATTCCTTTGAAATGAACGAAAAAGGTGACACAGTTTACGTAAACGCAGAAAGCGGCATTGTCAATTCTCCTGAAACTTTGGTTAAAACAGTAAAGCTTGGGGCAATTAATGCTGCAAAAGAAGATGATTTTGAAAACCTTCTTGCCATAAATGAAAAATATTGGAAAAAGTATTTCGGTGAGTTTTATATCCAGACTTACGGAAATAAGGATGCCGAGGATGTAAGTAAGCTTTATACCCTGCAAAAGTATATGTCCGGCTGTGTAAACCGCGGTAAGCTTCCTGTTAAGTTTAACGGCTCTATTTTTACGGTGACAGGTGCCGAAGGAAGAGAACTTGATTTCGACTACAGAAACTGGGCAGGCGACTACTGGATACAGAATACAAGACTCATTTACTGGAATATGCTTTATATGGGCGACTTCGAAGGAATGAAAGTCTTATTCGATTTCCTTTATTCAAGACTTCCCGCATTTAAGGAAAACGCTTTTTCCCGTTACGGTATTGACGGCGCCATGGTGCCAGAGACCTTTACAATTAACGGAACTTTTGCGGATAGTGACTATTATTTCTCTCAGGAGAATGATGAAAATTACGGACCTAAAAATCCTTATATTTCCAACCACTTTAACGGAATGCTGGAGCTTGCCTTTATGATGCTGGAATTTTTATCCTACACGGGCGAAAAAGATTATTTTAACCGTGTTTGTTACCCGTTTATTAAAGAAGTTCTTACGTTTTTCAGAGAAAGATTTAAGATAATTAACGGCAAAATGTTTTTGGATAAAGTATCTTCCCTTGAAACCTGGTGGAACGTTAATAACGATACCCCCAACGTTGCGGCACTTAAAGTTATAGTAAACGGGCTTCAAAATTTAGGTTACGATACTATTATTGATCCAAACGTTATCCCGGAGCTTCCCAAAGAAATCAGAAACGGCAAAGAAGTTATTGCTCCTTGTGAATCTTACAATGTAAAAGAAACAATTAACTGTGAAAACCCTGAACTATATCCTTTATTCCCTTACTTTATGTTCCACAGTACCGAAGGTTTACCGCAAATTATTCAGGATACTTACGACGAAAGAATAAATACATTCAACAACGGTTGGTCACAGAATTTAATTCAGGCAGCGCTTCTTTTAAGAAAAGAAAAGTGCGAAAAAGAACTTCCCGAAAACTTCAGAAAGAAGGCGGAAGGTTATTTCTTTGATGCTTTCTTTGGCCCTAACTTTGACTGGATGCCCGACCAGTGCCACGGATCAAGTAATGCCATTACCCTTCGTATGATGGTACTGCAGGATAAAAAGGAAAAAGTAAAAGTTAACCCCTGCCTTCCCGAAACTTGGAAAGCAGAATTCCGCTTGCCTTCTCACAATGCAACAATAATCGAACACAAATAAGAAAACTCCCGAAGAAATTTAAAGCTTCTTCGGGAGAAATTTTATGTTTTTTTAATTATTCAATATCAACGCTCTTGCCTGTCTGTGCAGAGAGGTAGATAGCGTCAAGAATCTTCATAAGTGTTACGCCGTCGTCAGCGTTTGCAACAAGCTCTGCCTTGCCTTCAATAGCATCGATAAAGTTCTTTGCTTCAGCGGCAAAGCTGTTGGAGAAGTGGAAGCCTGTATCGCCCTGAATAGAGATATCTGCAAGCTTATTATCAACAACAGTATGAAGCTCAAATGGAGTGAAGGAGAGGCCTGCCTTATCACCGAAGAATTCAACTGTAGTTGTGGGAGTCTTGATGTTTAAGTTAAAGCTTGCTTCAACGTGTAAAACGGCACCGTTATCAAAACGAACCATAGCTGTAGCTAAGTCCTCAACGTCGAAAATGGGCTTTTCTGTTTCTGTAGTGGACTGCCAGTCATCAGCAGAAAGAGCAACTTCACTTCTTGCACCAAGCTTATCAAATGTAGCGCCGTAAGCGGATACGGGCTTGGGATTGCCCATAATATATCTTGCAAGGTCAATTACGTGAACACCAAGGTCAATAAGAGGACCGCCGCCTGAACGGGACTTGTCGCCAAACCAACCGCCGGGGAAACCGCAGCGGCGTAAGTAAGAAGCCTTAGCGTAGTAAATGTCACCCATATAGCCTTCCTTAATAAGGTTAAGGGCAGATTTAGCATCGTTACCGTGGCGGCGAACGAAACCGAGCATAAGAATTTTACCGTTTTTCTCAGCAGCTGCTTTCATAGCCTTAGCTTCTTCAGCGTTCATAGCCATAGGCTTTTCGCAGAAAACGTGGCAGCCTGCGTTTAAAGCAGCAATTGTGCATTCGCAGTGTGCACTGTTCCATGTAGTTACGCTAACTGCATCAATTTCGTTTTCTTTAAACATATCGTAGCAGTTATCGTATGCTTTATCTGCAGGAATACCGTATTCCTCAGCATATTTTCTGGCTTTTTCAATATCAAGGTCAGCGCAGGCTACGAACTCAACTCTGTCGCCCAGCTTTTTATAAGCATCGCCGTGGGAGTGTGCAATACCGCCTGTACCGATTACTGCAATTTTAATTGCCATTTTATTCAGTCCTTTTCTTTTAATTTATTTAAATTAGTAAAGCTTCTTTAAATTCTCTTTTAAGAAGTCGTAAGCAAGCTTAATATCCTTTAAGGGGTCGTCGCCGCATTCTCTTTCAATTGTGAGGAAGCCGTCGTAACCGATATCGCGAAGTGCAGCGAGGTACTCAACGAAGGGTACGCCGCCCTGACCTAAGGGAAGCTCCTGGTATGTTGTTTCGCCTGTTTTGATACCGTCCTTAGCGTGTGTGTGAACGATGTAATCCTTAAGAATGTGAACTGCTTCAACAGGATCCTGGCCTGCGCACATTACGAAGTTAGCAGGGTCGAGGTTAACCTTTGCAGCCTTTGCATTTGCTTCATCAAGAATACCCTTTAAGATAACTGCCATCTCAGGGCCTGTTTCTGTAGCAAAGCTTACACCAACATTTTCTGCATAGTGAGAAATCTTGCGGATTGTGTTAACTGTATTGATGTAAACGGGGCTGTTCTTATCATCCGGTACGTGGCCGATATGAGTTGTTACAATGTTTGTACCGAGGTCCACAGCCATATCGATCATAGAGATCATTCTGTGAATTTCAGCATCGTTATCTTCCTTATAGAAGTAGTTGCCAAAGTCTGCACAAACTGCAGAAATTTCAAGGCCGTTCTCACGGATGAATTTAGCGGCTGCCTTTCTTTCGTCCTTGCTTAAAAGGGGAGAAAATTCTCCGCCTGTAATATAGGGCTGAACACCCTGTGCACCTAAATCACGAGCTAAAATGATAGCATCCTTAAATGGTACGCGGAAAGAACTGGGCATAACGCCTATTTTCATCATAATAGTTTACCTTCTTTCTTTTTTAATTTTTATATATTTGGAATTTTTTAATTCCTGATTGATGTAGTAATTTTTAATAAAGTTTCTTAAGTAAGCTTCTTAAATAATCATAAGCTTTTTTGATATCTGCAATGGGGTTTTCGCCGCATTCTCTTTCAATTGTGAGGTAACCGTCGTAACCGATATCGCGAAGTGCAGCAAGGTATTCTATAAAAGGTACGTTGCCTTCACCTAAAGGTCGTTCTCCTGTTGTGGGAGTGCCGGACCAAGTGCCGTCCTTTGCGTGTGTATGTACAATATAATCCTTAAGAACGTGAACTGCCTCAACGGGATCCTGACTGCAGCACATTACAAAGTTAGCAGGGTCGAGGTTGACCTTTGCAGCTTTTGCATTTGCTTTATCTAAAATTCCCTTTAATATGTATGCTTTTTCAGGTCCTGTTTCTGTAGCAAAAGTAACGCCTATATCCTCGGCATAATGAGAAATCTTTCGGATCGTTTTAATTGTGTTTACGTATATCGGGGAAGTTTCGTCATCGGGGATATGTCCGATATGAGTAGTTGCAATATTAGCACCCATATCCACAGCTTCATCAAGCATAGATATCATTCTCTGAATCTCAGCTTCGTTATCTTCTTTGGAATAGAATGCGCTGCCAAAGTCTGCACAAACTGCAGAAATTTCAAGGCCGTTATCGCGAATGAATTTCGCAACAGCTTTTCTTTCACTTTTGCTAAGAAGAGGGGAGATTTCTCTTTTTGCAATGTAGGGCTGAACGCCGTCGGCGCCCAAATCTCTTGCTAAAATAATTGACTCTTTAAAGGGTACACGGAATGAATCGGGCATAACGCCTATTTTCATCATAAAATCACCGCCTTATCAGATTTCGTTTAATAATTTTCTTGTAAAATCAATGGAATTTTTTATTTCTGCTTCTCTGTCTTCTCCGCCGCCTCTTTCTATAGTGAGGTAGCCGTCGTAGCCTATATCTTTAAGTGCTTTGAGATATTTTTTGAAATCTACCTTGCCTTCGCCTAAAGCTGTTTCCATATAGGTGGTTTCACCTGTTTTTATACCGTCCTTCATATGTGTGTGAACTATAAGGTCACCGAAGGTGTAAACGGCTTCTGTCGGGTCAACACCTATGCACATAACGAGGTTAGCGGGGTCTAAATTAACTGTAGCTGATTTATAGCCTGTTTTAAGAAGGAATTTCTTGAGGTTTTCGGCAGTATCTCTGCCTGTTTCAACTGCAAGGTAAACGCCTAAATCGTCAGCGTATTTTGCAGCTTTTTGGAAATTATCAAATTTAATAGCGTATAAGGGGTCGTTTTCGTCCTCAGGTACAGCGCCTATATGGGTGGATACAATGTTTGTGCCTAAATCAGCTGCCATATCTATCATAGAGATAAGCCTGTGAAGTGAAGCTTCGCTGTTTGGTTCGTCAAAAAATTTACTTCCGAAATCGGCGCAAACTGCAGGTAACTCTATGCCATTTTCTTCCATAAACTTTTTAATTTCAGCTCTTTCACTTTTAGTCATTAAAGGTGAAATGTTTCCGCCTGTAATGAATGGCTGAATACCGTCTACGCCAACTTCTTTTGCAAAAAGGATGAATTCCTTAAAACTAAGGTGACCCATGCCTTTATTCATTGTACCGATTTTAAACATATTATTTCTCCCTGTGAGTTACGTTAACGCCGTCTTCAATAAGCATACAGCCCCAGCCGCTGCCTGTTTTGTTGCCGTCAAGGAGCCATTTTTTGTAAGCTCTTCTTAATGAGCTATCCTCGGGGTAATCTTTAACTTCACCCTGGGAGTATCTGCCGTATAATCTCCAGTTATCGTTAAAAGATTCTTTTTCAACACATGCTGTTAAATGGAAGTCATTCATAAATTTAAGGATGTTGGAATGCTCGGGTAAGAACTCATAGTGTTTGCCGAAAAGTAACCATGAGCTGCAGCAAAGGTATACTTTATTAGTATTGAAGCGCTTTGATAAGAAGTTATAAGCCTTTCTATATGAATCGTTTCTTACTTCATCAGTTAAAGGTACGCCTGCAGAAGGAATGTGCATATTTGCAATAGGTGAGCCGGGTAATAAAGTCTCGCCGCAAGGAAGTTCAACTGCATTGCCGAAATTATAGGAAATAGGCTCATACTGGAATCTGCCTAAAGCAAATCTTGTAAGTCTGAACCAACCGTTAAACCAACCGCCAACGAAAGTACCGGGTACGCCTTTGTTTTCAATACATTCCATTAATTTAGCTTTAATATCAATAAGTGCATCCCAGTATAATTCTTCATCAATACCTTCTTCTTCGTAAAGCTCATACATTCTGGGGGTACAGCTAAGAATAAAAGCCATGTGCATTGTATAAGAATTTTCGCCTATCTTAACTGCAAGCTCTGTAACTTTTTCAAGTGATGCACCAAGAGGTATATCAGGATTTCTAAAAAGATATTCGTTTAAAATTGTATAATACTCTTTTCGTAAATCACTCTCGTTTCGGATTCTTTCAAAAACTCGGTTAAAACATAGTTTTGCTTCCTCGGGGAATCCTGTTTTATCCATTACTTTATTAATGTGTTCTGCGTATATCACTGTTTTTCGCCCTTTCTATATAATGTAATATAAAACGTACTTGAGAGTAATTCAATTTTATATCTTTAACTTGCGGTTAGCAATATACAATGTTGCTAAAAATTTTAACTATATTGCTATTAAAGATCATTAAGGTCATAAGGAGTTTCCTGGTATACGTAATAATTGAGCCAGTTGGAAACAAGCAGGTGGGCGTTGCTTCTCCATGTGAAAGGAGGAACTTTTGAATCGTCGTCGTCGGGGAAATAATTATAAGGCACGTTAGGGTTAAGTCCCTTGTTTATGTCACGGAAATATTCTTTTGCAAGAGTGTATCTGTCGTATTCAGCGTGACCTGTTACGTAAATTCTTCTTCCGTCGTGAGTTGCTGCAATATGAAGACCTGCCATGTCAGATACACCTAATGCAATAAGATCAGGGTGCTTTTTAATATCAGAAAGTTTAACTTCAGTATATCTTGAATGGGGTGCAAAGTAGTTATCATCAAAGCCTCTCATCAAAGGATGGTAGGGATTTAAAACGTTGTGTTTGTAAATTCCGCTTAACTTTTCATTAAGAGGATGCTTTTCTATATTATGATGGTAATAAAGACCTGCCTGTGCAGCCCAACATATATGTAAAGTGGAATATACGTTTTTCTTGCTCCACTCCATTATTGCACACATCTCGGGCCAATAGTCAACTTCTTCGAAGGGGAGTTTTTCTACAGGCGCGCCTGTAATTATCATTCCGTCGAAGCGCTCATTCTTTACGTCGGCAAAAGACTTATAGAATGTATTAATGTGAGATGCACTGGTGTTTTTACTTGTATGAGATGCCATATGTAAAAAGGTGACGTCTACCTGTAAAGGTGAATTACCTAAAAGTCTCAAAAGCTGTGTTTCAGTCTCAACTTTAGTAGGCATCAAATTAAGTATAACGATTTTAAGAGGACGAATTTCCTGGGTTTCGCTCCTCTCGTGTGTCATTACAAATATGTTTTCGGATTCAAGTACTTCTATAGCAGGAAGGTCTGCATTGATTCTGATAGGCATATAGGTTACTGCATATTGTATATATGCGTTTCTCCTTTCGATAATATTGTGATTTTAACAGAAAGATTTAAAAATTGTATTTTTATGCTTGAAAAACAGTGTTAATTCGGTTATAATACCAATCACCGACTTAAAGTATAACACATCGGTGCTATATCTACAATCAAAACTTCTTTAAATCTTTTTAAAAAAAGTTGAAATTAAGTATTGACAAATAGATAAATCGGTGGTATTATAGTCAGGCTGTCGCAAAGAGCAGAAGAAAATCAAAAGTTTGAAAAGAATTTTTTAAAAAATGAAAAATAATGCTTGACAAACTGAAATCGATGCGATATAATAGACAAGCTTCACAAAAAGCGGTCTGAAAAGAAAATAAAAAAGTTTTAAAAAACTTGAAAAAAGTTCTTGACAAACCGAAAACAATGTGATAAAATAGTCGAGCACTTGACCGAGAGGTCGGCGCAAAGGACCTTGAAAATTAAACAACGATGACGAAGAAAAAAGGAACCCGTAATTGAATTGAGTAAAGTACTCATATGAGTAAACTCATAAAAATTACAAGGAAACAGAACCTAAGAAAAATCTGTGAAGAAAGTCAGCAATGACGAAATGAGCGAATCGAGCTCTGATTAAGGTTTAAAGACGGAAGTCTTCAAATACAATTAATTAGAGAGTTTGATCCTGGCTCAGGACGAACGCTGGCGGCGTGCCTAAC
>SVPY01000004.1 GCA_015065615.1 Oscillospiraceae bacterium | reverse complement strand
TTATGCGCAAGCATAATACTTCATTATGCTGTAAGGCATAACTTCACTTCGGCGTTAGCCGATACTTCACTAAAAACTGCGAGAGTTCGAATTCATACGCAAAAACGGTAAATATATCTTTTTCGTAGCCCATAGACATTAAAATGACCGAGGCTTTTGCTTCGGCATTTTATTTTATTTAAATTTTACGGGACTTGTACCAGAGAAAACATAAAGCACAAAAATCAGAAATCGAAAATTTCCTCCTGCAGATTATACATCAGGTCCACGGTGAAGGAGCTATCGTGCCCCATGGGGTTTTCGTTCAGGTAAGTTTCGAATTTATCCCCGAAAAGGGTCTGGGGTCTGAGCCACGCGCGGGTTTTATCCTCATTTTTCCACACGTAGTGCTTATTTCTTATGACCCTTTTAAAATCACTCATACCGTAGCCCTTACTTTCCCAGCCTTTGATAAGGGTCTTATAATTTTCGTTTTCGGGGTCAAAATTTTTATCCGTTAAAAAATTCAAATAATTAATAACACGAAAATAAAGAGGCTTCGAAGAAATATCTTTTTCTTCTTGCTTTATCTCTTCTTTTGCATCTATTTCTACTTCTTTTTCTACTTCTATACAGTGACAGTTTGTCACAGTGACGTCACTTTCCTTAAGTTGATTCTTCTTTTTTTCTCTCCATTTCCGCATTCTGTTTCGGTTTTGTTCCTTATATTTATCAAGGGCATCTATATTCTGTTCTTCGCTGAAAGCAGTAACTAATATTTTGCCATCCTCGTAAATTTCTATTTCCCCGTATTTTGTAAGAAGCTCCAAGGAATTTTTAACCGCGTTTACCGTTTGCCCCAAGGAGGAAGCGAAATCCTTAGTCTCGTATGGGATTTTCTCCGTCAGATACACAAGCCCTTTATCGTTGGTCTCGCCTGCGTAAATGTTTAAAAGTATCAATAAAAGAACAGCCTTATCGCCGTTTTTCTCGCTGATCATTCTTTTTACGGTGGGTTTCTCAAAAAAATCTGTTGGTATTTTAAGCCATGCTACTTTATTCATTATTTTTTCCTTTCTGTATGCGTTTTTATTATAATTTTTATCTTAAAAAAGGTGGGGGTCTGCTTTGAATTTTCACCCCTCTAATTTCTATACTAATGAATTTATCAATAACGCGGACACAATTGCGTAAGCAATTTGCCGTCAATTTGATAGATTTAGTGCAAGTTTTTTTACCCCTCTAATTACTATCCTAATGAATTTATCAAATTTGTCAAGAACTTTTCGAACATTTGTTCTATTTATTTTTAATTTTTTATTGCAAATAATTTTCATTATGGTAAAATAAAACTAACTTAAATTAAACTAAATGATACGGAAAGGATGAAACCGCTATGTATTATAAACTTAATGAAGTTCTTAAGAATAAAGAAGATAACTATATGCTGCCCTTTTACTGGCAGCACGGCGACCACTACGAGACCATCCCCCTTGAAATCGAAAGAATATATAAAAGCGGATGTCGCGCTTTCTGCGTAGAGAGCCGCCCCCACAAGGATTTTGCAGGTAAGCTCTGGTGGCGCGATATGGACCTTATTTTAAGCGAAGCCAAAAAGCGCGATATGCAGGTGTGGGTGCTGGATGACGACCACTTCCCCACCGGTCACGCGGTGGGTCATATTGCCAAATTTCACCCCGATAAGAGAAGGTGGGACATTGGCGAAAGGCATGTGGATGTATCAGGTCCCGTAAATGAAGCTTTACTTATTACAAACGAGAGGGAAACTGCACAGATTTTAGGCATTTTCGCCTACAAGAGAACGGGCGAGGGCGAAAAGTGCGATGCGGATACAGCGGAAATTTTAGATTTCACAGATAAGCGAAACGGTAAATTCGTTGAAATTTCTCTGCCCGAGGGCGTATGGAGAGTGGTGTTCGTATATAAAATAAGGGAATTTAAAGAGAAGGCAGATTACATCGATATGCTCTCAAAGGATTCCGTAAGAGTTCTTATCGACGCAGTTTACGAAACGCACTTTGAGCATTATAAGGAATATTTCGGCAGTACCTTAAAGGGTTTTTTCTCCGACGAGCCTCAGTTCGGTAACTCCTGGTTCAGTAGCCACGCTTCCGACCCCGGAATGTACGAGAGAAGGCTTGGCTTAGCGGGTATGGCTTATCCATGGCACGAGGAAGTATTCAAACGAATGGAAAAATCCTTGGGTGTAAAGGCGCTTCCCTATATTGCCGCTATATGGTTCGATATAGGCACTAAAACTCCTTCGGTGCGCCTTGCATATATGGACGCGGTGACCACTCTTTATAGGGATAATTTTACCCGTCAGTTAGGCGCTTGGTGCGAAGACCACGGCGTAGAATACATAGGTCACGTAATTGAGGATATGAACACCCACAAGAGAACCGGCTGCGGCACGGGTCACTACTTCCGCGCTTTGGACGGCCAGCACATGAGCGGTATAGATATAGTTCTTCATCAGCTTATGCCGGGTATGTCGGGATTTATTCACACCGCTTCTACCCACGGAAACAACGCCGACCCCGAGTTCTTCGATTACACATTATGTAAACTTGCCCCCTCCCTTGCCCACATCAGCAAAAGTATGAAGGGCAGGGCGATGTGCGAGGTTTTCGGCGCTTACGGCTGGGCGGAAAGCGGCAGCGATATGAAGTGGCTTTTAGACCACCTTTTGGTCCGCGGTGTCAATCACTTCGTGCCTCACGCTTTTTCACCTCTGTTCCCCGACCCCGACTGCCCCCCTCATTTCGGTGCCGACGGCAAGGATCCTCAGTACAAGGCTTTTTCCAAATTGATGGAGTACGGAAATAAAGTAAGCCATCTTTTATACGGCGGAAAACACGTTGCGGATGCGGCGATTTTATACGATGCAGAGCTTGAGTGGATGAATGAACAGGGCAAAGCCCACCACATGCAGGAGTACGCCAAGGTGCTTTACGATAATAATATTGATTTCGACTTTTTACCTATTGACTGCATTGTGGGAAATGAAGATTCCGACATCTATTTTGCCGAGGCAAGCGGCGGCAATTTAAAGGTGGGCGAAAATATTTACAAGGCGCTTATCATCCCCGAAGCTCCTATTCTTCCCGAAAACCTTGCTAAGAAGCTGAGTTTCTTCGAAAAAATGGGTGTTAACGTGATTTATATGGGTCTGGATGTAAAAAAAGAGGGACTTATTAAGAAATTAAAATCCCTTTTCACACCCGATATTGAAATTACAGGCGAATGTAAAAGGGAATTTTTGAGAAGCTGCCATTACGTTGACGGCGCAAACGATATTTATATGTTTGTAAACGAGAGCGGCGCTTTAAGAAGCGAAGTGGAAATCAGGCTTAACACCCTTCAAAGTAAAAAGGGTTTGTGCCTCAATCTTTTAAACGACGAAATTTACAGAGTAAACGCGGCGGAGGATAATAAAATCGCCCTAAGCCTTGCCCCCTTTGAGTCCTGCATTTTCGTTTTCGGCGACGTGGAAAATGAAAACTTCCCCGAAAAGAGAGTTTACGAAAATGAAATCAGCCCCAACATCACCTTCAAAATGGAGATTGCCGAGGCTGACGATATGGAAAACTTCACCCTTTTCAGAGAGAACGTGAAAAATTCTGAGCCCGTTAACATAACTTCTTTGGATAATATCCCCGATTTTTCGGGTGTTATCAGGTACACTTCCACCTTTAAGGCAGAAGAGCTTACAAAAGGAAATGTAAACGAAACAGAAGCCGAAAATATTGCCCTCGATTTGGGAGACTGCGGAAATACCGCCGAAGTTTATTTGAACGGCGAGTATCTGGGTCTTAGATTATGTAAACCTTTCGTTTTCGATTTAAAGGGCAAAATAAAGAAAGATAATACGCTTGTTATCGAGATTTCCAACACCCTTGCCAATAAGGTGCAGGATTATTTTTCCGCATTCTCTGTAATTAAAAAAGCAGGTCTGACGGAAGAAGTGAAGATTTTGTATTGATTATTATAGACTTACCGTAATCTCACTTACGCCCGACGCAAACGCGCAGCGTTGCGCGGTAATTTCGCAAGAGATTTCGTCCCCTACAACGAAATCTCAAGAATTTCACACCGTAGGGACAACACGCACGCTTGCGGCGTAATTTGCTTGCAAATTTTAACTGTTGTCCTTTTTGCGTTAGCGGCGCCCATTGAGCGCCACATAAACTCACTGTAATCTCAATGGAGGCCAATGGCCTCCGCTACAAGTTGCTTCAAATCTTCCGCCACTGTAGCGGCGACCATTGTGTCAAGAGTAACATCATACACAGCAGTGTAATGACATCGTCCACAACTTACAGCCTTGAAATTGAACGGTGAATCAGATGTCCGTCCGTTGTATCAAACTCAGCAATTTTGAAGTTTCGATAGCAGGCAGCAAAGGTTTCACCGTCAGTACTTGGTCTGAATTCGATATAACGGTCTTTCATTGTTTCACTCAAATAGACCTGATACTTATCGAATCTGACGTACCCCCAACTGTTTACCTTGATTACGTGATACACCCCACCGTATTCATATTTTTTGACGTTATCACTGTATTGCCTCCTGCTTGGCTCGTAAACGTCACCCGGTCTTTGCATACCTAACGCCTCGTGAGGTCGAACATTGTTATACTTGTCACGCCATTGCTGCAATTTACGGTCTGCGTCGTGTATATCCTGTATAACAGTATGTTTTAATAATTCATCTTTCATTGTACGATGAAAACGTTCGATTTTTCCTTGTGTCTGAGGATGCTTTATTCTGCCATGAATCGGAAGAATATCCAGATCCATAAGCCAACGTTCAAATTGTGTGTAACCTTTTTTGAACCCTGCAAATTGCGCTCCGTTATCCGAAAGTATGGAATCAGGTAATCCAAACTCCTGAAAAGCCTCTGTAAACACAGGAATTACTACGTTAGCGGTACTTAAACGAGGTGCAACACGGATTGCAAATCGTGAATGGTCATCCATTATGTCCAACGGATAGCAGTACTGACCGTTTTCCATTCTGAATTCACCTTTGAAATCCGCTTGCCACATCTGGTTGCATAAGTCTTTCTCGAATCGGTTAAAGGGCTGTCTTTTCCGTGATTCTTCGGGACTTATACAACCGTAACGATTGAGGATATTATTTACTGTTTTGGCACAGGGAATATTATCATAACCTTTCCGTATCAGAACTTCCCTGATCGTTCTGGCACCCCATCCGGGATTATCTGCTCTTTCAGACAGGATAAGCAGTTCAACTTCTTCAGGCGTTCTGGAGGGACTTGTGTTAGGTCGTCTGCTCCTGTCCTTTAGTGATTGTTGTGACAAGTAGCGTTCACGCCACTTGTACCCTGTGTGACGGTCAATTCCAAACTCACGGCACAGGGCGCTGAAATTGCCGCAATACATAGCAGCTTGTGCAAATTCTTTTCTTTGGTCTTCCACAGTTTTACTCTCCCACGGCATCTCAAAAACTCTCCTTTGTGTCCTTTTTGGATGCCTTTATTTTACTATATAACTGTGTACTATGTCTTTACACACCCGTGTACTATGTTACTACACTGTACACATTGGTCGCCACATAAACTCACCGTAATCTCAATGGAGGCTACCGGCCTCCGCTACAAGTTGTTTCAAAATTTTCGCTATTGTCCTTTTGGCGTTAGCCAACAAATATAAAAAGGGAGACCGTAATTTGCTGTGCAAATTTGTCTCCCTTTAATTTATTTATAGAACACGGCGATATCCCTTATTAAGCTTTCCTTTAAAGCCTTTACAAGGGAATTCAAATGCCCGTCGCTTTGAGTATTTTCTGAAAATTTCGTATATTCCTTACCTAAATTTTCGTACTTACTTTCGGCAAGATAGTTATATTTTAGTAGCTCCACCCCTTTTACGCCGCAGCCGAAGGTATTTATGATTCGGGCAAAATCCGCCATATCCCTTTCGCTGTCGTTAACACCGGGGATCAAAGGAATTCTTATAATTATATTGCTGTGAATTTCGGATGTTTTACGGATATTTTCAATAATTCTATCATTATACTGCCCTGTGTATTCCTTGTGCTTCTCCCTATCGGGAATTTTTAAATCGGCAAAAACAAAATCAATATCATTTATAACTTTTAAAATATTCTCAAAAGGCACGAAAAAGGCGCTTTCAATGCAGGTGTTTATTTTTTCTTCCCTGCAATATTTTAAAACTTCCTTAAGAAAATCCGACTGCAATAAGCATTCGCCGCCCGAAAAGGTAACGCCGCCACAGCTTTGGTTAAAATAAAATTTATCCTTTTTTATCTCCTTAAAAAGCTTTTCGGGGGTATAAGGCTTTGAAGTGACGGTAAGCGCTCCCGAGGGGCAAAGCTCGGCGCATTTACCGCATTTTTTGCAGGAAACGCGGTTAAAATACATATCGTTTCCCCTTATTTCGTGACCTTGGGGGCATATTTCAACACATCTGCCGCAGTGGATGCACTTGCTTTTTATATAGACCACATCGCTTTTAAAGCTTAAGGTCTCGGGGTTGTGGCACCACTTGCAGCTTAAAAGGCAGCCGCCGAAATATACTACCGTTCTTATTCCCGGGCCGTCGTGAAAGGAGCCGCGGGAGATGTTTGTGATATTTGCTTTATATTCCATAAATTTTCCTTTTTGCCACTACGGTGTGGAGATGGGCGGACGCGCAATGCGCGCCCTTACAAGCAAGGTTTAAACCTTCGTCCATTCTTGCGGGTCGTCAATGTCGGCAAATTTGCAAGCAAATTATGGCGAAATGCTTCGCATTTACGTCCACCCTACAAAGGTTTGCCGTCAAATTTAAATCATTACAAACTCGAATGCTTGGTTCTGCCGATGATGTGGTCCTGCATCTCTTTATCCAAGAGGTTGAAACGCTGGGAGAAACCCGAAACGCGAACAGCAAGATTATTATACTTTTCGGGGTTTTTCTGGGCGTCGAGAAGGGTATCGGCATCAATTGTGTTAAACTGCACGTTAGAAAGTCCCATTTTACCTGCGGCAATTAAAATATCGGTGATTACGTCGATATTCTTATCGGTGAATAATTTGGGGTCCACCTCGATAATGGCGGAGGTTGAGCCGGGGGTACGCTTGGTGGGAAGTTTTGAAATGGAGTTGAGCACAGCGGTCAGGCCGTTAAAGTCCCTGCCCTGCATGGGGGAAACGCTGTAGGCTATAGTTTCGCCCTTTCTTCTGCCGTCGGGGGACGCGGCGCTCTCTCTGCCGTGGTCAAACATCCACAGGAAAGAAAAGGGCTGGGCGTGGAAGCTTCTGGCGTATTTTTCGCTCATCTCCTCCAATACGTCGCAGGAGAAATTAAGCAGGTCAATGGCGATATTATCAACTTCCTCAATATCGTTGCCGAATTTGGGAGCTTTGTTTACAAACTGCAGTCTTACCGCCTCATCCTCGAAGTTGCTTTCAAGAATCTTTTTAATTTCTTCAAGTGTGTACTTTTTCTCGTCGTAAACGAACTTTTTAAGCACCATTAAGGAGTCCGCAAGATTAGGAAGACCTGCAAGCATAATCTGGTAATAATCGTACTTACAGCCGAAACCGTTAAAATCCCTGCCGCTTTCAAGGCAGCCCTCGGTAAGAAGGGACTTATAGGGCTTGGGAGCTATTAAGGATGAGCAGAATTTACAGCAGCTGCTGCAGGTCATATCGATTAAGTTTTTTAGCTGTTTTTTTACGCCCTCGTAAAGCTTTTCGTAGGTATCGAAGCTACTGAGTTCACCCGTCTCAAGACCCGGCTTGAATTCGGGGCGCTTCATACTGTTGCCGTTTCCGAACAGATACTCAAGCGCCTTGTGCATACCCACCTCACCCGTAACGGCGTGGGGGTTTGTTTTACCGGGAATCAATGTCTCAACACAGCCAAGCTCGGTGTAGTTATAGGCGTCCTCCCTTTCAATGCCCTTATCCATAAGAGCGGGAATCATAACGTCGTCGTTAAAGAAGAAGGGAAGTCCCTTCTGCACGTGACCCACCACCTCCAAAGAGCGCTTTAAAAATTCCTTCTCGGTAGCTGAGCCGAAGCGGACGCTTAAGCATCTGACGAAATTCAATTGCTCGGTGGCGTCCAGCATCATATAGCTTAAATCGTTTACCGCGCTGGTGCCGTCGGGATTCGTTCCGCCCACGGCGCTCTGCTGAACGTCGTAATCGCGGTAGAGTTTGAGCCATAATAAACAGATGATCTCGAAGGCTTCTTCCTTGGTGATAACGCCCTTTTCGATATCGTTTTTATAGTAGGGGTATAAAATCCGGTCTAATCTGCCAAGTGAGTTGGCGTTTATGGTATCCTCCCAAGTATTGATAACGTGGGAGAACCAAATTGCCTGACAAGCTTCAAGGAAGGTTTCGGCAGGGTAACGGGGCACTCTCGAGCAGGTCTTTATAATTTTCTCTAAATCTTCCTTATTATATTCGGGGGCTCCCGCTTCAAGAAGCCTTTTAGCTTCTTCCGCGTACTTTTCGCCTATGTGCATAGCTTCATTCACGATATTTTTCATAGCCTTATAGAAGCCGTCGCCGTTATCGTATTTTTCAATCTTTTTAAGTAAACCTTCAAAACCCAGCTTAAGCACCTGTTCGTGACCTATTACGCTGTGGTTGGAGCTTATGAATCTGCCGTAAGAAGCCCATTCCTCCATACCCTCTCTCTCCTGTTTTGTCAGTTCAACGGGTACTTCGTAAAGGCAATTACCGTAAAGAAGGCTATGGGCTTTATACTTTGGCTCTAAATTGATGTAGGTCTCAAGGTCCTCTTTACTTATTTTGCTGTTTTCAAAATATTTTTTATCTCTTTTGTATTCGGGGGGAGCTTCGTTTCTGCCGAAATTAAAGCCCGTGATAACTTCGTAGGGCGCTATGTAGGGGTTAAAATTTTTAAGCACGCCCGCTGTACCTGCTGCAGCTATCTCGTGGTCAGAAAGCCCTGCCTTCATAGCTTCGGCGGTGCCTAAGCTGAAATAAACACCGCGTTCAATAGCGTAATTTATTTCATTTTTCTTTAAATGCACAACTTCTTCTTTTAAAATTTCGCATCTGCTTGAAAGCTTATACATAGAATTTTTTCTCCTCTCGTAGTAAAGCGCACTCTCTTTCGTACGCTTTTTATATTCCCTTGGCATACAGCCGTATTCCTTTAAAAATGCCTTGTTGAAGCCGCCGATGGTATCGTAGCCGTAATCCATAGCAACATCGGCTATTTTACTTCCCTTCAAAATATCCATTGAAGCAAAGCTAAGCCTCGTATGGCGGACATAATCGAGAAAATTCTGCCCCGTGTACTCTGTAAATTTCTTGCAGAAGTGCCAGCGGCTGTAGCCAAATTTTTCGGAAGTTTCCGATAAATTAAGGCGCGATTTTATATTTTCGTGAATGTATTTTAATACCTCGTACATAAAACCCCGCCTTTCCATTTTATTTTTAATTTTAGTTTTAATTTTATATTTACAGTATAAATATATCAAAAGGCAATAAATAAAACAACTCCATTTTTGTCGAATTTGCACCGAGCTTCAAAAGAGCCTAAGAAGCAAAGTTTTTATAATTTGCAGGAAAGCTTCTTTGCCGTTTCACTATAAGCTTTTATTCGGCGGAATATGTTAAAAATAACCAAAAATTTCTGCAGGAAAAAGATAATATGTTGCAAAATTTTGTTAAATTTTCTATTGATTTTTGTTATGGTCGGTGCTATAATACCCAAGTAAAAATTAATAAATAAATTATGTACGACGCAGGCAGGAAAAGGCAGAAGAAATTTTGCCGCCGAAGGAGTAACTCTCTCAGGTGTCTGTAATATAAGATGAGGACTGTTTGCTGACATAACTTTGGAGAAGCTCATTAAATTGAGTGCCGAAGGTGCAAGGCGATTTACGCTAAAACTCTCAGGCAAAAGGACAAAGTATTTTAAAAATTTCACGCTATAATTTAATTCGGCGTTTTATTTTAGATATAATATTTATGCCCTTTTGGTAGTTTGCGGTTTGCGTTCTTGCAGACCGTATTTTTATTTTCAGGAGGGCATTGAAAATGCTTGAAGCAATTACAAACGTTAACAGTTCAATCAACGGCTTCGTATGGGGTATGTTCGGTCTCGTACTTTTAATAGGTACAGGCATACTTATGACAGTCGTTACAAAAGGTTTCCAGGTTTCACACATAGGCCACTGGTGGAAAAATACCATCGGCAGCTTATTTGATAAAAAGGTTATCGGCCACAGTAAGGAAAAGGGCTCCATCTCTCCCTTCCAGGCTCTCTGCACAGCTTTAGCCGCTACTGTTGGTACAGGTAACATTGCAGGTGTTGCCGCAGCTATCTGCATAGGCGGCGCAGGCGCAGTTTTCTGGATGTGGGTTGCCGCATTCTTCGGTATGATGACAAACTTCGCTGAAAACACCTTAGGTCTTTACTTCCGCAGAAAGAACGAAAAAGGCGAGTGGTCCGGCGGTGCTATGTACTACCTCTCCGACGGTCTTGGTGGATATAAGATTAAAATCGGCAAGAAAACTTTCAGCCTTAAGATAGTAGCAAGAATTTTAGCGGTTCTTTTCTGTATTTTCACACTTCTTGCTTCCTTCGGTATCGGCTCTATGGGTCAGGTTAATAAAATCGTTGCCAACGTAAGCCTTGCTTTCGATATTCCCGCAATTTCCTCTATTGAAGTATTCGGCGGCATTAACCTCTATAACTTAATTTTAGGCTTAATCATTATGGCTTTAACTGCTGCTATCACTCTTGGCGGTTTAAAGAGAATTGCAAGCGTAGCAGAAAAAATCGTTCCCTTTATGGTTGTTCTCTTCGTTATCGGCAGCCTAATCATTATCGGCATCAACTACAATATGATTCTTCCCGCTTTCGAAGCTATTTTCGTAAACGCATTCAGCCCCATTGCAGCAATAGGCGGCGGCGTTGGCGTAATTATCAGCAAGGTTATGACTCAGGGCTTCAAGCGCGGCGTTTTCTCCAACGAGGCAGGTCTCGGTTCTTCCGTTATGGTTCACTCCAACTCCAACATCAAGGAGCCCGTTAAGCAGGGTATGTGGGGTATCTTCGAAGTATTTGCTGACACAATGGTAGTTTGCACAATGACAGCTTTGGTAGTTCTCACTTCCGGTTCTTATAATATGGCAACAGGCGAAATTTTAGCAGGCTATACAGATTCCACCTTAGTAGGCGGCGCATTCAACTGTGTATTCTCATGGTGCGGCATCGGTGAAAAGTTCATCGCAATTGCAATGTTCCTCTTTGCTTTCACCACGGTTCTGGGCTGGTCTCACTACGGCTCAAAGGCTTGGGAATACCTCTTCGGCGCAAAGAGAACCTACATCTTCAAGATTATTCACGTTATCACCGTAATTTTCGGCGCAATTATGACCTCCAGCCTTGCATGGGATATTTCCGATACCTTCAACGGTCTTATGATGTTCCCCAACCTTATCGCAGTTGTATCTCTCACTCCCCTTGTAATTAAGATTACAAAGAACTACGTGGACAGAAAGATCAAGAAGAAGGACGTAAAGCCCATTCTCTCATACGATGAAAACATTCAGGCAGAAGCTGAAAAAGACCTTGACTAAAAGAATTGAGCGGTTTCAAGTGAAGCCGCTCTTTTTTATGTAAAATTATTCATATAGAAAATTAATATTGTTTATAGCAATAATTTGAGGTTATGGTAAAATTATTATATAAATGGTATACTTTTATTTCCAAGGAGTTAATTTATGTATAATCCCGAAACGAAAAAACTTAAATTTAACGAAAACGGCAAGTTTAAAATATTAATGATATCCGATTTTCACGCTCAGGGCAATTTTAACGGCGTGGGCAGGGCGCGCTTCCGCCATAAGATGATTAAGGGCATTGAGCTTCTTTTAAATGAAACTAAGCCCGATTTCGTTATGCTGGGCGGCGACCAGTGTATCTCCTCAGGCGACGATATGCCTCAAATCAGCAAAGAGGAGGATATGAACCTTGCCTATGAAGCTTTAAAGGAAATTATGGCGCCCGTAAACGAAAGGGGCATACCTTGGGCTTTTGTTAACGGCAATCACGACGAGGAGAGGTGCCTCAGTAAAGAAGAGCTTTTCCCCGTGTATAAAAAATTCCCTCTCTGCCTTGCAGAAAAGGGTCCCGAGGATATTTACGGCGTGGGAAATTACGTGCTGCCCGTATATTCAAGTAAAAATGAGAGCATCGCCTACAATATTTTCGCCCTCGATTCCAACAATAACACAAAAGAATACCTAAGGGAATTCGGCATAAAGGAAGAGGATGACAATATCGTTCTCCCCCGCCCCTTCTGCCGCAGAAGCGGTCAGGCTATGCCCTTCTTCAATCAGGTTATGTGGTACTATAATACTTCCCGTGAAACGGAAATTAAGGAAGGCAGGAAAATTCCCGCCATTTTATGTATGCACAACCCCTGCATTGAGTTTAACCATATAGTAAGAAATCCCGAGGAGACCAAAATGATAGGCGACAGCCGCGACAGTATGGGTTACAGCGAGCTTAATTCCGGACTTTTCTTTGCCTGTTTAGAGCGAGGCGACGTCAAGGGAATTTTCTGCGGTCACGAGCATTTAAATAATTTTCAGGGCAAATACTGCGGCATCACCTTGGCTTACGATAGCTGCGTAGGCTTCGATATGACCGCCCACGACGATTTAAGAGGCGGCAGACTTATTGAGTTGGATGAAAATAATGGCAGCTTCGAGACAAGGCACATCACCTTTATGTCTTTAATGGGCGACGAAGCCATTCGCGACCCCGAAAGAACCTTCTTCGATTACGAGACCAATTTAGGCAAGCAGAATTATAACATAAGGTTCATCCACATGGATTGAGCTTAATTTAAAGTCTTGAAGACGTTAAACTCAGTTGATATAATATAATATAATATAAATTAACTGCATAAGCAAAATCTTTTTTTTAACGGAGCGAAATTAAATATGGACGTATTTTATAAACTTACCGTTTTAAAAGAAAAAGCGGACTGTAACGCCGATTTAAAAGAAAAGCTTCTAAGCACCAAAAATTCAGCCGACCCTATGGCAGAATTCTGCAAAACCGCAAGGGAATACGGCGTAGAGATTTATATCGGCGAGCTTTTTGCGGCGGGCTTAGAATATATGGATAACACAATGAAAAGCACCAACGGCGGCAACCCCAGCTACTACGAGGATTTTGCCGACCTTTACGAAAATTTTCTTTTAGGACTTTAAGATACAAATAAAAAAAGGAAGGAAAGTAGGTAGGTACGTTTTGCCGGAGCAAAACTGCCAAAGCAAAACTACGGCTAAATAAAATTATGAGATCTGAAATTTTTGAAATCAGCTTTAACGAAGGAATGAACGTAGAGCTTCTCAGCGTTAAAAAGGAAAACGGGGTTGAAATTTACGAATATAAATTGAGCTGGACCAAGGAAAACGCCGAAAGTGACTCGGAATTTACCTTCAATCACTCAGCGCCTTTAGTGGGCATTATGTACGGCTTCAACCCCAAGTGCGGTATTTTCCGCTGTATTGACCCCGATTGGTGCCCTCCCCAGAGCCACATGATAAGTAACGGCGCTCCAATGAACTGCTACTACGGCGGCAACAGCAAAAACGTATGCACGGTAGCTTACAGCGAAGCCAAAATGCTTACTAAAATCCGTAACGGCATTGTGGAAGAAAACGGCAACGTGGAATTTAAATTCACAATGGGCACAAAGCAGTTTACAAACCGTTTTGAAACCACCCTGAGCATATATATCGATAAGCGTGATATTTTAATGTGCGATGCTGTAAAGGCTGTGGCAAAGTGGTGGGAGAGCTTAGGCATTACCCCTGCCTTTGTTCCAAAGAGCGCAAAGGAGCCTGTTTACTCCTTCTGGTACAGCTTCCATCAGGATGTAAACGAAAATAACGTAGAGGAAGAATGTAAAAGAGCCAAGGAATTAGGCTTCGATATATGTATAGTTGACGACGGCTGGCAGACTTCCGACGGCAACCGCGGCTACGCTTACTGCGGCGACTGGGAGCCCTATGAGGGCAAATTCCCCGATATGGCAAAGCATGTGAAAAGAGTTCACGATATGGGTATGAAGTACATTCTCTGGTACAGCGTGCCCTTCGTAGGCAGGTTTACTAAGGCTTACGGTAAATTCAAGGATATGTTTTTAAGGGCAAATCACCGCGCCAATGAATTCGTCCTTGACCCCCGCTACAAGGAGGTAAGGGATTATTTGCTGGGCGTATATAAAAGCGCGCTGATAAACTGGAATCTTGACGGCTTTAAATTAGACTTTATAGATAGTTGGGAAGACAGAAACGAAAACGCTCCCTATAACGAAAAGATGGATATCCCCTCCCTGCAGGATGCGGTTTATATATTTATGACCACAGTAATGGAGGAATTAAAGAAAATCAAGCCCGATATCCTCCTTGAATTCAGGCAGAATTACATCGGCCCCTATATGCGCACCTTCGGCAATATGTTCAGAGTAGGCGATTGCCCCGGAAATTACATCAAAAACCGCGTAGGCGTGCTGGATTTAAGAATGTTAATGGGCGAAAGCGCCGTCCACTCCGATATGCTTATGTGGCACAAGGATGAAAGCGCCGAAAACGACGCCCTGCAAATCATAAGCGTGCTTTACGGCGTACTGCAGTACTCGGCTAAGCTGGATACTTTAAACGAGCGCACCGCAAAAATGAGCAAATTCTGGCTCCAATTTATGAAGGATAAAAAGGAGACCTTACTTGAAGGCACCCTTAAATGCTACGACCCCCATCTGCTTTATACCTGGGCAGAATCTTTTAGAGAAAGCGAAAATATTATTGCGGTCTACGGCGAAAACAGATGCATCACCCCCGAAAAGAGAGATACTATGTATATAGCTAACGGCAGCGCTGAAAACCGCGTTGTTCTTGAGCTTGAAGGCGAATATAAGGTGGAAATTATGAACTGCTGCGGCGAAATTCTTGAAGAAGGCAGGAAAAAGTTCTTAGGCATCAGCGTTTTAAATATCCCCTCCGGCGGCATTTGCAAGCTTTATAACTGATTTACGGCGGAAATTAAAATTAAAGTTATAGTTAAAATTTAAAATTAAAATTAAAATTAAAACTAAAATAGTACCTCTCTGTTTTTAAGAAAGGTATAAAATAAGTAAAAATATAATATATGTTTCACTCCGCACAAAAAGGGAAGGTTTTATCCTTCCCTTTCATTTTACCCGTCAATACGGTGTGTACTATTTACGCACTCCTTGTAGGGGCGTACGTTAGAAAAAATTTTTACGTCAGGATATTAAATCCCCTTTTGCAAAAACCTTTCTGACCTTGATATCATCATCGAAAACGACCATATCGGCGTCAAAACCTTGGGCTATTTTGCCTTTATGATTAAGCTTCATAATTTTTGCGGGGGTTTCGGTAATCATTTTAACTGCCTCGGTAACAGAAATTCCTGCTTCCTTTACGGCAACCCGCACAAGTCGGTCGGCTGTTGCAATACTGCCTGCAAAGGCGCTGCGGTCCATAAGCTTACACACGCCGTCCTCAATAATATATTCAGTTGCCTGCATAAAGCCGTGGTTTCGGTCGGTGCCTGTAAGGGCAAGGCTGTCGGTAACAAGGGCAATTTTATCCGCGCCCTTTATTTTGTAGATGAGTTTTATAAGTTCCGGAGGCAAATGCTTGCCGTCGCAGATTATCTCAACGTACATTTCATCCGAAAGAAAAGCCGTTTCAATAACGCCGAGCCTTCTGAAGCCGTGGTCACGGGTTATGGTAGAAGTGCAGGAAAAAAGATGCGTAACAAGACAGCAGCCATTATCCATAGCCCTTACCATATCGCTGTATACAGCGTCGGTATGACCTGCAGACGCCACAACGCCGTATTTACTGAGTGCCTTTACAAAGCGCTCTTCAATATCGTTTTCGGGGGCATAGCTCCAGCGGGCAATTACCTCGCCGTAATCCTTCAAAAGGGGAAGATAATCCTCTTTTGAAGGCGGCGTAATAAAATCGGCACACTGTGCTCCCGTTTGCTTTACCGAGAGATAAGGTCCCTCAAGATGAGCGCCGATTATTGTTCCTTTTACACGCTTATCCAGCATGGCCTGCTTGATATTTTTTACCGACTGCGCCATACTATTAAACTCAGCAGCCGAAACCGTGGGGCAAATTGAGGTGGTACCGTGTTTTAAATGGAAATTGCACCCATTGACTATCTGCTCTTCGTTGCCTTCAAAGGGATTTCCGCCGCCGCCGTGGGTGTGAATATCAATGAAGCCTGCGCTTAAGTACAAGCCCGTCATATCGTACTCTTTATCCGCCGCAAAAGCTTTGTCGCTTACGTCAATTATCTTTCCGTTTTCAAAATAAACGTAACCGTCAAAAAGCCCCTGAGGCAGGATTATTTTATTACTTTTTATTCTTTCCATGGCCATCACAAAATTGAACTATTGAACTGCTGTCGCTGTCAAGATAAAGCACCGCGTTTTTATGGCGGCGAAGTATTGTTGCGGGGCATTTTTCGTTTATATCGTCATTAAGCGTTGCCCGTACCGCCTTTGCCTTAGTTTTTGCAGGAACGATGCAGAAAAGATAATCACCTGCAAAAAGCGTGGGTACGGTAAGTGTAATTGCAGTTTTGGGAACTTCCTCTATTTTATTGAAGCAACCGTCGTTTACCTGCTGATTACGGCATATTTCATCCAATATAACCGCCTTTACCGCCTTTTTATCCTTAAAATCGGCAACGGGCGGGTCGTTAAAGGCAATATGTCCGTTTTCACCTATGCCCATAACCACGATATCGGTGGGATACTGCTTCAAAAGCGCGGCATAGCGCTCACATTCCTTATCGGCATCTAAAGCCGAAATATCAATGTAATTTACGCTCTTAAAATCCGCAAGGGCGAAAATATGAGCCTTTAAGAAATTGCCGAAGCCCTGAGGGGCGTCGCTTGAAAGGCCGATATATTCATCCATGTGAAAAGCGTTTACTCTGTTCCACGGAATCTCCCTGTCAAGCGCCAGAGAAGCCAGCACCTCGTTTTGCGAGGGGGCGGCGGCAAAAATCATATTAATGCTTTCTTTTTTATTAAGCAGTGCTAAAATGCAGTTTTTAATATCCCTTGCCGCGGCTTCACCCATTTCGGCTCTTGTATCGTAAATATTGACACTTAAAAGGTCTTTTTTAAAATTTTTCACTTAAAACAACTCCCTGAATTTAGTTACGGCATCCGAAAATGCGCTCTTTGCATCCTTGTATTTATAGGGATTTTCAAAAGAACGTCCCGCCAAAGCGTTAAGACCCGAAAAGGTCTGTAAATGAGGCTCCAGCGACACGAAAAAGTCCTGCTTTGAACACTTCTTGTGCGCCTCAATAATCTCTTTTATTTTGGCTTCACCCTTCCCGGGCGGCACTATTGCGCCCTTATATAGGGCATCCTTAATATGAAAATACGCGATATAATCTTTCAAAATTTCATAAGCTTCGGCGTAAGTCTCTGTGTTTTCCAGCACAAAGTTACCCATATCGAAAACGCATTTAATCTCACCGCCGAAAAAGTCCATAATCTCGCGGCAGCGGCTTGGAATATCGCCGTAGATCATAGCCTCGTTTTCGTGGCAAAGCGTCACACCGTATTTGCGGGCAAGTGCGATAAGTTTACCTAAATTTTCAAAAACCACGGTTTTCATTTCGGTAATGCTTTTCCCCTTTCCCTCGGGGGCGTAAAAGCTGAATATCCTTACGTATTTCGCGCCTAAAATATTCGCCGCCTCAAAAACTTTTCCCGCGCTTTCAAGATGCGCCCCAATATCGCCGCCAAGGCTGATTTTACCTATGGGCGAGCCTATTGAAGAAGCCTTTATGCCGAAAAAGTCAAGCTTTGCCTTGGCTTCTTTTACCTCAGTTTCAGTTAAAACCGATATATTTTTTCCGTCAACGTGGCGTATCTCTATATAGCCTATGCCAAATTTGTTTAAAGCCTTAAGCTGTTCTTCAAAGGAATCGCAGTATTCATCGGCAAAGGCAGATAAAATAAAGTCTCCCATCAGATTTCATACCTCTTTACAGCTTCTTCCGTGCCGCTTTCCATAGAACGGTTAATTGCGTTAATTACAAACACGGGAGCAATAAGCTCAGCGTAGTCTCTCTCCTGTTCTTTGCCCGTAAGCATACCGTAAAATTCATCAAACTCTTTTTTAAAGCAGGGATTTACGTCGGCAACTGAGCCTTTAACACCGCTTAAAGTGTGGCGGGATACGTAATATAAAGAGCTTTCGCTGACGTAAAGACCCGTAATATTAAATCCCTCATATTTAAACACTACCGTCACGTTGCCGTTAACATTATCTGCCTTGACGCTTTTGGGATAATAGCCGTAAGCCTCGCAGACCATTTCAACAAGATGCTGAGAGTAAAAGAAAAAGTTGCCGTATTCGTTTTTGAGCGTAACGGGAGCGCGCATAAGACCTCCCAGCGTTTTACCGCCAACATTATTTTGGTGGTCCTTTTTAATTTCCTGAACTAAGTCAATATATTTACAGCAGGAGCCGCCGCTTACACGCACACCTGAAGCTTTAAGCTCTTTAATAAACTTAACTGCCTCCTCCTCATTTATGGTGAAGGGCTTATCGATAAACATAACCGCTCCCTCTTTTATGTAAGGCGACGCATATTTATAGTGGTTATCGCCGTGACGGGCGGTTACGATTACGCCGTCTGCCAAGCCCACAGCTTCGGTATAAGTTTTCATAATTTTTACGCCGAATTGGCCGTTTAGCTTCCTTGCAGCCTCGGCTTCGTCGCTGTATACACCCAAAACCTCAATTTCGGGGTAAGCGCCTTCTTTTATAAAATTCAAAAACGTATCTGCATGGCTGTTTTCACAGCCTAAAATTACAACCTTCTTCATAAAATGCACTCCTTAAAATTTAAGAGGTAATGGATTTTCGGCGTGAGCCTGCTCTATAACCGAAATAATTTTAGCCGCCATCTGAGCAGTTACGGTCATATCCCTGCCCTCGGTAATTTTGTAATAAAGCTGATCGTAAAGACTTGCAGTACCCGTATTGAAGGCGTCGCCGGTAAAATTTTCGGCTTCAACGTGCTTTATAAGCTTTTCGGAGCAATAAATCGGGTTGCCGTTTTCATCCTGCAAAAACTCTTCGATAACAGGTTTTTCGGGGTTTTCGCCGTCTGAGATATAAGTCATCTCGTATGAGGCGGGGGTAGCTTTAAAGGTGCCCTTGGTGCCCATAATTTTTACGTTATAACCTGAATAAGCGTCTACCGACATTATTTCAACGTCAACAAGTGGCTTACCAGGCGCAGTAATAAGAATCTTGGAGCAATCATCTGCGTCGCCGCTTGTAAGGGCAGTATCGAGCTTTGAATATACTACTCTTGCATCCTTATCAAAATCAAGGAAACCCAGCGCCATACCTATAGGATGAGGCCCTGTGTTATAGGTACTGCCTGCGCAGTTTTTCTGCAAGGTCTGCCAGTCCCAACGGCGTGAAAAACCGTTGTAACGGATGTTTATCTGCTTGATGTCACCAAGTTTACCCGAGCGGATGGTATCGCAGGCAAAAATATAGAAAGGCGCCAGGAAGGTCTGCTGGAATACCGCCAAAACAAGTCCCTTATCCTCGGCGATTTTTATAAGCTCATCACACTCATAACGGGTGCGGGCAAAAGGCTTTTCAACCAACACGTTTTTACCGTGAAGCAAAAGGTCCCTGGTTATGGGATAGTGCATTTGGGAAAATGAAGAATTTACCACAAGGTCAATATCCTTCAGATTCAGTAATTCTTTATAGTCGGAAAAAGTCTTACACCCGGGGTACATTTCCTCTGCGACCCTACGGCGGTGCTCGTCGGCATCAACTACGTATTTTACAATGTAGTGCCTGTTATATTCGCTTTTAAAATATCTTCCGTGAATATCCTTACCGCTTCGTCCCTGACCGATAATTGCCAAATTTAATTTTTTCACAATATCACTCCCATTAAAAGTTTTCATAATCACATTATAAAATGAACTTTTTAAAAAGAAAATGGCAAAAACTACATTTTTATATTGCAAAAACTGAACAGGTATAATACAATAAAAATTCAAAAGGGGTGAATTTTTTATGATGGACGACTATATTGCCAATACCGATAAATTATTTTTTAAGCACTCTGTTTCCGAAAATCTTTCCTGCAACGCTTATTCAATGCACACCCACAACTCTTACGAGCTGATATATTTTCTGGAAGGCGACGCCACACACGTTATTGAGGACCGAAAGTACAAATTAAAAAAAGGCGACCTTATAATCATCCGACCGTTTCAGTATCATTTTATTCAAATCGATTCACCTGAAAGATACGAGCGCTACAACATTCTTTTTAAGCCCGACCTTCACCAAATAGAAAGCGTAAATCTCTTACGGGACGATCTGGAGGTAATAAATCTTTCGGGCAACACCGTTGCCGATGATATTTTCCGCAAATGCGACCTCTATTTTGAAAACAGCAGCGGTGAGACCTTTGAAAAAATACTTCCGCATTTACTCTGCGAGCTGTTTTACAGCATAACCCTTTTCCCATGTTCAAAGCCTTTGCAGGCAACCACCCTTTCCCCCATAATTTCAAAGGCGCTTAAATATACCAACGAAAACCTCTGCACACTAAGCGGTATTGAAGAAATTGCCGAGCATCTTTTTGTCAGCGAGAGTTATATTTTCAGGCTTTTTCAAAAGGAGCTTCACCAGACCCCCAAAAAATATATTCTGGAAAAGCGCCTGCTTTTGGCGCAAAAAATGATACGCGACGGCGAAAAGCCCACCGACGTTTTCCTGAAATGCGGCTTCTGCGACTATACCACCTTCTACCGCAATTATATAGCCTTCTACGGCCATTCCCCGTCATGTGAAAATGTTAATTAAGGTTTAATTCGGCGATAGGATTTTATCGGTTTTCCCCGCACACCGTAGGGGCGTACGAAAATTCGAAGAATTTACGACGCAATTTGCTTGCAAATATAGCACCATCGGTTGTCCGCGAGATTGGATATGTTTTGGGCGGACCGCCAATGGCGGCCCCTACAAGCGAAAGCATAAAACTTGATTAAAATCTAAAGGACAGGTGTAAAACCTGTCCCTACGTTACATCGCTACCGTAAATGCGAAGCATTACGCCGTAATTTCGTAAGAAATTTCAGACCCATAATTATTCATTAGCGCACGTAATTACGAAGTAATTCGGCGACGATTTCGTTAGAAATCTTTCATCATTCATAATTCAATATTCATTAAATAAAAAAGGGACGGAATTAACCGTCCCATAGAATTTTTAAATTCTTAAATTACTTAGAAGCCTCTTCGAGGGGGCTGCGCAAGCAACTGTCAACCTTGCCTCGGGGTTTGTTAACTGAACGGTAACGACCTGTCACTCGCGGGAGCAAAAATGGGAACCCCGAAGGATTCCCATAATTACATTAATTTATTTAATTATTTGTTAGCCTCTTCAATAGCAACTGCGCAAGCAACTGTCATACCAACCATGGGGTTGTTACCTGCACCGATAAGACCCATCATCTCAACGTGAGCAGGAACGGAAGAAGAACCTGCAAACTGAGCGTCGGAGTGCATACGGCCCATTGTATCTGTCATACCGTAGGAAGCAGGACCTGCAGCCATATTATCGGGATGGAGTGTACGGCCTGTACCGCCGCCGGAAGCAACGGAGAAGTAATTTACGCCGTTCTCGTTACACCACTTCTTGTATGTACCTGCAACGGGGTGCTGGAAACGAGTGGGGTTAGTGGAGTTACCTGTGATGGAAACGCCAACGTTTTCGAGCTTCATGATAGCAACGCCCTCGGGAACGTTATCAGCGCCGTAGCACTTAACGTCTGCTCTGGGACCCTTGGAGTAGGGCTTTTCGAATACTACCTTAACTTCTTCTGTATAGGGATCAAACTCTGTTTCAACGTATGTGAAGCCGTTGATTCTGGAGATGATCTGAGCTGCGTCCTTACCCAGACCGTTTAAGATAACTCTTAAGGGCTTTGTTCTTACCTTGTTAGCGTTTAAAGCGATCTTGATAGCGCCTTCAGCAGCTGCGAAGGATTCGTGACCGGCGAGGAATGCGAAGCACTCTGTTTCTTCAGAGAGGAGCATCTTGCCGAGGTTACCGTGGCCGAGACCAACCTTACGGTTTTCAGCAACGGAGCCGGGGATACAGAAAGCCTGAAGACCGATACCGATAGCAGCAGCAGCGTCAGCAGCCTTTGTGCAGCCCTTCTTGATAGCGATAGCACAACCTACAACGTAAGCCCACTTTGCGTTTTCAAAGCAGATAGGCTGTGTTTCCTGAACGATTGTATAGGGGTCAATACCCTTAGCATCGCAGATTTCCTTACATTCATCGATGGAAGAAATACCATATTCTTTGAGAGCAGCTAAAATCTTAGCTTCTCTTCTCTCGTAACCTTCAAATGTTGCCATGTTTATTCCCTCCTTATTCCTTTCTGGGGTCAATGTACTTAGCAGCGTCAGCAAATCTGCCGTAAGTACCCTTGGCCTTCTCGTAAGCTTCGTTGGGTTCCATACCCTTCTTGATGAAGTCAGTCATCTTGCCGAGAGAAACGAACTCGTAACCGATAACCTGATTTTCTTCATCGAGAGCCATTCTTGTGCAGTAGCCCTCTGTCATTTCGAGGTAACGAACACCCTTAGCCTTTGTACCGTACATTGTACCAACCATGGAACGCTCGCCCTTACCGAGGTCTTCCATACCTGCGCCGATAACGAGACCGCCCTCAGAGAAAGCAGACTGGCTACGGCCGTAAACGATCTGTAAGAAGAGTTCACGCATAGCAGTGTTGATAGCGTCACAAACGAGGTCTGTATTTAAAGCCTCGAGGAGAGTTTTGCCGGGGAGAATTTCAGCAGCCATAGCTGCGGAATGAGTCATACCGGAGCAGCCGATTGTCTCAACGAGAGCTTCCTCGATGATGCCGTCCTTAACGTTAAGAGATAATTTGCAAGCGCCCTGCTGGGGTGCACACCAGCCTACGCCGTGAGTGTAAGCAGAAATATCTTTGATTTCCTTAGCCATTACCCATTTGCCCTCTTCAGGAATGGGAGCGGGACCGTGCTTGGGGCCTTTAGCTACAGTGCACATCATTTCCACTTCTTTTGAATAATTCATAAGTGGTACTCCTTTCAAATGCTTAATATAATGAATTGCAAGAATTTTGTAAACGCAAATTCACACATACATTATAATATTTCGTGAAAGAATTATCAAGGATTTTTATAGAATTTGTTGTAATTTTTTATAAATAATCTCAAAATGCCCTTTGGCGCGGCGTGTAAATTATTTTCAGGGACATTAATTTCATCGGAATTTTAAATCGCCTGCAAGATTAGATATGTTTTGGGCGGACGCGCAATGCGCGCATATTTCTTACGAAATGGCGTCGTAATTTCTTGCGAAATTTCGTACGCCCCTACAAGCGAAAGCATAAAACTTGATTAAAATCTAAGGGACAGGTGTAAAACCTGTCCCTACGTTGTTATTTTATTTTAAATTTTAATTTTTAATTTTTAGTTTTTAATTTTACTTAGCCTCGAAGAAAGCCTTGAAGCCCTTGTAAGCGGAGTAAACGTCCAGCTTACTTACAACCTCGAATGGTGCGTGCATGGAAAGAACGGGAACACCAACGTCGATTACGTCTACGTTCATATTTGCAACGAACTTTGCAACGGTACCGCCGCCGCCCTGGTCAACTTTACCCAGCTCGCCTATCTGCCATAAAACCTCGGAGTCGTCGAAAATTCTTCTTACCTTGGCAAGGAATTCTGCGTTGGCGTCGTTTGTGCCGCCCTTACCGCCGGAACCTGTGTACTTTGCGATACCCACACCGCAGTTTACGTAGCAGGCGTTGTTTGCCTCGAAGCAGGAAGCATAGTGGGGATCATAAGCCGCGGTAACGTCCGCAGAGAGGCAGCTTGATTTAGAGAGAACGTGACGTGGCTCAAAACCTTCCATCTGAGCTAAGTCGGCAATAAAGTAACGAAGGTAATCGCTGTGAAGACCTGTGTTGCCGTCGGAGCCCACTTCCTCTTTATCGGCTAAAACTGTAACGATGGTATCCTCGGGATTTTCCGCGTCCAGAATAGCCTGAACTGCAGGGTATGCGCAAACTCTGTCGTCGTGGCCGTAGGAGCCTATTAAGCTTCTGTCGAAACCGATATCGGCGGCTTTGAAAGCGGGAACAAACTCGATTTCAGCGGAGATTAAATCTTCCTCGGTTACGCCGTACATCTCGTATAAAGCCTTTAATACGTTTAATTTATATGCTTCCTTAGCATCCTCAAGAGCTACGGGACGGGAGCCCACCAAAACGTTTAAATCCTCGCCTGTGAAAGCCTGACCTAAAGTTTTTGCATACTGATCCTTACCTAAATGGGGAAGAATATCGGTAATGCAGAACTGAGGCTCGCCCTCTTTTTCGCCTATTTTTACGCTTACAACTTCGCCTGTTTTCTTAACTATAACACCGTGCATAGCTAAAGGCATTGCAACCCACTGGAACTTCTTGATTCCGCCGTAGTAGTGAGTTTTTAAATAAGCCATATCGCTTGATTCATATAGAGGAATTGGCTTTAAATCTATGCGGGGGGAATCGATGTGAGCGGCGGCGATTCTTGCGCCGTTTCTTACGCCGTTTTTACCGATAACAGCCATACAAAGAGCCTTGCCGCGGTTATTGTAGTAAACCTTATCGCCTGCCTTGTAAGAAGCCTGAGGGTTAAAGGGCACGAAGCCGTTTTCCTCGCAGATTTTTACCGTGTAATCAACTACTTCTCTTTCGGTTTTGCCTTCATCGAGATAAATTTTGTAGCCTTCGCTGAATTCATCAGCCTTTTCGATCTCCTCTGCGCTTACCTTGAAGAAACCGTTTTTCTTATCCTTTAAAAGAAGCTTAGAAAGCTCTTCTGCGGTTAAGTTTTCAAGTGCCATAATTTTCTTTCTCCTTTATTTATATATTGTTTAATTATTTATACTTCCTTAGGAAGTTTGGTTACTTTGATTTGCAGACGACCAATGGTCGCCCCTACAGTGATATATTTCACCGAACTAGATTTCTTGCGAAATCGATGGCGAATTTCTTTCGAAATTACGTCCACCGTTCGGTTTCAGCGAACTACGTCGGCGGCAATTCGCTGCACGCTCTCGAAAAGAGCTTCCACGTTGCCGTCGTTTTTAATTACATAGTCGCTTTTTTCCGTGTAGAATTCATCGCTTTTCTGGGCGTTTATTCTTAAAAGCGCCGATTCCTTCGTTATATTATCGCGGGACATAATGCGCCTGAGCCTTAATTCCTTATCGGAAACCACGGATATTATCTTACAGCAAAGCTTATCCGCCCCGGCTTCGAAAAGGGTGGGGGCATCCAATATAATAAATTTTGCGCCGCTTTCCTTATATTTTTCAATTTCAGACCTTATTTTCGCCATTATGTAGGGATGGGTGATTTCGTTAAGTTTCTTTGTGTTTTCGTTAGTTTTAAAAGCTACTGCAGCTAAATTCTTTCTTACAAGCACACCGTTTTCGTCGGTTATACCGCTTCCGAAAAAATTTACAAGCTCCTTTAAACATTCGCCCTCGTAAATTCCCGATTTTGTGAGCTTATCGCAATCGATAATTTTAAAGCCCAAGTCCTTTAATTCCTTACATACGGTGGATTTACCCGAGCCTGTGGTACCCGTAAGACCTATTACTTTAGATTCTGGCCTATAGAAGCTGTAGCCTGCGCTTCTTATAAGACGGTTATAAACCGCTAAGCCTACGCCGCGCTTTTGGGGGCACCTTGCGTATACCTTTTTAAGCCCCAATTCGTCAAGCTCTTTTAAAGCAGAGAAAAGTCTGTGAGCCTGGCTTAAACCGTCGTAACATTTACCGAAGGTAACAGCCTTTTTATTTAAAAATTTTTCTTCCCCTTCAAAGCACAGCGCGCCGTCGCAGTCGCTTTCGTTTATAAGCTTTACGTAATCCTCAAAAGATATATCCGCAATAATTATACTGCAATCGGGACTGTAGTGCTTATATTTCATACCCGGGGAGCTTACCTTTGCCCCCTGCTGCATCTGCTCTGTAACCGCTTTATCGATATCGATTTCGCCTATAATGCTCTCTATCATCTCGGGAGTGATGCCGCCGGGACGCAGAAGGCGAGGCTTTTTTGTAGCCAAAGTGATAACGGTGCTCTCAACACCGACAGCACAGTCGCCGCCGTCTATAACAGCCGGGACTCTGCCCTCTAAATCCTCATACACGTATTTAAATTCTGTGGGGCTGGGCTCGCCTGAGATATTAGCCGAGGGCGCCGCAAGAGGCACGCCTGCCGCCTTGATTACCGCCCTTGCTATTTCGTTTTCGGGAAATCTTACCGCAACGGTATCTAAATTACCCGTGGTTGCATAGGGCACCAAGTCCGTTTTGGGTAAAATAATGGTAAGGGGACCCGGCCAGAAAGCCTCCATAAGCTTTTTTGCCTTTTCGGGAACTTCCTTTACAAGGCATTTTAATTCGCTTATATCGCTGATGTGAACTATAAGGGGATTATCGGAGGGTCTGCCTTTAACTTCAAATATTTCCTTTACCGCTTTACCGTCCAATGCGTTAGCGGCAAGACCGTATACGGTTTCGGTGGGAATTGCGCAGAGCTTTCCGTTCCTTAAAAGTTCACCTGCGTAGTTTATATCCTCTTCCCTTTCGGGGTTTAATATTCTTGTGATCATTTTAAATAATTAATTCTCCATACTCTGTTTCAGCTTTTCGGCGCGGTCGAAAGCAATTAAAGAATCGATAATTTCGTTTAAATCGCCGTTTAAAATATCCTCGAGTTTATAGAGGGTAAGACCTATTCTGTGGTCGGTACAGCGAATCTGGGGGTAATTATAGGTTCTTATTCTCTCGCTTCTGTCGCCCGAGCCGACCTGACTCTTTCTCTCGGCGGAAATTTCAGCATTCTGCGCCTCGATTTTGGCGTTTAAAAGCCTTGAACGGAGAACCTTCAAAGCTCTCTCCTTATTTTTAAGCTGACTTCTTTCGTCCTGACACTCAACCACGGTGCCCGTAGGCAGGTGGGTAACTCTTATAGCGGAGGAAGTTTTATTAACTTTCTGACCGCCTGCGCCGCTACTGCGGAAAGTATCAATCTGCAGATCCTTCATATCGAGCTCGAATTCCACTTCGTCCGCCTCGGGTAAAACCGCCACGGTAGCCGCCGACGTGTGAATTCTGCCCTGAGTTTCGGTTTCGGGAACTCTTTGAACTCTGTGAACGCCGCTTTCGTACTTTAATTTTGAATATGCGCCGTGGCCGTCCACGGTAAAGCTTATTTCCTTAAATCCGCCCAGCTCAGTTTCGTTTACGTTTACTATTTCGGTCTGCCAGTGCTTGCTCTCGGCGTAAAGGGTGTACATTCTATAAAGAGCCGCGGCAAAAAGCGCCGCCTCCTCGCCGCCCGTACCTGCTCTTATCTCCACGATAACGCTCTTATCGTCGTTGGGGTCTTTGGGAAGAAGGAGAATTTTTAATTCCTCGCTTGTTTTCTCCAAAATCGCCCTTCCGTTTGAAAGCTCCTCCAAGGCAAGGGCTCTTAATTCCCTGTCGCTCTCCTCTAAAAGAAGCTCTGCCTCCTCTATCATATTTTCCGCCTTTTTGTATTCGCGATACTTTATGACAATGGGCTCTATTTCGCTTTGCTCCTTCATAAGCTTACGGTAAAGCTCGGCGTTTGTTACCACGCTGGGGTCGTAAAGCTTCATGGAAAGCTCTTCAAATCTATTTTCAAAAGTTACTAAATTTTCAAACATATTTAATTTTGGCCTTGTTCTTTATTTTCTTCTCTTATGATTTTTTTGATATTCTTTTCGCATTTTATTCTGGGTAGCATAATTTCATGGCCGCAGCTTTGGCACTTTATTTTAAAATCCATACCTACTCGAAGCACCAGAAACTCCTTGCAGCCGCAGGGATGGGGCTTTTTCATAAGTAAAATATCGTTGAGCCTTACGTCCATAAAAACACCGCCTTCTTTTAAATATACTTAGTCATTTTTAATTATACACCTGTTTTTCCTTTTTGAAAAGAAAAATTTATATAAGCCGCTTTTTTATTTTCGCTGAAATTACAAGCGCCGAAAATAAAAATACAATATCCTTTAAAATAAAAGGCAGAGAGCAGGTTATAAAGGCGCTTAAAAAATTCTGACAGCTATATAAAGCGTACTGAGCTATGCCGAAAATATGGCATAAAATAAGCCCCGAAAGCCCAAAGAAAAAGCTTTTTATTTTTGTTTTATTTATCTGTTTACTTCCGATACCCGCCAAAATCACGTAGGGAATAAAACCCAGTAAAAATCCGCCGGTGGGACCTAAAATAACGTAAAATCCCCCCTGAAGCGATGAAAACACGGGAATTCCCAGAATACCTATGAAAAGATACACAAGAAAGCTTATTAAGCCTTTTTTATAGCCTAAGTAAAATCCCGCAAGGGGAATTATGAAGCTTTGTAAAGTAAGGGGCACCGCAAAGGGCAAGGGAATGGATATTAAACTTAATACAGAAATGAGGGCGGCAAAAATACCGCACTCAATTAAACTTTTTACTCTGTTATTCATTTATTGCCTTGAAAAATTTTTCGTCCTTTTTAATGTTTACTTCTCCCGTTGTAAGGGTAACAGTCTCGCCCTCGGTGTTTTTTACCACCAAAGCGCCCTTTTCGTCCACATCCAGCACGGTAGCACAAATTTCAGCTTCGTTTTTAATAAAGGTAATCTCCTTACCTATTAAAAAGCTTCTTTCTCTATACTCCTTAATAAAGCTTATATCGGGAAGCGCCTCGTAAATTTTCTCAAATTCATTTAAAAATGCCGCCGTAAGCTTATCCTTTATATCAGAGGGGGCGATTTTTTTGAAAATACTGCCTGCTATATCCTTAATATTATCGCTGAAGCCGTTTTTGGGAGGCAGAATATTTACGCCTATACCGAGAATCACGAAGTTTAAATTTTCGTCCGTATCACTAAAGGAGCTTTCGGCAAGTATGCCCGCCGCCTTTTTGTTATCCACGTAAATATCGTTCACCCATTTGATAAAGGCTTTGCGGGGGCTCACTTTTTCAATGGTGCGTGCTGCCGCCACAGCCGCCGCGGTAGTTATATAGGGTATAAATTCTTTACCGAATTTGGGTCTTAACACCATGGATAAATAAAGCCCCGTACCTCTTGGGGATTCGAAAACTCTGCCCATTCTGCCTCTGCCCATAGTCTGCATATCCGCCACGGCTATCATACCTTCGGGTGCGCCCGCTTTTGCGTTATCCTTACAGAATTCGTTGGTGGATGTAATTGCGTCGAATTTATATATTTTTCTTTCCATAATATAATCCTTAATAAAAGTAATAAACAAGATAAATATAGCAAAAAGCAAGGGCTTTGTCAATCGGGTGAAATCTCGGTTTACCCTTGCTTTTTTAAATGATTTATGGTATCATAAGCAAAATATTATATTTACGAGGTGATATACCCTTTTATGGACAGTCACAGTATCACGCTTATTATCGTGATCATTATTCTGATCGGTCTTTCAGCATTTTTCTCTGCAACCGAGACCGCTTTCTCCTCCCTTAACAAGGTAAGGCTCAAAAACATAGCCCAGGAGAAAAAACGCGCAAAGCTTGCTTACAAGCTCTCAGAAAATTACGATGAGCTTATCTCATCAATCTTAATCGGCAACAATATCGTTAACATCGCATCCACCACTTTGGCTACTCTGCTTTTTGTAAGTCTTTTTAAAGATATGGGCGCCACTATCTCCACCGTTGTTATGACCCTTGCGGTGCTTATATTCGGTGAGATTACACCCAAGAGCCTTGCCAAGGAAAATCCCGAAAATTTCGCAATTGCCGTAGCCCCCATTATGCGTGTGCTTATGGTGGTGCTCAAGCCCATCAACTTCCTTTTCATCGGTTTAAAGGCAGGTATCAAAAAGCTTTTGGGCGTTAAAAGTGAGCAGGCGGCAGTTACCGACGACGAGATTTTAACAATGGTTGATGAAGCCGAGCAGGAGGGCGGTATTGACGAGCACGAAAGCGAGCTTATCAAGAACGTTATCGACTTCAATGATTTGGAGGCCATCGATATTATGACCCCCAGAATCGACGTTTACGCAGTTGAAAAAGAAAGCACCACCGAAGAAGTAGCCGAAATCTTCAAAGAGACAGGCTTCTCACGTCTTCCCGTTTACGACGATACCATTGACAGTATCATAGGCGTAATAAACGAGAAGGACTTCCATAATTACGTAATGGGCACAAATCTCAATTTCACGGAGATAATGAAGCCCGCCGAGTTTATTCCTCCTTCAATAAAGCTTTCGGAATTATTAAGAAAGCTCCAGAAAAACAAGCAGCATATCGCGGTTATCGTTGATGAATTCGGCGGTACTGAGGGCATTGTAACTTTAGAAGATATTATTGAAGAAATTGTCGGCGAAATCTGGGATGAGCACGACGAAATCGAGGACGGCGTAAAGGAGCTGGGCGATAACCGTTTCCTTATTCCCACCAAACTTGACCTTGACGAGCTTTTCGATTACTTCGATATTGAGGACGAAACTGAGGCTTCCACCATTAACGGCTGGGTAATTCAGCATATAGATAAGATCCCCGATGAGGGCGACTCCTTCGAGTTCGATAACCTTTCGGTTACCGTTACCAAAGCCGAAGGCCAGAAGGCTGAGGAAATTATAGTAAAGGTCCTTTTCGAAAAGGTAAAAGAAGAAGAGGAAGATTAAATTTTATAACAAATACGTAGGGACAGGTTTTACACCTGTCCTTTTTTATTTACCCTCAACCTTGTAGGGGCGTACGAAATTTCGCAAGAAATTACGACGCCTTTTCGTAAGAAATATGCGCGCATTGCGCGTCCGCCGGATTAATGATTTTGTTTATAATAACCCCTCAGTCAAGATGACTCCGTCACTTGACAGCTCCCGAAATTCGAATACGAAAGGATGAGAATTTTTACAGGGGAGCCGAGGTTATGAGGTATGAGGTGACAGGATCAACACCTGTCCTTTTGCCGTCGGGTAATTAAATAATAAACGCTTACGCGTTCGGACAGCAGTAAATGCTGTCCCTACGTTGTGACGGCTTGATTTCGCAAGAAATCTTGTGTCCCTACGTTTTTAAATATTGCGCTTGTAGGGGCGTACGAAATTTCGCAGAATTTACGCTGATATTTTTTACAAATTTGCCGACATTGGCGATATTTCGATTGCGTGATATTGTATTGGATTGTAGGGGCCGCCATTGGCGGTCCGTCAGATTAGGGTAAATCTAAACGGACAACCGATGGTTGTCCCTACAGTGGGTATTTCTCCCTCGCCGCAAATATTTATTGCACAAATCTTTGTTTTGCGGTATACTGAATCCGGAAATGATTTAAACGATTTATTAAAAGAGGCGATTTATTTGAAAGAAAATAAAAAATCCGACTTTTTAAAAGGTCCCGTATGGAAATGTATAATAGCTCAGGCTCTTCCCCTTACCATCGCCCAGCTGGTACACCTTTTATACAACGTGGTGGACAGAATCTACTTAGGTCACATGGGCGAGGAAAACAGCCTTGCTTTAACGGGTGTGGGACTTTGCTTTCCCATAATCACCCTTATTATGGCTTTCACCGCCCTTTTCGGTAACGGCGGCGTACCCTTATTCAGTATTGCCAGGGGCAGAGGGGACGATAAAGAAGCCGAAAAGATACTGAGTAACTCCTTTTCCCTTTTGATTTTAAGCTCGGGCATTTTAATGGCTTTCTGCTATATTTTAAAAACGCCTATACTTTATTTATCCGGCGCCAGCCCCGACTCCATAGTATTTGCCGAGGAATATTTGATGATATACCTCATAGGCACACCCTTTTCCATGATGACCACGGGTCTTAACGGCTACATAAACGCTCAGGGCTACCCGAAATTCGGTATGGTAACCACCGTTTTAGGCGCGGTTGCAAATATAATTTTGGACGCCCTATTTATTCTCTGCCTCGGTATGGGAGTTTCAGGCGCGGCTTTAGCAACGGTAATAAGTCAGATTCTTTCCGCTTTATGGGTGCTTAAATTCCTCTCGGGCAAAAAAGCTCCCATAAAAATAAATATCAGAAAGTTAAATTTCGATTTTAATATAATCAAAAAAATATTCAAATTAGGCACTTCCAACTTTATAATGCAGGGTACCAACTGCCTTGTGCAGATTGCCTGCAACTCCACCTTGCAGGCTCAGGGCGGCTTGGCTTTGGGCGACACCTACGTAGCCATTATGACGGTATTAAACTCCGTAAGAGAGATATGTATGCTGCCCGTTAACGGCATAGTAAGCGGCTCTCAGCCCGTTGTAAGCTATAATTACGGCGCAAAAATGAATGAGCGTGTGAAGGACGGCATTAAATTCAACACTATAGTAGGCTTCGTTTACACTCTTTTTGCGTGGATAATTATTGTTGCCTTCCCGAAATTCTGGTTCGATGTATTTTCCGACGACCCGAATTTAGCTTCTCTCGGTACAGAATCCTTAATAATTTACTTTTTCGGTTTCGTATTTATGGCTCTGCAGTTTGCAGGCCAGAGCACCTTTCAGGCATTGGGAGATGCCAAGCACGCTATATTTTTCTCCTTACTTCGAAAAGCCATTATAGTGGTGCCCCTTACCTTTTTACTGCCCCATTTGGGCTTCGGGGTTAACGGAGTATTTTTAGCTGAACCTGTTTCCAACGTAATAGGCGGACTTGCCTGCTATATAACAATGCGGCTTACGGTATATAAAAAGCTTTAACCGAAAACTGAACGGATGTGAGAAATTCCCGCATCCGTTTTTTATATTGTTCTGAATTTAATTTTAGTTTGATTTCATTAAATCCTTAATTTTTACAGGGCCGAAGGCGGGAATTGCGTTATTCTCGCTATCTGTGATATTTGCATAGTAGGAGCAGCCGTAAGCGTAGCTTAAATATAGATCCCCTATCTCCTCGGGCTCGATTTCGTTTTTGATATACACTTTGTCGCCCTCAAGCTTTAAGTGGATAATTCTCTTTACTTCCTCAAGACCCTTTTCGTCCTTGGAGATATAGAAGCCGTAAGGAATTCCGCTTGACTTTAAATCGCCATTTAAATTCTTGAATTTAACCACTATGTTACTTAAGAAGGGCACGAATTCGTCATTAGTAAGCTCTATAGATTCAATATCTATCTGGTCTGTGTCCCCGTTTAAAATTTTAAGCATGGCGTTTGCGGCTCTCTCGCCTAAAATTTCGTGGGATGCACCTGAGAGATGAATCATATCGTCAAGCTCCAAGTCGCAGGTGTTTACGGTAAGAAGATTACTGATTTCCTTATAAAGAGTTCTCTGCTTATCCCTTATCACGGACCAGCAATATGCACAGTCGCCTTCAGCCAAAGTAAACTTATGAAGCTGAGCCTGCACGAAGGGGAGATTTTCGTTACCGAAATCACGGCGGAAAGCATTTACAAGATTTTTCATATCCTCTGTAAAGGTTTTTGCGTCGCCCTCGTTGCACTGAGATTCGCCCTGATGCCAGAAAACACCCTTAACTACGTTGCCGCACTCGGCTACGCGCCTTTTCATCATGGCGTAAAGGGCGTTATCCCTATCCGTCTCCCAGTTTTTCAGGCAGGAGCCTCCCACGGCGCAGGGAATTGCACCCTGAGGCACCTTTGTTTTCTCCTTCATACTTTTAATAAAGAAGTAGCCGGGGCCTACGCCGTCGCGGTGATTTTCGGGGTACTCCGTTCCCCACTTTGTACCTTTGCGGTACTCACGGTAAGGAATTCTTATATAATCTTCTTTAATTTCCCAAATTTGGTGCAGCTGAGGCTTGGCAGGCGCCCAGGTTTCCGACATATAATAGGCTCTTACTTCGCTGTCGGTATTAATTTCAAGCTCTGCAAGATTCGATCTTAATCTGCCTGCCCCCTCCATATTGGATTGGCCTGCTAAAATCCACAAATCGCCCACGCAGATATCAGTAAGTTTTATTTCGTCTGCTTCGTCGGATATTACTATTTCGTAGGGGCCGCCCGTCTTGATGCCGCTGAGCTTAAATAAATTTCCCCCTAAATTTTCTATATCGCCTATTGAAGCTTTTACTTCGCCTTTAAATTCCGCTTCAAAAAAGCAGACGCATAAACCCTTTTCGTCCCTTTGCAGTAAAGCGCCGCTTTTAAGACCCTTTATAATTTTCATAAATCCGCCTCCGATAATTTGATATCTTGATTATACCACATCAATATCACCGAATACAAGGAACATAGGGTAATCTTTTACGGGTAAATATTTAAAGTAGGAGGTGCCGTGGGCGTCCTTTTCTTTGAAAGGTATTTAAAAAGGAAACAGGCTTCACCCCTGCTTCCTACAGAAAAAATATCCATTCGGATTATTTACTTTAAGATATAAAATACAGTTTCAATTCTCACACCGCTGCAGGGGAGGTGGCATTTTCGAAGAAAATGACGGAGGGGTTGACATCAAACCTCACCTAAAATCGTAGGGGTATTCGTGAATGCCCCCTACGATGATATTTTAAATCTTCCACTACCGTAGGGACAACACGCACGCTTGCTTGCAAATTTTAACACCTATCCGTCGTGACAAAGTCACGATTTATATAATAAACTTTATTATATTCTTTGGCTTATGCCAAACTGACAGCAGTAAATGCTGTCCCTACGTTGCGGTTTCAAATTAAATTTATATTGCCGTCGCAGACCATTAATTTTTTATTATGCATCATTCATCGTTCATCATTAAATTTACCTAAATATAAAGGGAGACGAGTTTAAATTCGTCTCCCATATTTTTTTAATTATTTTCTAAGCTTTAAAGCCATAGCTACCCAGCCTTTTTCTTCAAGGCGCTCGATAACCTGGAATTTATCGGTGATATTATTAAGCACGTCTTCCTCGCGGTTATCGATAATACCGCTTATGATGTAGGTGCTATCCTCATTCATAAAGAGGGGGGCGTCCTTTGAAAGGAGGATAACTATATCGGCAACGATGTTGGCGGCAACAAGATTAAATTTACCGCTTACCTTCTCGGTTAAATTGCCGCATATACCTGTAAATCTTTCTGAAACCTTATTGAGCTTTGTGTTTTCGATAGCTGTTTTAACCGCTAAAGCATCTATATCCACACCAACTGCACTTGAAGCGCCTAAAAGAAGACCTGCAACGGACAAGATACCGCTGCCGCAGCCCATATCCAGCATTGTGTCGCCCTCTTTTAAATATTTCTCAATAAGCTGCATACAAAGGCGCGTAGTCTCGTGTGTGCCTGTACCGAAGGCAAGACCCGGCTCGATATCCAGAACCACTCTGCCCTCGGGGTCGTAATCTTCAATCCAGATGGGGTGAATCAAAATCTTCTCGCCGACTTTAATGGGCTTGAAGTACTTTTTCCAGTTATTAATCCAGTCCTCCTGAGCGCAGCCGTAGGTTTCGATTTCGCTCCAGATATTTTCCGCTGTAAATCTCTCCCTTAAAAAGCCTACAGCTTCCAAGGGATTTTCCTCGGGATTTATATATATGTGGATAATTCCCTTGGTTCTATCCTTAGCAAGTAAATCCTCATCTATTAAATCTATGTGAGCAATTTCCATTGCTTCCTCTTCTAAATTTGAGTAATCCTCAATATAAATACCGTAGGGTACTACCATCTGGGCAATATTGCCTGCAATTTCAATATCCTCGGCGTTAACCGTAATGGCAACCTCGGTCCAATCCGCTGTTATCTCGTCGCTGATAATATATTCGTTATTCTCTGTCATTTTAATTCTCCTAAACAATTTACTACAGAGTATTTTATCAAATTTGAAGACTATTTACAAGAGGTTAAATTAAATGGATAATTATAAATATAATTACAATAAAAGTCTCTTTTTAAAGCAGGGCGCGGTTTTGACCTTGGTCTCGGTCTTTTTAAGGCTTACGAATATTTTTTACCGCTCCTTTTTAAGCGGTAAAATGGGCAGTGAGGGCTTAGGCGTATATCAGCTTATTTTCTCCGTGTTTACCCTCTCGGTTACCCTTTCCACTTCGGGGGTAAGCTTGGCTGTAACGAGGCTTGTTTCTAAAGTAATAGCCGAAAAAAACGGGGGCAGCGTAAAAATTGTGATTAAGCGCTGCCTTTTGTTTTCATTTCTGTTAAGTATTTTTATTTCCCTTATCCTTTTTATTTTCTCCGATTTTCTTGCCCTTTACTTTTTAAAGGATATAAATCTCTCCCCCTGCCTTAAAATTTTAAGTCTGGGGCTACCCTTTATGGCTATGTGCACAAGCTTCAAGGGCTACTTTCTTGCCCTTGATAAGGGCACGGTAACGGGAATTGCCGACACCTTGGAGCAGATTTTAACTATACTTCTGTGCGTAATATTTTTTAACATATTTTCCCTTAATTCAATAATTTCAGGCTGTACAGCGGCTATGGCGGCTTCTTCATTGGGTGAAACGGTATCGTTTATTTATAATTATATTTCATACAGAAAAAGCTTAAAGAAATTTAAAAATAAAACTAAAACTAAACTCCCCGAAAACTACGTAAGAAACGGCTTAGTGCATATAGCTCTGCCCTGCACTTTAAGCAGCGCCGCAAGAAGTTTACTTGGTACTTTGGAAAACCTTCTTATCCCCATAAAGCTTACAGAGCTTGGCTTAAAAAGAAACGCCGCCCTCTCCTCCTACGGCATACTGCAGGGAATGGCGGTGCCCATAGTTTACTTTCCCTCCTCTTTCCTTTCTTCCTTTGCTTTTTTGCTTATACCGAAAATTTCCTTCGACAGAGAAACAAACAGGAAAAAACACTTAAGCTTTCTTACCGAAAAGGCACTTTACAGCGCTTTAAGCTTCAGCTTTTTCTTTTTGTCCCTTTTTTATATATGCTCCGAGGAATTCAGCCTGCTTATCTACAATAACGCCGAGGCAGGTGCTTTTATAAGGCTTCTTGCCCCTCTGGTGCCCCTTATGTACCTTGACATAGTGGTGGATAACCTTTTAAAGGGTATGGATAAACAGTTTGACTCAATGAAATTCAATATGCTGGACGCTTTTTTGAGGGTGGCGCTGATTTACCTTTTTATGGGGAAATTCGGAATGAATGCCTATATCAGCATAATTTGGTTTTCCACTGTTTTTAATGCGGCGCTGAGTTTGAATAAGCTTATTAAAGTGACCGAAATAGGCATAAATAATTTTTTCCCACTTTTAATTTTGCTCCCCTCGTCCTTTTTATCCGTACGGTTTTCTTCTGCGCTTAGTTCCATTTTGCCTTTTAAAGATAATCTGCTTTTAAGCCTTATTTTTACAACAGCGGTTTCGGGGGCAGGCTACTTATTTATAAATCTCTTATTAAACAAGAAAAAAGGCAGAAATAATTCTGCCCTTTTATGATTTTATTTTAATTTTTAATCATTCTACGGTAAGCGCGTCGGCTGTGCAAACGGCTATGTAGGTTTTACCCGTGTTGATAACAAGCTCCTCGCCGTCAAGAGTTCTGAAAATAAGAGGAGAATCGTAAGTCTCTTTGGTCCATGTTATCTCCGTTATCTGACCGTTTGTTACGTAGTAGCCCTTATAGTTATCGGCATAGATGTCAATTTCTTTTCTGCCTGCAGTGTCGCCTGCAAATATATGTATATCTGTTTCAAGGAAGAAGAGATTATCGAAGCTAAGCTGTAAGCCTGAGCCGATATCCATGTGCTTGGTGCCGTTGTGATCCTTATAGTAAACGTTCTCTTCCTCGTTGTAGTGGAAGTCGCTTATGTAGCCGCTGCCGAAGTTAACGGAAAGCTCATAAGCTTCTTTTCCTTCGGGAACAACCGTGTCGGCGCTGAATTTGAACGCAAGCTTACCGATGTGGTCTTCGTCTAAATCAGTTCTCCAGCTTGAGCTTGCCTCTGCCTTTTCGGCGTACTTTTCACCCTTGAAATAGAGTGTATGCTCGTAGGCGTAGCCGCTGTTTATTCTGTCCTGATCTCTTGCAAATACACCCAGCGGGTCGCTGCCTGCATCGTAGGTTTTAATGCCAAGTTCCTTTATCATGGGAGCTGCGTGAACGCCATCGGCGCCGCAGTGGATATACTGCGCGTCAAAGCCCTCAGCCAAAATGGGGTAATAGTAACGCATACTTCTTATGGAGCAGACATTTTTAACCTGAGTGAAATCGCCGTAAAGTGCCATAAGACGGGTGATATTATATTCAACGGGAATTTCGAAGATAATATCCGCGTCGCTTATGCCGTACTGAGGCCAGCAATCCTTGATATTATTTACGGATAAAGCTATGGGGCGCTTATTTACTGCGCCTTCCGTTAAAGTATCCTCACCTGTTAAAAGATTTGTCTTCTCGTTTGCAACAACAAGATTCAAAGTCTCTTCGGGCTCAGAAACCGCGCTTTCGGGCTCGCTTTCGCTCTCGGGTTCACTTTCGCTTTCGCTCTCAATCTGAGAAACGCTCTCTGTTTTGCTGTTATCATCAAGCAAAGCTTCGGAAACGCTTGTTGATTCTTCCTTGCTCTCGGTTTCTGCCTCACTTCCGCAGGCGGCAGTACCGAGTATTAAAAGCGCTGCCAAAGCAAAAACAAGAATTTTTTTCATAAGAGAATTTTTCATAATTTGTTTAACGTTTTTACCCTCGTAAAAACTCTCCTTAAAAACATTCGGAAATTTAAAATTTTTAAACAAAATTCCCGAAAAATCATAAAATGTTATGTGGTAATAATACCATATATCTTTAAAAAAAGCAAATTTTTAATTAATTATTAATTTTGTAAAATTTTCCGTTTTTCTATTGACAAACAGAGAAAAATCGTTAGGTTAGAAAACAGAGGCAGTGGGATACACTGCCTTAGTTTTTTAATGAAAGGAAATTATTTATGAAAATTAATATTGTAAAAATAACTTTAGGAACTCTGGCGGCATCGGTTACCGCCTATTTTGAAAAGATGCTTATCCCCATAGCAGTCCTCTTTGCGGTAATGCTTCTTGACTATATTTCGGGCATACTCTCGGCTTACGTCAAAAAGGAGCTTTCCTCCCGAATCGGAATCATAGGCATTATCAAAAAGCTCTGCTACCTTTTTATCGTGGCATCAGCCATAATATTTGATTTTATTATTTATTACGCCTGCCTCAGCCTGAATTTGGGCATACACTACGAGCCCTACTTTTTCTGCACCCTCGTTTCGGTGTGGCTTATTATCAACGAGCTTATAAGTATTCTGGAAAACCTTATTAAAATAGGCGTACCCATACCGAAATTTATGGAAAAGGCAATACTTGCGGCAAAAAACAAAATTGAAGAAAACGGTGAATCTCAGAATCTGAAAGGAGAAAACGAAAATGAATAAAGCTATATTAAAGGGCGCCGATATTTCGGAATTTAACGGTGCTCTCGATTTTGAAGTAATAAAAGAAAACCTTGATTTCGTAATTTTAAGATGCGGCTTTGGCTCCGATTACCTTAATCAGGACGATGAATACTTTGAAAGAAACGCAAAGGAATGCGAAAAGCTGGGTATCCCCTACGGCGTTTACCTCTATTCCTATGCGGATACCAAGGCGAAGGCTTTAAGCGAAGCCAAGCACGTTTTAAGGCTTATAAAGGATAAAACTCCCCTTTGCGGCGTCTGGTACGATGTGGAGGATAAAATTATGCCCACAGATAAAAATCTTCTCAGCGATATCTGCGCCCTTTTCTGTGAGGAGATTGAAAAAAATGGCCACTACGTCGGTATTTACGCAAATCTTTCCTGGTTCAATACCCGTTTTGTAAAGGAAAAGATCGCTCCCTACGATAAGTGGCTGGCTCAGTGGAACGAGAAGGACGAAATGGAAGAAGCCCACGGAATGTGGCAGTATACAAGTAAAGGCAAAATAAATGGCTTAAACGGGGATTTCGATTTAAACGTCGCCTATAAAAATTACCCCGAAATAATCAAAAATATGTACGAAAAACAAAGCTTCAGGGTAAGAATAAAGGCAAAAGGCGGCCTTAATATAAGAAAGGGTCCCGGCACGGAATATAATATTACGGGCGCTCTCTCAGACGGCAGCGTAGTAAAAGTAATAAGTGCCTCAAACGGCTGGGGAAAGCTTTTAACGGGCGGCTATATCTCCATGAATTACACGGAAAAATACGAGGATTTATCCCCCGGCGAATATATTTTAACAGCCGAAAATGAAAGCGAATTTATCGAAGGAAAAGAAAAAGGCGATAATAAAAGCGAAACCATTCTGAAAATCAAAGAAGGCAAGAAAGTAAATGTGACCGCAGCGGACGAATATTACGCAAAAATAAGTATAAGCGAGGAAGTTTTCGTGCCCACCCAAAACCTTAAAAAGGCATAAAAAATCACCGACAGATTTTTTTAAGTCTGTCGGTTTTTTATTGTTTGTGAAGTTTTTGGGGAAACGTAAGAGACAGGATTTATTCATATCCCTTCACCCTCGTATGACCTCGCCTCCCCTGTAAGGGGAGGTGTCACGGCAATGCTGTGACGGAGGGGTTGAAAAGATTAGAATAATTTTTTCATAATAACCCCTCAGTCTCACAAACAAGTTTGCTCGACAGCTCCCGAAATTCGAATACGCAAGTATGAGAATTTTTGCAAGGGAGCCGAGGTAGGAGTGGTGGGAGCAACCGTCTCCAAATTGATTGCAAAAAGTGCAGATATAAATTCTGTCCTTTTATTTCATACACAAAACACGTCACAAGGTGTACCCAACGATTTTCCTTATCTTCTCCCTTGAGCGCCTGAGATTATTGCTTACGGCAGATTTGCTCACCCCTTTCATCACTGCTATTTCGGTAATTTTTCTATTTTCCATAACATAGAGGTAAAAATATTCCTTTTGCTTTTTTGTAAGCTCCTCGTTAATTATTTTTATAATGAGCCTTTTTAATTTATCGATATTTTCCCCCTCGTAATTTTCCTTGGTTTCGGGCAGGAACTTTTTAAGGTCGAACATTTTTATTCCCTCCCGTAAGCTTATTTCCCACGGATTTCAAATCGATATACATCTCGTAAAGCACCCTTATGCGGTGGTTTGCCTCTACTCTGTCGCAGGCGCCTTTTAAATTCGCCTTTTTTTCAAGCTCTTTTGTAAGATAATCTATTTTCTCCTTTACTTTTTCTGCTTTCTTTAAATATTCCATTCCTAATTCATAATTCGTCTTCATATCAGTATCATTCCTCATTAATTAAAATAAACGTATTCGTTTTGTGCCGAAACAAGCAAGGCAGAGTGGATTACCTTAACTTTAAAGCTATGTGCTTACGGCAAATTTATATTCGAACATCTGTTCGTATATATTATATTGTAGCGAACTTATGTTCGTTTGGCAAGGGGTTTTATAAATTTATTTTGGAAATATTTTTCTTTGAATTTACATAAAATTTTTTCATCTTTTTATAGAAATTTATAAAGTTTTGGTATATAATTATTGTAGGAAATTATTAAAATCCATATATAATGCTTTAAAAAGGAATGACTAAAATGGACATCTTTAAAAACCTCACTGAATTTGTAGGAAGCGCCAAAAAGACACTTTCCGATAAAAGCAAAAAGACAGCCGCAACGGTACGCCTTCGCACCAATATCAAAAACGAGGAGAAAATCTGCGAGAGAGCATACATAGCGCTGGGTAAATATTATTATCATAATCTGCGCAGTAAAGATGACCTTGTTACTGAGCCCTACTGCGCTCAGCTTGACGAAGCAAGAGAGAAAATTGAAAAATACGCCGAAAAGTTAGAGGCACTTCTCAGCGACGGCGAAGAAAAAACGGTAGAATCCAATAATAAAGAAGAAACCTCTGCTTCTTTTGAAGAGGAGCTCTCCTTCTCCCCCTACACGTACGCAGAGGATGAGGAAAACGGAACAAATTACGTTCCCGGCGACCACATAGTTGATGAATCCGTTGAACAGCACAAAGAAACTGAAACTCCCGATTTTGAATCTCAGGATGAGAAAAATCTCAGCTTTGAATAATATGGAAAACAAAAAAACAAAAGTTATGCTTGGTATGAGCGGCGGAGTTGATAGCTCTGCCGCCGCCATTAAGCTTAAAGAAAGCGGCTTTGACGTAGTGGGTGTTACCATGATTTTAAAGCCCGCAAAATTTTTAAGCGAGAGCGAAAAGCTGAATCTGTATAAGGATGCACAGGACGCGAAAAAAGTATGCGACGCCCTCTCTATCCCCCACCTTGCCCCCGACTTTTCCGAGCTTTTTGAAGAAAAGGTAATAGATGATTTTATAAAATCCTATTTATCCGGCAGAACTCCCAACCCCTGCGTGCAGTGCAACATCAATTTAAAATTCGGCGCAATGCTGGATTTTGCCCTTAAAAACGGCTGTGATATGATTGCAACTGGTCACTACGCAGTTCTCAGCAAGGGCGAGGACGGCAGAACTCTATTAAAAAAAGCCCCCACCAATAAGGACCAGAGTTATTTTTTATACGGCCTTAATGAGCGCCAGCTCTCCCACTCCGTTTTCCCTTTATGGAATATGAGTAAGGATGAAGCAAGGGCGCTGGTAGCAAGCTACAATCTCCCCGTTGCCAATAAGCCCGACAGCCAGGAGATATGCTTCATAAAAAATAACGATTATATAAGTTTTCTTGAAAATTACGGCGGCAAGTTACCTGAAAGGGGCAACTTCATAAACGCCGAGGGCAAAATTTTAGGTCAGCACACGGGCATTTACCGCTATACCATCGGTCAGCGCAAGGGTCTTGGCATCACCTTCGGCGAGCCGATGTACGTTAAGAAAATAGACGCCGAAAATAATGCCGTAATGCTCTCCCGCCTTGAAGGACTTATGAGCGACACGGTGTATTTAAGGGACGTAAATTTAATAGCCGTAGACGAAATTGAAAGTGAGCTTCAGGTAGAAGCGAAAATCCGCTATCAGGCAAAGCCCTCCAAAGCAAAGCTTACAAAAGAAAACGGCGTTTATAAATTAACATTCAGCGAAAAGCAGAAATCCGTCACCCCGGGTCAGGCGGCAGTATTCTATATCGGCGACACGGTTATAGGCGGCGGAACCATAATATAATTAATTTTAAAAACAATTCAAATTACAAAAATATTCGGAAGGAAAATTATGTCTACTTTTATTAATAAGGACGTAGCCTGCCCCAACTGCGGCAGCACAAAAAAACTTACTGTTATATCTGCAGTAAACGCTTTGGAAAACCCCGAGCTTAAGGAAAAAATCCTTAAAGAGACTTTTTTCGACTTTGAGTGCGAAAACTGCGGCTACAAAAGCCAGCTTATGTACCCCACAATTTACCACGACCCTAAAAAAGGCTTTATGGTAGGTCTCTACCGCACGGGCTCACAGGGCAGTAAGGTGGAAGCCCCCGCCTCTTTAAAGAACGTGATCAAGAGAAGAGTTAAGGATTTAGCAGAGCTTAAGGAAAAAATACTTATATTCGACAGCTCCCTTGACGACGTAGCCGTTGAAATGGTTAAAAATTCCCTTTTGGAAATCCTGAAAAAATCCTTCGGCAGCGATAATATCAAAGCATATTTTTCAAAGCTCAGCGACGAAGGCATTGAATTTGCACTTTTCTTTGCAGGGGACAATAAACCTCAGTACCACAACATCAAAAAGGAAGTTTACGATAACTGCTGCGAGATACTCCGCTCCCTTAATTTCAAGGAACCTGCCGACTTTTTGCGCGTAGGCCCCACCCTTGCAAGCGAACTTTTAAATAAATACAAAAACACCTAATCCCTTAAGAAAGGATAAAATATCTTGAAGAAAATAATCTCAGCGCTTCTTGCGCTTACTTTACTTTTTTCTGCTTTCAGCATTAATATTTTCGCTACGGAAACGAACAACAGCGAAATAGGCTTTGAGTACGATTTCGAGCACACCTCAGAATCTTTAAGCCTTGTAAATCTGGATACTGGCATCACGATATATTCGGAAAACAGCCACGTTAAGCGCCCCATAGCTTCACTTACGAAAATTATGACCTACATAGTGGCTTACGAGAATATCCCCAACGCCGAGGATACGAAGATATTTATCACCCAGCAGATGATAGATAATTCCTACAGCTACGCAAAAACCTCCCCTTTGTACCTTGCAGGGGAGGAACTGAGCCTTATTGACCTTTTCCACATGCTTATGATACCTACGGGTAACGACGCGGCTATCGCTCTGCAGACCTATATCGACGAGCTTTACCCCGAAAGCGACTCCGGCTCCTACTTTGTGGACCTTATGAATAAGAAAGCAAAGGAGCTTGGCTGTAACGATACGTATTTTACCGACACTACGGGTCTTGACGACGTAAACAGCTACTCCACCTCTGCGGACGTGGCAAAAATGGCGCTTTACGCCTCCACCCTCCCCTATTTCACCGAGATAGTGGGCAAAACTTATTACACACTTCCCGTCAACGATATCTGTACCTACAAAAGAACGGTATATACCACCAACAATATGCTCACCCACGCCGATAACGACGCCTCTTTCTACACCTACGCCACGGGTATGAAGGCAGGCTCCTCCGACAGAGCGGGCTTCTGCGTGGCGGCATCCGCCACCTACAGCGGTTACAGCTACGTTTGCGTTGCTTTGGGCGCTCCTATGTACGATGAGTACGGCTACATAATAAATAACGGCGCTAAAAAGGACGCGGCAAATATGTTCCGCTGGGGCTTCACTCAGGTCTCGCTTAAAATCATAGCCAACGAGGGCGACCTTTTAGGCGACGTGGACGTGCTTTATTCCTGGGACGTAAGCAATTTACAGCTTGTGGCAAGGGAGACTATTTACACCCTCTTACCCAATAACGTCTCCGTTTCGGCATTAAGAGCGGTAACCGACATTCCCGAAAGCGTTGAAGCCCCCATAAAGAAAGGCGATAAAATAGGTAAAGTTTCCTTCTACTACGAGGATCAGCTTATTGCCACCGCCGAGCTCACCGCAAGTAAATCGGTATCAAGAAGCGAAGTTATTCACACTATGGAGACAGGTAAGGAAATTATCAATTCCCCGTGGTTCAAGGTTATTATTACGGTTGTAATAGTTCTTTTGATTCTTTACTTCACCCTTATATGGCACGCCAACAAGAAAAAGGAAAAAATGCGCAGAGTAAAGCGCCGCCGCAATCTTTAATTGTTATTGATTTTATTTTAAATAAGTTAAATTTATAGACTATGAACGCTACACAGAATAAAATAATAAACGCAATAATTAAAAAGGCTCAGGATAAATGTCCTGAGTCTTTGGCGCTTATCGGGGTATACGGCTCCGTTTTAACCGGTGATACCCACGAAAAAAGCGACCTTGACCTGCTTTTACTTATAAATGACGAAAAGGGCAGAATCCTCTCCGAGGGTTTTATTTTAGAGGATGAGGATATCGGCTTCGATATTTACTGCACCACCTTTTCGATGCTGAATGAGGACTCAGAGTATGAGCACCCCCATATAAGCAAGCTTCTTGACAGCGAAATCGTGTATGTAAACGAAAATAATGAAGCTTACTTAAATAAGCTTTATAAATTAAGGGACAAAGCAAAAAATATTATGAACTCAAATTGCCGCTTCGAAAAGGCGCCAAAAGCTTTCTTTGAAGCCGAAAAATATTTTGCCGAGTGCATTTTGGCAGATTCTATGGGCGAAGCTTTTATTTCGTCGGGCGCGGCTGTAAGCTATCTTTTTGAAGCCTTAATGCTCTATAGCGGGCGCTACTTTAAAAGGGGCGTTAAAAGAAATTTCGAGGAGCTTACTTCCCTCAGTTTACCCTTTGACATAAAAAATCTTACATTAAAAGTAATTGAAAGCGGCAGTTTATCTGCCCTTAAAGAAAATCTCACTTCAATTTTTAAAGAAGCCAAGGCATTTTTAAAGAAAGAAGATAAAAAAGAAGAGCCTTCGAGGGAAAATCTCACGGGCACTTACGAGGAGATGTATTCAAACTGGCGCAATAAAGTGCAGGAAGCCGCAAAAAACGGCGACGTTTACGCTTCTTTTGTAAATTCCGCCTCGTTACAGTTTATGCTTGATGATATTGCAAATGGCGTTGACATAGAAAAAATAAATCTTATGGATAGTTTTGACCCGAAAAATCTCTGTAAAAATGCGGAAAACTTTGATAATGCCCTGAGCCTTTACTTAAAGGAATACGAAAAAATCGGTATGAAGCCCCATATTTACAAAAACGTTGACGCCTTCGTGGAAAATTATTTAAAATAAGCAGGTGGTTTATTTATGAACAGTAAAATTATCGATAAACTTGTAAGGGAGACTCACAAATTCCGCTCTCAGGTTTACGGCATAGGAGTTTATGAAAACGGCGAGATGAAAACCGTGAAGACCGCCCCCTCCAACGACTGTAACGCAATTTACAGCATCTGCAAGAATTTCACAGCCGTGGCGGTGGGAATTTTAATTGACCGCGGACTTTTAACTCTCGATACCGACGTCTACTCAATTTTCGAAAATGACTATGAAAATTTAAACCAGCAGTGGAAAAAAGTTAAAGTAAGGCACGTTTTAAGCCAGACCACGGGCATTGTAAACGGTTTTCTTGATATTGACAGCGACGATATCTATAAATACCCCACCGACGATTTCCTTAAAATAGTCCTCGAGTGGCCTTTAAAAAGAGAGCCGGAGGAATTTTTCCTCTACAGCGACAGCCATTTTTACTTGGCTTCAAGAATCGTAAGCAAAGTAAGCGGTATGGAGCTTTGCGATTTCTTAACTAAGAATCTTTTCACTCCCCTTAAATTTCAGGGCTACGCCTTTGCAAGGTGCCCAAAAGGCTACAGCATAGGCGGCAGCGGTCTCTATTTAAGGGTGGAAGATTTATTGAAATTCGGCGTTATGTGCTTAAATTTAGGCGAATTCGAAGGAAAAAGAATAGTTTCCGAAAAATTTATGAGAGAAGCTATGTCAAAAGTAACGATAGCCCACAACAAGCAGCCCTACGGCTACAGCTTCTGGCTTGACAGAGAGGGAAAATATATTGAAATGGACGGCATTCACGGTCAGAGCGTTTACATCTACCCCGAAAAAAAGGTGGTTGCCGCTTGGCTTTCCTACGATATTGACGGCGTGACGGGGCAACTGCACCAGACCTTAAGAGAAATAATGAAATAAAAAATGAGCAAGAGTAAAGGAAAAATCCTTTTTCTTGCTCTTTTGTTATTATGAGTCAAACTGTGCCGCAACGCATCGCTTTTTGTAAGCAGAGTCTATTTTAAACGGGAACAGATTATTTTTTATCGGCAACTATATCCTCGTATTTAATATTTACCATTTTAAAAAGATTTTCGGGCGACGTCTCCACCTGATAACCGATTTTTCCCGCGCTGAATAAAACGGTATCGAAAAGCTCGGCGGTCTCGTCGATAACCGTTGGGAATTCCTTTTTCATACCTATAGGCGAACAGCCGCCGTGAATATACCCGGTTAAAGGCAAAAGCTCCTTGCTTTTTATCATAAGTATGTTCTTTTCATTTACCGCCCTTGCCGCCTTTTTCAAATCCAGCTCCTCTAAAACGGGCACCATAAACACGTAGTGTCCCCCGCTTTCGCCTACGGTAACCAATGTTTTAAACACCCTGTCGGGGTCCTGATTCAGTACCTTGGCTACGTCCGCGCCGCTTATCACGCCGCTTTCCACGTAATTATATGTTTTATATTCAATGCCCTTGATGTCTAAAAGGCGCATTACGTTGGTTTTTTCCTGTTTTTTCATTTCATTCTATTCTTTCTTTTATAGTTTTAATTATTATATAACATAGCATCTGAATTTTCAAGCATCACAAAATATAAACGGCTGCAATAAATTCTCTGAAAAAAAGGCAGTGGTAAAATTAAAGCAAAACAAAAAGGCTGACTTTTTATAGTCAGCCTTAAAATTTATTTAGCTAAATCAGAAGTTGCCGCCTGTTAAATCCTCGATGTAGAGGGACTTAGTAGCGTTGGGGTCTGAAACCTTTGCGGGTGCTGCAGGTGCAGCTGCAGCAGCTTCAACCTTTACTTCCTCGGGTGCCTTGTCTCTTGTTTCGAAGAACTTCTTGGCAACCTGGGGGAATAATGCGTAGGAGAGAACGTCCTCGGGCTTCTTAGCTACGTCGCCAAGCTCTGCTGTTAAGGTTTCGAGCTCAGGCTTTAAAAGGTCAGCGGGACGGCAGGTGATAACCTCGTCGTTACCGATGCACTTTGTTCTTACTTCCTCGTTAACTGCGCCGGGAAGTGCGCCGTACTCGCCCTTTAACATACCCTTGGACTCCTTGGGTACTATCTTGTATCTCTCGCCGGAAAGAACGTTAAATACAGCCTGAGTACCAACGATCTGGCTTGTGGGAGTTACGAGGGGAGGGAAGCCGAAGTCTTCACGAACACGGGGAATTTCAGCTAAAACGTCGTAGTACTTATCTTCAGCGTTTGCCTGCTTGAGCTGGGAGATAAGGTTGGAGAGCATACCGCCGGGTACCTGATAAAGAAGAGTGTTTGTATCAACTTTAAGAACCTTGGGGTTGATTTCAAGCTTGGAAGCAATGTTTCTGAAGTGAGCGGCAGCTTCGCTGAGCTTATTGAGGTCAAGACCTGTATCGCGGCTTGTGCCCTGTAAAGTAGCAACCATAGCCTCGGTAGCAGGCTGAGATGTACCGTTAGCCAAAGGAGAAAGTGCGCAGTCGATAATATCAACGCCTGCCTGAGCAGCCATGAGGTTGGTCATATCGCCTGTACCTGTTGTGTTATGTGTATGGAGGTGAATCGGAATGCTTACGTTAGCCTTTAATTTCTTAACGAGGCTGTATGCGTCGTAAGGAAGAAGAAGGTTAGACATATCCTTGATACAGATTGTGTCTGCGCCCATCTTCTCAAGCTTCATAGCAAGCTTTACGAAGTAATCTTCGCTGTGAACGGGGCTTGTTGTGTAGCTGAAAGCAGCTTCAACGTGACCGCCGTACTCTTTAACGAACTTCATAGCTGTTTCCATATTTCTGGGGTCGTTAAGAGCATCGAAGATACGAACAACTGAAATACCGTTTTCGATGGACTTTTTGCAGAACTCGGCAACGATATCGTCAGCATAGTGGCGGTAACCTAAAAGGTTCTGACCGCGAAGGAGCATCTGGAGGGGAGTTTTGGGCATTGCTTTCTTTAATGCGCGAAGTCTCTCCCAGGGGTCTTCATTTAAGAAACGCATGCAGGAGTCGAACGTAGCGCCGCCCCAGCATTCAAGTGACCAATAACCCATATTATCGAGGAGCTCACAAGCGGGGAGCATATCCTCAAGGCGCATACGTGTAGCAGCCTGAGACTGATGAGCGTCACGAAGAATGGTATCGGTAATTCTTAAGGGATTTTTAGCCATAATAATTAATTTCCTTTCTTTCGTGTATCAAATTAAGCACCAAAGAGTGCAAGGAATACGCCTGCTGCAACAGCAGAACCGATAACACCTGCAACGTTGGGTCCCATAGCGTGCATGAGAAGGAAGTTCTTGGGGTTCTCCTTCTGACCTACAACCTGAGATACACGGGCAGCCATAGGAACTGCGGAAACACCTGCAGAACCGATGAGGGGGTTGATCTTCTTCTTTAAGAAGAGGTTCATAAACTTAGCAAGGAGAACGCCGCCTGCAGTACCTAAAGCGAAGGCGCAAACACCCATAACCATAATCTTGATTGTTTCGGGGTTAAGGAAGTTCTTAGCTGTAGCTGTAGCACCAACGGAGATACCAAGGAAGATTGTAACGATGTTCATAAGCTCGTTCTGAGCTGTCTTGCAGATTCTGTCCACTACGCCTGATTCCTTCATAAGGTTACCAAGCATTAAGCAGCCTACGAGGGGAGCAGCGGAAGGAAGCATAAGGGAAACGAAAATTGTAACAACAATGGGGAATATGATCTTTTCTGTTTTTGTAACAGTTCTGAGCTGTGTCATTTCGATCATACGCTCTTTCTTTGTTGTTAAAGCCTTCATAATGGGAGGCTGGATAACGGGAACCAAAGCCATGTAGCTGTAAGCAGCAATAGCGATAGGTCCTAAAAGCTCGGGAGCGAGCATAGATGTAACGTAGATAGCTGTGGGGCCGTCGGCACCGCCGATGATACCGATGGAGCCTGCCTGAGCCTCTGTGAAGCCCATAAGTCTGGAACCTACGAATGTTACAAAAATACCAAGCTGAGCAGCAGCACCTAAAAGAAGGCTCTTGGGGTTAGCAATTAAAGAACCGAAGTCTGTCATTGCGCCTACGCCCATGAAGATAAGGGAGGGATAAATACCAAGCTTAACGCCGAGGTATAAATAGTCGATAAGACCTGTGTTGTTAGCGTCTGCAAACATATCCCAATGTACGTGGCCGTCAGCAAAAAGCTCGGGGTGGTACATATTAGCGCCGGGAAGGTTTGTTAAAAGCATACCGAAAGCGATAGGAAGAAGAAGGAGGGGCTCGAACTTCTTAACTATGGCAAGGTATAAAAGCACGCAGGAAATTGCAATCATTACGTACTGTAAGGGATCAGCCGTTGCAAAACCTGTCTGCTGTAAAAAGTTAGTTATAGCATCCATTGTTTTTTCTCCTTTTAATTATTGATTATCATTTTCCTTAATTAAGGAAAGAAGCGTACTTTTTAATATTGATTAACCAATAACGCAGAGGAGATCGCCGCTGTTAACTGTAGCGCCCTTAGCTACGGAAACACCGGATACAGTACCGTCGCAGGGAGCCATAATTTCGTTTTCCATCTTCATAGCTTCGAGAACGAAGAGAACGTCGCCGGACTTAACAGCCTGACCGTTTGTTACGTTTACAGCGAGGATGTTACCGGGCATGGGAGCAGCAACTTTTTCGCCTGCGCCTGCGGGAGCAGCTACGGGTGCAGCTACAGGAGCGGCTGCGGGTGCGGGTGCAGCAGCAGGTGCAGCTACGGGAGCAGCGCCGCCAACAACTTCTTCAACTGTTACTTCGTACATTGTACCGTTTACGTTTACGTTATACTTTCTCATAATTTAATTCCTTTCTTAATTGCTTCCGGTTTACTTTCAGTTTTAATTATTTTTTATGGGTACGGAAGCCTCTTTTTAATAATTATATTTTCTTGATAGAGTGGATCTTAATGTGAGCAACATCAGTACCCATATCCTCGGCTATAGCAGCACCGATAGCAGCAATTATTTTCTGCTTATCAACAGAGGATACTGCAGCGGGTGCAGCATTTACGGGGGCAGCGGCAGGTGCAGCAGCGGGTGCGGCAGGTGCAGCGGCTGTTTCAGGCTTCTTTGTAAATGCGTTTACTACAAGACCCATAACTTTAATAAGCACGATTAAAGCAATAAGGCAGGTGAAAACAACACCGATACCAAACAAAACAACGAAACCAAGATTCATACCAGCGGGCATACTCAGGTCCTCCTTTCACTGTCAATAAAATTTAAAATTTGATAATATCTCAATCAGAAAAATCTTCTGATGATATTAAAAGCTATTACTGCCAAAATACCGAGAATTAACACGATCATAGCAATACCGAGTATCGGTACTCCTTCTACAACTCCCATAATAATCTCCTTTCAGCAGTATATTTGAGAGATAAAGCTTCAGTTCGCCATTTTTCCCTCATTTTATCAAATCCTGAAATATAATACCATAAAACAGCGATTTTGACAATGTCTAATTTACAAATTTGTTAAATTTTTACCGAGGGGCACCTGCACATTTTCCTCTTCCCTATCTTTTTATGAATTTATTCACTTGGTTTGTAAATATACTTAATTGACAAAATAAGCACAAATGGTATAATTTATTAATGATAAATCAGGAGGAATATTTATGAAAAAGTTTTTATCTGTAATTTTAGTACTAATAATGTGCTTATCTTTTACCGCTTGCGGAAATAATGAAGAAACTTCTCAGGAAGCAAACGAAGGCAGTATAAGTGAAAGCTCCTCATCTTCTGTAAGTGAGGAAAGCTCCCTTGGGGCAGAAAGCAGTGAAGAAACAAGCGATATCGCTTCAAAACCCGATGACAGCACTATTGAAATTACCTTAGATAACTGGCAGGACTATTTTGAGCTTGATTATGAATTTGAGGTTAAATACAAAGAAGACGGTGTAACTATCGACCGCTATCTGCTTCATCCTGCTATAGTATTTAAAGAGGGCTGCGATTATGTAGTTCCCGGCGAGGAAGACACAGTTGAACTTATTTTCGATGCTAAATATGAATTCAGATATGTTTTCCTTAATAAAAATGATCTTACTTACGAAATCGGTGGAATTTGCGACACACACGAACCTGACCCTGATACAACTTTAGAGGCTACTCTGTATTATGATGATTTTGTAGATATTGAGGATTATGAGGGCAAAGCATACTGGTGGCTTGAAGGCACTGTTACGCACAGCACAAGCTATACAGAAAACACCTCCGGCATTCCGGATGAGGAACTTTTTTATAAATTCTCTAAGGAGGAAGACGGTGTACAAAAATATAAAATCCCTGTTATTCAGCTCCCCGTTATCACCTGTATTGAAGCTAAAGGAAAACTTGCCGACAGATAAAATGCTATACCAATAAACAAACCTAAATAAGCCTGTACTTTTCGGTACGGGCTTAACTTTTACTCTTTTAAAAAAAGTGCAAACAATTAATTAATATAGTTTATATAAACCCGACTCAAAAAGAGGTATAATAGTTACAAATGAAACGAAGGGGTGTTATTATGACTAAGGAAGAAAGAATTTTACGCGCAAAGGAATGCTTGAAAGCATACAACAAGGTCTACTACAATAAGGGCGACTTTTTTAAGGCGGATTTCTGGGATTATGCTGAGATTTTCGAGATGATTCTGGATGCCTACGAAATTACCAAGGACGAAGAATACAAAGCCCAGCTTATTGAGATGCAAGGCTACGTAATGGAAAGGTACAAGGAAACATGGGAATATAACCCCTATAACGACGATATTATGTGGCTTACCATCGCCCACGCAAGGCTTTCACTGCTTACAGGTGAAAAGAAATATGCAGAAATTGCCAAAAAGAATTTCGACCTTACCTACGAAAGGGCTTATGATGAAAATTTAGGCGGCGGTATGTATTGGCGAATTGAAAAGCGGGGCAAAAATTCCTGCATCACCTCCCCCGCTTCTATTGCTGCAAGTCTTTTATATAAGCTTTTCGGCGATGAAAGCTACTTGGAAAAAGCTAAGTCCCTTGCCGACTGGATGACTGAAACTTTAGTAAGGGAAGATGGCAAAGTCTACGATAATATTGGTATTCACGGCAGAATTCAGGAAAAGACCTGGACCTATAACGAGGGCACTTACATCGGCGCCAACACCCTTATTTATATCTTAACGGGTGAGGGAAAATATTTACTGAACGCTGAAAAAGCCGCCTCATACACTAAAAATATAATGTACGAAAACGGCATTATGAACGACGAAGGCGAGGGCGGCGACCAGCCCGGCTTCAAGGGAATTCTTTCAAGATGGCTTCGTTTATTTGCTTTGACAAGCGGCAAGGAAGAATATATTAAGTGGCTTCGATTAAATGCGGAAAGTGCCTACGAAAACCGCAACTCAAAAGGAATTATGGGCACGATGCTTGCAACAAAAACAGAGGAAAACGAATACGACGTTTTCACAGCTTCCAGCGCCGTGGCAATTTCCTTTAACTCAATTTAATTTAATTAAAAAGGCTTACAGAATTAATCTGTAAGCTTTTTCTTCATTTTATATTAAGCCACTTGTAAACCTTGTTGACGGTCTCGGTATCCTCAATAGGAATTATACCGTTCAATGCGGAAATTTGAAGCTGCCTTTCAAGTTCCTCGCCAAAGGAACCGCTTAAAGCCACTATATAGGTTTTGCCCACTTCAAGAGCATCTCTGTGTCCGTAAATATAAACCAGCGAATTATCTCTTATTTTAATTTTCTCTATACCCTTTAAACCTTCAATCAGCTCGGCGGTATAATTTGCATCCTGCTCAATTCTTGCACTGTTCACCTGATATTCGGTAGGCTTAATAATTAAAACTATATCCGATTCTTTTATAACGGTTTCAAGGCTTTCGTTTCTGAAAATTTCGGGACAATAAACTTTGCTGCCGTCGGAATTAATATTATATCCCCGTTTTTCCGCTAACTTTCTGAAATATCTTATTACACTGCTTTCGTTTACGTCTTTGGGAAAATTAATTTCACCGCGGCTGTAACTTGAATTTTTTAAATTCTCTAAAGGTATATATGCGTAAGCATAACTTTGGTACATAGGCTGAGAGAGAGCTACGGAATCCCGTTTATCCAAGAATAAAATATATCTTTCGCCTTTATTGAATTTACCGGGTTTATAAGTTCTGGGTATATCATCAGGAAAACTGGATTTAAATACAAAGAAATCAATTATTTCTTCATTTATTTCGCCATAAATACTTCTTATATTTTTAAAATGAAATACGTAGTGAATGCCTACCTCCTCATAGGAAATAAATTCACCAACAACAGCACCGGCAGAGCCCTCTATAGCTTCTAAATAGAATTTACCCTCGTTAGTCTCGTTTTTAGGCTCCTGTTCCTTATGCTCGTTGGCGCCTAACTTATAGGTATATTTTACTTCTATTTCCTGCGGTCCGAAAACTTCGGTAAAAACCAAATTTAATATAGCTGTGAAAAAGAGTATAATCACCGCAATAAATAAATTCTTATATTTACTTTTCATAATCCTGATTCCCTCCTTTTCTATTATTAATTATAACAATTTAAAAAACGGCGGTCAATATAAATAATTATCTGATATATTTTCAAATTTCTCTTGAAAAATTCCGTAAAATTTATTAAACTATATTATAGGAATACTATATTTAAGGAGTGATCTTTTAATGGAATTTGATGCATTTACAGCAGGAATCGAGCCCGGCGGTCTTCGTACCAAAAACGATATCAGAATAATGGTCTGCTACATTTTAAACAGCGTAAAGGCGCCTCTTTCCAAAGAAAACATCCTTAATATCCTTCAGGAAAAGGGACTTGCCAATTATTTTGAAATTAACGACGCTATTTCATATTTAAATAATAACGGCAGCATAGTGGTTGACGGGGAAGATTTTTGCACCATTACCGAAAAAGGCAAGCATATTGCCGACGAGTTGGACGTTACCCTCTCCCTCTCCGCAAGAGATAAGGCTATGGAAGCCGCTTTCACAATGCTCAGCGAGGCAAAAAGAGAGAAGGAAAACCACGTGGATATAGTAAGAACGGAGCTTGGCTACAACGTGACCTGCCACGTTTCCGGCGGCGATATGGATTTAATGGCTCTTACCTTGTACGTACCCGATTTATATCAGGCAAAAATGGTTAAGAAAAAGTTCCACAAAAACCCCGAAGCTATCTATAAACTGATGCTTTCGTCCTTAACGGGCAACCGCGAGCTTTTAAGAAGCCTTATGGACGAGGTTTGATTTGGTTTTTTCGAGTTTAATTTAATAAAAATTACGGCAAGGAAAATTCCCTTGCCGTTTTTATTTTGCCGTGTAAAGATGTTTCATTTTTTCGCCTACGATATGGTTTTAAGCTTTCCTTGCTGTAGCGGCGGCGCCCCTACACCTCCCGAGCACCTCAGCTCCCACTACATTAATTGCGTCGCAGACCCTAGACTCTTCACTTTTCACTATTCACTCTTCACTAAAAAAAGAGGGGTACTCCCCTCTTTTTAATCAAAGCGTCACGCCGTCTTTGAATATTGCAAGGTCGTGCTTATCAAGAAGCTCGCACTTTGCTTTCTTTTCGCCCGAAGCTATAGCCTTTACGAAATCGAAGAATTCTCTTGATAAATTCTCCATGGTTTCGCCCTCCAGAAGCTTGCCTGCGGAGAAATCTATCCATGAGTGTTTCTTATTTGCTAAATTGGGGTTACTTGCAATTTTAACAGTAGGTACGGGGCAGCCGAAGGGTGTGCCTCTGCCTGTGGTGAAAAGAACCATGTGAGCGCCTGAAGCCAGTAATGCGTTGGATGCAACTAAATCGTTACCCGGCGCCTGCAAAAGGCTCAAGCCCTTTTTCTTAACGGGGTCGCCGTAAGAGAGCACGTCCTCTACTATCGCCTTACCGCCCTTCTGTGTACAGCCGAGGGACTTATCCTCCAAGGTTGTAATGCCGCCTGCCTTGTTGCCGGGAGAGGGATTTTCGTCGGTCTTTTCGCCGTAGCGCATAAAGTATTCTTTGAAGTTATTTATAAGCTTTACGGTTTTATCGAATTCCTTTTCTGTTCTGCAGCGGTTCATTAAAATGGTTTCCGCGCCGAACATCTCGGGAACTTCCGTTAAAATGGTACTGCCGCCCTTACTGATCAGCATATCGGAGAATTTACCTACCAAGGGGTTGGCGGTAATGCCCGAGAAGCCGTCGGAGCCGCCGCATTTAAGACCGATAATAAGCTCGCTTACTGGGCATTTCTCTCTTTGGTATTTGGAAGCGTAGTTTACTAAATTTTCTAAAATTTCATCCGCAGCCTTTAATTCATCCTCATACTCCTGACAGACGAGGAATTTTACTCTATTTTCATCGTATTCGCCCAAATATTTTTTAAGCTCGCCGATGTTGCCGTTTTCACAGCCAAGACCCACAACCAAAACAGCGGCGGCGTTGGGGTGGCGGATCAAACCCGAAAGATATTTTAAAGTTAATTCCTGGTCGGCGCCCAGCTGACTGCAGCCGTAGGGATGGGTGTAGGAGAAAATACCGTCGATTTTACCGTTCAAGTATTTCTGCGCGTTCTTTTCCATTTCCCGCACAATGGAGTTTACGCATCCTACGGTGGGAACAATCCACACTTCGTTTCTTATACCCACCTTGCCGTTTTCGCGCTTATAGCCCATAAAGAATTCTTCTTCGGTGGGGGTTAATTCTTCGTAATTCGGCTCATAAGTATAGCTTAATAATTTACCGAGGTTTGTTTTTACGTTGTGGGTATGTACGTGCTTGCCTTTTTCGATATTTTCCGTGGCGTGACCGATGGGAAAACCGTATTTGATTACGTTTTCATTTTCCTTAATATCCACTAAAGCTATTTTGTGACCTGCAGGGATGCTGTCAATAGCTTCTGTTTCGATATTTTCGAGAATGAATTTTTCGCCTTTTAATACGGTTTCTATAGCAACCGCCACGTTATCGTCCTTGTGTATTTTTAAAAGTTTCATTATTTAATAATCTCCTTGATTGCGCAAACGGGGCAATTTTTAAGAGCGATAAGATTTTCGGTAACTTTTTCTGCAAAGCCTTCGATATTATTTAAGTTTTCGCCCCAGAATTCCTCCTTGGCGCACACGAGCTTAACAAACTCATTTTCTTCCTTTAAGCTGTTTGCCGCAAAGAATTCCATTACTGCCTTATCGTCGTGAATTACGTACTCATCGCCGTTTGCTCTCTTAGCATGAAGGCCATCTTCCTGTAAATCATTTGAAGTATAGAAAGCAAGCAAAGCGGCAAAGGAGAAGGTAAGAAGCTTGGGAAGCTGACCCTTACTCTTTAAGCTATCCTTTAAAGAGGGAAGGCAACGGGATTTCCACTTGGAAACGGAGTTAAGGGAGATGGAAAGAAGCGCGTGGTCAATAAAGGGATTTTCAAATCTCTCATAAACAGAATTTGCAAAAGCCTTAACGTCCTCCAAAGCAAGGGGTACTTCGGGTACAATTTCCTCGTCCACTACTTTTCTTACGTACTTGCCCATAACTTCGTCGTACATACAGTCTCTTACGATATCGAGGCCGTATAAATAACCTGCCAAAACGCTTGAAGTATGAGCGCCGTTTAATACTCTTACTTTTCTCTCGCGGTAGGGCTTCTGGTTATCCGTGAAAATAACGGGCTGACCTATCTTATCAAGGGGGAATTCCTCACTTATATCCTTTTCGCTTTCAATTACCCAAGCGCCGAAGGGCTCGCCGACGTCTAAAAGTTCATCCTCGTAGCCTAAATTCTCGCAAATAGCTGCCGCTTCGTTTCTGGGGTAACCTGTAACGATTCTATCTACGAGGGTGCTTGTAAATACGCAGGCATCGTCAATCCACTTTGCAAAATCTTCGCCTAAATTCCAAGCCTTTATTAATTCCTTAACGCATTTCTTAAGCTTGATGCCGTTATCCTCAATAAGCTCAACGGGAAGAATAATAAGACCTTTATCACTTGCACTCTTGAAGAAAGTAAATCTCTCGTATAAGAATTTAGTTAATTTACCGGGGTAAGTTTTGGGAAGACCCTCAAAGTTATCCTTTAAATCAAGAGTGATACCAGCCTCGGTTGTGTTGGAAACTACGAATCTTAAAGAATCAAGTGATGCAAGAGCCATATACTCATCATAATCTTCTCTTGCATCAAGAACCTTCTGTACTGACTTAATAACGCGGCTCTCGTTTTTAACCTCACCCTTATCCTTGCCGCGAAGAATTACTGTATACAAATTATCCTGATTCTTAAATCTCTCCAGAGTACCAAAGTCAATGGGCTTTATTATAGCTATGTCGCCGTCAAATGCGCCCTTCTCGTTAGCTATATCTATCATATAGTCAACAAAGGCGCGAAGGAAGTTACCCTCGCCGTACTGCATAACCTTGATAGGTCTCTTTGTTTCTCTTGTGAATTTTTCGTTTATCTTCTGCATTTTATTTCCTCTTTCTGTTTTTTAAACGGCGGAGTTATCGTCCGTCCTTTTATAATATAAATAACGCCGCAGATATTTCAAATTTAAAATTTACCATTATAATTATAAAAACTTATTAATATAAAGTCAATGGATTGTTGAAAAGTTCACAAAAAGCAGTTATAATATACGTATATTATTTTTCGGAACAAATAAAGGAGATTTATTATGAGCTTTATTCATGATGATTTTATACTTCAAACTGAAACGGCAAAGGCGCTTTACCATAAGTATGCCGAGAATATGCCCATTATCGACTACCACTGCCACATCAACCCCAAGGAGATTTACGAAAACCGTAAATTTGAAAACATCACTCAGATATGGCTGGGCGGCGACCACTATAAGTGGCGTTTAATCCGAAGCAACGGGGTATGTGAAAACGAAATTACAGGCGATGCTGACGATAAGACAAAGTTTATTCACTTTGCAAAAATGCTTCCCAAGGCAATCGGCAACCCGATGTACCACTGGTGCCATTTAGAGCTTAAAAGATACTTCGGCTACGACGGTATTTTAAACGAAAACACAGCCGAGGAAGTCTGGAACCTCTGCAACGCAAAATTACAGGAAGATTCTATGTCCGTTTGCTCCATTATCGAAAAGAGCGGCGTTAAGATGATAGGCACAACCGATGACCCCATCGACGACCTTATCTGGCACAAGAAAATAAGAGACGAAAATAAGTGCACGGCTAAAGTTCTCCCCTCCTTCCGCCCTGATAAGGCTGTTAATATCGATAAAGCAGGTTTTACTGATTATATTGCAAAGCTTTCTGAGGCTGCAAACATTGAAATTAATACCGCTGAGGACGTTAAGAAGGCGCTTACTCTCCGCCTTGAATACTTCTGCGAGCTCGGCTGCGCTGCTTCTGACCACGGCTTAGACTACGTTTACTACAACGAAGCTACAGACGAGGAAGTTAACGCAATATTCCAAAAAGCTATGAAGGGCGAAAGCGTAACACGCGACGAAGCCGAAAAATATAAGACTGCTATCATGCTTCACGTTGGCCGCGAGTACGCTAAGAGAAACGTTGTAATGCAGCTTCACTACGGCGCCCAGAGAAATACAAACACAGCTAAATTCAATAAGCTCGGCCCCGACACAGGCTTTGACTGCATCTCCACTTATAACTGCGGCGAAGCTATCACAGCTTTCCTTAATGCTCTTGAAGTTGACGGTTTACTTCCCAAGACTATCCTCTACTCCTTAAACCCCGGTGATAACCAGCTTCTCGATACAATTATCGGCTGTTTCCAGGGTACTGAGGCTGCAGGCAAGATTCAGCACGGCTCTGCTTGGTGGTTCAGCGATACTAAGTCCGGTATGGAGGCTCAGCTTGAATCTTTAGCTAACCTCTCCATTCTCGGCAACTTCGTTGGTATGCTCACAGACTCCCGTTCTTTCCTTTCCTACACAAGACACGAATATTTCAGAAGAATTCTCTGCAACCTCTTCGGTAAGTGGGTTGAAAACGGCGAATATCCTGCCGACGAACAGCAGCTTGGTCAGATGGTAGTGGATATCTGCTACAATAACGCAAAGAGATATTTTTCATTATAATTATATTAAATTACACTAAACAGTTTTCGGCTTACAAACCTCGGCTCCACAATTTCGGCTTCACTATCTCGGTGCCTCACCTCGGCTCCCCTGCAAGGGGAGCTGTCACATTTATGTGACTGAGGGGTTGTAACCAAACTAACTTAATGTTTAAAAAAGGAAAAATATGAAAATAACAACAGTACTCTTTGATCTGGACGGCACGCTCCTGCCTATGGATCAGGACGCCTTCGTTAAGGATTATTTTGGAAGGCTCTCAAAAAGACTTATCCCTCATGGCTACGAGCCCAAGGCTTTAATTAACGCTATATGGCTTGGCACCGCCGCAATGGTAAAAAACGACGGTAAATGCCTTAACGAAGAAGCCTTCTGGAATAAATTCTGCGAGATTTTCGGCGAAAACGCCATTAAGGATATGCCCCACTTCGATGCTTTTTACCGTGAGGAATTCAATTTAGTAAAAGCTTCCTGCGGCTATACCGAAAAAGCTAATGAAACCGTTCAGAAAATTAAAGCTATGGGCTTCAAAGTAGCCTTAGCCACCAACCCCATATTCCCCTCTATCGCCACCGAATGGAGAATGAAATGGGCAGGGCTTGATAAAAATGACTTTAAGCTTTATACAACCTATGAAAATTCCTGCCACTGCAAGCCTAATGTAGAATATTATAAGGACGTAATAAAGGCTTTAGGCGTTAAGGCGGAGGAATGCCTGATGGTAGGTAACGACGTAACTGAGGATATGATTGCCGAAACCTTGGGTATGAAAGTATTTTTACTTACCCACTCCTTAATCAATAAGGAAAATAAGGATATTTCAGTTTACCCAAACGGAAATTTTGATGACCTTATTAAATTTATTGAAAACTTAAACTCATAAAAAATGCCCGAAAAGGTTAATTCCTTCTCGGGCATTTTTATTCTTTATTTAATTTATTACCACGCACAGGGCGGCGGGGATATTTAAAATTTGGTATGGCTTTTCGGCTAAGCCGTTTTCATTTAATTTAAAGAAAGTAACGCTGCCGCTGATTTCATTACAGCAAACAAGGACGTTGTCAATAATATCGAAGTCCCTGGGCCAGTTGCCGCAGGTGCTGAAGTGACCTATCTTTTCAAAATAGCCCTTATCCTTTTTAAATACGGCTATGGTGTTACTGCCGCGGTTGGAAACGTAAATTTTATTTTCCTTTATTCTTACAGCCGCCGCAATATCGTAACCGTAAAAATCCTCGGGCAGAGTGTAAACTTCCGAAATATATTTAAGTTTACCGTTATCATAATTATAGGATATTAATTTGTGACCTAATTCGCAGAGGCAGTATAGAATATCGCCCTCGAAAATAATGTGTCTGGGGCCCATGCCGTCCTCTACCTTTGTTTCGCTTATTAAATTAAAATCAAAATCGTAGATGAATATTTTATCAAGTCCTAAATCTGTAACCGCAATATATTTTTTATCGGGGGTTAAAATAACGCAGTGGGTGTGGGGCATTTCCTGCCTTTGTAAATTTACCTTCTCCCCTTTTATCTCTCTATTCTTATGTATTTTTAAAATATCGGGAGTTTTAAAAATTGAGCCCGAGGTGTAATTCACGGCAAAAATACTCTCTCCTGCTTTTTCAAGGTGGCAGGCTTCTTTTCCCAAGGTGGATATTTCATAAAGCTTTTTTCCTATTTTATCCCCGTCCATTTCGTGTGCGGCAAGGGCGCTGTTTTCATTATCCTCAAAGGGACTTTTAAGCAGGGTGTAAAATTTATTATCCCTTATAATGGAGTACATAGGCTCGCTTATGGGCGTTTTTTCAATAAACACGGCTTCGCCCTTTTCATTTAAAATATAGTGGTATATTCCGCCCTCTTTAACGCAGGAATCAATATAAATATTTCGCATTTTTTATCTCCCTAAGCTTTTATAAACTAATTATATTAAAATAATTTAATTTTGAAAAGCTGAAAACATAATAAAAATTAAAAAAGTACACAAACTTTTCAAAAATAATTCATTTAAAAATTCATATTTTTCTGTTATAAATATATCAGCAAAGGAAAGGAGTTTTTATTATGCCTATAAGACTTAATGAAGACAAGGAAATAGTGGCGAGAATCAAGGAAGGCCTTAAATTAAAAGGCGGCTACTGCCCCTGCAGACTCCAGAAAACCGAGGAAAACAAATGCATCTGCAAGGAATTCCGCGAGCAGATGGCTGACCCCGATTTTGAGGGCTACTGCCACTGTATGTTATATTATAAATATAAAGAATAATTAATTTAAATTCAGTTTAAGGAAAGGAAATTATTATGGCACTTATACACGTAACAAGTGAAAATTTTGAAAAAGACGTAATGCAGAGCGAAAAGACCGTTCTTATAGATTTCTGGGCAACATGGTGCGGCCCCTGCAGAATGATAGCTCCCATAGTGGAGGAGATTGCTTCTGAGCGCGAGGATATAACCGTTGCCAAAATTGACGTGGACGAAGCAGGCGATTTAGCCGCCGCTTTCGGTATTACAAGCATACCCACTTTAGTTGTTATGAAAAACGGCGAGATAGTAAATAAATCCGTGGGTTATCAGGGCAAGCAAAGCATTCTTAATATGCTTTAATTTTAAATATGCTTATTTTTAAAAGGAGAAATTATTATGGCTAAATGGAAATGTAAGATTTGCGGCTATATTCACGAGGGCGAAATGACAGAGGATTTCAAGTGCCCCAAGTGCAAGCAGCCCGCAACTAAATTTGAAAAAATCGAAGAAGTTAAAAAGAACCCCTACGCAGGCACAAAAACCGAGAAAAACCTCTGGGATGCTTTCGCAGGTGAATCTCAGGCAAGAAATAAGTACACCTACTTTGCATCCGTAGCAAAGAAGGCAGGCTTCGAGCAGATTGCCGCTTTATTCCTGCAGACTGCTGAAAACGAAAAAGAGCACGCTAAACTCTGGTTCAAGCACTTAGGCGAGCTTGGCGACACAGCCGAAAACCTCCTTCACGCTGCAGAAGGCGAAAACTACGAGTGGACCGATATGTACGACCGTATGGCACGAGAAGCTGATGAAGAAGGCTTCCACGATTTAGCAGAGCAGATGCGTGGCGTTGCAGCCATTGAAAAGGCTCACGAAGCAAGATACCGCGCTCTTTTACATAACGTTGAAAATAAAAAAGTTTTCGAAAAGAGCGAAATTCAGGTCTGGGAATGCCGTAACTGCGGCCACCTTGTAGTTGGCCTCAAGGCTCCCGACGTTTGCCCCGTCTGCGCACATCCTCAGGCTTACTTCGAAGTAAGAAAAGAAAATTACTGATAACTAAATAAAAAAATTGCGGGTCGGTTTTTTGCCGACCCGCTTTTATTAATTGACCTATAAAATTATTCAATAAACATCCTGCCTGTGTGCCACTCGGGGTTTGCGTGGTGCTTGATGTAAATGCGGTTCATAGGAATACCTGCAACCTCTTCTAAAACAAGGCACATTTTCTTTGAGTAATTCTTTAAATTTTCGGAAGGGGGAGTATTGTTTGCGGCTACGTCGATAATAGCGCAGTCGCCGCCTTCTACAGAGCCGAAATAAAGATTACACTTATCAATTACTTCCGCCATGGTGACGGGAGCGGATTTACCGGGGATAAGGCTTATGGAATTCATAGCTTCTTCTGCGATTTTTTCAATCTGTTCTTTTGTAAGGGAATTTGAAACTCTTATTTGTACGTAAGGCATAATTTTGCACCTCCATTTAGTTTATTTAATTATAAACCTCCGGCTTAAATAATTGCAACTGTTTTTTAAACGGCAGATAAATTCATATTAAACTAAATTAAATTAATTTAATTTAACTTAATTATTCTGAGCGTCAAGAACGCAGTCGATAGTTAAAACCACCGCAAGGGCAAAAAGCTCATCCATGGGGTTATTAATGCTTAAAACGTAGCTGTCGCCCCAGGTCATATACTCCTTGCTTATTGTGGCTACCACGTTTCCGTTTGATATAATGTCGTAATCGTGGCACCAGAATTCGCCCTCAACTTCCCAGTTTAACCCTTCTATGCTGTAGCGCGGCTTAAAGAAAGTAAACTCACGCTTAATGGTGCAAATCAGTCTATCACCCGAATATACGCTATACTTTGGCATACCGAAGGTAAATTCCTGCTTAATAAACAGAACTTCGTAGTCGCTTACGTCATACACGTGGAGCTTTTTACCAAAGGAGAAAACTTCGCCCTCTACAAAGTAGCGGTCCGCACCGAATTCATCCTTAACGGTGAATTTATCGCCCCATGAAAAAACTTTTTGCTTTATGTAAAGATTCATAAATTCTTACCCTCCTTAAATTTATTCATCCAATGGCTTTAATTCAAGTCGGTTTTTAAGGAACATTTCACCCTTATTTTTACTCTCCTTATTTCTGTCCCCATATTTTGAGCTGCAGTAAATAATAAAGAGGAAAAGGGCTATAACACCTGAAATTATAAGCAAGGCTTCAGGCAGCAGAGAAAGAAATTCTATCTTATTATTAAGTGCCGAAAAATAGGTAATAATAAGACCTAAAAGGAAAATAAGCAAAATTTCAATCCATGATACAGAGGAAATTTCCTCAATAGCTATAGTGGAACCTTTAGCTTCTTCCTTAATGCCCACTTTAAATCGCGCATTTGAAATAAGCTGATTATGTGAGAATTCATCGTGCCTGTAAAATTCCAGTGATCTCACTCTGAAAATAAATCCGCCTGAAACGCCTAAAAATCTGTAGCCTGTGGTGAATTTATATTCTTTTTTAAGTTCACGAATAATTTTCTTTATTTCTTTACTTTTATATTTTGTGAAGTAAAGCTTCTTTTCTTTGTTCATATTGCCCTCCTATCTTATAATTTATAACGGTGGTCCTCCTGAGAGGGCGACCGCTATTTTTAATTAAGTTTTCTTATTTACCTTAATTATTCATTAATTAAGTGCACCGGTTAAAATTTTAGCTAAATCACTTTCGCCATCGAGAATAACTGTTTTTTCGTTACCCTTTAAGCTCTGCTTTAAAGCATCAAGAGCTAAAGTAAACTCATAGAATTCCTTTTTATCGGCGCTGTCGTAAGCTTCGGCAAGCATTCTCATATATTCTGCTTCACCCTCGGCAACGAGTTTTGCAGCTTCAGCTTCAGCATTGGAAACTATGATATTTACCTGCTTATCAACGTCATTTTTAATTATGGAAGCCTCGTAGTTACCGTCAGCTGTGTATTTTTCCGCAATCTGATTACGCTCGGAGATCATACGGTTATAAACCGCGTTAAGGTTACTTTCGGGAAGGTCAAAGCGCTTGATCTTGATATCCTCTACCTCAATACCGTAGGACTTGGCAACCTCGTTTACCGTAGTGGCAATACCCTCGTATATCTCGTTACGCTTTGCGCCGTCGTCCATATTGATAATATCCGCCTGAGCTAAAGTACCCATAACCTTCTTAAGCTCGTTGTAAGTGAGGTCGTTTAAACGGTCCTCAGCTACGGAAGTGGAGCCTAAGGTCTGGTAGAATTTAAGGGGGTCTGTAATCTTCCAAGTGATGTAGCAGTCAACTGTCATATTCTGCTTATCGCTGGTTAAAACCTCTGAAGGGGGAATATCGTAAAGTGTGGTAGCCTTGCTGAAATATTTCACGCTATCGATAAAGGGTATCTTGAAGTGAAGACCTGCATTGCTTGTTGTATCGATAATTTTTGAGAATCGCACCGTACAGGCGTACTGGTTTTCCTGAACGGTAAAGAAGGAGTTAGCGCCTAAAATTAATACTAAGGCTGCTATAATTAATATGATAATAGTCTTTTTATTTTTCATTATTCCGTAACCTCCTCACCTATATTTTCATCGCTCACTTCCGGAGTCTGATATGAAGGAGCCTGATATGATGAAGTTGAAGCTGAAGTATTATTCTGACCGCTTTCCTCCACTATGCTTTCAAGAGGGAGAAGCATCTCTACGTTATTGCCGCTGCCTGTATTGATATAAAGCTTAACGTCGGGAAGAATTTCGCTTATTGCTTCGTAGTACATTCTTGACTTTGTGATGTCGGGATTCTGTGCGTACTCAACGTACATAGCTTCAAACATTGCAACCTGCTCGATAGCCTCGTTGATTCGCTTCTGCTTTAAGTACTCTGCGTTCTGTACAAGCTTATCCGCCTGAGCCTGAGCGTCGGGGAGCTTTGCATTCTGGTAAGCAAGAGCGTCGTTAACTACAGTTTCAGCCTTCTGCTTGGCTGTTTCAACTGCCTTGAATGCCTCAATAACTTCCTGCGTGGGAGGCTCTGCGTCCTGAATTCGTACGTCCACCAAGGTTAAACCGATATCATACTCGTTTAATATTTCGGTAACAAGATTTTTTACCTGCATCTGGATATTTTCCTTACCGTCAGTAAGTACGCTATCCACCGTGCTGGAGCCAACCACATTTCGCACCTGACTCTGGATAAGGTTCTTTAAAATAAGCTCGGGGGAATCGGATGCAAATAAATATCTTTCGGGATTACTTACCTTATACTCAACGAAGAAATCCACATTAACTATATTGTAGTCGCCCGTGATCATTGAGCTTTCGGAGGTGTTGGTGGTGTAGTTGCCGTTTCTGTCGGTAGTGTAGCCCAGCTCAATTTTCTGGTAAACGTTTACGTCTACTTTATGCTCCTGCTGGATACCGAAGGGCAGTTTGAAGTGAACGCCGGCATCGGTAATATCAGTTACCTTGCCAAAGGTTGTAACAACCGCCTGCTGTTTATCGTCCACCGTGTAGAAGCAGGTCATACCGCCCACAACTACTATTAAAGCAACTAAAACCGAAACCACGATTTTTATGATTTTCTTCTTATCGGGTTTATTCATACTTACCGTCACCACTCTGGGTGCTTTGGGAGGCTGGTAAGAGCCGTAATTATTTTCGTCCATTTTGTTTTTTCCTTTCTTACTCTTACAGTATTTTACTTTACTGTAACTATAACTATATAAAAAATCTCACATATTATTAAATTTCATATACCGAGATTTTCTACCATCTTTTCTGCCGCAATTTTAAAACGGGAAGCTATGTATGCGGTGAACATAACTCTTAAAACCTTCTCTACTCTCTCTTTTGCGCCTGCAAACGGCTCAATATAATCTTTCATAGTTTCTTTCAGAGCATTCTGCCACTGTTCTTCGTTTTCTATGCTTTTTGCCTTTGCCGCAAGCTTCAAAAACATAAAGTAAAGAGCGCTGTCGTCAATAATATCGTCGCTTTCGTCGCTTAAGCTGCCGTTGATATAGGTTAAAAGTCCGCATATCTTTTCAAGGGGCAGCGCGTTTTTAAGCATATTTATATTGATTATTCGGCAAAGCTGGTTTAAATTATAGCGCTTATTCTCGGGCGGCGGTAAAAAGCCCCGCTTGACCCAATTCTGAACCATAAAATTTTCAAGCCCCGTAATACTTGTTACCTGACTTAAAACTATGCCCCCTGCAAGGAACATGGATTTTAACTGAGCTTCGGTATTAACAGCTTCCTCGCGCTTGCATTTTAAAACCGTACCGGGTATTGACCACTCCATTTTAATTTAACGCCTCCTTTCATAGTTTCGTGACTTTGGTTTACGGTAATATGATATTATCACATAATCACTTGATTGTCAATAGTGATTTCGTGATTTTATTGAAAATTTAAAAACAGTTCACAAAAGCTTCACTTTTAATCTATTGACCGTAAAGGAAAAAAGTTATATATTTACTGTATAAACTAAAAAAGGATATAATACTATTATGATAAGCAAAAGAATTTACATAAGCATATTTATGCTCTGCCTTTTATTTATTTTAGGTGCCTGTTCAAGTGCTCCTGCCGAAAGCGAGAGCGGCCCCCCCTCCCTCGATAAATATTTAAGTGCCGACAGTAAGGCCGAAAGCGCCGCCGAAAGCCGCAAGGAGGAGGAAGCTAAAAAAGAAGAAAACAAAAGCCCCATTTCAAGCGATATAAGAAGCTACGAAATTTTAATTAACGGCGAGCTTTTAAAATTCCCCATGACCTTAGAAGACCTCGAAAAAACAAGCTGGAAATATATAGGCGAAACTCCCCTCAGCCAAATCGAGGCTGTGCCTGCCATTAAGGTAGAGGCTCTTTTCTCCAACGGCAAATCCAATATGATAATCAATTTAATTAACACAACAGATGAAACAAGCACAGCGGATAAATCTGTTGTGGCAGGCTTACATATTAAATTTAATGAGGAAAATAATTTATCCCGCGCTGAGGTCACTCTTCCCAATAACGTATCCCCCGACTACTGCGATTTAAACAGCCTCAAGTCTTTTTACGGCGAGCCCAGCGAAGTTTTCCACGACGGCTCCGGAGACCCCCCAAAAGCCAGCAAGCTTATATATAAGAAAAACAGCGCAGGACTTCACAGCACCACTTTATTCGTAGATAACGAGGAAAAAAATTTAAGAGAAATTATCATTTTAAGCCACGACTGAGATAAAAATTTTCAAAAATCATTGACTTTTTAATTTTGCGTGCTAAAATATATGTGTAAAAATTTGATATTTTCAAATTGCAGAGTTAAGAAAGAATATATCCCGTTCAGAGAGTCCGCATTTGGTGTGAAGCGGATACGGTAAAAGCTTTCGCGCCGCTCTAAATTATTTACGCGCAAGCGGCAACCTTGGTGATGAATCAAGGCGGTGTGCACCGTTATATGCTTTTAAGCGGTTAATTTTCATTTATTGTAAATAAACTGAAATTAACAAATTGGGTGGTACCACGGTATTTCCGTCCCATAGTGGATGGAAGTGCCGTTTTTTATTGTCCTAAAACATCACAAAGAATATTAAAAATAAGGAGACTACTAAAATGCAGTGGACAGGACTTAACGAACTGCGTGAAAAGTACTTAAGCTTCTTTGAATCCAAAGGTCACTTAAGACTTAAAAGCTTTTCACTTATCCCCAACAACGATAACTCACTTTTACTCATCAACTCCGGTATGGCACCTATGAAGAAGTACTTCACAGGCGAAGTTACACCTCCCAGAAAGAGAGTAACAACCTGCCAGAAATGTATAAGAACTCCCGATATCGAGAGAGTTGGTATCACAGCAAGACACGGTACTTACTTTGAAATGCTGGGTAACTTCTCCTTCGGCGATTACTTCAAGCACGAGGCTACGGCTTGGGCTTGGGAATTCTTCACAAAGGTTCTCGAAATCCCTGCCGATAGACTTTACTGCTCTATCTATGAAGAGGACGACGAGGCTTTTGAGATCTGGACTAAAGAGGTTGGCGTAGACCCCTCCCACATCAAGCGCCTTGGCAAAGCAGATAACTTCTGGGAGCACGGCTCAGGTCCCTGCGGCCCCTGCTCTGAAATTTACTTCGACCGCGGCTTGAAGTACGGCTGCGGCAGCCCCGACTGCGGCGTTGGCTGTGACTGCGACCGCTTTATCGAGGTTTGGAACTTAGTTTTCACACAGTTTGATAACGACGGCAACAACAACTACACTCCCCTTGCTAACCCCAACATCGATACAGGTATGGGTCTTGAAAGACTTGCTTGCGTAATGCAGGACGTTGATAATCTCTTCCTCGTTGATACAGTGCAGAATATTATGAAGCACATCTCTAAGGTAAGCGGTGTAGAGTACGGTTTAGACGCTAAGAAGGATATTTCCCTCCGTGTTATTACCGACCATATAAGAAGTACTACATTTATGATCGGCGACGGCGTTATGCCCTCTAACGAAGGCAGAGGCTACGTTCTTAGAAGACTTCTCCGCCGTGCTGCAAGACACGGTAAGCTCTTAGGTATAGATAAGCCCTTCCTCAGTGAAGTAGCTAAAACAGTTATCGAAGAAAACAAGAACGCTTACCCCGAGCTCGTAGAAAAGAGCGAGATGATCACTAAGCTCATTAACTACGAGGAGGAAAGCTTCTATAAGACAATTGACCAGGGTCTCTCCCTCCTCAATTCCTTCATTGAAAAGGCAGATTCCAACGTATTCAGCGGAGACGACGCATTTAAATTAAACGATACTTTCGGTTTCCCCCTCGATTTAACTAAGGAAATTCTTGCTGAAAAAGGTATGACAGTGGACGAAGCTCGCTTCAAGGAGCTTTTAACCGAACAGAAAACAAGAGCAAGAGAAGCAAGAAAGAACGCAGGCGCAGACGCATGGGCAGGCGACAGCATCGATTTAGAGGGCATTAACGCTACTGAGTTTGTAGGCTACACAGCTTTAAATACCGACGCAAAGGTACTTGCAATCGTAAAGAACGGCGAAAGAGTTCAGTTCGCAAATGAAAACGACGAGGTTATAGTAGTTCTCAATAACACAAGCTTCTACGCAGAAAGCGGCGGTCAGGTTGGCGATACAGGTGTTATCAGCGGCGAAAACCTTGAAATCAAGGTAACAGGCACCACAAAGAATCCTAACGGCATCTTCTTCCATAAGGCAGTAGTTACAAAGGGTACTTTAACAGAGGGCGATAAGGTTACTTCAAGCGTTGATTCCGCTCGCCGCCACAGCATTATGAGAAACCACACCGCAGCTCACCTTTTACAGGCTGCTCTCAGAGAGGTTCTCGGTGGTCACGTTGAGCAGGCAGGTCAGCTCGTAGACGATAACCGTCTCCGTTTTGACTTCACTCATTTCTCTGCTATGACAAGTGAGGAATTAAAGGCAGTTGAAGCTCTTGTAAACAAGCAGATTTTGGATGCTATTGCAGTTGAAAGCCGCGAAATGCCCATTGAAGAAGCTAAGAAGCTTGGCGCTATGGCATTATTCGGTGAAAAGTACGGCGATATCGTAAGAGTTGTTACAGCAGGCGACTTCAGCCGTGAATTCTGCGGCGGTACTCACGTAAATTCCGCTTCCGAATTAGGTCTCTTCAAAATTGTAAGTGAATCAAGCGCTGCAGCAGGTATCAGAAGAATCGAAGCCGTTACAGGTATTAACTTCTACAAGCTCTTAGGCGATAACATTGAGCTTTTAAATAAAACAGCAGCCGCATTAAAGGTAGCTAATATCCACGACCTCCCCGCCAAGGCTTTACAGCTTGAAAACGAGCTTAAGGAAAAGCAGAAGGAACTGGACGCATTAAACGCTAAGATTGCCGCTTCCAACATTCAGGGTCTTTTCGATAAGGCAGAGGACGTAAACGGCGTTAAGGTTATTACAGCTAAGTTCGACGGCGCCGACAGTCAGGCACTTCGTACAATGTGCGATAAGGTTAAGGATTTAGCAAACGATAAGGCTTACGTTTGCGTATTCGCAGGCATAACAGACGGTAAGGGCACTTTGGCAGCAGCGGCTACAAAGGCAGCTATCGCAAAGAACTTAAAGGCTGGCTTAATAGTTAAGGCTGCGGCAACCATCGCAGGCGGTAACGGCGGCGGTAAGCCCGACTTCGCTATGGCAGGTATTAAGGATTTATCTAAGGTAGAGGAAGCTTTAAACGCAGTTGCTTCTATCGTAGAGAAGGACGTTAAATAATTTTCTATAAATTCCTCGGCTCTTTATAAAAGCAGCACCTTCACCAAAAGTGAAGGCAGAGGAACTGTGAATACAAATAAAATCTATAAGAAAGGAAAGCTTTATTATGGACTGCATTTTCTGTAAAATTGCCGCGGGTATAATTCCCAGCAAGAAAGCTTACGAGGACGATAAGGTTCTGGCTTTCTACGATTTAGACCCTCAGGCACCCGTGCACATTCTTATTATTCCCAAGGAACATATTGAAAGCGCAGCTGAGATAAACGCCGATAACAGCGCCATTATAGCTCATATTTTTGAAGCAGCAGCTAAAATTGCTAAGGATTTAAACTTAGAAAAAGGCTTCAGAATAGTTACAAACTGCGGCGAGGAAGGCGGTCAGACCGTTAAGCACCTCCACTTCCATTTACTTGCAGGAAGAATGCTCGCTTGGCCTCCGGGTTAAAAGAAATTTATTTTACGTATAACTTCGGTTAATATTTCATTTTCCCGCATACTCCAAAACAATTAATTATAAAGGAGAAATTATAATGCAGAAATTTTACACAATGACAATTGCAGGTTGCGAGAGAAACCTCCCCATCTGCCCTATCAGCGATACACTTGACATCGCAGGTTTCGTTATGTTCGGTGATAACGAAATTACAGAGGCTTCCGCAAAGGCTTTAATGGAAAAGTGCCCCGAGCACGACGTAATTATCACAGCTGAGAGTAAGGGTATTCCCCTGGCTTACGAAATGGCTCGTATTGGCTGCAGAAAGTACGTTGTTGCAAGAAAAGGCATTAAGGCTTATATGACTAACCCCATCAGCGTTCAGGTTAAGTCTATTACAACCGCAAACGTTCAGACCCTTTTCCTCTCTCAGGAAGACTGCGACGTTCTCAGAAACAAGAGAATCTTAATTGTTGACGACGTTATCAGTACAGGTGAATCTCTTGCGGCTATCGAAAAGTTGGTTGAGGAAATCGGCGGCAACGTAGTTGGTAAGGCTTGCGTTCTTGCTGAAGGCGACGCTAAGGACAGAACCGACATCATTTACCTCGAGCCCCTGCCCCTTTTCTTTAAATAAGTTATGATTGCCTGACGGCAAGTTATAAGTTATGAGTTTGCAAAGCAAATGTTATGATTTTTCTTACAGACGGAAATTTACAAAAACTAATAAGCTGTAAGCGTAATAAAGAGTAAGCATTTTTTGCTTACTCTTTTTTTGCCCTTATATCTGGTCATATCATTTTTTCTTTTTCTGATTATAGCAATATAACCAATTTTCCGTATAATATCTATATAACGAAAAGAGGGATATGTTTTATGAAAAGAATTTTAACCGTTCAGGATATTTCCTGCGTTGGCAAATGCAGTTTGACAGTGGCTTTGCCCATAATTTCAGCTATGGGCGTGGAGTGCAGTATTCTGCCTACGGCGGTGCTTTCCACCCATACTATGTTTAAAAATTTCACCTGCCGCGATTTAACAAGTGAAATTGAGCCTGTTTTAAACCATTTCAAAAAGGAAAATATGGAGTTCGACGCCCTTTATACGGGATATTTAGCTTCAAAAGAGCAGATAGATTTAATGAAAAAGCTTTTTGCTGATTTCAAGACGGAAAAGAATTTTACCTTCTGCGACCCCGCCATGGCGGATAACGGCAAGCTTTACGCCGCCTTTGATATGGATTTTGCAAAACACATGGCTTCTCTCTGCGCTAAAGCTGATATAATTATCCCCAATATAACCGAAGCTTCATTTATGACAGGCACGGAATATAAAGAAAATTACGATGAAGGCTATATTAAAAGCTTACTTTTAAAATTGAGCGATATGGGCAGTAAAATTGTTGTTATCACGGGCGTAAGCTTCAAAGAGGGCGAAACGGGCGCTATGGCTTACAATAAAGAAGCCGATGAATTTTTCTACTACAGCCACAAAAAGCAGATAAAAAGCTACCACGGCACAGGCGATATTTTCTCTTCTGCCTTTATTGGCGCTATGATGAGAGGTAAAAATTATAAGGAAGCTATTAAAATTGCCGCCGATTTTACAAGCGAGTGCATCCGTTTAACTATAGAGGATAAATCTAACCCCTGGTACGGCGTTAATTTTGAGGAGGCCCTGCCGAAGCTTATTGAAGCATTAAAATAAAATATTGCCGTAACACACAAAAAGTGCACTTAAAATCAAGTGCACTTTATTTTTTATTCTTCGTCTATATAATAATCGTTTTTGGGAAGAAGCACGTTGGTATCTTCCTGACTTAAGGAGCTTACGTCCTTTAATTTCCTTCTTATCTGGTTGGTTCTTGTGGTTACAAGCTTATCAAGCTCGGCGTCTGCCTGACGGAGTCTCTCCTGAGTTTTTGTAAGAACTTCGCTGAATTTATCGAACTCGGTTTTAACCGCGCCCAATACGTTCCAGACTTCGCCGCTTCGCTTCTGAATTGCAAAAGTTCTGAAGCCCATCTGCAGGCTGTTTAAAAGTGCCGCCATGGTGCTGGGGCCTGCAATATTCACTCTGTATTTGCTCTGCAGCTCCTCCACCATACCTCTTTTTACCACCTCGGCGTATAAGCCCTCGAAGGGAAGGAACATAATTGCAAAATCGGTGGTATAAGGGGGATCGATATATTTCGTGCTTATATCCTTGGCGCAGAGGTTTATTCTCGCCCTTAACTGCGCCGCCGCCGCGTCTATTTCATCCTTGTTGCCGTTATCGTATGCATCCATTAAGGAAGCGTAAGTATCGCCGGGGAATTTGGAGTCGATGGGAAGCATAATAGGCTCGCCGTTATCTGTAGGAAGCTTAACAGCATACTCAACGGGATCGCGGCTGCCTTTTTTAGTAATTACGTTAACTTCATACTGTTCGGGAGCTAAAATTTCCTCGAGTATTGCGCCAAGCTGAATTTCGCCTAAAATACCTCTTGTTTTTACGTTACTAAGCACCTTTTTAAGGTCGCCTACGCCGCTTGCCAAGGTCTGCATTTCGCCAAGACCTTTATAAACCTGCTCCAGACGCTCGTTAACAAGCTTAAAGGAACCTGTGAGCCTATCTTCAAGAGTTTTCTGCAGCTTTTCATCCACGATTTCACGCATCTTATCGAGCTTTTCGTTATTATCCTTCTGCATATCGGAAAGGGAAGTGCTTATAGTCTGGCGGATGTTTTCAAGCTTCTTTTCGTTTTCCACCGAGAAGGTTTTAAGCCTTTCCTCGGTGCTTAAATTCATCTGATTAAGCTGGTGGCTTATGCCGCTTCTTATAATCTCGATTTTTTCAAGAGTATTTTTGGAGCTTTCGTCAATGCGCTTATTCTGGTGCTCCGCTTCGTTTTTCTGGCTTAAGGAGATCATCTCGCCCAAGGCTTTTACGGAATTCTGCGTGGATTCAATTACCTCGGTGCGAAGGTCACGCTGGTCGTCTTCAAGCTTTTCCTTAATATCGTCCCTGATTTTTTCAAGGTCTTCCTTATTTATATTTTCTTTTTTATTGAGTTTAGTAAGTATAACAACGGCTAAAGTCACGAGAGCCGCCGCCAAAATGAGCAAAATTATAAGTAAAATTTCACTGAGTCCCATTATTTACCCCTTTATAATATTTCTTCCGTTTAAATAAAGGCGATCCTATATTTAAGACCGCCTTTTTAATTATTTCTCTATTTTCGTGCCGCCTGCGCTTCTTACTGAAAGAATGTGGCAAGTGCCCTCGCCGAATACAGCCTCAATAGCAGCCTTATATTCCTTAGTTAAGCTCTTTGGTACGTAAGCCTGAATTGTACCTGCAAAGCCGCCGCCGTGAACACGCCATGCGCCCTTATTTTCCAATATCTGCTCGCTGATGGAAAGAGCAAGAGTTAAGCCCTGCTCCTGAGGATTTACTACGCTGAAAACGTTCTGTAAACGCTGTAAAGAAGATTTACCGGACTTAATAACGTAGGATTTGAATGTTTCAAAATCCTCTGCCTTTAAAGCCTCGGCTTCAAGCTTGGCAAGCTTATTGTCGCTGAAGAAGTGCATTGCGCGAAGCACGGCTCTGTCGCCGTATAAAGCGCGAAGCTCCTTTAAATCCGCCATAAACTTTTCTTCGTCAACTTCTCTTAAAACTTCCTTGCCGTAGTGAGCTGCAATCTTCTTCATCTCACCGGGAATAGCCGCATACTCGAAAGTAAGGTCAGCGTGGCTGCCGCCTGTATCAACAACGCATAAATCGTAGCCGTACTTAGCGGGGTCGAAGTCAATTTTCTCGATTTTGGGCTCTGCCTTGTTTTCAAAATCAATTGCGCTGAAGCCGCCTACACTGCTTGCCATCTGGTCAAGAAGACCTGAGGGTTTGCCGAAGTAAACGTTCTCTGCAAACTGAGCAATCTGAGCAACTGTAACGGGGTCGATTTTGCCTTCGTTATAGAAATGATTGAGAATTGTAACAACCAAAACCTCGAAAGCGGCGGATGAAGAAAGACCTGAGCCCTTTAATACGCTGGAAATTGTATAAGCATTAAAGCCGCCTACCTTGTAGCCGCGGTCAACCAAGCCCTTACAGATACCTCTTATTAAAGAAGCGCTGCGCTCGATTTCCTTCTCCTTGATTTCAAGGTCTTTAGTATCGATTTCGTCGTACTTTGTGTATTCGTCGGATTTTAAAACGATAATACCGTCCTCGCGCTTGAAAGCGGCGGCAACAATATCCAGATTAATGGATGCGGTAACAACTGCGCCGCGCTGGTGGTCTGTGTGGTTTCCGCCCACTTCCGTTCTGCCGGGAGCGCTGAAAAATTCGGGGCTTACGCTGCACTTAAAAAATTCGTTGAATTTTTCTGTTATGTAATTGAATCTTTTTTCCTGATTGATGATATCGTCCTTATAAAGCTCGTTAAATTTTACTATCATTTTAAAAATCCTTTCTGCTTTTATTTAAACTAAAATAAATTTAATCAAATCAAACCGAAATAAACCCGACAGTTTACATTTTACTGTTTAATTTTTAATATGCCTTTTCTTTGATAAAGGTTTTGAATTCATCAAACGTCATAACCTTTTCAATATCGTCTATGTGAATTACCATAGCTTTCTTGTTTGCAAAGTATAAGATAACTTTCTGCTTAGTAGTTCTGAAAAGAACTATGTCCTTATAAAAAGCCTTGGTTGTTTCGCCGTTTTTGGTATGTACGATACCGTCGGAAACAAATTTATATACTGTTCTTGTTACCTTCATGGTATCGGGCATGGCTTTATCTATCTTCTTGATTTTAAGCTCCGTCATAAAAATAATCAGACCCGCTTCAAGTAAAACAAATACCACGGCGTAAATAATAAAGTTTACAAGGTCGAAAGTGCCGCCCAGACCTGTAAACAAGTAAGAAAGCAGGAAGGGAATAAGAATGTAAATTGCCAAAAATACGTTTGATTTCATCAAGGTGTTGTAATAGAAGAAATCGCGGTAATCCTTCTTACCGATATCGGTGGCAATTGTAAAGCTTCCCGCCTTTTCCGTGATGGATTCGCGGTTATTGATTCGCTTCAAAAGCTCGTCCAGGGATTCCTCCTCGCCGTCCTCACGGGTATAATCCTCGTCCAAAAGCTCCTCTTCCTCTTCTTCATCCTCATCCTCCTCGTATTCCTCGGCTTCCTCCATTAATTCTGCCATTACAGGAAGATTTTTAAGCTGTTCTTCAAGCTCCTCGTTTGAAAGCTCAGCTTCGTTTTCTTTATCTTTAATAATTTCGCTCATTTTAAATAAATAACTCCTTAGCTTAAAATGCTACTATTAATGTTACCATATTGGGAGAATAAAGTAAAGTATATTTATTAACTTATCATATCCTTAAATTCCTGCTCGGTTAAAACTCTTATGCCTAATTCCTGAGCTTTAGTAAGCTTACTGCCGGCTTCCTCGCCTGCCAATACGAAGCTTGTCTTTTTGGAAACTGAGCCCGAAGCTTTACCGCCCAAGCTTTCAATAAGTTCTTTTATTTCTGTTCGGCTGAAGCTTTCTAGAGTACCTGTAACAACAATGGTAAGGCCCTTTAATTTATCGCCTTTTTCCTTTTTCTCCGCTTTCATATTAAGGCCCAAATTTTCAAGCTCATTAATTAATGCCTTAACGGACTCTAAATTAAAGAATCTTTCCACCTCAAAAGCCATAATACTGCCAAAGCCCTCGATATTTGAAAGAGTATCCGCCGAAGCTTTTGAAAGCGCCTCGATACTGCCGAAATTTTCAGCCAATAATTTAGCACCCTGAGCGCCTACGTGAGGTATGCCTAAAGCGAAAATCAGCTTATATAAATCGTTCTGTTTGGATTTTTCTATGGCGTTTAAAAGATTTTCCGCACTCTTTTTACCAAAGCGGTCAAGAGTAAGAAGTTTTTCTTCACTTAATCTATAAATATCGGAAGGAGATGCAATAAGTGAAGCAGAAAGCAGCTGCTCTATTAAAGCGGGACCCATACCCTCAATATCCATAGCGTCGCGGGATGCAAAATGAATCAAGTTTCTTGCAAGCTGGGCAGGGCACTTGGGGTTAACGCACTTGGTGGCGGCTTCGTTTTCCTCCCTTATTACCTTTTCGCCGCAGGAGGGGCAAACTGATGGAAGGAAATATTTTTCGCTTTTTTCGGGATTTGCAATAACCTTTACGACCTCGGGGATAATTTCGCCTGCCTTACGGATAATTACGCGGCTGCCGATTCGTATATCCTTCTCGGAAATAAAATCCTGATTATGAAGGGTTGCGCGGCTTACGCTGGTACCTGCTAAATTTACCGTCTCGAAAATTCCCGTAGGAGTTAACACGCCCGTTCTGCCCACGGCAACCTCGATATCAAGTAGGGTAGTCTCCTTTTCCTCGGGAGGGTATTTATAAGCCTCCGCCCATTTGGGGTATTTGGCGGTAGTGCCTAAAGCCTCGCGGCGGGAATATTCGTTTACTTTAATTACCGCGCCGTCTATGGGATAATCGAAGGTTTCGCGCTTATTTCCGATTTCCTCTATACTCTCGATAATTTTCTCGGGGTCGCTTGAAAGGCAGTAAGAGGGAGCGGTTTTAAAGCCTAAGCTCTCTAAAAATTCGAGAGTAGCTTTGTGATTTGTCAAATTCGTGCCTTCGCTGTATAAAACATCGAAAATATATATGCTTAAATTTCTTTTCGCGGCAATTTTCGGGTCCTTTTGCCTCAGTGAGCCTGCCGCGGCGTTACGGGGATTTTTGAAAGCCTTCTCCCCCGTTAATTCCTGCTCCTTTAAAAGCCTTTCGAAGGAGGCGTCGGACATATAAACTTCGCCTCTTACTTCAAGGAAAGGTATATTCTCTTTCAAAACTTTAGGAAGCTCAGTGATAGTTCTTATATTCTCGGTTACGTCCTCGCCTACTATGCCGTCGCCACGGGTGGAGCCGCGCACGTACTTACCGTTTTCATACTCAATGGCAACGCTTAAGCCGTCGAACTTAGGCTCAAGCACAAAATCGGTTTCGCCAAGCTCTATATTTATTTTATTTATAAAATCCCTTACTTCGCCATAGGAGAAGGAATCGTGAAGGCTCTGCATCTGACCGCGGTGAGTTACCTCGGCAAAATTATTGCAAATTTCGCCGCCGATTCTCTTGGTGGGGGTATTCTCCAATATAAATTCGGGATATTCGATTTCTAAATTCTGAAGCTCACGGTAAAGCATATCGTACTCAAAGTCGCTTATCTCCGAAATATCCTCGGTATAGTACTTTTTGCCGTAGTAATTAAGCTTTTCCGTTAATTCTTCAATTCTTTTCTTTGCGTTTTCTCTGTTCATATTTTTTCCTTTTTAACCTCTCCTGTTATCCCCTATCCTGATAATAGGAGGGCACCTGACCGATAATAAGTCTTTCCGCCAAAATATATTCCGTATATAAATTTAAACTAAGCTCCTGCCCCTGAAATTTCAGAGAACTCGGGGAAAGCTTCGCTTCTATGCAAGCTTTCAGGCAATAAATACTCTGGTTTACGCCGCAGCTTTCGAAGCTTTCGCTGAAAGTGACCTTGGCGCTGCCCATAAAGCTGACTCTTACGGGAATAGGATGCAAAAGCCCCTCCAAAATACTTATACCCGTAAAATTTCCGAAAGGAACGAAAACCGTCTCGGTTTTATTTATTCCCTTTTGCATACTCTTTATAATTGCCGCTTTAAGTTTAATCAGGTCCTCGCTTTTTAAATAGAAGCCCTCTTCGTCGGCAGTGATTTCATTAATAAATTCCGCTGAAGCGGTGAGGGAATCCGCCGCGGCATTTTCAAAAAGGGAATTTGCTGCAGAATTTACAATACCGCCTTTTAAATTATCGATATGTGAAAAAGCAAAAATATAAGAAAATATGTAAAACAGTAAAATAAAAATTAAAAACAGTTTTAATTTCAGTTTAAGTTTTATTTCAGCTTTTCTCTTTCGCCTTTTTCTTCTCGGTTTTATATTCATAAAAAGCCACCCCGCATACCCTATAATATGCGGGAGGCTTTCATTTTGTTAATTAAGTCTTTTAATAACTTCACTTGTAGGCAGACCTACGATATTTTCCCAGTCGCCTTCAAATCTTTCTATAAGCTTACTGCCTATTCCCTGAATAGCGTAGGAGCCGGCTTTATCCATTGGCTCTTTGGTAGCTATATAGGAATAAATATCTTCGTCCGATAAATTTTTGAAATAAACTTTACTTTCCACAAAAAAGGTATCGAAAACACCGTTTTTTATAAGGGTCACACCTGTAAAAACAGAGTGGGCTTTGCCGCTTAAGCTTTTTAAATGGGAGTAAGCCTCACTTTCGTCCTTGGGCTTGCCGAAAATTTCATTACCCAAGGCAACCACGGTATCTGCCGCAATTACCGTAAGGGATTTATCTTCAAGCTCATTATATACAGCTTCGGCTTTACGCCTTGAAATTTCCATAACCGCATCAAAGGGGCTTGTGCCCTTTTCTATTTTTTCGTCGGCATCCGATACCATTACGGTGAAATCTATGCCCCTTTTTGAAAGGAGCTCTTTTCTTCTGGGGGAGGCGGAAGCTAAAATAATTTTATCAGTCGTCATAGCCGTTGGGGTTATTAAGCTGCCAGCGAAGTGAATCTACGCACATATCGTCAAGGGTCTTTACTGCCTTCCAGCCAAGCTCCTCGTAAGCCTTCTTGGGGTCTGCATAGCACTCTGCAATATCGCCGGGGCGGCGGGGTACAATAACGTAAGGAATATCCTTACCAAAAGCCTTGCTGAATGCCTTTACCATATCAAGAACGCTGTAGCCGCAGCCTGTGCCCAGATTATATATCTTTAAGCCGCAATTGCCTTTTTCAAAAAGCTTTAATGCAGCTGCATGACCTTCTGCTAAATCCATAACGTGAATGAAGTCACGTACACCTGTGCCGTCGTGTGTGGGGTAATCACCGCCGAATACGCTTAATTTCTCGCGCTTGCCAACTGCAACCTGAGTTATGTAAGGCACTAAGTTATTGGGAATACCCTTGGGGTCCTCGCCTATCATGCCGCTCTCGTGAGCGCCTACGGGGTTGAAGTAGCGGAGGATAACGGGGTTAAAGTTCTTATTTGCAAATGCGTAGTCGGTTAAAATTCTTTCAATAAAAAGCTTTGTTGTGCCGTAAGGATTTGTGGTGGAGTTGGGGAAATCCTCGGTAATAGGCACAGTAGCGGGGTCACCGTAAACTGTAGCGGAGGATGAGAAGATGATATTGTTACAGCCGTGCTTTTCCATAGCCTCCATAAGGCTGAATGTGGAAACAAGGTTATTTTCATAATAACGAAGAGGAATGCTTACGCTCTCGCCTACTGCTTTTAAGCCTGCAAAATGGATAACTGCATCAATTTCATTCTCAGAAAAAATCTTATCCATTGCTTCTTTATCGCAAACGTCTGCCTCGTAGAACTTAATTTTCTTGCCTGTAATTTTCTCTACTCTTAAAACAGACTCCATTTTACTGTTAGAAAAATTATCAACACAAATAACTTCGTAGCCCTTCTCCAAAAGAACTAAGCTTGTGTGTGAACCTATATATCCGGCGCCGCCGGTAACCAGAACTTTCATATTTAAACTTTCTCCTTTGCAAATTTAAATTCGGCTTATAATTATTTATATAATACCACATTTCTCTCTGATTTTAAAGGATTATTTAATAAATTTAATAAATTTGCTAATACTTTCATTACTAAAAAAATTATAGGAAAGTAAAATGGATAAAATTAAAAAGAGCGGATTTTTATTTCTTACAGGCTTTACACTTTACCCCATAGTGGAAATCTTATGGCGCGGCTACAGCCATATTTCAATGGCTTTTGCAGGCGGGGTTTGCGTTGTGCTGATAAATAAATTCTGCTGTGAAATTATGAAAGGCAAAAGCATTATTTTAAAAGCCATAACAGGCGGCAGTATTATAACCGCTGTGGAATTTTTCACTGGACTTATTATAAATAAGTTTATGGGACTTAAGGTATGGGATTATTCCTCATCGCCTTTTAATTTATTGGGACAGATATGCCTGCCCTTTACTTTTTTGTGGACAGCCCTCTCCGTCCCCGTAATATTCTTCTGCAAGTGGTTTACGAAAGTTATAAACAAATAAGAAAGCTTTGCAATATATCTGTCAGAAAACTTCAGCATACCGCAGATTATACGTAAAAAGGGAGGTAACCTAAGTCTTAGACTAGTCTGCCTCCCTTTTTATTACTTATTCAACTGTAAAAGTCACAATTTCAAAAGGCTTGAAGCTGCGCTGATATTCCATAAGCTTCTTGGTTTCGCCGATATTTCTTTCCATAAGGTCGGTTTCGGTTAACAAAACTTCATCCTTGAATCTGAACACAGCCTTAACGCTGTTGCCGTAAGGTTCATAAGCACGGATAACTGTTTTACCGCTATCCTCCGCCTTCTTGATAGCTTCGATAACAATTTCGCCCTCAGCCTTGAAAAGCTCGCCCTTGTCGCATTCAACATCAAGCACACCCTCAGTTATGTATAAGGGGTTATTGAGAGCGTAAGCCTCCTTACTTACCTGACCGACAGACTCGTCACCTGTATGGGGATAAATTGCATAGATAATATGGTGCTCGCCCTTGTCAGCATCAATACCGGGGTTGTTCTGGCTTCTTAAAAGGTTAATGTCGATAGATTTTCCTATGGTCCTGAAGCCGTATTTTGAATCGTTAAGGAGTGAAACACCGTAATCACTCTGGCTTAAATCCACCCACTTGTGTCCGCAAAGCTCAAATTTTGCACGCTCGATAAGAGTATTATCGTTATTGGCACGGTTTATTTTACCGTACTGAATTTCAAAGGACGCGTGGTCGGTTAAAATATCCGTATTGACAGCTGTTCTGAGCATCTTGAGATTTTCATACCAGCTTGCGTGGAGCTTTACTTTAAGAATATTGCTGTTTTCCTCAAGAATCAGGTCAGCGTAAAGCTTTGAATTGTTATATTCATAAACCTGCCTGCAGATTGCTTTTGCACCTTCCAGGAAAGTTTTGCTCTCGGTAAGCTTAAAGCACTCGGGTTTCTGGTCAACGTAAATTAAGTTAATATCCCAGCAGTCTGCCTGGGTGGGGTCCTCCTCCTTATAAATGCTGTATATATTGGAGGGTGCTGAAAGAGCTTCACGGCAATTAAGCTTATCATAAAGAGATATAAGGGCGCCGTCCTCACCGAATTTAGCTATAAGCTTTTCGTTTTCGATCACGTTTTCATAGGCTTTAAGATTCTTACCTTCAGGCAAAGTGAATTCGTTTGCATAGCCCAATGCAGGTACCTTTGCAAAATATTCCTTGCCGTTAACCTCAACAAGCTCGGTTCTTTCAAAATTAAGGGAGTTAAAGGCGTAAGCCCTGCCCTTTGCTATCCTGCCGTAGCATTTTTTAGTAAGCTCTTTAATTTCCTGCCACAAAATTTCGTAGCGCTGCCAAGCCTCGTCATATACTCTTTTAATTGACGATCCGGGGATAATATCATGGAACTGGTAAAGCAGAATTTCCTTCCATATTTCTTCAAGCCTCTGCTGGGGGTATTCCTCACCCGATAAAATAAGGGCAAACTCCAGCTCACGAAGGGCAAATTCGATTTTTCTGTTATAATATTTACCCTTAGCCTGACTTGTGTAGGTACCCTGGTGGCGCTCCAGATAAAGCTCGCCTGCCCATTTCTGCAGCCTTCCTTCAGTTTTCTTTTCAAGGCGTTCAAACAACGGCTCAGCAAAATCAATGTCCACGTGGCTTAAGCCCTGAAGCCTTCTTACCCTTCTGTACCTTTCCAAGAATTCAGGTCCGGGACCGCCGCCGCCGTCACCAATGCCGAAAAGCATTAAGGATTCATCACAAACACCGCTGTCGGAATAATTTTCCTCTGCGTGATGTTTGATAAAGGTAGGCTTTAAAGGTCCGTTATAGGTGCCTTCGGGAAGCATATGGGTGAATATCTCAGTACCGTCAATACCCTGCCATATAAAGGTATGGTGGGGGAATTTATTCTGCTGGCTCCAGCTTAACTTCTGGGTCATAAAATAATCGCAACCCGATTTCTTTAAAAGCTGTGGAAGTGATGCGCTGTAACCGAAAACATCAGGCAGCCATAAATTCTTTACCTCCACACCAAACTCATCCATAAAGAAGCGCTTGCCGTATAAAATCTGGCGCACTAAGCTCTCGCCGCCCGCTAAGTTTGCATCGGCTTCAACCCACATACAGCCCTGAAGCTCCCATCTGCCCTCTTTTACCTTTTCCTTGATTTTCTCGTAAAGCTTCGGGTGCTCCTCCTTTATCCACTGATAAAGCTGGGGCTGACTTGCGCCGAATTTATACTCCGGATATTCATCCATTAATGCAATCACCGTTGAGAAAGTTCTTGCGCCCTTTCTTTTGGTTTCTCTTATGGGCCACAGCCAGCCTAAGTCGATATGGGCATGACCGATGGCTGTAAATTTAAGGTAACTGTCCTCAGTTTCCTTAAACATCGGCTTTAATTTCTCGCGGAATTTAAGTATCTCCCCGTCGGAAAGGTCCTTTAACTCCAGGCAAGCGTAATAACACTCAAAAAGGACTCGGTTATACTGGGCTGATTTTTCATCCACAGCATCAAGTAAATCGTCAAGCACGTGAAGGTCGTAGAAAGCATCGCGTACGTTTACGTTGCATATAGCGATGTCAGCATCGTAAAGCTTGCCATCCTCTCTGTAAGTGCCGAAAAGGTCGTTACAACCTGCATCCATCCATACATCAACTATCTCGTTTCCTTCTGAAGGATTTGCAATATGCCACAAGCGCTTTGTGTTCCTGCCTCTTTGAGGATTATGACCTGAAGAAACACAGGTGATGCCTCGCATGGGAACGCCGTCATCACTGAAAATACAGCCCTCACCGTTAACGTCAATTAAAAGGTCCACCCTTTTTCCTTTACATTCGGCAGGTATCTTACCTGTAAAATGGAACCAACCGCAATCAAAAAGCTGACCCCAGCTTTCATTTTTTCTGAGCAGGGCGTATTCACCCTTTGTTCTGTCCGCAAAAGATAAGGGTTCCTTTGATTTATAAACCTCGGTTTTAAGCTCGCTTACCTTTGTATACATATTCTCTTCCAGCTTATTTAAGGTAAACTTAATAACACCGCGGTATCTGTCCTTTAAATATGGCATAATAACTCCTTTCAGAACTTTCCTGTTCTTAACTTATTTTTTATTGTTTTCTTTTTCTACGTTTCCCAAGTATTCAAGAATTTTTCTTGCTGCAGCTCTTTTTGCGTTGGCTTCGGCTGCAAACTTTAAAGCCAGAGCGTTTAAATCGTCGCCGTTTTCCATAGCAAACAGAAGCTGAGAGCTAACTTCCACCATGGCGTCGGTCTGAATATTTTCAAACTTCTCGTAAATGCCCTTTTTATCCTCCACTCCCTTAAGAAGAGCGCCGATATCCTGAATGGATAAAACGGATTTTAAAATGCAAATAATAATCAGAGTAGCTATCTGCTCCTTATTATACTTTTTCTTTTCGGGGTGGTCGATAAGCCCGTTTTTAACGTAATTATTTATCATACTGCTTGAAAGCAGTTTATCGTATTCACCGCACTCGTAGAAGCTTAATTTCTCGCCCAGAAGAGTAATTACCTGATCCATATAAAGCCTTATATCGGGCAGTTTATCGTAGGGAATGCTGCCAAGCTCCACACCGTTTGCCGCCCAGTTTTTAAGTTCTTCTCTTTTATCCATTTTCAGCCCTCACCTAATCTTGTTTTATAAACCATATATACTATAATCCAAAAGAATGTAAAAAGCAATACTTTTTTCCCATGTTCGATTGATATTATAAGAATTTTATTGTAAAATAGTGTAGCACCCCAAAATGAAAGGAAAAAACAGATGTATTTACATAAAGAAGAAATTTTAGACCTGAGAAGAAGGGTTTTAAATAAAGAGTACGCAAGAATGAACGGCAGGCAGAAGGAAGCGGTATTCACTTCCGACGGTCCCCTGCTTATCTTAGCCGGCGCAGGCAGCGGTAAAACCACGGTGGTAGTAAACCGCATAGCCTACCTTATCCGCTACGGCAAAGCCTACGATTCCACCTACATTCAGGGTGAAATTGGCGAGAAAGAAATTTACGAGATGGAAAACTTCTTAAAGGGCGGCGAAAGAGTAAGCGACGAAACCGCCGAAAAATTAGCCGTATCCCCCTGCCCTCCCTGGAAAATTTTGGCCATCACCTTTACAAATAAAGCCGCAGGCGAGCTTAAAGAGAGGCTTACAAAGGTAGTAGGCGAAAAGGGCAACGAGGTTTGGGCAAGCACCTTCCACTCAAGCTGCGCGAGAATTCTGCGAAAGGATGCCGAGAAAATCGGCTACAGCAGCCACTTCACAATTTACGACAGTGACGACAGCAAGCGCGTAATGAAGGACGTACTGAAGTCTCTAAACATTTCCGATAAGATGATGCCCGTAAAATCCGTGCTTAACGAAATTTCCCGCGCTAAGGATAGCCTCATATCCCCCTATGAATTCAAAAGAAACTCAGGCAGCGACTACAGATTAAAAATTATTGCAGATTGCTACGAGGCATACGAGAAGAGGCTTAAGGATTCGGGCGCCATGGATTTCGATGACCTTATAGTCAAAACCGTTGAGCTTTTTAAAACAAACCCCGACGTTCTTGAATATTACCAAAACCGCTTCCGCTACCTCTGCGTAGACGAATATCAGGATACCAACCACGCCCAGTATGAGCTTGTAAGGCTTATAGCCGAGAAAAACGGCAATATCTGCGTAGTTGGTGACGACGACCAGAGTATTTATAAATTTCGCGGCGCTACTATTGAGAATATTATGAGCTTTGAAAAGAGCTTCCCCGGGGCAAAGGTAATTAAGCTTGAGCAGAATTACCGCTCCACCCAGAATATTCTGGACGCCGCCAACAGCGTTATCGATAATAACACCCAGAGAAAGGGCAAAAGCCTCTGGACAGATAACGGCGAAGGAAGTAAAATTACCCTTCACACCGCCGAAAATGAGCAGGACGAAGCCGATAAGGTGGCAACTGAAATTTTAAAAATGGTGGCAGAGGGCAAAAAGTTCTCCGATTTTGCCATTTTATACCGTATGAACTCTCAGTCCCTCTCCTTTGAAAGAATGTTTGCAAAGCAGGGCATCCCCCACAGAATTATAGGGGGCTTAAGGTTCTACGAGCGCGCCGAAATCAAGGATATGCTTGCATACCTCTCCCTTGTAAATAACCCCGACGACGAAGTAAGGCTTAAAAGAATTATCAACTCCCCCAAAAGAGGTATCGGCGACAGAACCGTGGAGCTGCTTTCTGAAATAGCCTCACAGCTTGGCGAGAGTATGTTCTCCTTAATGGGTCATGCGGAAGATTTCCCCATGATAAGCAAGGCTGCAAAAAAATTAAAGGAATTTTATAACTTTATAGTCTCACTTCAGGAGATAAGCGAAAGTGAAAGCGGCACTATGGCTGACCTTTACGAGGCTATAGTAGAGGGCACAGATTACGAGAGCTACTTAAAGCAAACTGAGCCCGAAAAATTCGAGGATAAAATAAGCAACGTTCAGGAACTTTTAAACAACATAAAGCGCTACGAGGAGGAAAACAGCGGCACACTCTCCGACTTTTTGGAGGAAATTGCCCTTATTACCGACATCGATAATTTCGATACCTCTGCCGACAGCGTGGTGCTTATGACGGTACACTCCGCAAAGGGTCTTGAATTCCCCGTGGTTTTCCTGCCCGGCTGGGAGGAAAGTGTGTTCCCCGGCAACAGCGCCATATATAACCCCGAGGAAATCGAGGAGGAGCGCCGCCTTGCCTACGTTGCCATTACAAGAGCAAAGGAAAAGCTCTATATCTTAAACGCAACCACAAGAATGGTGTTCGGCACCACCCAGAGAAACCGCCTCTCCCGTTTTGCCGAGGAAATTCCTTCCCGTTTAATCGAAAAGACCGAGGCAAGGAAATTCGGTTCCTTCGGTACTGCCGTTAAAACAAACGGTACCGTATTCAGAAGCACCGCTTCAAATTCAATGAGCAATTTAAATATCCCCGTTGTAAGCGCTCCCGGTATCAGAAAGCCCGTTTCCGCCGCCTCGTCAGGCAGCTTCAAAATCGGCGACAAAGTCTCCCACAAAACTTTCGGCAGCGGTATGATTTTAAGCGTGACCCCTATGGGCAACGATACTCTGCTTGAAATAGCCTTCGAAAAGGTAGGCACAAAAAAGCTCTTCCAGAATTTTGCAAAGCTTACAAAAGAATAAGGTAACATTTTAAACTGTCCGTCATAGAATGTGTTGATAAGAATTTTTCTTAAGGAGGCACTTTTATGGCGGATAATGTATTAAATAACGAAAACTGTTTTAAAGAAGCCGTTTGCATCGACGCCCAAAGAGTTTACGACAGCTGCAGCGATAAGGATTGTATTGAGGATTTAAAGGTATATTTCACTTCCTGCGATCAGGAAAAAGTAAATAATACTTCCAACGTGCGAATCAAAGACGTCAGCGTACTTTCTACTTACGTTAATTTAGAGCCCATACCCTTTAACCGCGGCTTTTACAGCGTGGATATGACCTTCTATTTTAAGGTTTCATTGGAGATTCTTTCCTCCCCCACCTCCTGCCCCGAGATAGTTCACGGCGTATCGGTATTTAATAAAAAGGTCATCCTTTACGGCAGTGAGGGCAGTGTAAAGGTATTTACATCAAGCGAAACTTGCGAGGAAATGAATATCGCGGGAAATAAATCCTCCCCCAAGGCGGTAGTGCAGGTGGCAAAGCCCATAGCCCTCTCCGCTGAGCTTATAGAGGGCAGGAAAAACTGCGGCTGTGAGTGCCTGTGTATGATTCCCGAATGCATCTGCAACTGCATAGGCGGCAACGTCGAGCACGAAAAATGCGGCAAATCCGTTTATGTTACTATAGGTCTTTTCATTATAGTTCAGATTGTAAGGAACACCCAGATGCTTATCCCCGCTTACGACTTCTGCATCCCCGATAAGGAATGTGTAACAAGCTCCAATAACCCCTGCGAGGTTTTCAAGCAGATAGATTTCCCCGTAAACGAATTTTTCCCCCAGGGCATTGAGAATAAATGTACTGAAAATAAAACCTGAACCTGAAATAATATACTAAGCCCGATTTCCTTTTTCGGAAGTCGGGCTTTTAATTTTATGGACTTTTCGCCGAACTTTACTTATTTAATGGACAATTCACTTTTTATGTGATATACTATGTAAAGTTAATTGATGGGGAAGATTTTTAAATATGAAATATAACACCGTATTATTTGACTTGGACGGCACTTTAACAGACCCCGGCGAGGGCATCACAAACTCCGTTATTCACTCCCTTAAATATTTCGGTATTGAGGAAAAGGACCGCGTTAAGCTCTATAAATTCATAGGTCCCCCTTTATGGGAAAGCTTTGAAGTTTTCTACGGCTTTTCCCGCGAAAAGGCTGTTGAAGCTGTGGAGCATTACCGCGAATACTACAAAGTAAAGGGCATTTACGAAAATTACCTCTACGAGGGCGTAAAAGAAATGCTGGAAAGTTTAAAAAGCGCAGGGATAAAAATTTTGGTTGCCACAAGTAAGCCCGAAAAATTTGCAAATATTATTTTGGAGCATTTCGGTATTGCAAAGTATTTCGATTTTATCGGCGGCGCCTCAATGGACGGCAAGCGGGTAAATAAGGATGACGTTATCGCTTATACTTTAAAAAGCGCAGAAGTCAGTGACGTAAGCAAATGCGTAATGGTGGGTGACCGCCTGCACGACATATTGGGCGCAAAGGCGCTTGATATGGACTCCATAGGCGTGCTTTACGGCTACGGCGATTATAAGGAATTAAGTGAAGCGGGGGCAACTTATATTGCAGAAAACCCCGAAAAAGCAGTAGAAATTATTCTGCGCTAAAACCGAATTTAAATTTAAATATCATCATAAATTATAATAACAAACAATAAGGAGAAATAAAAATGGGTAAATATTTCGGCACCGACGGTTTCCGCGGTGAAGCAAACGTAAATTTAGACGTAAACCACGCTTTTAAAATAGGCAGATTCATAGGCTGGTACTACAGCAAATTAAAGGGCGAAAAGTGCCGCGTGGTAATAGGTAAGGATACAAGGCGCAGTAGTTACATGTTCGAATATTCTCTTGTAGCAGGTCTTACCGCTTCGGGCGCGGACGCCTATATGCTTCACGTTACCACCACCCCCAGCGTAGCCTACGTAATTCAAACCGAGGAATTCGATTGCGGTATTATGGTCTCAGCCAGCCACAACCCCTACTGCGATAACGGCATTAAGCTTATAAACTGCCACGGCGAAAAAATGGACGAAGAGACTATTTTGAAAATCGAGGAATATCTTGACAGCGATAAGGATGACCTCCCCCTTGCAACGGGTGAAAACATCGGATGTATCGTGGACTTCTTCCCCGGCAGAAACCGCTATATCGGTTACCTTATTTCTCTTGCAATGCGCTCCTATAAAAACGTAAGAGTGGGTCTTGACTGCGCCAACGGCAGCTCATGGAATATTGCAAAAAGCATTTTCGAGGCTTTGGGCGCTAAAACCTACGTAATCAACGCAAGTCCCGACGGCACAAACATCAACACAAACTGCGGCTCCACCCATATTGAAGGTCTGCAGAAATTCGTTAAGGAAAATAACCTGGACGTTGGATTTGCCTTTGACGGCGACGCCGACAGATGTATTGCTGTTGACGAAAACGGCGAGGTAGTTAACGGCGACGGCATTATGTACCTTTACGCCGCCTATTTAAAGGAAAGAGGTCAGCTTGTTAACAACACCGTGGTTACCACAGTTATGAGTAATTTCGGCTTATACAAGGCTTTCGACGAGCTGGGCATCAACTACGTAAAAACCAAGGTGGGCGATAAGTACGTTTACGAAAACATGGTGGAAAACGGCCACATCATAGGAGGTGAGGAATCGGGTCACATTATTTTCAGTAAATACGCAACAACCGGCGACGGTCTCTTAACCGCAATGAAGGTTATGGAAGTTATGCTTGCCAAAAAGCAGACCTTAAGCTCCCTTGTTAAAAACTTTGTAAAATACCCCCAGAAGCTTGTAAACGTAAGGGTAGCAAGCAAGCAGGCGGTTAATGAGGATGCCGACGTGCAGGCAGCTATTAAGAAAGAGGCAGAAAAGCTTGGGGAAAACGGCAGAATCTTGGTACGTGAAAGCGGCACCGAGCCCCTTATAAGAGTTATGGCAGAAGCAAAAAGCGAAGAAGAGTGCACCGAATGTGTAATGAACATAGTAAACGTAATCAAAGCCAAAGGTCACGAAGAAATTAAATAAAACAAAAACCGCCCGAAAAAATCGAGCGGTTAATTTTTTACGTTGTTTTTCAGGTTAACTGATTAAACGGGAAGATCACGGAGAACGCCGTCGTAGAATGTTACCTGGAAGGTTTCGGCATAGAGGGCGATCTGGCTCTCTAAGTAAGACTGGAGCTTATTGTTAAGAACCATTGTCTTCCAGCCTTCAAGACCCTGACCCTCGAAGTAAATGATGTGGTAACCGTAATCTGTCTTTACAATAGCTGTGTCGCCTACTTCACGGCTCTCGTCGAAAATCCACTCGTCGTACTCAGCAACGAAGGAATCCTTTGTTGTGTTCTCGTAGAGACCGTATGTGTAAAGTGAACCCATATCGTCTGTGTACTTGAATGCCAGCTTGCCGAAGCTTTCGCTTGTCTTCTCGCCGCTTTCCCACTCTTTTAATACTTCCTCTGCCTTAGCCTTTGCAGCTTCTTCACTGCCGTAGGTTGTTGTAGCAAAGAGGATGTGGCGGGAGTTCATTGTTTTATCCTCGTTACGTGCTCTTTCGCTTGTGAGCATGGAAACTGCAACGGCGCTTACGCTGTCACTCTTATAAGTGTGAATGTCGCCTGCTTTTCTCTCCTCGTTAAAGAGCCACTCGGAGAATTCGGAGCCTTCCTCGTAATACTGATTTACAAAAAGTGTATTATCGAGAGTTTCCTGAAGCTGCTCGTCGGAAATATCGGGATCGGTTGCCTTAACGATCTCCTCAACCTTGAGAAGGAATTCCTTCTCTGTTTTAGCTGTAGCAAGATCATCAGCCATCTTTTCAGCCTCAGCCTTGGAGGGAAGATCGCTGTCTTCCTTCTCGGAGAAGCTTATGGCGAAGCGGCGGTAATCCACAACATCATACATCTTTGAGTTTTCTTCGTACTCAGCTTTAATGGAAGCTTCGTCGTAAGTATAAGCATCAAGAAGGAATTCCTGATACATGGAAGTTAATGCGGTGAACTCTAAAGCTCTGCCGTAGTCATCCTTATTGAGCTTGCCGGAGTAGCCTGTTGTATCAAGAGCTTCAGCTCTTTCCTTAAGCATCATCTTCTCCTCTGCTGTAAGCTCGAAACCAACTACGTTGGCAGCCTCAGCAAGATAAAGCATACTCTGTACGGATGTTTTTGTGTTCTCCAATACGTAGTCGAACCAAGTAGCGCCTGTTTCGCCGTAAGCCTGAGCTTTAAGGGAAACGTTTAAATCAACACCTGTTAAAAGTGAGAAATATTCGGCTCCGTAATAGTTATAAATACTGTTAAAATTCTGATTGAAGAAATAGAGCATTAATGCGTTATCTATCTTATAATTTGTAGACTCAGCTGCAACCTGCTTACGGAGGTATTCGCCGTTCTGATAATAGAAAACGTATGTAAGAGCAGAAGCTGCAATAACAACTGCAAGCACTATGGCTACAACAGTCATAACAAGCTTATTTTTCTTCTGCTTCTGAATTTCTAATTTAGCCTGCTCTCTTCTCTCCTTAAATTTCTCCGCGCTGTTTACGCGGGTTCTTGCACCTTTACCCATTTTGTGACTTCCTTTTCATATATATTGCGCTGTGACCTCTCGCGGTCACATAAATCTTTTCTATTGTATCACAACTTTTCAAATTAATCTACAGATTTATGAAAAAATTCATAAATATTTCACTTAATTTATACCGATATTCCCTCAGCTTCGGGTTCAGTAACTATAGAAGCTATCTCTTTTACTAAATAAGGGTCTAATTTTTTCATAAAGGAGCCACCGCCTTTTTCGGGGAACATTGAACCTAAAGCCGTAATGCCCTCCTCAATAACCTTTTTACCGGGTATCTCCTCCGTTTTCACCCTTATTTTGTTTTCGCTTTCGAAGAATATTTTTATAATCCTGCCGTTTGAATGTTCCAAAAAGGGCATTGAAATTTTAAGGACCTTTACCCCGTCCTCGTTAAAAGTAAATTTTGCCATAACGGCTGCCTTGAATTTATTTTCTCCCGAAACTATATCGGTATAAATAAATTTATTAAAATCAAGGGGAATAAGGTTTTCGTTTTCCCCCTCCTTAAGCTTCATAAATAAATTCTTATTCTCCTCAAAAAAGCTTATCTCTTTTATGCCCTCGGTGTAATTATTGGTAAGCAGCTTAGAGAAAAAAGGCTCGAGGCTGAGCTTAGTGTTACTTAAAAGGTACTTTTTACCTTTTATTTTACTTATATCTTTATAAAGCCGCTTATTTCTTACACAGGGAATTTTTTCCGCAAGCTTTTCTTTTATATTTGAATTTAAACTTAAATTGAAAACGGGGTTACAAAGATTTTTTAAAGTCTTATTAAGCTTTTTGTAAGCTTTTTTATCCGCCGCCTTATTTTCGGTGTAAATTTTACCCTTACCGAAATATTCGTCGATAATCTCATTTACCTCGCATTTACCGAAAAGCTCATTATTTCCTCCCGTAACCGCCACCACCGTATTTGTATCTTTAAAGCAGTGCAGGTTCTGACCGAGCATTCCGTTAAATACGAAGCTGTTTTCGTTTTCACCTATCCATATCTGATAGCCGTAGCCGTTTAAACCAAGCTCCTTGGGAGGAAGCACCGAGGCCTTGGTCATCTCATCTATATATTTTTCGCTTACTATTTCTTTTCCTTCCCAAAAGCCCTTATTCAGCATAAAAACGCCTGTTTTCGCTAAATCAGACGGGAGTATATAAAGCCCCCATCCCCCTTTGGTCCTGCCCATGGGGCAGCTTTCCCAGAAAATATTTTCAATTCCCAGAATATCAAAAAGATTCTCCTTTAAAAAGAGAAAGGCGCTTTTACCCGAAATTTTCTCCACTATGCAGGATAAAAGGTAGGTATTTATGCTGTTGTACTGAAATTTACTGCCGGGCTCAAAAGAGAGGGATGAATCCAGCGCCGCTTTCAGCCAGTCTTTTTGGGATACCGTCATAATTTCATTGGCTACAAGCCCCGAGGTCATAGTCAAAAGATGCTTTACAGTAATTTTGCCTATTTTAATTTTTGAAACTATATTGCACTCGCTGTCGAAAATATCCACGAGCTTTTTATCAAGCTCAAGCTCTCCCCTTGTAACCAATATTCCTATGGCAAGGGCGATTAAGGTTTTGCTTGCAGAGTGGGAAATGTGCCTTATATCCTCCGTATAGGGATAAAAAGCGGTATCTATTACCGTTTTGCCGTCTTTTATTACTGTTATCTGGTGTAGGTTTGCGTGCTTGCTTTCGCTCATTTTTATAAGCATATTATTAAGTTCAAGGCTACTTATACCTACTTCTTCGGGAATGACCTCTGTTTTTTCCCTTTTTTCTCTTAAAACCGCCTCCGCTTTCTTGGTAACGAGGGAATTATCCTTAATCTCCCTGCCCGTAATTATATTAAAAAGATGCTCCGCGGCTTTCGCCTGAATAATAAAATCCATAAATATGACCCTTCAAAATAAATTCTCAGCCGATTCTGATTCTTATGCTAATATAATTATATCTTTAAAAATCGACCTCATACTTAACAAAATATGAATATTTCCAAAACTTTACGTAATACTAAGCAGGACAGTTAAATAACCGACCGAAAAATATATTTTATTATACTATTATATTAAAAATGAAAAAACGTGTTTACATCATCTGCGCTGTTTTTACCGCCCTTTTATTTTACAGCATAAATGTGCTTTACTCCGTTTCCCAAAACGAATTATACGTTGAAACAGCCCACAGCCAGCAGAAAAGAAAAATCACCCTTCATACTTCACGGGGAACGATTTACGACAGAAATCTAACCCCCTTAACAAACAGCGCCGAAAGCATCTGCATTTACGCCATTGTGCCCCCGGAAATAAGCATCCTTATTAAAATGAAGGATAATTTTAAGGAAGATATCGATATAGAAAAAGCCGTAGCCGAGGGTAAACCTCTTTTAATTCCCGTAAAAGAGGTAATCGACACGGAAAACGTAAGCTATATTAATTTATCAGACCGCTACTCAGCAAATCAGCCTGCATCGAATATTCTGGGGTATTTAAGCGATAATTCCCCCGTAAGCGGAATAGAAAAATACGCCGACGGCATTTTAAAAAGCTTCGAGAGCAGTCTCTCTGTTGTTTACACTGCCGATTCCTTGGGCAGGATGATAGTGGGTGAAGAATACGAAATAATAAATAATTCAGATATAAGTTCAGATGGCGGAGTTGTGCTTACTCTTGATAAAGAGCTTCAGAAATTCTGCGAAGAGGAGGGCAAATATATCGAAAACGGCGCCATAGTAGTTTTAAGCGTGCCCGACGCTGAAATTTTAGCCGCGGTAAGCTACCCTCTTTTTGATTCAAGCTGCCCCGAAAATTTCTTGGAAACGGAAAATTCTCCCTTTATAAATAAATGTTTTTCATCCTTCGCCCCGGGCTCGGTTTTCAAGCTGGTATTGACCGCCGCGGCGTTGAATGAAAATTACGATACCTTAAATATATATAACTGCAACGGCACAACTTACTCCGATAATATGGCTTTTTCCTGCTACGGCTCAATACCTCACGGGCAGGTGAATTTAAATCTTGCTCTGGGTAAATCCTGCAACTGCTATTTTATGAATTTAAGCAAGCGCTTAAGTATAAGAAGTATGCTTACAAGCGCCTACAATTTCGGTTTAGGTACAAGTCAGGAGGTTTTTGAAGGACTTTTTACCGAAAGTGGAAACATCCCCGATGAAAACAGCTTAAATAATAACCGCGCCCTATCAAATTTCGCTATAGGTCAGGGCGAAGTTACCGTCACTCCCATTCAGGTGGCTGCCATGCTCAATACCGTCGCTTCAAGGGGCACTTACGCTGAGCCGAGCTTATATGAAGGTAAAACTCATGACGGAAAGGAAATTAGGGAAAAGGCAGAACCGAAAAGTGTAAAAGCCTTTAAATATACCGATATGCTTCTTACGGAAAACTATATGGAAACGGCGGTAAAATACGGCACCGCCTCAAAGGGCGGCAGCAGTTTATACAGAGCCTTCGCTAAAACGGGAACGGCGCAGACAGGTGTATTCGAAAACGGAAAGGAGCTTTTGAATTACTGGTACGCGGGATTTATCGAGACGGAAAACAATGAAAGATACGTAATAGTGGTACTTTCGGCAAATGAGACGGAAGGTAACAACAAAACGGGAGAAATATTCAAAAAAATCAGCGAATATATTGCTCTTGACTTTTAAAATATTAATTTATTGCATACGGTACGGATTTATGCTATTATAATTTTATTAAATATCAAGGAGTTTCAGCTGTGAAAAATCATAAATCCTATAAGCTTAAATTATTATCATTATTTCTTGTGTTCGTTTTAATTCTTTCCGCCTGCGGCAGTAATCCCTCCGTAAGCGAAGAAAGCAGTAAACCCGATGAATCCGTTTCCCAAATCAGTTCCGAAAATGAAAATGAAACTAACTCCGATACAGTAAAGGAAGAAACGATAATTACCGATATTTTAAATCTTTTGGATGAAGCCCCCGAGGGTCTTTGCGCGGTAAATACTCCGGAAAAAATAATAATCACAAGCCGCGAAGCTGATGTTTCGGGAGATTTGGCTCTCAGCACCCTTCAGGGTCTTGCTTCAAAGCACAGCAAAACCCAGTTTATTATAAAAAACGGCGACGGCTTTGATTTTATGTTAAGCAAGATAAATGAAAAGTGGAATATTGAAACCGCCGACAATATAAACGGCAACACCCCCGATTTAAAGAATCTTGCAAAATTCTATTTTGATGAGGAAGTTGTTACCCAGTATATACTCTGCAAAAGCGAGAAGGAAAGTGATTCCTGGTACGTTGCAGCTTCACTTTCAGGTATTATGAACGCAGTTGCTGTGCCCGAAAGCCTTGAAGGTATTTTTAAGGATATAGGCTACACCTGCTGCTTCGATGCAAGAGAGCTTGATGATGGCTGGCTTAAAAAGTGTGAATACTTCTCCCTTATTAATAAGGATATTGCCCTTGAGCAGATGGCGGAATACGCCCCACATTTAATTGACTTAGCAGTTAAAAACGGCGCTTACGTAGGATTTTCCGATTCCGACAACAAGAAACTCCATACCTATAAATACGAATTCTTAAACGATAACGCTCTGGTTTTCGGCTACAACAATAAGCTGGGCGAATTAGGCACCGTTGAAACCTTATCAAAGCTTAACGCCTGCTTAGTTCCTGCTGACTGGGCCTGCAACCTCTCTGTTTTAAGTAACTTAAACCTTGAAAAGTTAGATCAAGGCGACACAGTTTTTGATAAAGAAGATTACGAAGCACCCGAAAACGTACATACCGTCTGCCTTTTAATGTCCGACGGCGATAATATGCAGTGGTTCTTAAACGACTTCACAAAAGCAGGCGGCAGATGGTACGGCAGTGACGTAAGAGGTCAGTTCCCCATAGGCTGGGGCGTGCCTGCCACAAGTATTGATATGTGCGCACCTATGCTTAAGTACGTTTACGACGAAAAAACCGAGAACGACGAATTTATTATGCAGCTTTCCGGCCTCGGCTATACTTTCCCCTCCCGATGGAATGAAGAAGCTTTAGCCGAAATGACTGAGGATTTAGCTTCTTATATGGAAAGAAGCGACCTTGAATACATCGAAATTCTTGATAATAACGGTTTCGGCAACGACGAAAAGCTTGCAAATTTCACAGAGCATGATGAGATTGAGGGTATTTTCTACATAGACTACGTGGATTACACCTTATGTAGCGGCGATATTAAATTTTCGAACGGCAAACCCGTGGTTTCCGCAAAGCACACCATCTGGAATAACTTTTTCGGCGGTAACAAAGGAAATATCGAGACGGTTGCCGAGGCTGTAAACGGCTACTCCACCGATATAAAAAGCGAAGAAGCCTATACCTTTATTATAGTTCACTGCTGGTCAGGTGTGGATGAAAACGGCAACTTAGTGCCTAACGGCGATACAATGAAGGGCTTAGAGCAGTTTGCTTCTTTACTTGATGAGGACGTAGAGCTTGTAACCCCCGGCGAATTTATGGAAAGAATCGAAGAAAATTTAGGCGAATAAAAAATCAGGCAGGAGCTTAAGTCTCCTGCCATTTTTATTAAAGTATTCTTTTGTAGCACCTTGATTCCGTACCGCCATCCTCTTCTACCTGAGTAAAATAATCAAACCCGCATTTTTCGTAAAATTCGGTGTGGTCGGTTAAAAGATAAACTTCCTTTTCACCCAAAGCTTTAATATCATTGCAAATAAAATTTAAAAGCTTTTTCATAATACCTTTTTTGCGATAATTTTCCTCGGTGTAAACCGCGCAGATATTGGGGCGAAGGTCTTTTCTTTTATGAAAATCATTTTCAATTACACCTGCCCCTGCAATTATTTCACCTATACTATTTAACACTACGTACCATTTAGGTATTTTATTTTTATTCTCTATATCCTCGTCCATACTTTCTAAGTATGCTTCAACAGGTACACCGAATTTACCGCTGAACCATAAAGCCGCAGTCTCTTTAATTTCGCTTTGCTCGTTTATTTTAGTAATTTTATATTCCATAAATCACCGTTATTTATAAAAAGGAGCGCTTAACTAAATGAGCACTCCTCTTAATTTTTATTTACCTTTTTCGTGAATGTTAAAATGTACGTTCAGGTGGGTATTTTCCATTTCTTCCCTTGTCATACCCTTCGTTTGCTCTTTTATCTGCTCGTACATATCGTCGGCTCTGCCGTGTCCCCACATACTGCCAAGAGCGCTGTTGGCACTGCCTGAGCCGTAAGCGTGAATTTCAGTTGGGTCGCCGCCTGCTACCTGGTCGGGGTTATGTAGCGCTGCGCCGCCTCTTAATTCTTCGGCAGCAAGTCTTTCAGCTTCTTCAGCGCTTAAACTTGGGTCTGCTTCCATCATATCGTAGGCGTTGCTTACCACTAAACCGTCGCGGTACTGCTCCTGCATTTGGGTACCCTCAGGGCTTCTGCCGTTTTCACGGTAGTTCTCATAGTTATCAAGATATTCTGCTACCGTCATTTGATTTAAGCCATCTTCCTGCATTTGAGCCTGACCAATAAACTCCTCGTTATCGTAAGAAGCATCGGGATTATAAGGCATATCAATTTCAATGGCATTTTCCAAAGTTTCGCCGTCGTGCCAGGTATATGCATCGCCTAAATCACTGGGCTTATAGTCCATTTCGCCGCTTTCGTTCATTTCATTTACGAGAGCACGATCCTCTTCACTTAAGTAATCGTACTCTTCGTCGGTATCAATATCCGTTTCAGCTTCAAGTTCCTCATCAAAGTTTTCGGTAACTGTATCCTCTTCAAACATATCATCGGGTACTTCGGTTTCAAGTTCCTCGGAAAAATCCTCAAAATCCACCGTATCCTCTTCAAATTCCAAAGCAGGGGCTTCAAATTCTACTTCCTCTGTTTCGAAAGTCGTCTCCACTGTTTCAACTGTTTCTACTTCAAATTCAACGGTCTCTTCCTCAAATTCCATAATACACCTCAAACTTAAACTCAATTTAATTTATTATCAGATAATGCCTTTAGCTTTTTTAACAATGTCGCCTACACCCGGCAATACTATGCTCGGTCTGTAGCCGTAAGTATCAAGAGTCTGTAAATCAGATACACCCGAAAGCACCAACACCGTGGACATACCGCTTTCCAAACCCGAAATAACATCCGTATCCATTCTGTCGCCCACCATTACAGCCTCGGCAGAGTGACAGTTTAAAAGTCTTAAGCCAGTGCGCATCATCAGGGGGTTGGGCTTACCGCAGAAGTAAGCCTTCTTGCCCGTTGCTATTTCAATGGGAGCAACCAGAGCGCCGCAGGCAGGCATAATGCCGTTTTCAATAGGACCTGAAACGTCGGAGTTGGCGCCTATTAATTTCGCGCCCTTTAAAACAAGGTTGGTAGCCTTCGTTATGGTATCGAGGGAATAGGATTTGCCCTCACCCACTACCACGTAATCGGGGTTAACGTCGTTCATGGTGATGCCTGCATCGTATAAAGCGTTGTATAAACCCGCTTCGCCTATTACGTAAACGGAGCATCCGGGTGCCTGCTCCTTCAAAAACGCAGCCGTTGCCAGTGCGCTTGTGTAGAAGTGGCTCTCGTCTACTTCAAGACCCATCCTCTTTAACTTCTGCTGTAATTCCCTTGGTGTGTAACCTGAATTATTTGTTAAGAATAAATATTCCTTCTTTTCCTCGTGAAGCCATTTGATAAACTCAGCAACACCCGGGAGGATTTTGTTACCGTGGTAGATAACACCGTCCATATCGCATATAAAGCCTTTTTTCTCGTTAAAATTAATATCTCTCATAATAAACCTTCTTTCCTTCTATTTCTATATATTTCTCGCAATAATATAATTATATAATAATTAAGGAAAAATTTAAAGAGGCTTTTGTAAAATCGGGGTAAAATTATAAGAAAAAGACTGCAGAAAAAAATTCTGCAGTCAATTTAAATTCATTTTACTTTTCGGTGTTCTTTTTCGCTTCAAGCTTTTCTTTTATCTGTTCTCTTAACATTTCGATAGAAGTAAAACCATACTTTCCGTCAGTTCTTTCATATATACCGGTTTTCTCAGCAAGGTATTCTTCCCGCTCTGCATCCGTCTTTTTAAGTATTTCAAGAAGATTTTTAACCGTCTGGCCTGAATACGCGGCATCTTCATCCTCTTCAAATGCTGAAATTACGTTACCGCTTTCGGTCACGTAATAATAACCGTAATAACTTGATTTCACATCAGCAGGACTGGTTAAGTAAGCATCAAATACCGGTATTAATATTCTTTCACCTTTTTTAGGACTCGGACAATCATACTGACCCATTAATCCATAAAAGAAGGTTATAACATCGCCTTTATCATAAATACCTTCCGTATCACTAATAACTTTTATTGTATGTATTCTCATCTGCGGTTTTTTATCATCATTATCAACTGATGTAAAACCGCTTTCAAGATCAACTCCTACAAAATAGGGATCCTCTACAACCTCGCCATAAACAAAGGTATCCGTCTCCAAAATAAATTCTCTGAAATTTTCAAGGCTTACGTCCTCTGATTCACCGTCGAAACCGCCGTCATAAATAAGGTAATTCTTTTCTTCGCGTAGTGAAATAATTTTCTCTTCGGTAAGAGGCGATGAATCTGGTAATTCCGCTTCTGTGGATGAAGCAGAGCAGGTTGAAAAAACAAATAAAATAAAAATAATAAGAAAAGAGATTATCAATACGGTAAATTTTCTTTTATTCATAACATCCCCCCTACTTTTCCTTTTTATTATACCATAAAAAAGGGAGGGTGTAAAACCCTCCCAATGAATTTATATTATTTTACAGCTTCTAAAAGCTCCTGAACTTTATTTGTCTTTTCCCATTCAACACCCAGCTCTTCTCTGCCCATGTGGCCGTAAGCTGCTAAGGGGCGGTAGATGGGGTTTCTGAGCTTAAGGTTATTGATAATTGCGTTGGGTCTTAAATCAAATACCTTGTTAACTGCTTCGCTGAGTTTTTCGTCGGAGCATACGCCTGTGCCGAAGGTATCGATCATTACGGAAACGGGACGTGCAACACCGATAGCGTAAGCAAGCTGAACTTCGCACTTCTTTGCAAGCTTAGCTGCTACGATGTTCTTAGCTACGTGTCTTGCTGCGTAAGCTGCGCTTCTGTCTACCTTTGTGGGGTCCTTACCGGAGAAAGCGCCGCCGCCGTGTCTGCCGTAGCCGCCGTATGTATCTACTATAATCTTTCTGCCTGTTAAGCCGCTATCGCCAACGGGACCGCCGATTACGAATCTGCCTGTGGGGTTAACGTAGAACTTTGTGTTCTCGTCGATTAATTCAGCAGGGATAATGGGCTTAATAACATACTCAACCATATCCTTACGGATAACTTCGATATCAACGTCGGGATTATGCTGAGTGGAAACAACAACTGCATCTACTCTCACTGCCTTGTCGCCCTCGTATTCAACAGTAACCTGAGTTTTGCCGTCGGGTCTTAAATATGTAAGAGTTTTTTCTTTTCTTACTTTAGTAAGCTGTTTAGAAAGCTTGTGAGCAAGAGAGATAGCCATAGGCATAAGCTCAGGAGTTTCATCGCAGGCAAAGCCGAACATCATACCCTGGTCGCCTGCGCCGATTAAATCGTTTTCGTCTGTGGAAGTACCCTTCTGAACTTCATAGGACTGGTTAACACCCATAGCGATATCGGGGGACTGCATATCAATGGAAGTTAAAACAGCGCAGTTATTGCCGTTGAAGCCGCACTCTGCGTTATCGTAACCGATTTCGTTAACTACTCTTCTTGTAATCTCGTTGATATCAACATAACAATTTGTGGAAATTTCACCCATAACGTGAACAACGCCTGTTGTAGCGGTTGTTTCGCAAGCTACGTGAGCCTGAGGGTCCTTGGCAATAATAGCATCTAAAACTGCGTCGGAAATCTGGTCGCAAACCTTATCGGGATGACCTTCTGTTACGGACTCGGATGTGAATAAAAATCTTTTCTTGTCGCTCATAATTTTTCTCCTTTTTTTAATTTCTTATCAAAATTTTAGTTGTAGACATTAAAAATGCGCTCCCTTAGAGGGAACGCTATGTTCGCCTCATCTACCGAAATAAACATTTCGCAGGAATTAGCACCTTTTTTACCTTTCGGTAATCAGGTTGCCGGGCATCACAGGGCCTGTCCCTCCGCCACTCTTGATAAGGTAATATTTAATTTAACGGCAAATATTTTAGCATAAAAAGAGAATTTTGTCAATACTCAGCGAATAATTTCTGATACTTACATATACATATATAAAAAGACTGCAAAATTTACTCCTGCAATCTTTTTCAAGTTAATTTTGTTTACTTTTCTGCGTTCTTTTTAGCTGAAGCTATTTATTTATCAATAGTTCATGCGGTGCTAATGAATATTAATATTGCCGATTATTCATCTTTTGCTTTATACCTTTTGAAATAATCAACACAGTGGTAAGCATAGAAAAACACAGATAATCTCCCCCAAACGCTTGAAAATTTCCGCATTTTATGATAGAATAATGTGATTCATTATGGATAAGTGTGTCCGTAATTAAATTTAATAAATTAAACAATAAGAAAGGTTTGATATTATGGCTGAAAAGAAAAATATTGCCGTTATATTCGGCGGCGAAAGTTCTGAATACGAAATTTCCCTTATCTCCTCCTCTTTTGTAATTGATAATATTGACAGAGAAAAATATAACGTTTACACCATCGGCATCACTAAAGACGGCGCATGGTACCTTTACGAAGGCTCCACCGAGAACATCAAAAACGGCATGTGGGTAAATGATGAAAACAACAAAAAAGCATTTATCGCACCCGATAAGAACCTTCACGGTATGGTTGTGTTTGACGAAAAGGGCGCTAATATAATTCCCCTTGACGTTATCTTCCCCGTGCTTCACGGCAAAAACGGTGAGGACGGCACAATTCAGGGCATCTTTAAAATGAGCGGTATCCCCTTCGTAGGCTGCCATACTTTAGCCAGCGCCATTACAATGGATAAGGCGGTAACTCACTCCCTTCTCTCCGCCGCCAACATCGAGCAGGCTCACTACTTATGGTTCTATGCAGACAGATTTGATGCTGAGCCCGAGAAAATAAAGAACAAGATAAGTGCAAGGCTTAACTTCCCCGTATTCGTAAAGCCCGCCAACGCAGGTTCTTCCGTAGGCATCAGCAAGGTAGATTCCCCCGAAGGTCTTGACGAAGCTATTTTCAAAGCCGCCAAGGAGGATAAGAAGATAGTTATCGAGGAGGGCATTGTAGGTCAGGAGGTTGAGTGCGCCGTTATGGGTAACCGCGAGCCCGAGGCTTCCGTAGTAGGCGAAATAGGTGCTACCGCGGCTTTCTACGATTATGACGATAAATATAAGAACGGCACCTCCAAAACATATATCCCCGCAAATTTAAGCGCGGAAAAAATGGAGGAGATAAGAAAAATCGCCATAAGAGCATACCGCCACTTAGGCTGTATGGGTTTAAGCCGTGTGGATTTCTTTGTTGAAAAGGATACCGAGAGAGTTATCTTAAACGAAATAAACACACTCCCCGGCTTTACAAGCATAAGTATGTACCCCAAGCTCTGGAATGCAAGCGGAGTTGATTCTAAAACTCTTATCGAAAAACTTATTGACTATGCTTACAAGGCATAAGCTTTTAAAATAAGGAGAAGGTAAAATGGAAAAGGTGCGAAATTTCTTTAATAAGAATCAAAAAATATTTAATATTTTAAAAGCTGCGCTTCCCTATCTCTTCCCTATTTTAGCTTTTATAAATCTTGCAGTTTTCTTAAGCGGCGGTACCGATAACTTAATTAACTCCGACCACAGCTCTGAATTAGTTTTAGGTAAACTTCTTTCAGAAGAGGGCGGGTTACTTTCCACAAATTGGTTTTATTCCACCGAGGTAAGAGTATTAAACACACAGATAGTTTATAAAACTCTTTTCCACTTTACCAATAACTGGCACCTTGTAAGATATTTAGGCTGCCTTATAAATGCACTTATACTTTCACTTTCAGGTGGCTACATTACTTTCACAATGGGTCTTAAAAAGTTTATTCCCTTTGTTATGGGTATTTTGCTTTTACCTATTTCCTACCAGTATTTTGATATCGTACTTTTCGGCAGCTACTACGTGCCACATATTGCCATTACCTTTGTATTTTTAGGCTTTATGTTCTCACTTTTAAAAGCACGTAAGTTATATGCAAAAATTATTTACATTGTTTTGGCTTGTTTACTTGCTTTTGTAAGCTGCCTTGGCGGATTAAGACAGCTTTGCATTCTTTTCGCTCCTATGATGATGGCAGTAGCTTTAATGCTTTTTATCAAGCACAAAGAATTAAAAGGATTAAAGCTTAAAGAATTAATCACAAACCCCTATGTTATATTCACAGGTGCCGCAATTTTAACCTCACTTTTCGGTGTATGGGGTTATCATATAAGTGAAACCGAGTTCCGTAAATATTTCGCATTCCATAATTTTAACTACATATATTTCACAGAGTTCAATTGGGATAGAATTTTAGAAACAATTAAAGGCTTCTTTAATTTCTATGGTTACCAGCATGGGGATAAGGTTTTCTCCGGCCAGACTTTGGTTAACGTGGCAACCTTCCTTCTTATGGGCTTTGGCATTTACTCTATTTACAAAGTACTTAAAAATCATAAAGATTTTACAATCTCACAGGTTTTCATTTCACTCTTTACAGCCATGGGATTTGCCGTAATGTTTATTATGTACGGTTTCACAGATTTCGAGTACACACACCGTTATTTAATTCCTGCCGCAGTTATGGTTTATATATCTTACGCTAACTTACTTGGCGGCATTAAGTGGAAATGTTCCCTCAAATCCATAATCGCAATTTTACTTGTAGTGTTTATGATTCTTCCTTCCAACTTAACTTATGCGGAAAGAGGCAGCACAAAAGGAAATAATGCTATTAAGCAAATGGCACAAATCATTTTAAATAAAGGCTGCACCGAAGGCTACGCTACTTTCTGGAATGCAAACATTATGACAGAAATTACTGACGGTAAGCTGAAAGTAAGAACGTGGAACACAAACGCACCCATAGATGTTCTTGATAATTATCACAGATGGCTCCATGTTAAGGATTTTGGCAAAAAAGATGCCGAAGGCAAAGTATTCCTGCTCTTTACTACAGACGAATATAATCAGTCAAGACTTAAAGATAGCCTCGATATGAAGGGCAAGGTACTTAACACAACTCAGTACGTACTCTTTGTTTACGACGATTACAGCGATATATACAAATAAATTGACCTAAACCCGACTTTAAGAAAACAGGAGGAATAAATATGGAAAAACAAAGAATTTTTATAGGTTCAAGGTACAAAGTATTAAACATCCTAAAATCGGTACTTCCATATTTATTCCCTCTTTTGGCATTTATCAGCTTAGCCGTTTACTTAAGCGACTGCTCGGGCAAGATGCTTGATTCCGATATGAGCTCAGAGCTCGTTTTAGGTAAGCTCCTGGCCGATAACGGCGGTATTCTTTCCACCGACTGGTACTATTCCACCGAGGTAAGAGTATTAAATACCCAGATAGTTTACAAAACCCTTTTTGAGTTTACCGATAACTGGGGCTTAGTAAGATATTTAGGCAGCCTTATAAACTCCCTTATTCTCGCTTCAAGCAGCGCCTATATGGCGTACCACGCAGGGCTTAAAAAATATATTCCCTATATTATGGGAATTTTGCTTATGCCCTTTTCAAACGAATATTTCAAAATGATGCTTTACGCATCCTACTACGTTCCCCACGTTGCCATAAGCTTCGTATTTTTGGGAATGCTTTTTGCATTTCTTAAAAGCAAAACCAAAAAAGGCGTAATTACCTATAGCGTTTTAATGGGGCTTTTAAGTTTTGTAAGCTGCCTCGGCGGTTTAAGGCAGTTGTGCGTTTTATTCGTCCCCTTATTCGGCGCCTCACTTCTGCTCCTTCTTTTAAAGCTGCCTAAGCTTTTGGAGCTTGAAAGAAGAGAATTAATACACAACAGCTACATAAAATTCTTTATAGTCTCCCTTTCCGCCGCCTTAATCGGTGCGGGAGGATATATAGTTAACCAGACTCTTTTCCGCAGTATTTTCAGCTTCCACTATTTCGGCGGTATAAGCTTCAACGAGGAATTTTCCTACGAAGGATTAATAAGAGTTATCACAGGCTTTACGGATTTAATGGGCAGCGATGCTTTCACGGGCAGTAAATGGGATACCTTTATTGCCATAGCCTCAATGTTCCTCTTCATCCTCGTTATCACCGCTATGTTCTCCCTTATTATACGCCACAACAAGATAAAAGACAGCGAGCTCATTATCGCCCTTTACTCACTACTGGGTTTCCTTGTTATGGTAACAATTTACACCACCACCAACTTCGAATACACAAGGCGTTATTTACTTCCCAACTTCATTTTCTTCGTTCCCCTGCTTACAATTTACGTAAAATATATATGCCCCAAAAAGCTTACGGATAATATGCTTGGCATTAAGCTTGTAAGATTCGGCGTTGCGGCTCTTTTGTTTTTCATTCTTACGGTTAACTCCTTCTCCGTATTAACCGTATATAACAATTACCGCCCTACAAGAAAGCTTGGCGAAGCAGCTGAAATCATTATGATGCACGATTGCTACGAGGGCTACGCTACCTTCTGGAATGCAAACGTTATGACGGAGCTTTCCAACGGTAAAATAGAAGTAAGAACCTGGTACTCCAACGAGCCGGTTACAGAGCTTGACCGTTACCACAACTGGCTCCACGTTAAGGATTTCGGCGAGGATGAACACGAGGGCAAAATATTCCTTCTCTTTACAAAACAGGAATATAACGAAACAACTTTAAAAGAGAAATTAAATTACGCAGGTCTGGTTTTAAATACCGACCAACACGTACTTTTCATATACGACAGTATGGACGATATTTTTGTAAATGAGTCCAAATAAATTGAAAGGGTGTGAACTTCACATCTTGCAGAACCTTTATAACGAAAACAATAAACCCATAGGCGTGTTCGATTCAGGTCTCGGCGGTTTAACGGCAGTAAAAGAATTAAAAAAAGTGCTCCCCAACGAGAGCATAGTATATTTCGGCGATACGGGCAGAGTCCCCTACGGCACCAGAAGTAAAAGCACCATTATCCGCTACGCTTCCCAGGACGCTAACTTTCTTCTTGAAAAAGGCGTTAAGCTCGTAGTTGCCGCCTGCGGTACAGTTAGCTCCAGCGCAAAAGAGGAGCTCTCTAAACTCCCCGTACCTTATATCGACGTAATCTCACCTACCGCTCAGGCTGCGGTGAGAGCTACCAAAAATAAAAAAATAGGTGTTATCGGCACGGGCGCCACGGTTAAAAGCGGCTCATTCAATAAAGCCATAAGCGCTCTCGATTCCGATATACTGGTAATAAGCCAAGCCTGCCCCCTGTTCGTTTCCCTTGTGGAAAACGGATTTATTGAGGAAGATAACGAGGTTACTATTTTAGTTGCCAAAAAATATCTTCAAAATATTATTGAAGCAGGTGTGGATACCCTTATTTTAGGCTGCACCCACTTCCCCATTATCGCTCCCGTTATCAGAAAAGTTATGGGCGAAAAGGTCACTTTAATCGACAGCGGCAAAGAGACCGCCAGATACGTAAAGGAAATTATCCTTAAAGAAAATCTTGAAAACAAGGGCGCAAGCCCCTCATACAGCTATAACGTAAGCGACGATACCGAGAATTTCAAAAACATTGCCGAAATTTTCCTTCAGGGCGAAATCGACGGCGAGGTTGAGAGGATAGATATCGGTAAATATAAGCGCAACGTGGGAGGAGCCGACTGATGGAATGTAAAATTCTTATAAAAGGAACTCAGAAAATTACCGAAGACGATACTCCCGAAATCATCTCCTACGACAGCACCGGTACTTTCCGTACAAGCGAAAATGACGGCGGAAAATCAAAATATATAACCTATCTTGAATACGACGAGGAGCGCGCCGATGTCTCCCGCAAAGTATTTTTAAAGGTGGAAAATCAAAGTGTGACCATGCAGAAGCAGGGCACCGAAACCAAGCTTATTATGGAAAAGGATAAGCGCCACAACTGCATTTACGCCACGGAATTCGGCCCCATGACCTTCGGTATTTATACCGATAAGGTTATCGACGAGCTTACAGAAAAGGGCGGAGAGCTTCACCTCTCCTACACCTTAAGCTTAAACGGAAGCCTCTGCAGCTACAATACCCTTGACCTTACGGTACAACCTTTTTAATAAACAATCAATTTAATCAATAATTCGGAGGAATTAAAAAATGTCTAAAATTGTAAATGAAGTTCGCCTTGAACTTAAAAACATTATTGAAAACAGTATTAATAAAGCCATCGCTTCAGGTGCACTCCAAGAGGCGGAATGCCCTAAGTTCAATATTGAGATCCCTGCCGACAGAAGCCACGGTGATTTCGCTACCAACGCCGCTATGGCAGGCGCAAGAGCTTTCAGAAAGGCTCCCAAAATGATTGCCGAAGCTATGCTTCAGAATATGGATTTAGAAGGTACATTCTTTGAGAAAGCTGAAATCGCAGGTCCCGGCTTTATCAACTTCTTCTTAAATAACGCAAAATATAATGCAGCTATTTTAAACGACGTATTCAATTTAGGCGAGAATTACGGCAAGAGCAATTACGGTGAAGGCAAAAAGGTTTTGGTTGAATTCGTTTCCGCTAACCCAACAGGCCCTATGCACATCGGTAATGCCCGCGGCGGCGCTATTGGTGACTGCCTTGCAAGCGTGCTTTCTGCCGCAGGCTATGAGACACACCGCGAATTCTATATTAACGACTCAGGTAACCAGATCGAAAAGTTTGCCACAAGCTTAGAAACAAGATACCTCCAGCTTTTCGATAGCTCCATCGAGATGCCCGAGGATGCTTACCACGGCGAGGATATTATTAACCACGCTAAGAACTTCCGTGAGATCGAAGGCGATAAGTACGTAAATACTGATAGCAAAACAAGACGCGACGCTTTGGTTGCTTACGCACTTCCTTTAAACATTGAAGGCCTTGAAAGAGACCTCAAGAAGTACCGCATAGTTTACGATAAGTGGTTTAAGGAGAGCACACTTCATAATGACGGCTCTGTTTGGGACGTAATAAACACCATGAAGGAAAAGGGCGTAACCTACGAAAAGGACGGCGCTACATGGTTTAAGGCTACAGACTTCGGCAATGAAAAGGATATAGTTTTAGTCCGTGATAACGGTATCCCCACCTACATCGTACCCGATATTGCTTACCACTACAATAAGCTCGTTACCCGCGGCTACGATAAGGCTATCAACATTCTCGGCGCCGACCACCACGGCTACATCACAAGACTTAAAGGCGCTTTGGATGCTTACGGCGTAGATTCAAGTAAGCTCGACATCGTAATTATGCAGATGGTTCGTCTTGTTCGCGACGGCGAAACAATTAAGCTTTCTAAGAGAAGCGGCAAGGCAATTACCCTCAACACACTTTTAGAGGAAGTTCCCATCGATGCCGCAAGATTCTTCTTTAATCTGCGCGAGCCCAACTCCCAGTTTGACTTCGATTTGGACCTTGCCATTCAGAATAATTCCGATAACCCCGTTTATTACGTTCAGTACGCCCACGCAAGAATCTGCAGTATTTTAAGAAACCTTGAAGTCGACGGCATCAAGGTTAAGGACTGCACGGAAAAGGAACTTTCCCTCCTTGTTAAATCCGAGGAAACAGAGCTTATCCGCCACATCGCATCCTACACCGACGAGATTATTGCCGCCGCCAAGGATTACGACCCTGCAAGAATCACCCGTTACGTTCTTACATTAGCAACACTCTTCCACAAGTTCTACAACGCCTGCAGAGTACGCGGCGAGGAGGAAGATTTAATGTACGCACGTCTCTACCTTTCCGTTGCGGCTAAAACAGTTATCAAGAACGTTTTAACACTTTTAAAGATAGACGCACCGGAGTCCATGTAATATTTCGCAAAATAATTTTTGCGAAATAACGGCGAAATGCTTCGCATTTACGTCCGAGAAGATTTCTTAGAAGTGTACTTCTTTATTAATTAGATATTTTACTTTGATATTCGAAGAATATCAATTTTGCAAGCAAAACCGTAAAATACCCCCTCAGATTTAGCCGCATGATATTTAGGACAAAGTCTGAAATTCAGTATTTTATTTCAGTGTTCGAAAAACACTGATTTTGCAAGCAAAACCATAAAATACCCCCTCAGATTTAGCTGCATGATATTTAGGACAAAGTCTGAAATTTGATATTATTTCTTCAATATTCGAAGAATATCAATTTCATAAATGAAACCGTAAAAGTATCCGCACTACTTAAAGCTGTTTGAAAACATGATATTTCACGGCGAAATGTACTCATTTACGTCCGAGAAGCTTTCTTCCTTTACCGTTACCTCTCCACCCCTGTAAGTGGAGGTGGATTTTAAAAAGCGTTTGCCGCTTTTTAAAAGACGGAAGGGTTATTAAAAAAACAAAAACGGAGACACTTCATATGAAGCAGTCTCCGTTTTTTATTTACTCAATCTCGCTGAGCTTTATTTTATTTATACCAAGTCTTACTAAGCAGGCCTTATCCTCATGACCGCCGCGGCAGTAGGAAACAAGCAGATTTCCGTCGTTTGTAAAGAACATAGCAGGGTAACAGTAGCCTCTATTCTCATCCTCTTCAATAATATTGAGCCGACCAAACGTCATACCGTCGTCAAGGCTCTTTCTTATAACCAAAGGTGTTCTGCCCCACGAATTTTTTATTTTACGGTTGTTGTAGTTTGGAATAGGGTTATAAACTGCATAAACCGTTCCGTCAGGTGCCTTTGCCCATTCCATAGGTGAGCAAGGCGAAGTAAACTGTGAAGGCTCTGCCGGAGTAAAGCTTTTTAAATTATCAATTGAAAAACATTCATACTGGAAGCCTACGTCAGTTCTTGCCCAAAGCCTTACTACACCGTTTTTATGTTCATATACACCCGGCTCCTGCATACCTGCGTGTACGTTTCGCGTAATGCTTAAGTTGATGCGTGGCTTTAAAAGTGTGAAGCTCTTGCCGTCGTCGGTTGATTCGAAAACAAGGCTTGTGTAATTACGGTCGCCTTCCCAAGCTTCGCCCTCCTGAGAAACCGCCACCATAGCAGCAGGGAAAACCAAATTTCCGTTTGAAAGGCGCTCTATTCTGTCATTATTAAACACGTAGTAAGCTTGAAAAGCATTCGTCTTACATCTTTCTGCTTTAAAATTAACACCATCCTCACTTACTGCCCTGGCAATTGTTGTGGTGAAATTATTTTCCTTAACAATAAAATAGAAGGATAAACTTCCGTCAAGATTATTTATGCCCGAAACGCTCATTACGTTCTTTACTCCAAAATCCTTCGCCTTTACGATAATTTCAGGCTCAGACCAGCTTTCTCCCTCATCGTAGGATCTAACCAAAGCTATGTCGCAGTTACAGTGGTCGGTCCAATTATCTCCTGTATATTGGCTGTAAGCAAACAATATCGCACCGTCCTTTGCCCTTAAAAATGAACCCTCGCTGTTTCTGGGGTTATTATTTGAAGGCCCTAAATCAAGAACCAAATTTTCACTAAGCTTTTTACCGTTAATCATACTTTTATCCTCCTTTTTATGCTACTCAAAATCAAAACCGAATTCTGCAAAACAATAATCGTCGTTCCACGGGCCTGAAAGAAAGGTTTTGCTCCAAACACAGTCTTCCTTATAAAAGCAGAACGGACCTGCTATATAACTTTGCCCCACTTCAAGGTGATGAGGTCCCATCATATTGTGCAAATTATTTACAATTCTCAGCCTTAACTTACGTTTGCCATTGCCGAGTGAAGCAAGTGAAATTTTGTAGTCGGTAAGCTTCGTTTCATTTATATCGCCAACTATAGCACCGATAACGTTAATTCCCTTCGATTTAAGGTTTAAAACAGGATTTTTACCCTGCACGTCTATTTCGCCTTCCAGAATCATTTCGCCTGAGAAGAAGGGGAATCCCTTTTGCTCTATATTCTTAGGAACAAGTGAATTTACAGGCTTATCAATAATAAATTCACCTGTATATCTATAATCGTTTCTTTCAAGCTTCTGCCACTTGCCATCGGTCTTAACAGAAAAATCACCCAAAAGGTAAACGGGCTCAATTTCTATATCATAATAGAGCATATTGATTTCGCCTTCAAAGCGCTTTGCCCTTTTTAAATGCTCGTAAAACCTTTGAGACTGAATGAAGCTGCAGTTAAAAGTAATTTCATTTTCACCCTCGGTAAAATATTCTGCAATATCAATTTTTTTGAAGCTTATATCCTTATAATAACCCTGAACCTTTTTATTGATTTCAATGCCATTAACTTTTATATTGAATTTTTCGGGTGTTTCGGTAATTAAATACAGTTTTTCCGGTTTATATTTTGCTTTCACCTTATAAACCCAACGGATTTGCACTTCTCTTTCGAGTTTATTGGCTCTTTCGCAAATATTAAGAACGTAGCCGTTTTCTTCCTGAAGTTCTTCGTCAAAATAATAATCACACTTATCAAGAGTAATAAGATTTAAATCTTTTGATATTATTTTGAATTCACCTTCAGGATAAATATAATTTTCTTCTGCTTTAATATAAGTAAGATTTTCGCTTCCGTCCTCTAAAAGCAAAAGGCTGCCCCAAGGCTCAAAATCATGTACGCCGCTGAATTCTTCCCACTTACCGCTATAAATATTTAGCTTTTTACCGTTTACCTTAATTTTAACACTCTTTTCGTCGGGCGTTGAATTGGTAAAGAAATGGATTTTATTATTACCTTTATACTTTAGCTTGTATTTAATTTCCTTATCGCTTACCAAATCGCTTTCAGGGAAATAATCGGTACTTACAATTTTACCGCCCTGCTTTTTAAATTCCATCAAAATAGCTTCGGTGGAATCCAAGAGTTCACGGCATTCGCCCATAATTACGTAGGTGTAGCTCTGATTTCCCACTATCAGTTTACCGTTTTTAACCTTGGCGTGACGCTGCAAAACTATCTCGTCGCCTAAATGGAAACTTACGTGCTTTTTTTCCAGCTTTTTGATTTCCCTTAGAAATCTTTCGTTAAGCTCAGTTATACCTTTGTTTTCGTTTCCGTCAAACATAGACCAGGCGGTAGTTTGCGGGTGCAAAAGCAGTACCTGGGCACGGCTTTCACTCTGCCTCATAACCATACTTTCAAGAGAAACGGCATCGATCCACTTGCCGTAATCATCCCACCATGGCTGCTGATAAAACATTGCAGGGGGATAATCGCGCTTTCTTATTCCGCGCATACTGTAACCTTCAAGATGTTGGCACAAAAGATTTATACCCTGTACCATAAGCCATTCGTAGGTACCTTTTAAGTTAGCCATACTTACGTTATGGCCGCAAAGGGCGAATATTTCCGCTATTACCGCCTCTTTGCCCATCTGTTCGGCAACCGATGAAACCTGCAACGCCGTAAGGCAATCGTAAATAGGTCTTCTCAGCCAATCTATCCCCGGAATATGCATATATTCATAATGGGGCATACAGGCACCGCTGGCTGTAATTTGTATATTCATATTTTCTTCAAGCACAAGGTGGCCTGAAAACTTAAGCCCTCTTTCACTACACCATAAGTAAATCTCTTCAAAATAGCTCTTCGAAAACATATCGGTAACCATTTTCCAGAATTTAATTCTGGTGCGCTTGTAATTACCCTTCTCAGTAAAAAGCTCATCCAATATAGATAAAATATTTTCACCGTATCTTCTTTTATATTCTTCTTCAAAAAGGAAGCTCCATGGTATGCCGTTTCTGGAAATTTGCGGCTCATCGGTAAAAAAGCCTTCTATTCTGTTTTTGTATCTTGAATAATAAGGCTCATAGGAACATTTTATAAATTCCTTTACCGCAGAAGCGTTAAGCACGTCAATATAATATGGGTTCACCTCGTAATAAAAGTAATAGTCCCCGCATTTTGCAATCTGCTCTTTTTCGTGTAGCGGTTCTTTTTCCATTCGCAGGAATTTTTGCTGATATTCAATTCCAAGGGCGTTTACTTTACCGGAACCAAAACCGCTTGGCCAACCGAATTCATCGTATGCCCAAGGCTTCATACCGTATTTTTCCGCAGTTTTTATGGCGGCTTCAATATTATCGAACCATTCTTTTCCCATATACTCGGTTTCGAGACCGCCCCTTGCGTGCATAAAGAATCCGCCTATGCCTTTTTCGTGCATAAGCTCAACCTGTCTTTCGGTTTCTTCTACGTTTAATTTTTCGTTCCACGACCAAAAGGGGATTGTTCTGTATTCTGAAGGTATATTTTTCATATTATTCTATTTCATTCAAATCTATTTTCAAAATTCCCATATGAGCAAGGCAGCTATCTTCACCATGGCCGCCCCTGCAGTAGGAAACAAGCATTTGATTATCATTTGTAAAGAACATTGCCGCATAGCAATAGCCGCATTCGGGGTCACCCTCAATTATATTAAGTTCGCCCCAGGTTTTGCCGTCGTCAAGGCTTTTTCTTATAGCTAAAGGCGTTCTGCCGTGACATCCTTTAGCCCTATACTTAAAATTAAAACCGGGTATTGGATTATAAACTGCATACAAAACGCCATTCGGACTCTTAATAAACTCCATTGGCGACGAAGCACTTGAAAACTCCGAAGGCTCAGGAATACTGAAGCTCTTTAAATTATCCTTTGAATATGAAACGTACTGGAAATAGTAGCCCGTTCTTGCATAAAGAGCAATCACGCCATCCTCCTGAAGGTGTAATAAAGGCTCCACCATACCCTGATTCCAACTAGTTTTATAGGGAATTACTATTTCGCTATCAATAATTTCGAAAGTTTTGCCGTCGTCTTTCGAAACAAAAACGCTTGAAGCGGTGGAAAATTCCTTTGAACCATAGCAGCAGGGGTATAATAAAGTGCCGTCTTTTTGCCTTTCCATTCTGTCGTTACACATTACGTAGTAGCGCTTTGGAGCAATTAAATTACATTTTTCGGTTTGAAAAGTTCTGCCGCCATCGAAAGATATTGTTCTGCCTATAGTACTGTAAATTTCTTCCTCGTGCTCGGTTAAATCCTTGCCGCCATCCTCTTTAATTAAAAAGTAGAATTGAATACTGTTATCAAGACCTCTTATACCCGAAACGCTCATAATATTATGTACACCGAAAAACTTCGCCTCGGCAATAATTTCAGGCTCACTCCAGCTTTCGCCTTCGTCATAACTTCTTATCAGTGCTATATCACTTGGGCAGTGGTCACCGTTTTTCTCACCTGTAAAACGGGAGTATGCATATAAAATACTGCCGTCATCCGCTCTTAAAAATGAACCTTCGCTATTTCTTGGGTTACCCTTAACGGGAGGGAAATCCTTTATAAGCCTTGTATTTAAATTTTTACCTACTATTATATTACTGATATCCATAATAAACTCCTGAAGTTAATTTACCTAATTATATCACAAAAATTTCTTTTGTACATAAACTAAAAGGACATCTTAGAGAAAAGATGTCCTTTTAGGAAATGTTTACTTCAGAATATCTGTAATTAACAGAATATTTCATTCTTCATAATACGGCTGTATAGCGTTACCTTCTTCATCAATTAAGCAGAAAGTTCCGTAATCGTTATTATAAACTCCCCATTCATTTAAGAAAACCACGTTATAATCATAGGTTAATTCATCAGTATCGTAACGGTAAATATAGAGTATGAACTCTTCTTCTAATTTTTCTTCATCATTTAATTGATACTTTTCTTGCTTGTGCTTCTCTTTAAAGGAATTTACCCTTGACTTAAGCTGAGCTTCATCCGTTTTACCGTTTAAACAGGAATAATACATTACATCCGCTTTTCCGTTACTGAGATTAAATATAATGCATTTATTCGTCGCTATTTCGTCTCCTATATAGTAGAGAAATTTAACTAAGCCTAATGTCTTTTCGGAATCGTAAAAGTGAACTGTAACTTGCCAATCCTCATTCAATTCTACGTTTAAAGTATTTTTTATGTAATCAGAAAATACCATTAATTCAGGATTATCCGAATACCATGCTCCTGTAATCTCTGTAAGCTCATTATAGGCTATATCAACAATTTTTTCTTCCGATTCAGTTGGTTCCGCTTCTTCCGTTTCTATTGTGGGGTAACATATTAATTTTAAAAGAAGCTTTTCTTCGTTATTTTCCGGGTTTTCAGAGCTTAAAGAGCTTTCTGAAGCTTGATTGCTTTCTGTTTTCTTAGTGCCTGAAGAGCTGTCTGCAAGCTTTTCACTTACTGTTTGCTCTGCATTTTCACTTCTTGAAGAGACACTGCCTTCAATACCTTTTACCCCGCAGCCTGCCAATAACTGCAGTATTAAAATGCAGGTTATCATAACAATAATTTTTTTCATTTTGTTTTAATACCTCTTTAAAACTGCTTACTTATTATTTTGCAGGATTATTTATAACACCTACGAACAGGGGCAGGCCGTCGGCGCCGGTTATCACGTAAATAAAGGGTCTATTTAAAACGAAATCCACTTCGTCCTCGGGAAGTAACGCTCCTCCGTCGGCAGTAATTACGGTGTAAGCCGCGGCTTCCACGCCTTCCTCGTCGATTTTCACTCTCGCGCTCTGTTTAACGTCGGAAACAGCCAAGCCCGTATCGGTAAGAGCGCTGAAATCCGCCTTGCCGTAAGCAAACAGATCGGAAAGACCTAAATTTTTAAGACCTTCATTTAAATTAAGGTCACTCTTTACGTCGAATTTCGGTATGGATAAATTGACAAGTATCTCTTTATTTTCGGTACCCTCGCCGTTATTCGCTATAAACTCCAAAGTATTATCCTCGCTTAAAACGCTCTCTAAGTCGGTATCTTCATCAGGCAGAATAAACCACATTCCGCCGCCGCCCAAAAAGTTCTTTTTAAAGGCGGAAAAATTATCGCTTACGTAGAATTTGCCGTATTCCCAGCCTTTCATAAAATCGGCTTCAACTTCGCCGCCTGAAGCATAGAAAATTTCCTGCTCCGTTGAGCCCTTACCGAATTCCATATCCCATCTGTCCTTAAAATAAAGGGTGGATGCAATAGCGAGTAAAGTAGCCTCATCAAGCTCCAAATCATCTACGCTTTCTTTCAGAAAATCCCCCGTGTGCTCGTTAAGCCAGCTTCTTAAGGCTTCGTTAACTTCCTCGCTGCCAATATCACCATAATATGAAGAAGCAAGGTAATTTTCTTTCAGGCTATTTAAAGGGGTATCGTAAACCGTAAGGGAATTATCTATCCAGATGGAGCTTCCAAGTAAACTTGTGCTTATACCATCGTCACTATAGTTTGCGTTCCATATTGCTTTAGCCTGTTTTCTTAAAGAGTTAATATTGTTGCTACCAAGAAGATTTAAAATATCCTTGCGGCTTTCGCCCTCAGTAACTTCACTCAGCATACCTAAAGCAAAGTAAAGATTCATTGGTGAAAAAGCTTTATTTTCATTTCCGCTATCCTTTAAAAATTCCTTAACAGTAGCTTTTAAATAATTTTCAAGCCCCTCGCTGTAGCCCTCGTACTGATTTTTCTGCTTCGCTTTATCATTTCTCCAGGCTTTTAAGGCGGCTTCGTAATTTTCCCAGTCGCCCATATCCGTCTCCGAGGGGTATTTATTCATCTCGGGGTACTCAGGCTCAATTACCTTTAGGCCCTGAGCGCTCAGCACACCGGGTGTTTTACTGCCGCCCATGGGCTCAGTAAAAATAACCGTAACCATAACTATAACTAATATAGCGGCGACCAAAGAACTCCACTTGACAAAATTATAATTTATTTTCTTTACCTTTTTGTTTTCAGCCGCTTCATCTATAAGGCTATCCTTTAAGTTCGCCACGGCATTTTGTAAAGTTTCTTTTTTCATATTAAATTCTCCTCTCTTAAGTAATCTGCAAGAGATTTCCTCAGCCTTGAAAGGCGCATTTTCACTGCGTTTTCACTTAAAGAAAAATCTTGTGCAAGCTTTTTAACGGAGTCGAAGAAAAAGTACCTTCTTACAAAAAGAATTCTTACTTCCTTTTTCTCCTTCAGGAGGAACTTTTCTATGTAACGGCTGAGCTCTTTTGCCTCAATTTTATCCTCAACGCTTTCTTCCGCCGAAATAAAATCACACAGCTCGTCAAGGGAAATAAGCGCCTCGCTGCCGCCTCTTTTCTCCGCGCTTTTAAACCTTAATTTATTAAGGGAAATGTTCCTTGTGATTTTAGAAAGAAACGCCCTTAAAAACCTCGGCTTTTCGGGAGGAATCCTATGCCAAGCGCTGAGATAGGTATCGTTCACACATTCCTCGCCATCCTCTTTATTATTAAGAATATTGAAAGAAACCGAAGAAAGAAAACCGTGGTACTTACTTTTGCACTCGGTTATTGCGTTTTCGTCTCTTCCAAGAAACAGCGAAACTATTTTCTCGTCCTCCATTTTATCCCTCCTTCTTGTTTTCTGAAAGGTCCTTTCACCTATAAAGTAACCTTTTTTTATCAGAAGTAACGAATAAATTTAAATAAATTTATTTATAAGCCTGCAGATATCGCATACATTACGGGCGTTTTCGGTATTTATTTTAATATTCTCCTTCTTGCAAAGCTCTAAAACTTCCTTTGCGCCGCCCTCGATTAAAGCTTTCATCCATTTATTTTCGTACGGGTCATATCTACAAAGAATCTCTTCTATATCCTCGTTATAGATATTACCTATCACGAAATTACATACGTTTAAATCGCCGTTTGGCTCTAACGAGAGGGAGGTGATATTATTTAGCTTATCCGTGTAGGGCATCTCGCCGCATTTTGAATTTAAATTAAGCTTTGGCTTTTCGTAATATTCGCTTAAATATTTCACGGCGTTACCCGAAAGGAAAATATCGTTGCCTTCGCCAATAGGCAAACTGAAGCTTTTTAAAATTTCCTCGGTTTTACTGTTATATTCACAAGGGAAATCCCGCTTTACCACCCAAGCAGGGGAAAGCCTTGAGGGGATATTTAATTCCTCCAATTTTTCGGCAAATAATTTTACCGTATTCAAAGGAATTTTTTCCTGATGGAATACGTCCGCAGAAAGAAGCACGTCGTTTACCCCTGCTTCTTTAAGCATTAAAGTAACTTCGTTTATTCTCGCTACATCCTTGGTAAAATAGCCGTTGGTAATAAGCTGGCGCTTATTTATGCCGCACTCACAGGCGGTTTTGTGAATTAAAGCCACGGTTTCGGGGTATAAAAGAGGCTCGCCGCCGAAGGTCATAAGGGATTTAATGTTAAAATGTTTCGTTAAAACTTTTATAAATTCCGCTGCCTTCTCTTTCTTAACACAGTTATATCCGCCGAGGGCTTTATTTTCCACCCTCTCAATAAAGGAGCAGTGCTTACACCTGCCCGTGCAGTTATCCGTAACTATAAATTCAAGTCTCTCTATATTTAAATAAGGTGATATTTTCATAATTTATCCTTTCTAAAATAAATAAATCTGAGTTTATATATAAATAGGAAAGGTGAAAATCAAGGCTTATTATACTCGGTAAAAGCAGCCTTAACTCTCACCGAGCAGTTATCTCGTTTATTTCTTTTCAAAGATTTCATCTCCTTTATTAAATTTTAACATAATATGTCGGGATTTACAATATGAAAGCCTACCTTATATATGGGAGCATAAAAATAAAGGGCGGTTAATTTCCGCCCTTATACTTTTGCTTAAGTTTGTTTATTTTTCTGCCAAAGCCTTAAAGCTGCTTTTTAAAATAGGGTAAAGCTCTTTATAAAGCTTATAAAACTCCATATATCTTTCGTGGTTTTCCTTCATAGGTGCCTGAATACTTGCCTTTTCGATGCAGGCTTTGCAAGCTTCTTCAACAGAATTATAAATACCTGCGCCCACCATAGCCAAGATTGCAACGCCCAAAGCGGGACCCTCCTTACTTTTTATGGTTGCAATTTCGGTATTATAAATATCTGAAAGCATCTTTCTCCAGAGTTTACTGCTTCCGCCACCACCGCAGGCAAGCATCTCACTGGGCGCTGCGCCCATTTCACCGAATACAGAGAGGCAATCCATTAAAGAGAAGCTTACACCCTCCATAACCGCTCTGATGAAGTCTTTTTTCTGGTGAATAGCTGAAATACCGAAAAATACACCGCGGCAATCAGAATCAAGGTGAGGTGTTCTTTCGCCCATTAAGTAGGGTAAAAACAGAAGTCTCTCACTGCCGATAGGGGATTCTTCCGCCATTTTATCCATAATAAAGTAGGGGTCAACACCCTGTTTTTCCGCTTCGTTTTTAATATCCTGACAGAAATTATCCCTGAACCACTTAAGTGAAAGACCTGCACCCTGAGTAACACCCATAACATGCCACTTACCGGGTACCGCACAGCAGAAGGTGTGAACTCTGCCCTTGGGGTCAATGAGAAGGTCATCCGTGTGCATAAACACAACACCGCTGGTGCCTATAGTTGTGAAAGCCTTGCCGTTTTCCACAACGCCCATACCCACAGCCGCGGCGGCGTTATCGCCTGCGCCGCCAACCACCATAGTGCCTGCTTTAAGACCTGTTAAAGCGGCAATTTCCTCGGCGATATAGCCTGTAACCTCAGGGGATTCGTACATTTTTCCCAGCAAGCTTATATCTATTTCAAGCTTTTCTAAAACCTCTTTACTCCAGCAGCGGTTCCTGATATCAAGAAGCTGCATACCCGAAGCATCCGAAACCTCGGTAGCGTATTCACCCGTAAGCATAAACCTTACGTAGTCCTTGGGAAGTAAAATATGAGCGCACTTAGCGTAAATATCGGGCTCGTTATTTCTCACCCATAAGATTTTGGATGCCGTGAAACCGGGCAAAGCGGGGTTAGCGGTAATTTCGATGAGTCTTTCTTTACCTACCCTCTTTTCAATTTCCGCGCATTCCTTACCTGTTCGCTGGTCGCACCAGATAATACTTCTTCTTAAAACCTTGTTTTCTTTATCCAGCATAACGAGGCCGTGCATCTGACCCGAAATACCGATAGAAACAATATTTTCGGGGTCAACGCCCTTTATAACAGCCTTAATGCCCTCTACCGAAGCGTTCCACCAATCAAGGGGCTCCTGCTCTGCCCAGCCGTTTTTGGGCTGAAACATGGGATACTCCACGGTTTTGGATGCAACCACGTTACCTTTAGTATCAAAAAGAACCGTTTTGGTACCTGAAGTACCTAAATCAATACCTATTACGTACATAGTATATATCCGACTGAAAGTCTCTCCTATACATTTTTTAAGTTATCATTTAAAAATAACTTCGTTTAAAATTGTTTCAAGTCTCTCCTGGCGGCCGCTCTTAACAGCTTCAATTACGTCGCCCTTTTCGAGAGCATACTTTTCGAGCTCTTCAATAGTAACTTTGCCGTTTACAATATCAGCGCCGAGGCCAGTTTCATAGCTAGAGTATCTGTTCTTTACGAACTCGTTAAGTCTGCCGTCCTCTTCAATTTCCATTGCCTTAATAAAGCCGAATGCGAAGGCATCCATACCTGCAATATAAGCAAGAGCAATATCCTCAGGAGTGAAGGAGCCTCTTCTTGTTTTAGCATCGAAGTTTAAGCCGCCGTTTGTAAATCCGCCTGCCTTAATAACTTCGCTCATGCAGAGAGTTGTATCGTATACGTTGGTGGGGAACTGGTCAGTATCCCAGCCAATGAGCATATCGCCCTGGTTGGCATCGATAGAGCCGAACATACCGTTGATTCTTGCTACAGCCAGCTCGTGCTGGAAGGTGTGGCCTGCAAGTGTTGCGTGGTTAGCTTCAATATTAAGTTTGAAATCCTTATCAAGACCGTATTTATTCAGGAAGCCTATAACGGTAGCGGCATCGAAATCATACTGATGCTTTGTGGGCTCCTTGGGTTTGGGTTCAATGTAGAAGTCGCCTTCGAAGCCGATGCTTCTTGCGTACTCACTTGTCATCTTTAAAAGGCGTGCCATATTGTCAAGCTCAAGCTTCATATCCGTGTTAAGAAGAGTTTCGTAGCCCTCTCTGCCGCCCCAGTAAACGTAGCCCTTACCGCCGAATTTTACGGTCAGCTCAATGGCCTTTTTTATCTGCGCTGCTGCGAAGGCAAATACCTCGGCATTGGGGGAAGTACCTGCGCCGTGCATATAACGGGGGTTATTGAAGCAGTTGGCAGTACCCCAAAGAAGCTTCTTATCGTATTTTTCCATAAGCTCCTTGATAAGGTCGCTGATAACATCCAATCTCTCGTTTGTTTCCTTTAAAGTATCAGCCTCGGGAGCGATGTCGCGGTCGTGGAAGCAGAAGTAGTCAACAGAAAGCTTATCCATAAATTCAAAAGCCGCATAAGCCTTATTCTTATAAACTTCCATTACGTCCTCAGCACCGAAATTCTTAACGTAAGTACCTCTGCCGAACATATCGGTACCGTCGCCGCACATTGTATGCCAGTAGGAAAGAGCAAACTTTAAGTGCTCGCGCATTTTCTTGCCGTTTATTACTTTATCGGGGTCATAGTATCTGAATGCAAAGGGGTTCTTGCTTTTGGGACCTTCGTACTTAACGTAAGGTATCTCAGGGAAAAATTCTCTCATAATAATTATCCTTTCTTTATTTCCGAAATTTAGCTACTTTAATTATAACAGACTAAATCTTGTTTTTTCACGGCAATTGTTGTATTAGTTATAGACAAAATTTGTGATTTATGTTAAAATATATAAAGTTCAAGTAATTTTTCATTGATTTGGTGTGATTTTATGGCATTGTATGAATCCTGGCACGGCTTAAATCCCGAGTATTTCAAAATAGAACAAGCTGAAAATTTAAGCTACCCTCCTCACGTTCACTACTGCTTTGAGATAGTAGCGGTACTTGACGGCGAGTTAAATATATTGGCCGACGGCGTAAGCACCACGGTAAAGAAAAACCAAATGGCTGTTATTTTCCCCAACCGCCTCCACTCCTTTGAGACCAAAACCGCAAGCCGCCATAAGCTTATTATCTTCTCCCCCGATATGGTGGGGCATTTCACAAAACAGATGGGTAAGAAGATACCTAACGCCATACTTTTTGACGGCACCCCCCCTGAGCTTTTCAAGCTTTTTGCGGATATAGAGCAAAGCGACAGCATTTTTAAAGTAAAGGGCATACTTTACACTGTTCTCGGATTTTTCTCTGAAAATAAAGATTTTCAAAGCAGTGAAAATCAGCCCAAGCACCTCTCCCTTTTATACACTATGCTTGACTATATCGAAAAAAACTGCTACGGAGCCTGCTCTTTAAAAGCCCTTGCCGAAAATATTAAGTACGATTACACCTATTTAAGTAAATTCTTCAAGCAGAATATCGGATTTTCATATAACGAATACGTGAATATGATAAAAATAAGCCACGCAAGTTACCTTTTAAAAACAACGGAGCTCTCGGTTTTGGAAATCAGTAACCGCTGCGGCTATGATAGCCTTCGTACCTTTAACCGAAACTTCAAAAAGTATACGGGTGATATACCCAAAGATTACCGTTCTTTAAACGCCACCCCCGACGAAATTGAAATAAACAAGCGCGGTATTTATAAGGAATCATAAATCATTACCGTATTTTATTGCCTTAATATTTTAATTTCATATATCAGAACAAATAATAATAATTAAGGAGGAAACTAATAATGAAAACACAAACTTCAATAATTACTATCCTTATTCCAAAAGACGCTCCCGAACAGGTTAGTTACGCCGCTAAGGAGCTTTGCCACTACTTAAGCTTAATGTCCGGTGAGATATTTGAAACTACAGAAACTCAAAAAGATAATCAGATTTCACTTAGCCTTGACTCAAAGCTTGGTAACGATGAATTTATAATTACTTCAGAGCGATTCAAAGTTAATATTAAAGGTGGTAAAAGAGGTGTAATTTACGGTGTTTACGAACTTCTTGAAGCCCTTGGCTGCCGTTTTTTCACTGCGACAAGCGAGCTAATACCTTATAAAGAAAAAATAATTCTCCCTGAACTTAATACCCACCAGAAGCCTGTATTTGAGTACCGCGACCTTAACTACCATGAAGCAACAAAATACTCACGCTTTGCAGTTAAGTGCCGCCTTAACGGACAACATTGCAATATACGCGAAAAACACGGCGGTCATATGGGTTACACCTGGTTCGTTCATTCTTTTCAGAATATGATAGACCCCGATATTTACGGTGAAGATCACCCTGAATATTTCGCTTTATATAACGGCGAGCGTGTTACAAGGCGCAACGTAAATCAGCTTTGCCTTACTAACCCCGACGTTCTTGAATTAGCTATCGAGAACGTAAGAAAAGTTCTTCTTGAAAATCCCGAAACAAGAATTATTTCAATATCACAGAACGACTGGGCAAAAAGCTGTGAATGCCCTGCTTGCCGTGCATCCGACCTTAAAGAGGGCAGTGCTTCGGGTACACTTTTAAAGTTTGTTAACGCTATTGCAGAAAGGCTTGAGCCCGAATTCCCCGAAGTTATTTTCGATACCCTTGCTTATAACTATACCCGCCCCATACCCACCTCGGGAACAAAAGCAAGGCACAACGTATGTGTTCGCCTTTGCTCTATAGAAGCTTGTTTCTCCCATAGCTTTGAAAGCTGCGATCAGGACCGCTCCGTTATTTTGCCAGATGGCAGCCGCTCCGATTTTATTACTGACCTTCACAACTGGGGCAGTGTGTGTGACAGAGTTTATATCTGGGATTACACCACCTGCTTCTCTCATTATCCTGCACCTCACCCCAACTGGAACGCTTTGCAGCCCAATATGCAGGCTTTTGCCAATAACAACGTAAAAGGTGTATTTGAGCAGGCTTGCGGTGCCTCAGCAGGCAGCACGGATTTTAATGAGCTCAGAGAGTACATTATCTCAAAGCTTCTATGGGACCCCTGGACAGACGTTCAGAAGCATATTCGTGAATTTACCGACTTTTACTACGGCAACGCCGCGCCCTACGTAAGAGAATATATAAGCTATATCTGCAAGGTTGCAGAGGATGAGAATATTCACGTAGGTTTCCAGGATGATTTATCAACCCCTCTTTTCAGAAAGGAAGTTTTGGATACTCTGCAGGGCTTTATTGATAAGGCAAAGGAAGCAGTAAATAGTGACCCTATTCGCCTTCATAGAATCGGTAAGGCAGAGCTTTCCGTTCGTTGGGTGCGCCTTAAGCGCGGCGCTATGGTGGATAACTCACTTAACATAGAGGAAGCTAATAAATTCTTCACAGACTGGAAATCTTACGGCCTGACCCGAATTGACGAATGGTGCTCTCCCGAAACAACCTACCGCGCATTGCTTCACGGTTTGTGGCGCGGCACTGAATTTTATTTTTATCCCTCCGATGAAGGCGACGAAGAACTTTAATAATAATTTAGGCCGATTATTAAATTATAATTTAAAAACCTGCTGAATTAATTTTCATGCATCTGTCAAGGAAAAGTAGACACTTAAAAACCCCATAGTATTAGAAGCCCAGTTCGGTCTTGTACTGAACTGGGCTTTTATAGCCCAGAGCGGCCGCAGGCCGCCTGTTATTAAAGTAATAC
>SVPY01000063.1 GCA_015065615.1 Oscillospiraceae bacterium | reverse complement strand
TCAAGTAATTTGTTTTCTGACATAAATGCACCCTCTTTCGCCATTATTATATCACAATTTGTTGTGTATTTCAATGATATATCGCTGACGCGATATGATATACGGCAAGCCGTATGATATACTTGCTACGCAAGCATGATATAATATCCGTTCCTTCATATGCCGAAGGCATATATTATCCACCGAAGGTGGGTATCATATCGAAGATATATCACCCGTTCCACAAGGAACGGATATCATTGTAAAAAACCTCTTTTGTCCGGTAGACAAAAGAGGTTTTTTACATGGTGAACCATCGGGGATTCGAACCCCGGACACCTTGATTAAAAGTCAAGTGCTCTGCCGACTGAGCTAATGATTCATTTAGCTATCCTCTTGGACAGCTTTGTTATTATATCATTTAGTTTTTGTTTTGTCAAGTACTAATTAATTTTTCTTTATAAAAATAATCAGTCTCTCTTTTCGGCATCTGCAGGCCTATTCTTTTTATTTAACCTGCGGCGCTGCTTTATACCGCTTTCATCAATGACGAGAAGATTATCCATAACGTGAGAAAGGAAGGCAAAGCAAAATGCCGAAAATACCATTAAAACAGCGAGTATAATGAGCATATTTAAATTCAGTGCCACCAGCGATAAAAAGTCCCTCATAAAGAATACCGCCACCAAAAACGCGCCTGCAAGCACACCTATCATAAGCGTACGAAGGAAAGTAAAGGGATAGCATATCTTTATAATAAGCAGGAAAGAAGTAAAGGTGGTTACCATAACCGCCAGAGTGCTTATCTGCTCGCTGTGAAGGTTTATAATTCCCTCTAAAATAACGAGAATTATGATATTGAAAATGGTAGTAAGCGCCGAGGGAAGAGCTTTATTTATAACGTTCATTATAAATTTACCCTTAATTCGCTCACGGTTGGGCTCCAGAGCCAAAAGGAATGAAGGTATGCCTATGGTAAGTGAGCTTATAAGAGAAAGCTGAATAGGCTCAAAGGGATAGGTAGCCGCAACGAAAATGAAGAACAGCGCTATAAATATTGCATAGCCCGTTTTGGTAAGGAACAAAGCAGCAGAACGCTGAAGATTATTAATACTGCGCCTGCCCTCCGCCACTACCTTGGGCATAGAGGCGAAGTTGGAATCAAGCAGCACGAGATTGGAGACTGTTCTCGCGGCGTCGCTGCCCGAAGCCATGGCTATACTGCAATCCGCTTCCTTCAATGCAAGTACGTCGTTTACACCGTCGCCCGTCATTGCAACCGTGTGGCCCTTTTCCTTTAAGGCTTTCACAAGGGATAATTTCTGCTGTGGAGTGACCCTGCCGAATACGGAATATTTTATGGCGGCAGCTTTTATATCTTCATCGGTAACAAGAGTTGTGGCGTCCACGTAATTCCCGGCATTTTCAAGACAGGCGCGCTTTGCTATGCTTGATACAGCCGCGGCGTTATCGCCTGAAATAATTTTTATATCCACGCCCTGCTCTTTGAAATACCTGAGAGTATCGGGGGCTTCCTCCCTTATTTTATCGCTGATAACGATAAAACCGATAACTTCGGGGGAAACAGGTAAATTTTTACCGTTGAAATCTTCCTTATATTTAACTAAAGTGAGAACTCTTTTACCCACGGAAGTATGCTCTTTTGTTAAATTATTATAATCTTTATAGCCTTCGCCTAAAATAAATTCGCCTGCGCCGAAAACGTAACTGCCTACGTTTTGGAAATAGGCTCCGCTATACTTACGGCTTGAGGAGAAAGGAACTAAGTTTGCGGCTTTTAAGTTTGATTCATCGCCTGCAAAATCCCTTACAGCGGCAGAGGTGGGAGAAGTATCGTGTAAATTTTTGGAAAGCGCCGCCAAAATTTCCTTCATTTCGCTCTCGGTGTGGTTTTCAAGGGGCAGAAGCTTTTCAAGAACCATCTTGCCCTCTGTAATTGTGCCCGTTTTATCAAGGCAGAGAACGTCCACCCTTGCAAGAGTTTCAATACTGTACATTTCCTGCACAAGGGTATTTTTCTGCGAAAGCCTTATAACGCTTACGGCAAAAACAATACTTGTTAAAAGCACGAGACCCTCGGGAATCATACCTATTAAAGCCGCAACCGTACTGATAATACTCTCCTGCCAGGTATCTCCCGTGATAAAATACTGCTTGCAGAATAAAAGTACGCCTACGGGAATTAATGCGCAGGCTATGGTTTTAACAATGGCGTTAAGTGAATCCATTATTTCGGAATTGGGCTTTTTTACGTATTTTGCATCCTCGGCAATTTTACTTGCGTAATTATCCTTGCCGATATGCACAACCTTGCTAAAACAACTGCCGCTTACCACGAAGCTGCCTGAAAGCAGGCTATCCCCCTCCTTCTTTACTACGGGGTCACTTTCGCCTGTGATAAGGCTTTCGTTTACCTCTATTTCACCCTGTGTAACTACACTGTCCGCACAAATCTGATTACCGTTTTTAAGCATAACCAGATCGCCAAGAACTATTTGGTTTACCGTAATGCTTTTTTTCTTTCCGCCTCTTACTACGTATACTTTAGGAGCTGAAATAAGAGATAACTTATCGATAATTCTTTTGGAGCGGATCTCCTGAAATGAGCCTATAATTATATTGCTGAAAATAACGCCTAAAAACAGAACGTTTTTAAATGAGCCTGTTAAAATTACGAGAAACGCAAGAATAAAGTTCACGATATTAAAAAATGTGAATACATTGCCGAATATGATTTCTCTCTCGCTTTTGGTTTTTACGCCTGCGAATTGGTTAATTTCGCCGCGAAGCACCCTTTCCTTTACTTCCTGTTCCTTAAGGCCGTAAAGGGGAGAATTTTCATCGGTCTCTATTATAATTTCAGGCTCGTTTATTTCCCTTACGTTTTCCTTTTTCTTTTTCATCTGACCTGACCTGTTTTTCGCTTTCTGTGACATTAACCCTCAAATACTACTTCGCCGCCAAGAACGGTATACTTAACTTTGCCCTTTAATTCCATATTTTTAAGTACGGCGTTTTTGCTCTTGCCGTGAAGCTTCCCTGCATTCACTACCCATTTTTCCTCGGGGTCAAAAATAACCGCATCCGCATTTTTGCCTACGGAAAGAGTACCTGCATCTATGCCTAAAATCTCGGAGGGCTTTACAGACATAATATTTATAATTTTCTTTAAATCGTTTATACCAAGGTTATCGAATACAGTAAGCATACCCGATAAGCTTGTTTCCATACCTATGGAGCCGTTGGGGGATTTTTCGAACACAGCTTTTTCCTCAGGGGAATGAGGCGCGTGGTCGGTAGCGATACAATCGATGGTACCGTCCAAAACCGCTTCTATTAAAGCCACTCTATCCTCCTCGCTTCTTAAGGGGGGATTCATTCTGTAGTCGGCATCCTTTTTATAAAGCTCCTTATCGGTTAAAAGCATATAGTGAGGCGCGCTTTCGGCAGTTACTTTTACGCCCCTTCTTTTAGCATCTCTTATAAGCTCGCATGAGCCCTTGGTGCTTACGTGGCAGATATGAATGGGCAAATTATAAGCGGCAGCGGCGGCTATCTCTCTTGCCGTTCCGCAATCCTCGGCGGCATTGGGAACACCGGGAATACCCATTTCTTTTGAAACCTCGCCCTCGTTCATAAGCCATTTTGAAGCAAGGTACAAATCCTCGCAGTGAGCCGTTAAGGTCATACCCAGCTCAGCGCAGTCTTTAAGCGCTTTTACAAGGCATCTTGTATCCTCAATGGGTCTGCCGTCATCGGAGCAGGCTATGGCACCTGCCTTTTTTAAAGCCTTAAGGTCGGTGCTTTCGCTGCCCTTTAAGCCGTATGTAGCGGCGGCGGCAACGTAAACTCTGGCTTTGGCATTTTTTGCTTTATCGATAATATATTCCACGGTTTCGGGAGTATCAATACTGGGGGAAGTATTGATACTCCCGAAACCG
>SVPY01000031.1 GCA_015065615.1 Oscillospiraceae bacterium | reverse complement strand
CTCATCGTTCTTAAGAAAATTACCGCAAATAAGTAATCAGATCTTATAAAATAAATTAAGCTGTACTGTTTTTCGCAGTACAGCTTTTTTATATGTAAAGGCAAAAAGAATCCCCACAGAATTTAATCTGTGGGGTAGGCTATTACTCATTGAAAGAACCGAAACAATTTTCTAAAGCTGAGCTACGGCACCAACCGGTTATTTTATCTGTATTTCCGCTTATGTAAGAAACCTTCCACCAATATTCCAATGTGTCTGGGTTCTGTACTTCACAGCCCGGTTCAATTACTAATACCACTCTATCATTTTTATATAATGTGAATAGCTTAGATGAATCTTCAGATGGATTGCTGTATAAATAAGTTTCGTTTGGTGCAATAACTTTCCATGTGTCATAGGGACAACTTATATCTAATGCGTCACTTGTAAATCCATAAAACATTGAACCGTTTAATTTACAACTTACTCTATAAAAACCATTGATACCCCATTCGTACATATCAACTCTGGCGCCATAGGGCATTGTAATAATTACTTTTGAATTTTTATCTGCAGATGTGTAAAGAGGAGCACCGTTTTTATTTGATACGTATAAATCAACAACTCTGTTTTCTTCTGTGTATTCAAAATCATCGGAGCTTGACGCGCTTATTGTTGGCTCCATATAATCCAAATATTCACTGCTGCACCAGCCACTGTAGGGATTAAAGTTACTGTCAAAAAATTCTACAAAATACCATTCGGGGTTGGAGTTATCGTAAACGTAAACTTTAGAACCATAGGGCATAACAACAATTGTATCAGCGTTAAGGTCGGGGTCAGTTCTCAGTCTCAAACCACTGTTAGCTATAACGAACATATCCACTATCATGTGTTCGGTATCAATTTCCGGAATGTCCTCTCCGTCATAAGGCTCAATGTATTCCGCTTTACAGAAACCTTCAAGGTTATCGTAATAAACTTTTGCCCAGCCGTTTTCCATATATTCCATGTGAACTATATCGCCTTTATCCATAACAAGTAAGGATTCTGCATCGGTTGAAGGCTCTGTTCTTAAATGTAAGCCGCTGTTTGCTATTACTATGTAAGTAGGAAGTACGGGTGCTGCTTCAATATCAGGTACAGTTTCAGCATCAGGTGTGATTTCTACAAGAAAATCTTCTTTTTCAGTTGCTTCAAGCTGTTCACCGTTTGGACCTAATATAATAATCTGATTGCCGTTTTCATCGTAGCTAAAGTGATATTCGTAGCCGTCAAGGTTAAATTCACCGTCGCCGGATTCAAGACCGGGTGCGTAAATAGTAAGATCGCTGTTTGAATTAATGTCATTATCATTAACGCTTGCGTTGCCCATTCCAAGTAAATCTTTAATGAGTGGAACAACAAAGAATATACCAACAAGAATAAAGATAATAAGGAAGAGGATTAAAAGAATAATAATTATAATTTTCTTATCAAATTGGAAGCTTGATCCGCTTGATGATTTTGCGGCAGACTTTTTCTTTTTGCCTTTACCGGAAGAACCGTTTCTTATATTCTTTAGAATTCTGTCAAGTGTTTCACTTCTTAAGCAGATTTTTTCAACACCTAAGGATAAACCAACGGTGTACCATGTAGCGGCGGCAGTCATATATTTTTTGTATTCCTCGCCCTTTAAGTCCTCTGCATAATTCTGGTAGAAGGTAGCAAGAGCATAAATCGCTTCGTGATCACCGTGATTTGCACCATCTATAATGTATTCAAGGCCTTCGCTTGTTTGATTTTCTTTCATTAAAACTAAGCCGTACTGAGTAGAGGCAAGGGGGAAGCCGCTATCTGCAGAATTTTTCAGGTAATTAACTGAACCGTAGTCAAATCCTGTACCGCTAACTGAACCGGGAGTTTTATTTGCCATTGCAAAATAATACTGAGCCGCAATATTTCCCTGAGCTGCTGCGTTTTTCAGTGTTGTGTAATCTTCCTTACCTGTTATACCGCACTCATTTTTAATTTCTTCAACGATATGTTTGTTGTTTTCGATACCGTTTACAATGTTTTTCGCTTCGGTTTTTATAGTATCTTCAACCGAATACGAAGTTTCGTAATTATTATTCATATTATATTTGCACCTTTGTCCTCACAAAGGCTCTCCGATATATAAACCTACGAGAATTATATAATAATTTGTAACTTTAATCAAGCAAAAAAGCAAATAAAGGCAAATAATATAAGAAAAGCAGACCTTTTAAAGATCTGCTTCAGAATTTATAAATTATAGTAATTTTTAAGATTATTAACTTCGTTTTCGGTAATCACACCGTCGATAATAAATAAATCGTCAATATAGAAAAGCTGCTCCACTTTTTTGTGGGAGGTATCACTGCCTACCACAAAGATACCGCCGTTAAAATCTTTAAAGATATCCGTATCAAAATAACCGCTTGTTGTGGGTCTGAAATTCAAGTAGTGCTGAACAAAGCCTTTTTCCGTATCCACAGAAACCATAATATGCACCCAGCCTTCTGAAACACCTTCGGGCAGGGGAGCCACAAATTCGGTTTCCTTGCCGCTGCCGAACATTAAAATAAGCACATCGTCTGTTCGCTGTAAAATCTGGAAACCTGCGCCGTTGGGTCTATCTGATAAATTGAGGTTACCGAATAAACTTACAAGTGAAGTAATTTCCTGTTTCCATATCCATGCAGAGAAAGTAAAGCCTTTATCGCCGATTTTTAACTGAGGATAACATACGTATCCCGTAGCGCCGAATTCTGCGCGGCTGTCGTAAATACCCTGACGGTAGAATTTAACCAAACCGAATTCGTTAAATTCCGTGTTCCTGCCCGTCTCGTCCTTTAAACTGTCGTTAAAGAATAAAGCAAGTTTAAGCTTTTCTTTATCTATATAGCTATATAAACCTTTCTCGGAATCAATAGAGGGAGTGGGGAGAGGCTCGGGAATATTTGCTTCGCTTTCAATAAGCTTGTAGCTGCCTTTTGTTTCGGGGAATATGCCGTCGGGCACCTGACCCGAGTATCCAAATTCATCAAATTCCGGGAAACTTATACCCAAAGCGTAAAGAACAATGGAGGAGATATCCTTGGTTCTGTAAAAACCTATTTCGCCTTTAGGAACGCCCTTACCTTTAGCGCCGATGTAAACGAATTTTTCACCAACGGTAAAACCGCCGTGACTTCTGTTATAGCCGCCGTGGTCTGCAGTTACTATAAAAAGAGTATCCTCAATAATACCTGCTTTTTCGTAAGCCTCGTAAATTTTACCTATATATCCGTCTGTAAGGCTTATCTGATCAAGGTGAGCTTCACTGCCGTAATCGTTTCTGTGACCTGCGCCGTCTACGTTATCAAACTGAACGAATAAGAATTTGGGCTTTTTCATAACGGCAGGTAAAATTTTATCTGTTAAAACCTCATCGTTGCCATCGGTACCAAGCTCAACGCCCATGTTGTGCTCAACTATTCCGTGATTAATGGGATTCCAGTTTACGTAAGAAGCAAGAAATGCATCTGGGTAAACTTCTCTGATACGCCTGAATACGCTGGGAAGCTTATCGTTATTATATTCAAACTGACTTATGTATCCGTTTGTAAGGGTGTGTACGGCAGGGGAGGCACCTAAAAGCATTCCGCCCCAGTTCTGCGCGCTTACTGTGGGAAGCATTGAATATCCGTAAAAATTCTGGGCGCCGTTTTCGAAAATTTTATCTATATTAGGTGTGGCGGCATCCTTGTTAAAGTTGCCCATTCCGTCAACGCCTATAACAGCAACGTAATCGTATACAGTTCTTTCACTCAAAGTAAAAACCCCTTTCATTTTAACTGAACTTTTATTGTAATTATAGGCTTTAAATGCGTAAAAGTCAATAAAACCGCCTCAGAGAAGGCGGTTTTATCTTACTTAAATTAACTACTTATAAATTTTATTCAGTTTTAAAAGAAGCTCTGTTAAAGGTAAAATAAATAAACCTAAAATAAAATTGCCTATGCCGTGCAACAGGTCAAAGTAAAGTCCCGAAGCTATCCAGGTTAAAGTCTGCTCAAAAGTAAAGCGGTACATTATCGCCTGCATAGGTGCGTAGAGCACGCCGTACAGTAAACCGTGCAGACAGCACACAGTAGGGTATACTATGGATTTTAACCATACGGGCATCTTTTTGGGCAAAAGCATTGTAATGCCCCAAAGCACAGTCCATATATATGTGTAGGGTATCCACCACATTGTAAATCCGCCGTATATTCCGGTTAAAAATACGAATATATAAATGGGGATAAGCGCTTTTACTCTGTATACGATAGTAAAAACCATTATGAAAAGTCCAACTAAATGAATGTTAGGGAGAAATTCCATTAAAAGTTTGGAGCCAAACATAAGGGTACCGAACATAGCGAAAAGGCATATTTCAAATAAACTGAGTTTTTTGCGGTTTTTAGAAAGCTCTTTCAAAATATTAGCCCTTTGTATAAGTCATTTCATATTTACCGCCGTCGGATATTTCAGTGCCGTCAACACCTGTCATGGCGTATTCGCCGCCGATAGAAAGGCCCCAGTAAGCCTTGTTTAAATCATAATCAGCCAAAATGCCGTTAACCTTCTTAACGTAAAGACCGTAATCACCTGCATCGCCCTCAATTAAGCTGTGTTCAAGCAAAGCCTCGGAAAGAAGCTTGGCATCGGTGTGAATTGTAAAAGTAACCTTATGGTCATCAACAATTACTTCAAAGCTGATGGTCTTTGCGCCTTCGCCGAATTCCTTGTTCTCCTTGTATACGGCGTCGTTCCACGGGTCGTCGGTATTTGCCTGATTGCAAGCGGCAAAGCAGCAAACTACCATTAAAAGTGCAAGTGTGAGAGATAAAAGTTTTTTCATTTTTTAAGTTCCTTTCGTGATTGAAATAAACGAAAAGAAAACGAAAGGCGCCCTTCATAAAAAGGCGCCGCAAAAAAAGATAGTTCTCCCTCTATCAAATGCGAGCCCTTCTTTTGCCCAAGGACTTTTCGTGCATCACGGCCCAATAAGCATTCCGACTTGTCAGCAAGCTGATATACGGTAATGGCTGTTGTCAGGGATTTTCACCGCTGTTTCCTTATTCCCGAGCATACCGTCCGGCAGTATACCCGACAACGGAATTAAAATAAAAGGATATAACTCAATTTAACTCCGATGAACCGTGTTTATTCTTTTCTTATCGTAAATATTTATATCACAAACATATAAATAAATCAAGATAATTCGACCTTAAATTATAAAAACTTACAAAAAAATTAATTTTACTAAAGTCTATTGACTTAGCGCTTTTTAAGGTATAAACTTATTATGGTTTTTTATGTAAATCAATATTACAGGAGTAGAAAAATGGTATTTGCGGATTTGTTTTTTATATACTTGTTTTTACCTTTGTGTTTAATTAGTTATCTTTTAGCTAAAAACATAAAAGCAAAAAATATTGTATTGATAGTTTTTTCAATTATATTCTATGCTTGGGGTGAGCCCGTATGGGTTTTACTTTTGCTTTTCAGTTCCGTTATGAACTGGTACGCAGGAATACTTATGGAAAAGCACAGGGATAAGGGTAAGCTGATAGTAGGTATAGCTATTTTTATTAATCTTGCCTTCCTCTTTGTGTTTAAGTACAGTGGCTTCTTTGTGGAGACCGTCAACGGAATTACAGGACTTAAAATTCCCGTACCCAATATAGTAATGCCCATAGGTATCAGTTTCTTTACCTTTCAGGCAATTTCCTATGTGCTTGACTGCTACTGGGAGAACGTTAAGGTTCAGCACGCATACCATAAATTCCTTTTATATATTTCATTGTTCCCCCAGCTTATTGCAGGCCCTATCGTCCGTTACAGCGTTATCGAGGATGAAATAGACGACAGAAAGACCGATATGAGCGACGTATGCGAGGGCGCTTTAAGAGTTATTCTCGGTTTAGCCAAAAAAGTAATTCTTGCAAATAACCTCTGGGCTATAGTTACCGCATTCTTCGGTAAGGATATTACAGGTCTTTCCTTCGTAGGTACATGGTACACGGTAATAGTTTATTCCCTTTACGTCTACTTCGATTTCAGCGGTTATTCCGATATTGCTATAGGTCTTGGCAGAATATTCGGCTTCCACTTCGATGAAAACTTCCGCCATCCCTTTATTTCCAAAACGATCGCCGAATTCTGGCAGCGCTGGCATATTTCGCTGGGTTCCTTCTTCCGCGACTATCTTTTATATGTTCCCGTATTCGGTAAGAACCGCAAGTACTTAAGCCTTTTCCTTGTTTGGTTCAGCACGGGTATCTGGCACGGCGCGGCATGGAACTATATTATATGGGGTCTTTACTTCGGCTCATTCATCTTTTTTGAGCAGAAGCTTGGAAAAAAGAGAATCAAGAAATGGCCTGATTGGTGGAAGCATATCTACACAAAAATAGTTATAATAATAGGTTTCGGTATTTTCTATTTCGAAGATTTATCACAGCTTGGCATATTCTTTACGAATCTTTTCGGTATAAGTATGATGACCGGCGTAAGCGAATTCTCCGATATAGTGGTATGGTCTTCAATGAGAAATAACCTTTTCCTCGTTATAGCTGCTATTCTTTGCAGTATGCCTATACTTCCCAAAATAAAATCCTTCTTCCTTGAAAGTAAAAACGACGCAATTTATGCAGTGGGCAGAGTAGGTTCGCTGGTAATTTGTATGGGACTTTTAATTATACTCAGCATCTTACTTGTAGATTCCACAAACAATCCCTTCCTTTATTTCAGATTCTGATTTTAATAGGTGAATAATAAATGAATTACGATTTTGATTTAAATAAAATAAACGAAGAGCTTGAATCGGAAACCAAGCCTCTTACTCCTGCCGAAAAGCGCAGAGCAAGAAGATTGGAAGCAAGAAAAAAGCTTGAAAAGAATCTTACCAAGTTTACCGTTATGGCTATGTCGGTAATATTCGCTTGCCTTTGCCTTTTCCTTTTGATATTTCCCCGTTCAAGTGTTTCAAATATAGAAAACCGCGAGCTTGCAAAATTCCCTGAGTTTACGGCTGAAAAATATTTTTCGGGTCAGTATACAGCAGGTATCGCTACTTTCTATGATGATACCGTGCCGTATAGAGACAGCTTTAAAAATGCCGGCAATAACTTCAAAGGTGTTTTCGGTCTTCCTGCAGCTGAGGACGAAATTATCTTCATCAACGGTCCCGACTTTGCAGAAAACCAGGTTCAGCAGGATGAAAACGAAAATTCTGCTGACGAAAGTAATAAATCAGAGTCTCAGGGCACTGCTGATGCGTCACCCACACCGGGTACTGCTCCCACAACATCTCCTTCCGCTACACCCGATTCAAAGCCTTTAAGAAATGAGCCTTCCGTTGAAACCACTTTAGAAGGCAGCGCAGGCAGGCAGCCTACGGATAAAACTATCGCAGAATTAGAGCCCGACCAGACAGACTTTACTAAAGAAGAAGCCGAGGTTGATAACGTTGGCTCTATGATCATTATCAAGCAGGCAGGTCACTATCGCGGACTTGAACTTTTCGGCGGCGGCAGCGGCAGTAAATATATAGCTGCTCTTAACGAATTACAGGAAAAGGTAGGGGATAAGACAACTATCTGGTCAATGCCCGCGCCTCTTGCATGTGAGTTCTATACTCCTGCAAATGCTCAGCAGTACGTGGCAAGTCAGGCAAATTGCTTCGATAAAATCGCTTCTCAGCTTTCTCCCGAAATTCGTTCCATCAACATTTGCAGTGTTCTCTTAAAGCATACAGAGGAACCTATCTACTTAAGAACAGACCACCACTGGACTGCTTTAGGCGCTTACTATGCAGCACGTACTTTTGCAGAGGCAGCACAGGTGCCCTTTGCCGATATCTCAGAATATACAAAGAAAACAAACGAAGGCTACGTTGGTACGCTTTACGCTTTCTCCGGCGACTCCAGACTTTTAAACGACCCCGAGCCATTCGATTACTATGTACCCAACAGCTCATACAAAACCTACTATTACAATCAGTCCTTTAAATTCAGCCATGAAGGTAAGCTTTTACAGGATGTAAGCACCGCCAACTCCTACCTTATGTTCATTAGCGGTGACAGCTATGTAGTAAAAGTAGATACAAACGTAAATAACGGCAGAAAGCTTCTTGTTATCAAGGATAGCTACGGTAATGCCGAAATTCCCTTCTACACAAGTTCTTTCGAGACAATCTACGTTGCCGACGTAAGATATTTGGAGAGAAACCTTGTAAACTTTATTGAAGATTTAGAGATAACCGACGTATTATTTACAATGTCTGCCTTCTCTGTAGTAGGTGCAAACGGCGGTAACATCTCAAAATTAATGACTCAGGATGCAGGTACCGAGGTTATCGATACAATGGCTAAAAAATCGGAGGTTGAAGTTCCTATGGAGAGCACAACCGTAACAGATGAGAATAACTAAGGGAGACTAAGTTTGAAATAAATTTCAAACAGATATTTCTTCGGAAATAATACATGAAAGGAATGTTTTGCTGAAGCAAAACTATTATCATAATTATGTTAGAATTACAGTATCCTTTTGATTCAGCATATATAATCAAAAAGAAAAAGTCCATAAAAAAGGCTCTTCTTGCCGATAATAAGGCAAGAATCAAGAAAAATATTGCGGTATTCGGCGGCTCCACTACCAGCGATATTGTAAAAACTATGGAACTGTTCCTTCTTGATAACGGTATTGAGCCTAATTTCTATGAATCCGAGTACGCACAGTATTTTCAGGATGCAATGTTCCCCTCTGAGGAGCTTTTGAATTTCAAACCCGACATCGTTTTTATCCATACTTCTCAGCGTAATATTACAAATTACCCCGAACTTGGTGACAGCAAGGAAGTTATCGACGGGAAATTTGCAAGCGAAATGGAAAAGTTCACAGCAATGTGGAAGAGCATCAAAGAAAAATTCAGATGCCCCATTATTCAGAACAACTTTGAAATGCCTTTATTCAGGCTCCTCGGTAACCGTGATGCTTACGATATTCACGGCAGAGTAAACTTCGTAACAAGACTTAACGAAGCTTTCTACCAGTATGCACGTGAGAACGAGAGTTTCTATATCAACGATCTTAACTTCATCGCTTCCGATTACGGCTTAAGAAATTTCAGTGATCCCTCTTTTTGGAATATGTATAAGTACGCTATGTGCTTCGATGCAATTCCTTACTTCGCATTCAACACAGCAAACATCATTAAGGCTCTTTTCGGTAAGAATAAGAAAGCCATTGCACTTGACCTTGATAATACTCTCTGGGGCGGCGTAGTTGGCGACGACGGTGTTGACGGCATTGAGATAGGTCAGGAAACAGGCGTATCCCAGTCCTATTATGAGTTCCAGAGCTATTTGAAGCAGGTTAAATCCATGGGTGTAGTTCTTACGGTATGCTCAAAGAACGATCACGAGAACGCTATTGCGGGATTAAATCATCCCGAAGGCGTGCTTAAACCCGACGACTTTATTATCATAAAAGCCAACTGGGAAAATAAAGACAGAAACATCATTGAAACAGCAAACGAACTGAATATTTTACCCGATTCCATAGTATTTGCCGACGATAACCCTGCCGAAAGAGCTATTGTAAGAGCCAACGTAGCTGGCGCCGCAGTACCCGAAATGGAAGGCGTTGAAAACTACATCTTCACAATCGACCGCGGCGGTTACTTTGAAGCCGCTACATTCAGCGAGGACGACTTGAAGCGTAACGAAATGTATAAGAATAACGCTATGCGTAACGCCCAGATGGCGTCCTTCGGCGATTACGGCGAATATTTAAAGAGCCTCGATATGCACGCGGTTATCGATGATTTTATTCCCGTCTATCTTGCAAGAATCACACAGCTTACAAATAAGAGCAATCAGTTCAACGTAACTACAAAACGATACACAGAAGCCGAAATGGAGGACGTATATTCAAGCGATGAATATATCCGTCTTTACGGTAAACTTGTAGATAAATTCGGTGATAACGGTGTCGTTTCCGTTGTTATCGGTAAAATTAATGAGGATATTCTTGATATTGACCTCTGGATTATGAGCTGCCGTGTATTAAAGCGCGATATGGAGTTTGCTATGCTTGACCGTGTGGTTGAAAGAGCGAAGATGCGAAATATTAAAAAGATTCGCGGTCACTATTATCCCACAGCTAAGAATAATATGGTCCGAGAGCTGTTTAAAACATTCGGCTTCGAGAAAATAAACGAGGACGAAGCAGGCAATACCGAATGGCTGCTTGACGTTGAAAGTTACGAAAAGAAAAATAATTATATTGATGTAAAATTAAACAATGAATAAAGGAAGGTAATTTATTATGACAGGCAGAGAAATTTTTACAAGACTTAACAAGGTTTTCCAGGACGTATTTGATGACGACAGCATCAGAATCACACCCAACACAACTGCAGACGATATCGAGGATTGGGACAGCCTCGAGCATATCACTCTTATCAGCGCAGTTGAGAAGGAATTCCGTATGAAGTTCAAGATGAAGGAAATCACTTCTATGAAAAATGTTGGCGAAATGGCTGCTATCATTGCAGAAAGAGCTTCGAAATAATTATGAGTTTTATCCGCAGATTTTTATCTGCGGATTTATTTTTAGAATCGTTAAACCGTAGGTTTAATAATGAAATCAATATGATATTAAAATGATATTGCAGATTGAATTAATAATATATATAATAAAATCAGGTGATAAAATGCTGGAAAATAAAAAATTAGCGGAAAATATTAAAAAGTACAGAATTAAAAGTAAACTTACTCAAACAGAGCTTGCCGAGAAAATATTCGTAAGCTGTCAGGCTGTGTCAAAATGGGAGAGAGGCGTAAGTTTCCCCGAGCTTGATAAAGTCTGCCTGCTTTCCGACGTTTTCGGCGTTTCTATCGATGTGCTTATAGGTAAAGAGGAAAATAATAATATTTATTTAGTCGGAGTAGACGGCGGCGGAAGCAAAACTGAATTTATGCTTTTCGATAACGATGGAAAAGTATACAAAAAAATCACTCTCGGCGGCTGTAATCCCAACGCCTCGGGTTTTGATAATTCTCTTATAGTCTTAAAAGAGGGAATAAGCAATCTCATGGCGGTAAAATCCAATATAAAAGGCATCTATATAGGAGCGTCGGGTTTTAAAACGGGCAATAACGGCGATAAAATCAAAAAGATGCTTTCAAAGGAATATCCCTTTACAAAAATAGACTGCGGTACTGATATTTTAAACGTAATTTCATCTTCAAGAATAAAAGAAAACTGTATTGCCTCCATCTGCGGCACGGGTACGGTGGTTTATGCATATAAAAATAAAGAGCTTATCCAGTATACAGGCTGGGGATATCTCTTCGATAAGGGCGGCAGCGGTTATCATATAGGCAGAGATGCAATTACGGCGGCTTTGGAAGATAGGGATAATTTAGGAGAAAAAACTCTTATACGAAATCTTATTGAAGAAAATACGGGAAAAGATATAAGGGATTCTATAAAAGAATTTTACGAAAAAGGTCAGAATTATATCGCTTCATTTGCTTCCTGTGTTTTTAAAGCCTATTTACAGGGCGATAAAAAAGCCACAGAAATCCTTGAAAATAACGCTGAAAGAACTGCGTTTGTTTTAAATGAAGTTAAAAAACAGAATCCGGAATTTAATAAAGCAATTCTTTCGGGCAGTATATTTGTAAACGACGATATTTATTTGAATACCGTAAAGAAATATCTTGATAAAGATATCGAAACGGTAAAAGTAAAGCTTCATCAGGTATACGGCGCAGCTCTGCTTGCTGCGGAAATGTGTTCTCTTGATACGGAAAAAATATATAACTCATTCATAAATAATCAAGCGGAGGGATAAATCAATATGCTCGATACAGAAAAAAGAAATGAAAATACCACACATATCGATAAAATGTCCACTATTGATATGCTTAAAGTAATTCAAAATGAAAACATAAATGCGGTAAATTCATTAAATAATGCCCTTGAAAGTATAGAGAAAGCTGTAGAAGCTGCGTATTTATCCCTTAAAAAGGGTGGCAGAATTATATACGTCGGCGCTGGTACTTCGGGAAGGCTTGGTGTGGTGGATGCTTCGGAGTGTCCTCCTACTTTCGGCGTAAGCCCCGAAACTGTTGTGGGCGTAATAGCAGGCGGCAGAGATGCAATGTTTAAATCAAGTGAAAATACCGAAGATATTGGTGAAAGCGGCGTAAACGATTTAAAGACAATTAATTTAAAATGTAGCGATATAGTAATCGGCATAAGCGCCGCTGGCGGTGCAGGCTACGTTATAAAAGCTTTGGAATACGCAAAATCCATAGGCTGTAGCACCGTAGGAATTACGTCAAATAAAAATACCTTGCTTGGTAAAACGGCAGATATCGAAATCGTAACTGAAACGGGAGCGGAAGTCATTACAGGCTCCACAAGAATGAAAGCTGGCACAGCGCAAAAGCTGGTTCTTAATATGATTTCCACCTCCGTTATGGTTAAAATGGGTTACATTTACGAAAATCTTATGATAAATTTAAAACCCAGCAACAGTAAATTAAAAGGCAGAATGGTAAGAATTGTTTCAAGCATTCTGGAGGTTGAAAGCGAAGAATCAGAAGATTTACTTAAAAAAGCAGGCTGGAATATAAAAGAAGCAATTAAACTTTATAGGGGTGAATAATATGCTCGAAAGTAAAATTATTAAAAGAGGCGAAAATTTCAAATTTTCAATAGACGGAGAAGAATATCCTCCCGTAGCCTACATAACCTATTTCGAAGAAAATAACGACTACAAAAAGTTTGCCGATATAGGATGCAAGCTTTATTCCGTCACAATTTCTATAGCAAATAAGCCCATAAATGCAGGGACAGCCTTCAAGCCTTTTTTCAAGGGTATTTTTGACGATAAAAATTCCCCCGATTTCAGCTCTGTGGATGAAGCCTTCGATAAAATTCTGAAAGCCTGTCCCGATGCGTACATTTTCCCGCGAGTGTATATTACAATGCCCGATTGGTGGATAGAGGAAAATGAGACGGAAGTGGTGGAGACCGTAGCTTCAGGCAAAAGAGAAGCCCTTTATTCCGAAAAATTCCGTGAGGACGGAGCAAGGCTTTTAAAGCAGCTTATAAATTATATAGAAAATTCAAAATATGCCGACAGAGTATTTGCCTACCATTTAAGCGGCGGCAACACTCAGGAATGGTTCCATTTTGACTTGAATGGCAGCTACTCAAAAAACGCCCTTAAATATTTTAATATGTATTTGAAAGAAAGAAATATTGAAGCAGTACAAAAGCTCCCTGAATTAAAAGAATGCGAAAGTGACGACGAGATAGAAGATGAAATGCTTATTAAATATCTGGAATTTGCAAACGAATCAGTTGCTGATACTATTGAACATTTCTGTAAAGCCGCAAAAGAAGCGTTAAGTTATAAAAAGATAGTTGGTGCTTTTTACGGCTACAATCTTGAAGTAATGTCGCCTTTATGGGGTACACATAAGCTCTCAAAGCTTTTAAGCAGCAAAAACGTCGATTTCTTTTCTTCCCCCAATTCTTATAACGGAATAAGAAGTTTAGGTTACGATTGGGGCGATATGATGCCCAATGAATCTATTAAACTGCACGGTAAACTTCCGTTTATGGAAAATGATATAAGAACACATTTAACAAAATATCCTGCAGACGCAAGAAAGGGATGCGACCCTAAAAGAATATACGACGTACCCGTTTTCAAGGGCCCCGAAACAGAAGAGCTCAGCTTATCGGCAATAAATAAGAGTTTTGTAAGGCAAATTTCCCGCAGTAACGGTCTGTGGTGGTTTGATATGTTCGGCCATTGGTATGATTCACCTGCACTTTTAGAAGCTGCAAAAAGTACTTTTGAGGCTTATGAAAATTTAATATGCGAAAATAAAATAACTGAAACCGAAATAGCCGTGTTTACGGACGAAAATATAAGCAGTAAATACGGCAGCAGAAGTAAACTTTATTCTTATCCCAATATAATAAGGGATGTAATGAGCAAGTGCGGCGCGCCCTTTGATATCTATCTTCTTGACGATTTTAAAAAAGTTATGGAAGAAAAAGAATATAAAGCCTTTTTATTCATTGATTCGGATACTTCCGCCGCTAAAAGTGAAGCAAAAAAAGTTTTACAAAATAAAAAACTCCCCTTCATAACTTTCAGCGATAATTCCGAACAGCTTAACGAAGTAAACATCCGAAAATTTTTAAAGGAGAGTAATATCCATATATATTCTGAAGACAGCGACATTCTGTACGTAGGTAACGGCTATCTTGCCCTTCACGCAATTAAAGAAGGGGAGAAGGAAATTACTTTACCGAAAAAGTATAGCATAACAGACCAAGAAGGCAACACGGTAAGAACCGACAGACTGAAACTGGGCTTAAAAAAACACCACACCAAAGTGTTTAAAATAGGGTAACAAAAAAGGAGTGATAAAAATCACTCCTTTAATTTTTTATTAAAGATAATCGCGGCGGCTTCTTTCGGTTCTTCTCTCCATCGCTCTGCGGCGTCTTGCTGCCTCACGCCTTCTCTTTCTCACTATCTGGCCCCTTACGTAAACCGTTACGAAGAACGCAATAATAAGTACAATAATAACGATTAAGATAATAAGAAGTGTAGTCCAGAATGAATTAGCGGCGCTTTCTTTTCTTTCAGCTTCTGCAATAAGCTCCTGCTCAGCTTTAATGGCAGCTTCCTCTTCAAGCTCAGCGCTGAAATCCTCTGCCATATAATAAGCTTCGGTAAAAAATGCGTTTATGCCTTCCTCATACAGTGAAACGTAAAAATCGGGCTCAAGCTTATCGTTTAAAAGTGTCTGAAGAACTTCGCTTGTAAACTTTGTTTTTAAGGCGTCGCCTGATATGGTAACGTAAATATCCTCGTCAATATCCAAAAGGAGGATAAGTCCGCGGCCTTCTTCGCCGCCTACTTTCCATTTGCGCATCAAACTGTCGGCAAAGGTTTCAATATTCTCTCCGTTTAAAGTATTAACGGTAACTATAGATATCTGAATATTGGAATTATTGAATAAGTTTTCGGCGCGTGTTTTTAAATTTGTCTCCGCGTTTTCGCTTAATACGTCGGCGCCGTCGTATACGTATATGCTATCGGGTATTTCGGGCACGGCAGCTGTTTCGTCGGCATAAGTATTAAGTGAAGGAATAAAGCTTAATAAAAGAAGTAAAACAAGGGAAAAAATAAACGTTCTTTTTTTACTGTAAGATAACATATTTAAAACCTTTCAAGGAAATATTCTATGTTTAATTGTAGTTCAAATAGCCGTTAAAGTCAATGAAAGAATAGAAAAATTGCAGTAAAAAAACAGGGTGATTTATTCCCTGTTTTTATGCACTATTTTATTTTACGATTTCTTTTGCTTTAAGGAGTAAACCTTCGGGGAGCTCTATATTTAAAAGCTCAAAATTCTTCTTAACGTTTTCGGGCTTCTTTGTGCCAACGATAACGGAGCTGATGCCGTCGTTCTCGTATAAGAAGTGAAGGCCTAAAGCTGTGAGCATATCTGTGTTGCCTTCAACAAGCTTTAAAAGCTTTTCTGCTTTAATTCTGTCTGTTTCGCGAAGCTTATCAAGGTTTTCAACAACTCTTGAAGTAAGTAAGCCGTTGCCAAGACCGGAACGGATAAGAACACCCATTCCTCTCTCTTTACAGAGCCTGATATTCTCTTCGTTGCCCTGATGGAAAAGGTTGTATCCAAGCTGCATAACGTCAAAGTCGCCTGATAAAATACATCTCTTTGCGATATCACCGTCAATAGAAGCGCCGAGATATTTAACCTTGCCTGCCTTCTGTGCGTCCTGCATAGCGCGAAGTGTTTCGCCTCTATCAAGTGTGCCTTCAGGGTCGGGACCGAAATGGATCTGCAAAAGATCGATTACGTCAGTATTTAAAAGCTTCAAGCTTTTGTCTATGGACTTTGCAATACCATCGTAAGTAAAATCATAGTAGGTTTTGGGTTCGTCGCTGTGTTCGCCACACTTAGTAGCAAGAACGTATTCGTCTCTTCTCTTTGAAACGTATTTGCCGATTCTTTCTTCACTTCTGTGGTAAGCGCTTGCAGAGTCAATGAGGTTAATGCCAAGGTCAAGAACAGTATTTAAAACTTCGCCTGCAACTTCTTCGGAGGGACGCTGGTTATCATTGCCCATACCCCAGTTTCTGCCGATTTCAAGAGCGCCGAAGCCTAAAAAAGTAACCTCGGTATCCATTCTTTTTATATATCTTTTTTCCAGTGCCTTGTTCATAATAAATATCCTTTCAATTGGTTTTCTTTATTTTATCACAATTCTGTTGCAGATGCAACAACGTAATTAACGAAAATTCAGTGATAATATTTTATCAGCGAGCTTTCGTGATTATTCTTAAAATCTGTGGGTGTAACACCGTAAATACTGCGGAAAATTCTGTTAAAATTCCTTATACTGCCAAATCCTGCCAAAAATGCAATCTCTGAAATAGACACGTCATTATTTTCAATAAGACCTGCCGCAAAAGTACAGCGCTGATAATTAAGGTAACTTACAAAGCTCATTTTTGCATGGTCGGTAAATTTTCGGCTTAAAGTAACGGGGTGAATTCCAATCTCTTTGGCAACCGTTTCCAAAGTAAGCTTTTCGTTAAAATGCTTGTTTATAAACTCGCAGGCTTTTAAAAAAGTATTGTCAAGGGAAGTTTCTCTTTCAGTAAAACGAAGCTTGGTTTTCACGTCGTAACATAAAGGGGAGAGAATAGCCTGAGCTTTCAAAACGTCACAGCTGTGAGCAGTTTCGCTGAAAATACTTTCGGCGTATTTCAGCAAATTCTCGTCGGGCTTAAAAAGACTTTGGGTGTTTTCGTTAAATTTAATATATTCATTAAATGAAGGCACTAAATCGGGAGAGAAAACGAAAACGGCGCAGATATTGTCGGTTTTGGATACAAAAGAATGGGGCTCGTAAGGCTGTACGAATACTCCGTATCCCTCTTTTATATCGTACTCCCTGCCGCCGACTATCATATTAAGTACGCCTTTTTTTACAATTATTATCTCCATGCTGTAATTTACGTGCATGGCGCAGTAAACGTTTTCATGTATGTCGAAATTAAAATAATGCTGTGAATCCTCGGGGGATACAGGGCTTTCGGTAAGCTCAGTTTCTTTTTCTTTCATAAAGTCACCGTAATTATATAAATGCTAAAATCTGTCTATATATTATATAGTTTTTGTCTTGCTTTTTCAAGTTGAAATTTAATATAATAATATTAAGATAATTTTAAGGGGGATACGGAAATGAAAAAATATTTTATCACAAATAATGCCGATTTAAAAGAGGAGCTTTTAAAAATAATTAATGAAGCAGAGGGTGAAAATATAAAAATCGAGCTGGAGGGCGGTTTGTATCAGCTCGAAAGTAATATAGAATTAAGAGATATAAGTAATGTAGAAATTACGTCAAAAGGTGGCGCTTTTATTAAAGGCAGCCGTAAAATTGATGGTTTCAGAAAACTAAATGACGAGGAAAAAGCTCTGTTTAAATCAGAAGTTCAGGATAAAATCCTTACTGCCGATTTATTTACTGATGGCAAATTTAATATAAACTCAATTTTCGGTAACGATGAATCATTATATAGCGAAGTGATTGCCGACAGCAACGCATATAAGCTTGTAAGATACCCTAAAAACGGTGAATATTTACATATCAAAAAGCTTGATAATCTTTTCTCCGCTCACGGCTACAATAACGTTTGGGGCGTAAAGGATGAAGGTTTCTATTTTGAAGACGAAACTCCCACAAAATGGCAACTTCGTGACGACGTTATCGCTTACGGCTTCTGGGGTTTTGACTGGGATTCAAGCTACGCAAAGGTAAAAGAAATCGATAAAGAAAACAAAAAGATTTATCTTGACGATGGAAGTAGAGTCACTTACGGCTTCAGGCTTAACCAGCGCTTCTGCTTCTATAACGTTATGGAAGAATTAACAGAACCCGGTGAATTTTATATCGATAAAGAAAACGGTAAAATATATATTTATCCCGAAAAGGATTTTACGGAGCTTACCGTAACCTCCGTAAATAAGCCTTTATTCGATTTATATGATTGTGAAAATGTCACTTTCAAAAATATAAATATCAGCGAGTGCTGCCACAGCGCCATATCCCTTGACTCCTGCGAAAACGTAAATATAGATAACTGCCTTTTTGAGAATATCGGCGGCATTATCGTGGACGTATTTAAAGGTCACAATATAAAAGTCAATAACAACACAATGCGCCATTCAGCTTCCGCAGGTGTTTCCTTCTTTGGCGGCAACAGAATGATTTTGGAGCCCATGAACGGCGAAGCAAATAATAACCATATCTATAATATAGCCAAGTGGCGTACTTGCTATAAGCCGCCAATTCATTTCTGCGGCGTAGGTATGACTGCAAAGCATAACCTTATTCACGATATCCCGCACACAGCCATTATGTTCTGGGGTAACGATATGATAATTGAAAATAACGAGATATATAACGCAGTAGCTGAAACGGGCGACGCAGGTGCTATCTATACAGGTAGGGACTACACCTTCCGCGGCAACCGCGTCTGCAAAAACTACATCCACCATATTGGCGGAGACTGTGACTTTGTTATAGGCATTTATAACGATGACTGTGTCTGCGGCACCGTAATGAACGATAATATCATTGAAAGCGCTATGTACGGCATTCAGATGGGCGGCGGCAGAGATTTTATGGTTAAAAATAACCTCTTTGTTAAAAACAGACGCGCCTTCCTTTTTGATGACAGAAGTACTACAGACCCAAGCTGGAATGCTTATATGGTAGATTATATCAAAGAAAGATTCTACCACGTACGTGAATTTTTCCATCAGGGCGCAATAACAAAAAGAAACAGTACTGCTTGTATAAACGCAGAGAATGATTTTGTAAGGGCAAGCGAAGGCGTGTATATAGAAAAATATCCTGAGCTTAAAAAGTATGACGAATTATTCGGGATTATGCAGTACGGTACTATTGAAATCTGCGGTCAGGCGCATATAGAGAATAATCTTTTCTTAAATAAGTCTAAGTATAATAACAGATTCCCTGAAGAGCTTTTAAGTGACAGCGACAGTATAATAGACCTTTGCTACAGCTTGCACCGTGATATGCGAATGATAAATAACGACTTAGCAAAAACCGAGGACTTCGAAGAAGCTTTATGGGATAACTTCGATATGAAGCGCGAAAGCAGTCACTACGGCAGAGGCTATATGCCTTTAACAATGAAAACCTTCGGCCTTATTGAGAGCAAGCGCCGCTTAAACCCCCATAATGTAGAAAGCTGTGCTTACTATGATAAGGAAGCAAACAAAGTTAAAATCGGTCTTAGAAACAAAAAGGACGAAACCGTCAGCGGTAAACTTCTATTTGCTTTGATTGAATGTGAAGTAGAAGAGAAGGAAGTAGAATTTACTTTAAACGGTATCGAAGAAAAGTGGTTTGAAGTAACTATGAAATCAATCGGTAAGCACCCCCATCTCTTGGTTTACAGCGATGCTCCCGGTGTAAGATGCGCAGATATCTAAGGAGAAAAAATGAATAAGATATTCAAAAAACTTCAATTCGACGTGCTGGAAGATAACCCAATAAAAGTGCTTTTATGTATAATTTTGCCCATAATTATAGTAAACGTTATCTCCCTGTTCACGGCGTCAATTACCAACGATATATATAGCCGATATGTAGGTCAGGTGGTTTTTACGGTTACGGGTTTAATCAGCACCGTGGTTTCTGCCTTCGTCGCCTTCGGTAACGGTGTTTACTCCGCGGCATGGATCAAAACCGCAGGTTCTTTCAGTAAAGAAAACAGAAATAACGCAGGTAACAAGGTTTATAACTCAATTTACGCCATTGTTATTGTAGATGTAATTTTCGCTTTAATATTTATCTTAATGGCAGAGCCTATTTTTGCCGTGGCGAATATCCCCGAAGAGATGAAAGACGAAACTATGGTCTACTACGTTTATTACATAATTTCGTATATATTAGTTTCAATTTCGGGCCTTTTCAGCTCAATTCACAGTGGCATAGGTTCAATGTTCAACCTTTTTACCATTAACCTTATAAGTACCTTCAGTTCTGCTTTTGCTGCCTTTATTCTTTTGGGCGTATGTAATTTAGGCGTTTTCGGTGTAGCGGTGCTGGCTGCATTCAATAGCCTTTTGGCTATGATTTACTGCGTTACCATAATTATCAGAAAAGGCGTAAACGTAAAAATTAACAGAGAAAACTTGAAGCCGGATTTTAAACTTATATTTGATATGACCAAATACGGTATGCTTATAGCTTTGCAGGCGCTTCTTTGCAGTATCGGTTATTTTGCGGTTTCCATTCAGACCAATAAATATCTCTCTATGGATTATATCGCGGTTACCGCGGTAAGCCTCCCTATAAGCGGACCTATGGGCGCTTTTTCAAGTGCAATAAGCATTTTTATTCCGCAGAATTTCGCCGCAGGTAAAACCGAGCGAGTGCGTAAATTTTTAAACGTAACTTTAAGTCTGTGTGTCGGCTACGGAGTAGTATGCGCTGTAATTTACGCTTTTCTCGGTGAATGGTATTATGGAACATTATTTGCCGACCCAAACGTTGTGGCTCTTGGCGCCGAATACTGGAAATGGTACGGCTTAGGCTTTATTTTCGTAGCTGTAATTTATATTGTGCGCGTATTTTACGATTGCATAGGTATGAGCAATATGGCGCTTTTTTCAGGCGTAAGTGAAATGATAGGCAGTTTTATCTGCGCTTTCTGGCTGATTCCCGCTTTCGGAAATATAGGCAATACTTTAATGTATCCTTTAAGCTGGTTTATAGCCGCTTCTTATCTTATTATCTCTTATCTCCTTTTAAGAAAAAAGATATACTTCAAATGCGACCAGAACGTTCATCATAAATTAGTTCAGTAAACAAATTAAAATAGTTTATTTAAAAACATATATAATTTGCTATAATAAAAATATAAAAAGAAAGGATGCTTAATTATGAATAAAGAAAGATTTTTCGGTCTTCATTTTGACTTTCACGCAGATAACGAAACGGAAATAGGTCTTCGCACAAATGCCGAAGATATAGAAGCTTATTTAGAGGCAGCCAAACCCGATTTTATTCAGTGCGACTGTAAGGGTCACCCCGGTAACTCAAGTTACCCCACCAAAGTGGGTCATGCGGCAGATAATTTAAAAAAGGATAACTTGAGAATATGGGTGGATACAGCCCATAAACACGGTATTCCGATATTTATGCACTATTCAGGCGTATGGGATGCAGCTTATACCAAAGCTCACCCCGAACACGCAGTTGTAAACGAAAAAGGCGAAATAACAGAGCAGGCAAGTTTATTCAGCCCCTACGTGGATAATCTTTTAATCCCACAGCTTAAAGAACTTATTACAGAGTACGATATAGACGGTGCCTGGGTAGACGGTGAATGCTGGGCGGTAGAAAGAGATTATTCTGATAACGCTAAACCCTATTTATGGGATGGTATTACAAAATACGAGCATAACGAAGTAATGCGTAAAGCTTTCCTTAAATATTTAAAGCATTATATCGACGAGATTCACGCCTTTAACCCCGAATTTAAATTTACAAGCAACTGGGCTTATTCTTCCTATATTCCCGAAAAGCCCGAAGCTGACGTAGATTTTATCTCAGGCGATTTCCCGCCTAATGACAGCGTTCACTGGGCAAGATACGAGGGCAGATGTATCTCCTGCCAGAAAAAGCCCTGGGACTTAATGGCATGGGCATTCGATTTAGAATCATGGTCCGATAAGCCTGCAGTTCAGCTTAATCAGGAAGCGGCGGCAGTTATGATGCTGGGCGGCGGATTCCAAATGTATATCACACAGAATAAAGACGGCAGTATAAGAGTAAAGAACGTAGATAGACTTAAAGAAGTTTCAAAGTTCGTTAAACAGAGAAAGATGCTCTTTAAGAAGGAAACTTATTCACAGATAGCAATTTACTGTGACGCTGACTCACGTTACAAGATGAGTAATATCTTTAATCCCGACGGTTCTACAGACGCTCTGCACGGCATTTTAAACGCTGTGCTTGACGGCGGATTTACCGCTGAAATCCTTTTACAGTATCAGATAGACAGTATCGGTAAATATAATACGGTTATCGTTCCCGAGTGGAAGGATATAAGTGAAGAGAACAAAGCAAAGCTTATAAAATATGCTGAAAACGGCGGCAACCTTATCGTGGCAGGCAGTGAAGCCGTAATTCAGTTCGGTAAGCTTATAGGCGAAGATTTCGAGCAGGTAAGAGTGAATATAGATAATATCGATTGCCGCGATTGGCACGGCCTCTCATGGATAGAGGATGAGGAGAGCGGTGTGTTCTCCGTAATAAGAAAAGGTGTTGCGGTAGACGTTAAAAAAGGCGAAGGCTATATCTATAATAATCACGACCGCCGTGATTATATCGCTCCTTCCTACAGAATTGACGATATCGGTATGGGTAAAATTGCATTTATTCCCTTCGATTTCGGTACAAACTACCACAAGGTACAAACACTTGTATATATTTCCTACATCAAAAAGCTTATAAACTCCATGACCGTTCCCTTCGTTGAATTAAACCGCAGATTTATCGATGTTTCAATGCTTAAGGGTGACGATAACAAGGTGCTTCTGAACCTTCTCAATATGAATCAGGGCCGCCACAGCTTAACGGTTGGTATCTACGACGAGATCCCCGCAATTTACGATATTGAAATAAAGGTAAACATCCCCTTCAACAAAGTATCAATGCCTTTGGGAGACGAATTTGAGTACGAAGTAACAGATGACGGCGTAATTATAAAGCTTAAAAAACTTGAGCTTCATACAGTAATTGAACTTTCATAATTAAAAAATTCCCCGAGGGATTATGGTTAATCCTTCGGGGTTCTTTTTATTTTGTGCAAACAAGTTCGCCGTTTTCTACATTCAAAGTAAGAGTGCTTCCCATGGAGAAATCGCCTTTTAATATCGCTTTGGCAATTAAGGTTTCTGCCTTACTCTGTAAATATCTCTTTAAAGGTCTTGCACCGTAAATGGGGTCAAAGCCGCGGTCTATAATAATCTCCTTGGCTTCATCTGTTACGTTTAATTTAAGATTTTTATCAGAGAGGCGTTTTCTTAAGTTTTCAAGCAGAATATCAATAATGCCTGAGAGGTTACCTTTGGTTAAGGGTTTGAACATAATAATTTCATCAAGTCTGTTTAAAAATTCAGGTCTGAAAGCTCTGCGAACTTCATTCATAACCATATCTTTGGCATATTCGTTTATTTCACCGTTTTCTTCAATACCTTCTAAAAGGTGTTGACTGCCAAGGTTTGAAGTAAGAATAATAATGGTATTTTTAAAATCTACTGTTCTGCCCTGAGAATCGGTAATTCTGCCGTCGTCAAGAATCTGCAGAAGGATATTAAATACGTCGGGGTGAGCTTTTTCAACCTCGTCAAAGAGAACTACGCTGTAGGGCTTGCGTCTTACAGCCTCGGTAAGCTGACCGCCTTCGTCGTAACCAACGTATCCGGGAGGCGCACCGATAAGGCGCGAAACGGAGAATTTTTCCATATACTCGGTCATATCGATTCGCACGATATTTTTCTCATCATCGAAAAGACATTCCGAAAGGCTTTTGGCAAGCTCTGTTTTACCTACACCAGTAGGGCCTAAGAAGAGGAAGGAGCCAATGGGTCTATTTGGGTCGCCTATACCTGCCCTTGAACGCTGTATGGCTTCTGTAACCAATGTAACAGCCTCATCCTGACCGATAACTCGTTTGTGAATTATATCATCAAGGTGTAAAAGTTTCTCTCTTTCACTTTCCATAAGTCTCGTTACGGGAATACCCGTCCACTTGGCGACTATTTCGGAAATTTCATTCTCGGTAACAGTATCGTGCAGGAGAGTGTTTTCATTTTTCTTTTCGCTGAGCTCCACAGCTTCCTTCAGTTTTGCTTCAAGGGAGGGGAGCTCCGAATATTTAAGCTTGGCGGCTTTTTCGTAGTCAAGGTTACGCTGTGCAATCTCGATTTCTGAATTTATTCTGTCTATCTCTGCCTTTAAATCCTTAACCGCGTTAACGCTGTTCTTTTCGTTTTCCCAGCGTAGCTTCAAAGCTTCAAATTCCTCGTTGCTGTTGGCAAGCTCCTTTAAAATCTCCTCGTGCCTTTCCTTGGAGAGTAAATCTTCTTCCTTCTTAAGCGCTGTCTCTTCAATTTGAAGCTGTAAAATTTTTCTGCGCAAATCGTCAAGCTCACTGGGCATGGAGTCAATTTCCGTTCTTATCATAGCGCAGGCTTCGTCCACAAGGTCAATAGCCTTATCGGGGAGGAATCTGTCGGAAATATATCTGTTTGAAAGTGTAGCCGCGGCAACCAGAGCGTTATCGTGAATTCTAACACCGTGGAAAATCTCATATCTCTCTTTAAGTCCGCGGAGAATGGAGATACTGTCCTCTACCGTAGGCTCATCCACCATAACGGGCTGGAATCTTCTCTCAAGCGCCGCATCCTTTTCAATGTATTCGCGGTATTCGTCAAGGGTTGTAGCGCCTATGCAGTGAAGTTCACCTCGGGCAAGCATCGGCTTTAAGAGGTTACCTGCATCCATACTGCCTTCGGTTTTACCTGCGCCCACAATTGTGTGAAGCTCATCAATAAAGAGAACTATTTTACCTTCGGCTTTTTTTACCTGCTCCAAAACTGCCTTCAGGCGCTCCTCAAATTCACCTCTGTACTTGGCGCCTGCAATCAAAGCGCCCATATCAAGGGAGAAAATGGTCTTTTCCTTTAATCCTTCGGGTACGTCGCCTTTTACGATTCTCTGTGCAAGACCTTCCGCAATAGCGGTTTTACCTACGCCCGGCTCACCTATAAGCACGGGGTTATTTTTTGTTTTACGGGAGAGGATTCTTATTACATTTCGAATTTCTATATCTCTGCCGATAACGGGGTCTAATTCCTGCTTTCTCGCTCTTTCAACAAGGTCGGTACCGTATTTTTTAAGCGCATCGTAGGTGCTTTCGGGATTATCCCCGTTAACGGGGCTTGTTTTAACTTTTTTTAGCTCATTATTAAAATTGCCCTTATTAATACCGTTATCGTTTAAAAGATTCTTTACTTCATTTGTAGCATTATCGAAAATGCTGAGCATAAAGTGTTCAACGGAAACGAAGCTGTCGCCCTGCTTAGAAGCAAGCTTTTCAGCATCGTTTATAATTTTACTGAGCTCCGAGGAAGCGTAAGTCTGCACGTTAGCGCCGCTTATTTTCGGCAGCTTATTTATTAAAGCTTCAACACCCGATAAAAGAACCTTTACGTCGGCGCCCATAGAACCTAAAATAGAGGGGATAAGACCGCCGTCCTGCTTTAAAAGAGCGTATAAAAGGTGTTTGTCGGTAATATACTGATTACCGTTTTCTTCAGCTTTTTCTGATGCAAGCTTTATGGCTTCAACTGATTTCTGTGTGTACTTTTCTAAATTCATATACTTTAATCCTTTTCCTTTCTTAAAATTAAATTAAAAATTTCCTTGAATTAAGGCTTAAACGGTAATTTTCCAATATACCGTATTCATTGATGTCGCGCCTTAAATATGCTTTAAGACAGCTGTCGAATAAACTTATATAATTATTTATTTCGCGGGCAATATCTTCACTGTTTACCTTTTGTAGATCAGGCAGCATCAAGGGTCTAATGAATTTGCCGTCATATAAGGCGCATTCCAGAATTTTGCCCGTAATAGGGGAGAGAAGCTTATTTTCAATTCTTACCCAGAGCTTCAAAAATTCGGTAAGCTCGTTTATAAGAGAGACAGACTGGGTGCGGAATACAACCGTCAAACTTCCCATCATATTTTTTAGCGAGGGGTCTAAGTCAACTTCGTATCTTACCGTTGGTCTATACTTATAAGCAAGACTTGATTTTATTGACATTGACTTACTGTTGGGTGAAAATAAAGGCACAAGCTCACTTTGGGGAGTAAATAGACCTTCCATCTCCCTTAAAATATTGCTTACCGTTGTTTCGGGGGTTTCGAAGGAGACGTATTCGGCAAGTATTTTATTAACAAGCGCAGAGCGTGTAAGTCCCGTTCTGTGGGCTAAAATATCCACCGCATTTACAACTTCTTCACTCAGCATTAAACTATATAGAGTTTTTGCCATATAATCATTCCTATCCATGTTTTTCTTTTACAATTTTTATTATAGTCAAAAATAAAAACTTGTCAATAAAATTATATAAAAATTAACACAAGTTATATAATTGTGAAACAGATTGTTCATAATTGAATGAATGTAAATATAAAAAAAGAAATAGTGAGAAACTTCTTTACGAAGTGTCTCACTAAGTAAGCGCTTTGTTTATAATAAATTAAAGACCTGCTTCAAGGATCTTGTTCCAAAGAATTTCTTTTTCTTCCTCTGTGTATCTCTTCTGGGGGAATGAAGCATTACCAACTTCATAGCCCTGCTTTTCGAGAATAACTTTTACACCGGGAATAACCTTGTATTTTAAGAGAGCGTGAATAATTCTGTTAACGTCTGTTTGTGCGTTTACTGCAGCATCCTTGTTGCCTGCCATAAACTCAGCGTAAACCTTCTTGATTTTAGGAAGCATAAAGTTATAAGTAGAACCTATACCGCCGTCAGCACCTGCGTTAAGACCCATTAAAAGCATTTCGTCGGGTCCGTTGATGATGTTCATTTCGCCGTGCGTGAGCTGCTTTAATACGTTCATACCAAAGTAGTTGGAGCTAGTCCACTTAATACCTGATACGTTATCAATTTCGAAAATTCTTGCAGCCATTTCGGGAGTAAATGTAACGCCTGCGTTGGGATTAAAGTAAACGATTAAAGGAATTGAAACTGCTTCAGCTAACTTCTTGTAGTAATTAAATACGTCGTCCTCATCATAAGCAAAGAAAATAGGAGGAATAGCGGAAATAGCATCAGCGCCAACTGCCTCTGCCTGCTTTGCAAGAGCGATAGCATCGTTAAAATTAGTGGAAGCAATATGTATGATAGAAGGCTTTTTGCCGTCTATGTGCTTAATTGATTCATAAGCTAATTCTTCACGTACTTCACGGCTTAATGCAATACCTTCACCTGTAGCGCCGCCAATATAGAAACCGTCGGCATCTTCTTTTAAGTGTCTGTCAAGAAGCATCTTAAGAGCTTCTACGTTTAATTTTTCATCACTTGTAAGGGGGGTTACAAGTGCGGGCATAACGCCTGTAAATTTTATCATAATAAAAATCCTTTCTTTATTTAAAAAGTTATTTTTCAAAATTCCAAATAATCTGCTTGATTGTTGCAGGGCCTTTTGCTTCATCCTTCGCATAGAAAACCGTTAAAATATCTCCGTTATCAAGCTCAATACTTGCAGGGTAGCCAAGGTCGGAAGAAAAACCGCCGTTATTATAAACAAAGTATTCGCCTGTATCCCAGGTTTGACCCATATCTTTACTGAACATTGCTTTCACACCGAAGGGTTCATTTCTATATCCGTAAGTACAAATTAAAGTACCTGAAGAGTGTAAAAGTAAATGTGGGGGAGAACCGCCAAAATCTTCAAGCAGCTGCTCAGGGTCGCTCCAGGTTTTACCGCCATCCTTAGAAATGCTTTGGTAAACGCTGAATTCATTAATTTCCATTCTTATATGGCAAATAAGTGTGCCGTCGGGAAGTTCTATTGTATGAGGCTCGCAGGAGCAGCGGAACTCACCGTTTTTATATACGGGAGGAATTGTGCCGATGTATTCCATAGATCCGTCAAGCTTAATTTCGTAGGCTTTTACTCTGTCGTTTTCAATATCTAAAATGCCGGTGTCGTTATTATCATCGTGGGTTCTGCCGATCCATAAAATTCTGCCGTCTTTAAGAGTCATAGGTCCGTGAGGGGAAGTTACGGGGGATTTTAAAGTTTTAGTGAAAGTTTTACCGCCATCGAAACTCATTTTAAAGGTAGAGCCCCAATATTTTGCTTCGTCTTCATCAGTTACTGTATCAAGATAAGCGTGGTAAAAAGTATTTCTCTTAAAATAAAAATCATTTAATTCATCGCTTATAGGGTTCCAGTTTCTTTGCTGAACTCTTGTGTTATTAAAGCTTGAAACAATAACGCCGTTTTCACCAAAAGTGCATATACCTGCATCTCTATCATCAAGAAAAGTATCGATAATAGGGAATGCACCTGTATAGCTTTCACCGCCATCGTCACTTAAAGCCATTACGCATTTACCGAAGGGGCAGATGTGACCTAATCTGTAGCCGGATGCAACCACAGCTATTTTGCCGTTTTGAAGCCTTGCTACACTTGGCCAACCAAAATAATTAAACTTGCTTTCGGGATTGCTCATAATTGTTTTAAGCTTGCCTTTTAAATTAATTTTCATAGTAGCCTCCTTATTCAAAATTCCAAATAATTTGCTTTATCGTTGCAGGACCTTTTGCTTCATCTCGTGCATAGAAAATAGTTAAGATATCGCCGTTATCAAGCTCTATGCTTGAGGGGTAGCCTAAGTCACTGCTGATTCCATTGTTATCATATACCCACAAATCAGTTTCCCAGGTTTTGCCTAAATCTTTACTGAACATTGCTTTAATTCCGTAAGGAGCATCCCTGAAGCCGTAAGTGGAAATAAGCGTGCCGTTTGAATGTAATAATAAATGTGCAGGAGAACCGCCGCGTTTATCAAGAATCATTTTAGGTGTAGTCCAATTTAAACCGCCGTTACTTGATTCTGTTTGATATAAGGTAAAATACCCAGCATTAGAAATTCTAATCTGGCAAATAATTCTGCCGTCAGGCAACTCTATAGCTGCAGGCTCACAGGAACACATAAATAAACCGTTTTCGTAAATTGGCGGAATAGTGCTTAAATATTCCATACTGCCGTCAAGCTTAATTTTATATGCTTTAATTCTTGAAGTTTTTTCATCAAATGAATCATCTTCCGAAAAAGTTCTGCCAATCCATAAAATACTGCCGTCTTTAAGCTCTATAGGTCCGTGAGGAGAGGTAACGGGAGATTTATAAATTTCACTGAATGTCTTGCCGCAATCTAAACTTATTCTGAATAATGAACCAATATACTTTTCTTCACTTTCGTCACTGACTGTATCAAGATAAGCGTGGTAAAATTTATTCCTTTTAAGCATCCAGTCTTCAAGCTCAGGAAGAAGCAGGTTATTATCCCTTTGCATCTTACGTGTATTATTAAAACTTGAAACTATAACACCATTATCACCGAAAGTGCATATACCGCCGTCTCTATCGTCAAGATACGTATCAATAATAGGGAAAGCGCCTGTGTAAGTTTCGCCATTATCGTCACTTAAAGCCATTACACATTTACCGAACGGACATACGTGGCTCATTCTGTAGCCTGAAGCTGCCACCGCGATTTTACCGTTTGGCAATCTAGCTACACTTGGCCAGCCAAAGTAATTGTGCTTACTTTCGGGGTTAGACATAATGGTTTTAACGTCGCTTATGATATTTATCTTCATATCCTGCTCCTGAAAAAAATTCTTTCAAAATTAAATTATCTGTGTTATAATGAACTAGATATATAATATCAAAAAAATTTATAAAAAGCTATTATCTCAAAGGACATCTTTTCTAAAAAATGTCTTTTCAGGAAATGTTATGATATACGAAACTACAATTTATCTTGGTAAAAAAACTTTCAACGTAATAATGCAGTCGGGCTTCTACGAAAGAAAGAAGCTTACAACCGACGTTCACAAGCACCGCTACGGTGAAATTCACCTAATAAGCGGTGAAGGCGCTATTTACGAAATAGACGGCAAAATTTTAGAAATAGAAGGAAATTCAGGTGTTTATATTCCGCCTTTAGTATTTCACCGATGTTTAAATGCAAAGGGCAACACACACTGTATTGCCTTTCAGCTTGTAGGAGCTGAGTACTCAGAGCTTTCTGTGAAAAATTTTCCCCAAAGCGTTGTGGGGGGGTTGATAAAATCCGCTGATATGTTTTTTAAAAACGGCTCGGAGGATGAGTTGATTCTCTATTTATCCCTTATAGTTTCAGGATTCAATAAGGCGGAAGGCGAAAAGGCTATTACCGCTGTAAAAAACCGCGAGTTTCTCATTTACGAATTTTTTGCCAACAATTACAAAAAGGATATCACCTTAAAGGATTTAGCCGACGAATTACATCTTTCGGAAAAGCAGGCGTCAAGAATTATCGAAAAATATACGGGCAACAATTTCCGCACGGAAATACTTAAAAGAAAAATGGAAGCCGCAAAATATCTTATGGAGAGCAAGAATTTAAGTCTTGAAGAAGTTGCAAGCGAAGTAGGCTACAGCTCCTACGGCGGCTTCTGGAAAGCCTTTAAAGATGTTTACGGAAAAGATAAATAAACTAAGCTCACAGATTTGGCTGTGAGCTTTTGTTCAGTTTATTTAATTTCTTCGGTTCCTATAATTTCATAACGGAAGGAATCAATATTATAATCGTTCATAGTAACAGCGATTTCTCTGTAGTCAGTGTCGTCAGTAACGCCGTCATCCTCAATTAAAGTAAAGGAAGCGTCCTTAGCGTCGCCGTAAGCTCTTAAAGTGATTTCGAACTTTACGTCCTCAGGCATATATTCTACCGGTTTGGCAAGAGGAATAATATCACCCTCTCTTACGAATACGGGAACATCATTTGTTTCAATATAGTGTTTACCGCCCTCAAGCTTTTCACCTGTATAGAAGTTATACCAGGTTCCCTTAGGAAGAACAACCTCTCTGCCTTTAGCGGGAGCAATAATGGGAGCTACCAGCATATCACCAAAAAGGTATTCGTCCTCGCAGTTTTTAAAGAAATCCTCACCGGGATAATCACAGAGAACGGAGCGGATGGGAGGCTTACCCGTTCTGTAATACTCGTAGAACTTAGAGTAAAGGTAGGGTATAAGCTGCATACGAAGGTCAAGGATCTCCTTAACCATTTCCTCACAGCCGAATTTTTCCCAGGGCATATATTCAATGTACCAGGCGTTAATAAGTGCCTGAGGGCTGAATATAACTGTCTGCAGTCTTCTTCTCAGCTCTTCCTGAGTGTTGGAGTTGCCGCTGACTTCAGGAGTCCATAGTATACCGGTAAAGCCTGCATTTACAAGACCTCTTAAATAATCGTGAGGGTCGGTTAAATCGGAATAAAGTGAATAGTTATAGGAGGAGCAGAGTGCACCGAAGCTTCTTATACTCTGGAAAGAACGAAGATTTCCAAGTGCCATCTTGTTTACCTGACCGTAAAGTGTACCTAAAAGGTTGTGGTACACTTCGCCGTCCATACCTGAGGGGAATTCGTCACAGTCGGGGAAGTTCCAGCCGCCTGTAATATCACTGCCGTCACATTCATCAAGCTTAAAGCCTCTTATGCCGTCCTCAATAAGCTTGTGCTGGTGGGCAGCAAAAATCTCCCTTGCTTCTTTGATTGTGAAATCAGGCACCAAGCCTCTGTCAA